>DATBAS010000239.1:0-45079 GCA_036271395.1 Kofleriaceae bacterium
TTCTGTCGCCGGATCCGCGCGCGCGGCGCGGTCCTCGGCGCAAGCGCGAGCGAGGCGAAGGACCGCGCACCATGGCGAGATGGAGGTGCGAGCGTGTCGGCGTCGCGGTGACGCGACGGCGACAGAGCCGGTCGCGAGAGATCGGCGAAATCAAAGCCATCGGCATCGGCATCGGCGTCGGCATCAGTATCGGCATTGGCATCGGGCATCGGGCATCGGGCATCGGCGTCGGCGTCGGCGTCGGCGTCGGCGTCGGTGTCGGTGTCGGCGTCGGCGTCGGCGTCGGCATCGGCGTCGCGAAATCGGCGGCGCCGCGCGTCGCGAGAACGTTTGAATTCGCCGAGGTTCCGCATCGGCGTCAGCGTCGGCATCGCCATCGGCGCAAGCTCGAGCGAACCACCACAACGGCGAGCCATCAACGGCGTTCGAGCCGATCGCGAAGCTCGTCAGCGCAGCTTCTTGAGGTCGTTCAGATCGGCGGACGTCGGCGCGAGCTTCTCCAGCATCACGATCGCGTTGGCGAGCGCGGCCTTGTCGTTGTTCTTCGCGGCGAGCCTGCCGAGCACGCTCCACGCGCGCGGGTAATCCGGGTTGTACTTGACCGCGGTCTGCGCGAGCGCGTAGGCGGCCTTCTTGTCCTTCACGAGATCGGCCTTGAACAGGTACGCGTCGTAGAGCGACGGATCACCGTTGAGCACGCTGTCGAGCTCGTCGAGCGCGATCTGATCGGCGCTCTTGTTGTACGCGACGACCGCGAGCCCGTAATCGGCCTGCGCGATCAGCCGGGCGGCCGCGTGTTGCGCGCGCAGCGTGTCTCGCGCGCCGCGGTAGGCCGCGTCGGCCTCGTTGTCTTTGCCGCCGGCCTGCAGCAGCAGCTTGCCAGTCGCGATCTGCGCGACCGGGCTGTTCTTGACGCGCTCGGCGAGCACCTTCTTGAGCTTGTCGCCGAGCGCCGGTGTGGTCTCCGTCGTCGCGGCGTCGGCGGCGAGCAAGAACGTCTCGCTGTCATCGCCGCAGCCGTCGAGCGCGGTGCTGAACGAGGCGATCGCGGCCGCGAGATCGCCTCGGCGCAGATACAGCCGGCCCTTTTCGCGCGCGAGCTTCCACTTCTGGATGCCGGGGAGCTTGTCGGCGGTCTCGAGCAGCGATGCGGCGCCTTCATGATCGCCGACGAGCATCCGCGCGCGCGCGGTCTCGAGCACGAGCTCCGGCGACGGCTGATCGCCGGCTGCCTTGAGCAGCGTGTCGAGCGTCTCGCGGCCGCCGGCCGGATCGCGGTCATCGATCGCCATCACCGCGCCTTCGAGCCGCGCGGTGCCGTTGCCGGCCTGGCCCGCGACCGCGTAGAGCTTGCGCGCATTACTGAAATCGCCGGTGTCGCGATAGACGCGCGCGAGCTCGAGCTCGGCGTCGGGCGTCGCGCCGCCGGCCATGCCCGCCGCGAGCTTCTCGAGCAGCGCGCGCGCCTTGGCCTTCGCGGCATCGTCGCCGCGGCGCAGGATCGCCGCGTACGCGATCGAGATCGCCGGCGATGCGCCCTTATCCGTCACGCGCGGCTCGATGAGCTTGCGCGCCGCTTCGACGTCGCCGCTCGACAGCTCGAGCAACGCCTGGCCGACGATCGCGGGCTCGAGGTTCGCCTGCTTTTGCAGCGCGGCGTCGAAGTCTGCGCGCGCACCGTCGACGTCGCCCGCCGCGAGCTTGATGTGGCCGCGCAGCGCGACGGTCGCGGGCGGCAGCTCGCCGAGCTTGGCGATCGCGTCGAGCGCCGCGCGCTGCTGGCCTTCACCGGCGAGGATCCGCGCGAGCGCGAGCTGCACGCGCCGGCTGTTCGGGAACGTCTCGAGTGCGCTGTGCGCCGCTTTTTCGCCGAGCTTGAGCTGTGCGATCGCGAACAGCGTGTCGACCGCGGCCTCGGCGAAGCGCTGGTCGTCGAGATGAAATCCGGCGGCCGTGCTGACGTCGCCGACCGCCGCGTTGCTATCGCCGCGCGCGAAGTCGATCCGCGCGAGCGCGAGCGCCGCGAACGCGCCTTGCGCCGGCGACGCGACGCCGCCGGGCTTGGCGTCGCCGACGATCTTCGTCAGCACCGTGCGCAGCTCCATCGTGCCCGCCACGCCGCCGCCGATCCGGCCCGCGTCCGCGAGCAAGCTCGCGCGCGCGATCGCGGCCGCCGGATGGTCGGGGCTGCCCGCGGTGGCGCGGTCGATCGACGCGACGGCGTCGTCCCACGAATACGCGGCTTCGAGCGCGCGCGACAAGCCGAGCGCGAAGAACGGCCGCGGATCTTTGTCGACGGCTTCTTTGGCGGACTTGACCGCGGCTTTGACATCGCCGAGCTGGAGCCACGCTTGACCGACGAGATAGCTCGATGCCGGGTCGCTCGAGTCGTCTTGATAGGCGGCGTCGGCGGCGAGCTTGGCCGCCTTCGCGTCTTCGAGTGCGAGCGCCATGTACGCGGCGGCGATCTCGCCGTCGTGGCCGGCGTTGGTGCCGAGCGCCTCGACCGTGGTCTTCGCGTCGGCGGCGTTGTCGACGAGCTCGTATGCGATCAGCGCCTTCGCGCGCGCGAGCGCCGCACGATTGCCAAGCGTGGCCGATGCCTGCACGATGCCGGCGAGGCTGCCTTCGGCGGCGCTCCAGCCCGGCCACGTATCGGCTTTCGCGAGATCGGTCGCGTGCTCGCGCGCGGCCGCGATCTGCTTCTGCAGCCGCACCGAGCGGATCTGAAAGCCCGCGAACACGCCGCCGCCGATCACCGCGATCCCGATCACGATCCACACGGCGATCGACAGCTTCGAGCGACGCCGCATACCGGTGCGCGACGGCGTGCCTTGCAGCTCCATCGGCGGCATGGCTTGCGCGCTATTGCGGCCGTCCATCAGCATCTGCAGGTGCGGATCGATCGACTCGCTCGGCCGCATCGTCGCCTCTTGCGCCGGCCAGTGCTGCTCCGAGTACTGCTGCTGCATCATCGCGTGCTGCTGCGCCTGATAGTGCGGATCGGTGCCGAGCGACGGCGGCGGCGGCGCCGCGATCGCGATCGTCTTGCGCTGCGCGTTCGCGAGCTGCTGCTGCGACGGCATGCCATGGCCACCCATCGACGCGGGGATCAGCGTCTGCTGCATCGACGCCTGCGGCACCGCGGCCATCGTAGGAAGCGCGGCCACGACGGGACCGCGCGGCGCCGGTGGCAGCGGCGCGGCCGGCGGCATCGGCATCGGCGCCCCATGCGGCGCCGGCATCGTCCGTTCGTGTTGCATCGCCGACGCCGGCAACGTCATAGCGAAACCGAGCGGCGCCGGCACCGTGCTCGGCGGCGGCACCACGCTGCGCGGCTTGCTCCGCGACGGCGGCGCGACGACCGGATCGTCGACATCGATCGGTCCCGACGGCATCTTGACAGCTTCGCGCACCGCCGAGCCCGAGCGCAAGCTCGCCAGGCTCGGGCGACCCGCGGTCTCTTCGACCTCGAGCAGGTCGCTATCATCGTCGGGATCGATGTCGAGCGTCGGCGTGCGCTTGCTCGACGGCTGCTTCGCGGCTGGAGTCGCCGATCTCTTCGCGGGCGCGGTCTTTTTCACAGCTTTTTTCGCACTCGGTGCGGCCGCCGACGCCGGACCGCGCACCGGCGGCGCCGCGAGATCGTCGAAGTCGAGATCGTCTTTGTCGTCGATCGAATCGACCGCGGGGTCGACCTCGACGGTGCCCGACTTGTCGCCGACCGCGAGCACGGCCGGCGGCGGCGTCGGATCCTTGCGCTTGGGCGCGGGAGATTTGCCGGAGCGCGTCGGCATCGCCAGCGACGTCGGCTTCGTGAAGCCCTCCGACAGATCCTGCTGCTCGGCCGGATCGGTCGCCTGCCCCGGATAATGCTTGGTGTCGCTCGCGCCGATGAAGCTCGCCGACGGATGCGCGACCCCGGCCGCCTTCGGACCGTGCTCGGCCTCGCCGAGCAGCTGCATCACGCGCGGATCGGCGGGCGCGAGCGCGCGCGCGGTGTGCAGGACTTCGAGCGCGCCGGCGAGGTCGCCTTTCTTGAGCAGCGCCTCGGCCTTGAGCGTGTGCGCCGCGACCGCGCCGTGATCGAGCTCGATCGCGACGCGCATCTCGGCGAGCACCTCGTCGAAGCGCTTGAGCGCGAGCAGCGCCTGACCGAGCACGACGCGACCTTCGACGGTCGTCGGCCGCCCGAGCAGGCCCAAGCGGCAGACCTTGACGGCCTCCTGGAACTGACCCGACGCGACCAGCGCCTGGCCACGGCTGACGAAGTCGCTCTGCGACACTGACTCCCCGAGATCTTACGCCATCCGGCGGTGCCGAGCTAACTAGTCCTCGCAACACAAAACACCATCGGCGTCGGTGGTTGGCAAGCTGCCGCAGCCGCTGCCCGTGAACACCGAATCTTCGGTCTGCCCCGGCCACACGCCGTCGGGGCAGCCGGTGCCGTCGTCGCAGCCGCTGCCGCAGCAGATCGGCTGGATGCAATCGGTCATGGCGCCGGCGAGGCACGCGAACTGACCCGGCGCCGGATACGTGCAGGTCGGATCTACGAACGTCAGGCAATGATCGCTGGCCGCGACAAAGCGTCCGGAAATCTCGCGGCATTGATCGGCGGTGAGCGCGTGCAGCTCGGTCACGTCGCCCGACCGCGCACACACGTGCCAGCCCGAGCCACACGCGTCGGCCGGCACGACACACGGGCCGAGATCGTTGCCGCACGCGCTGCCGATCGGCGGATCGCGCAAGCTCGGCGCGCCCGGCCACGTCGCGAGGCAGCCTGCGATTCGCGGAAACATCGCCGCATCGCCGTACGCGTCGCGCGTGCCGTCGGAGCACGCGGGCGGCGGCGCGGCATCGGGCGCGATCGCGGCATCGCGCGCACCGGCGCGAAAGCCGACGCGGCCGCACGCGACGAGCATGATCGCGCCGACAACAACGCGCACGTCTCCAGCGTACTACTTCTTGCCGGCGTCGCTCACGGCCGAGCCGTCATCCTTCATCAGCGGCTCGGGCAGCCCCGGCATCTCGTCGCCGCGCTGGCGCTCTTCTTCGACGAGCACCCACTGCTTGCCGTGGTGCTCCCAGGTCTGCATCGCGTGCGTCTCGTGCACGGTGACCTCGTTCGCCTTGTACCAGGACATCTTGACCTGGACCTTGGCCTCTTTGTCGCCTTTCGGCGTCACCCGCACGACGTCGTACTCGGTGATCTTGAGGTCCTTGGCGAGCGCGTCCTGATCGTCGAGCCACTTGCTGCGCTCGGGCAGCGGCAGGTAGGCCGCCGCGTTGTCCCAGCGCTGCCAGCGAATTCCGTCGTTGTAGTCACGTACGGAGTCGGTCAGCGTCTCTTCCGAAACCGCGCCGAGACCCGGGCCGCACGCGGCGACCAACAAGAGCATCCACTTGGTCATGTTGCATCTCCTCCGGAGGCGCGCTTCCGGCGCACCGCCTTGATGGCTTCGAGATCGCGCGTGCCGAGCTCGCGCGTGACGACGAGAACGATCAGGAACACCGCGCCGACGATCACCGCCGCGACCAGCGCCATCAGCTTGCCGTGCAGCGGCAACACGCGGCCGACCGCGATCGCGACCGCCGTCGCGACGAGCACGCGCACGACGCTGAGCAGCGGCAGGAACGCGCCGAGCCGCTGCTTGAGCGCGAACCCGGTGAGCACCGCGCCGAGCAACATCGCGCCGCTCGTCACCGCCGCCGCGACCGCCAAGAAATTGCCGGTCGCCATCGCGAGCGGGATCGCGATGTAGTTCGCACCGGCGGCGAGCACGAGCGTGATCGCGGCGGTCACGATCGCGGGCCGCGTCAGCCCAGCGCCGTTCAAGATCGTGCCGGCGATCGCGAACACCGCGAACGCGACGTTGCCGAGCGCGAGGATGAACAGCGCCGAGCCGCCCGCCACCGCGAAGTCGTGCGCGTACGGCACGCCGAGCATCTCGGTCGGCTTCGCCGCCATCACGACCGCGATCGCCGTGGCAAAGATCAGCGAGTAGCGCAGCGTGACCTGGATGTAGCGGCGCGTGGTCTCGCGGTCGGCGGTGAACGTCGAGCGCGACACCAGCGGGAACACCACGAACGTCGCCGCGATGATCGCCTGATAGGACAGCCGCGCGAGGTTTTGCACGGCGGCGTAGTAGCCGACCTGGACGTCGGCGAGCGCCGCAGGATCCGCGTGATAGCCCACGCTGTGGGCCGCCCACGGCAACACGCGTGCGATCGCGCCGTCGTAGTCGCTCGCGTGCGCGGCGTAGTACTCGGTCGCGAGCCGCTTGAGCAGCCACGTGTCGACGAACATCAGCGCGTTGAACAGCGCGAGATACACGGCCACGCCGAAGAAGAACCCCAGCATCGGCTTGACCGGCAGGCGATCGGCTTTCACCACGTTCTTCGGCAGCCCGATCCACGCGGTCGCGACCACGAGGATCACGCCGATCGCGCCGAGCCAGCCGCCGATCACGCCGACGACGCCGAGGCCCGCCATCGCCATGCCGATGAGGCCGATCGTCCGCACCGTCGCGAACGTGATGTCGAGCCCGGCTTGCTTGTGAAACTGGTGCAGGCCGTTCGCGGTGCCGACGAACGTCGCGTAGAACGCGTTGCCGCCGACGATCAGGCCGCCCAAGACCAGCGCCGGTACGATCGTCGCGTCGTGCTCGAACCAGCCGACCAGCGGCGCCGCCAAGATGTAGATGAACGCGAGCGGCAGGCCGAAGCGCAGGTGCATGCGCATGCCCGCGTTCTGGACGTAGCGCGCCTTGTCCGGCTCCTGCGCCGAGAACCGCGAGACCGCCTGGATCGTGCCGGTGACCAGCACGTTGTTGACCGGCGAGATCAGCGAGTTGACGGTCGAGTAGCCGCCCCACGCGACGCGCGACAAGATCGCCGGCAATCGGAACTGCACGATCAGCCCGACGAACATGAAGTAGAACTTCGCGAACGCGATGTAGAGGACGCCGCGCCCCGCGGTGGTCTGCGCTTTGTCGTCGGACACCGGAAGTCTTCCGGTAACACGCGAGATCTACGCGGGCAACTTCAACGCTTCGATAACTACTTGGGCATGCGGCGCACGCCGAACGCGACCAGGATCCACGCGATCGAGAGCAGCGGGAACGCCAGCACCGCCGGCGCCATCGACTCGGCGAAGCCCTGCAGGATGTACGGCAGCGCATCCTTGAGCCAATCCGGGTTGTCCGCGACGTGGTGGCCGACCGACGCCAGATCGCTCGTCACGCCGCCGATCGCCATGAAGATCATCGCCGCGGTCAGCGTGCGAATGACCGAGAGGCCCTGCGGCGACGCGGTCTTCGCGAACGTGGCCGCCGCGACCAACAGCGGGATCGCGAGCGCGATCAACACGAACATGACCCAGCCACCGCCGAGGATGAATTGCACCATGTAAAGGCAAACGCGGCAGGCGGCGCCGCGTGACGAAGAAATGGCGTCACGGCGCGGCATGTGTTGCGTTGTGCCTACGTGGAGTCGGAAACGGCGTGGGTACACGGGCTTCGCACCGGCGAGCCGGCCGCATTCGATGCGGTGTTCGCCGCGTACAGACGTCGCGTGTACGGTTACCTCGTGCGCATGACACGTCGCCGCGACATCGCCGAGGATCTGCTTCAAGAGACGTTCTTGCGGCTCGCCCAGCACGCGCACTCGCTCGCCGACGACACGCGGCTCGGCGCGTGGCTGTTCACCGTCGCGCATCGCCTCGTCGTGAGCTGGGCGCGCGCGCAGCAAGTTCGCGCACAGCTCGCCGGCGACTTGCCGAACGAGCCGGTCGGCACCGAGCGTTCGCCGCTCGAAGCGCTCGCCGATTCGCAGCAACAGCTCGCGCTCGAGCGCGCGTTCGCCGCGCTGCCGGCGTCGTATCGCGAGGTCGCGCTGCTCGTCGGCGTCGAGGGCATGCAGCCGATCGAGGTCGCCGAGGTTCTCGGGCTTCGCGCCGACGCCGTGCGCCAGCGGCTCGCCCGCGCCCGCGCCCAGCTCGCCGAATCGCTCGGCGAGCACGCCCCAGCTTCGTGGAGGACAACATGACGCAGGACGAAGACGATCTGCGAGACGTCAGTAGGGACCTGCCCGCGATCGATCTCGATCCCGCCGCGGCCGAGCGGATCGCGCGCACGGCGCGACGCGGCCCGCCGCTGCGCCGCGTGATCGAGGTGGTGCTCGTCGGCGCGCTCGTCGCCGGCACGCTGGTCTGGACGGTGCTGAAAGTGCTCGAGGCGCTTCGCTAGCGTCGGTTACCGCCCTGCAACACCGCGACTTTGCCGGCGACGGCGATCGGGACCGTGATGAAACTGCTCGGGTAACAGTTGTAACGGTCGATTCTTCGAAAATAACCTGCGACCACGACCGCACTCGCGGCTCGACCGAGCGTGAATCACGTGCGCGCGTCCTATGCGATCGCCTGCTTGCTGGCCGCGGCCTGCACCGACGCGAGCTACACGATCGTCCACATCCAGGTGACGCCGCAGCGGGGGCTCACGCTCGACAGCTACGAGGTCCACGTCGGCGAGTTCTTGCACTCGATGCCGCCGACCAACACGTTCGACGTGGTCGTGCCGACGCCGTCGGTCGATCAGCCGACGACGGTCAGCGTGGCCGCGATGCTCGCCGGCCAGCAAGTCGCGTACGGCGCGGCGATGGTCACGCCCGCGGCCGGCGTCACCACCGACGCGGCGATCGCGCTCACCGCGGGCAGCTGTTCGACGACCTGCACGGTCGGCGAGGTCGTGTGCGCGGATTCCGGCGAGGCCACGACGACCTGCGAGCTCGGCTCGGGCGGCTGCTCGGCGTGGTCGACACCGAAGGCGTGCCCGTCCTCCGCGCCGTTCTGCTCGAACGGCACGTGCGCGGCGAGCTGCACCGACGACTGCTCGAGTATCGGCGAGACCGACTGCGACGGCACCGCGGTGCGAACCTGCCAAGCGAACACCGACGACTCGTGCCTCGGATGGTCGGTCCCGGTCGCGTGCGATTCGCCGCCCCAGGACGTGTGCACCTCGGCGACGACGCTGCGCAGCTACGGCGCCGGCACGTGCAGCAACGGCGCGTGCGACTACACACCGATGGACGAGACCTGCCAGTCGCCCGCGAACGGCTCGGGGAATTGCAGCGCCGGCGCGTGCGGCTACACGTGTGGCAGCGGCTACGTCGACGACGGCATGGGCGACTGCGTGGTCCCGACCACGTGCGCGGTGCTCGAGTGCGGCTCGGACGCCGACTGCGGCGATGTGGCGTGCGGGCCGTGCGAGAGCGGGATCTGCTTCGGCGCGTTCGAGTCCGGCGGAGGCTTATGAGCAAGGCTGCGGTCGGTGAAGCGTTCTGCTCGTCGTGCGGCACCTCGATGGGCACGCGGCCATTTTGCGCGCGCGACGGTGCGCTCGGGCGCGGCGGTCGGTTCGTGGTCGGCGCTCGCTATGCCGCCGAAGATCTGCTCGGCACCGGCGCGCACACGTTCGTGTACGCCGGCCATCACCTCGTGCTCGGCAAGCCGGTCGCGATCAAGGTCCTGCGCGACAACGATGCCGCGCTCGCTCAACGGTTCGTGCGCGAGGCGCGCGTCGCGGCGCAGCTCAATCACGACAACACGATCTCGATCATCGACTTCGGCCGTGAAGAAGCGGCCGGCGTCGCGTACGTCGTGATGGAGCTGTTTTCCGGTCAGTCGCTCGATCGCATCTTGCGCGCATCCGGGGCGATGCCGGCCGCGCGTGCGATTCCGATCCTCGTCCAGGTCGCGCGATCGCTGGGCAACGCGCACATGGCCGGCGTGATCCATCGCGACGTCAGCCCGCGCAGCGTGTTGGTGGGTCGCGACGATCTCGTGAAGGTCGGCGACTTCGGGCTCGGGCTCGGCGCCAGCTCGAGCACCAGCCCCGACGACATCGCGGCGTTCGGCGTGACGGCGATCGAGATGTTGCTCGGGCGCAAGCCGGCGCATCCGGCCGCGATGCTCGATGCACTCCGGCCGGACGTGCCACGGCCACTCCGGCTGCTGCTCGAGCAATGTGTCGCGACGGATCCCGCGGTGCGGCCACGCGCGATCGAGCTCGAAACCCAGCTGCTCGCGATCAAGAGCGCACCGGCGCCCGTCGTAGCGCCGCCGGTCGCGGCATCCGCGCCGATCCCGAGTGTCGTCAAACCTCGCGCCTCGCGAAACACGGCGCCGTTGACGCTCGCGCCGATCGCGAAGCCGGTGACCACGGCGGCGCCTGCCCTCGCGGCAGCACCGGCGATCATCGAGCCGCCCGCGATCGTCGAGCTAGCGCCCGTGCTCACGCCTGTCGCGCCGGCGCCGCTGCCGCCCGCGCTGACGCCTGCACCGACGCTCGTCGAGCCGCCGGCGCTGCGTGCCGCGCCGACGCACACCGGCCAGCTGATCGGTGCGCATCGCATTCTCGGTCTGCTCGGCAAAGGCAGCACGAGCTCGGTGTATCTCGCCGAGCATGCGACCAGCGGCGACCGCGTCGCGATCAAGATCATCGCGCCGGAGATCGCCGCGTTGCCCGGCAATGCCCAGCGCGTCGTCGCCGAAGTGCGGATGCTCGGCAAGCTCGACGCCGCGGCGATCCCGCGGACCATCGACGTCGGCGTGCTCCCGACCGGGCAGCCGTACACGGTGATCGAGCACCTGCGCGGTGAGTCGCTCGCCGCGCTCGCGAGCCGCGACGGCAAGCTCTCGGTCGTGCGCACCAAAGCCATCATCGCGCAGGTCGCCGGCGCGATGGCGACCGTTCACGCGGCGGGCCACGTGCACGGCGGGCTCCGCGCGAGCAACCTGTTTCTCGTCGGGACCGATGTCAAGATTCTCGACGCGGGCGTCGCGAAGGCGTTGGCGCGCGAGGTCGTCGATGTCGCGTCGGATGTCGCCGGCCTCGGCGCAACGGCGTTCGAGCTGCTCACCGCTACTCCGTTTCGCGCGGGCGACACGCTTCGGATCGACGGAGCACCGCCGCGTGTCGTCGAGACCGTCACCCGCATGATCGCTCGTCAGCTGTCGATGGCCGACGTCGTCGCGGAGCTCGATGGGTGGGTCGCGGAGCCGGCACCTGCACCGGCATCGGCATCGACGTCGACCGAACCGGTCGAGCCGAGCGAGCCGAGCGAGCCGAGCGACGTGCTCGATGCGCTCGCGATGCCTCGCGCGCGACGCTGGCCGTGGCTCGCCGGCGGTGGTGCGGCCGCGGCGGCGCTCATCGTCACCATCATCGTCGTCGCCAGCGGCGGCGGAGATGCGCGCCCGGCGGCGAAGCTGCCCACCGTGGCGACGCATCCGCGTGTGGTCGCGCCGACGCCGGCTCCCGAGCCGGTCGCGGTCGCGCCGACGCCGACGCCGACACCGACACCGACACCGACTCTGACTCCGACTCCGACTCCGACTCCGACGCCGACTCCGACTCCGACGGCGACTCCGACTCCGACGGCGACTCCGACTGCCAGCGCCACGCCGACGCCGACGCCGGCGCCGGCGAAACCCAAGACCAAACCCACGAAGCACCGCGACGATGCGGTGATCGTCGATCCGTTCTCCGAATAGAGGCCCGATGAAATCCGTCGCGATATTGCTCGCCGCGATCTGCGTTGCTTCGTCTGCGTATGCAGACGACTCGCTCGCCGATGCCGCCAAGACACACTACGAGCACGGCCAGACCCTGTATGCCGCGGGCCGATTTGCGGAGGCACGCGCCGAGTTCTTGGCGGGCTTCGAGCTCAGCAAGAAGCCGGCGTTCTTGTTCAACGCCGCCGAGTGCGCACGCTTGCTCGGCGACACGCAGATCGCGCGCGACGGCTACAACCGATACCTCGAGCTCGAGCCGAACGGCCGGCTCGCGATGCTCGCGATGCAGCGCCTCGACGAGCTCGGTCCGGCGACCCATGTCGAACCAACGCCGCCGGCGATCCCGCCGCCGCGGATCCCCGCGCCGAGCCCGACGACCACGCCGATGCCGACGACCGCGCCCAGCCCGGCGCCGATCGCGGGCGCGCTCGTGCGGTCGTCTCCAACCGATGACTCGGATACCGCGCGAATCGAACGGATCGCCGGCATCAGCCTCGCCGGGACCGGTGCGGCACTCGTGCTGACCGGCGCGATCTTCGGCTATCACTCGTCGACGCTGTCGAGCCAGGTCACGGGCGCGTGCGCGAGCGGTTGTATCTGGAGCGATGTCGCGGGCAACGACGCGTCCGCGCGCACCGACGCGACCGTGCAGTGGTGGCTCTACGGCGCCGGTGCCGCCGCGATCCTCGGCGGTGGTGCGTTATATTTGCTCGGCGTGCACGAACAAGCGCCGATCGTGATCGCGCCGACCGCAAACGGCGCCGGCGTGTCGTGGAGCGGCCGGTTCTGATGAAGCGTCTGTTGATCGTCTTGGCCGCGTGCTCGACTACCCCCGCGGCGATGACGTCGCCCGATGGTGGCGGCGGGTCGAATTCGGGCTCGGGCTCGGGCTCGGGCTCGGGCTCGGGCTCGGCAGACCACGCGAATCTCTATCCGCTCGCCGTCGGCAACACGTGGACGTACGCGGTCGCGAGCGTCGGCGCCGGCTCGACCTGCTCGCCCGGCACGTACAGCCAGACGGTGCAATCGGCGAATTCCGCCGGCGGCCGGTCCGCGTATCAAGTCAGCGACTTTTGCACCGCGCTCGCCGGCGACACCTACGACTACTCGACGCCGGGCGGCGACGAGGTCGACTTCTACTACGGCTCGGATTGGCTCGAGCTCATCGATCCGACGCTCGTCGACGGCACGTCGTGGACGTACGCGAACACCAGCTATACGTGGAAGCGCGAGACCACCGTCACCGTGCCCGCCGGTAGCTACGACGATTGCTGGACCGCGAATCAGAACGTCAGCTACACGGCGTACTCGACGTACTGTCGCGGCGTCGGCCTCGTCCACAACTACTCGTCGGATCTCACCGGAGCCGGTTGGGATGCGCAGCTGGCTTCGGTGCAGCTGAAATAAGCTGTCACGCGGCGAAGCGGTGCGCGTTGACCTCTGCATGCATCGCTCATTCTTGCTCGCCGTCCTCATCGCGGGTTGTGCGTCGCCCAAACCCACCACCTCGCCGCCGTCGGATCAGTCGCGCACGTTCGGCGCATCGACGACCGACCACGATCTGTGCGTGCAAGCGCAGACGATGTCGCGCACGTGCACCGACGTCTACATTCCCGCGCTCGTCGACGCGCGCGCGCAGCTCGATCATCCGGCCGGCATCGCCGCCGCCGTGCAGTCCGATCGCGCCGGCGTGATCGCGCAAGCGAATCAAGAATGGGCGACCGACTCGACCGACGCGAACATCAGCGCGACGTGCAATCAGCTGCCGATGGACGACGCCGACCGCCAGGCGATGACGTCGTGCCTCGCGCAGACCGAGTGCCAGCCGTTCGTCGCCTGCATCATCCCGGCGATCACGAAGCACTTCGCGGCGAACTGATCGCACTGCGGCAGTGCTGCGCAGTCACTTCGCCTTCGGCCGCGTCACGATCAGGTGCGCCTGCTTGTTCATGTCGACGTAGCCGAAGCGGAACGGCAGGTAGCGCTTGCGCTGGTTCTTCCACAGGTCGACGAACTGCTGATCGATCGCGTTTCCTTGGTCCCCCTCGAGGAATGCGCCGTCGTAGTAGCCGTACGTCTCCTGCACCATGCCGGCTTTGCGCGCATAGACCGGCGGGATGCCCGTCGAGTCCGACAGCATCCACGCGAGGTGATCGAGGATGTAGTCGCGCACGCGCGAGAAGTCGCCGCGCCAGAGCAAGTAGCTCGCGCCTTTGACCAGGATCGCGACCTGCCCTTTTTTCTCTAGATGATGCGTGAGCTGCGGATGCATCCGCATGTAGTCGTCGGAGAGGTTCCACGCGATGTGGCGATGCACGCGAATCTGCGTCTCGCCGATCTTGCGATAGCGGATCTCGACGTTCGCGAACGCCGGCGAGAAGTTCGGCGATTGCCAATCGTGTTTGAGGCTCTTGCCGTGGGCCCCGTCGAGCGCATCGATCTCGCTCTGTTCGAGATAGTGAATGTCGCCGGCATCGTCGAGCGTGAAGTACTTCATCGCGACGGGCTCGTAGCCACCTGCGACGAGGCCGAGCAAGAACGAGCTGACCTGACCGGGCAGATCGTTCTTCTGCTGGTTCGAGAGGTTCTCGCTCGTGTTCGAGCCGACCGAGATCAGGCCGCCGATCTCCGCGCGCAACGCACCCAAGCTCTGATCGACGCCGGCGGGAGATAGAGTCTTGAGCCGCCGCGGATCGCCGGCCTGCTCGAGCGAGATCGTCGTGATCTCGGTCGCGTTCGGAAACGCGACGAGCGCCGACAGCAGATCGCCGCCGCCGAACGGATACACGATCGTCGTCGGCAAACCCGCGGGCTCGACCTTGTCGAACCACGCGCGGCCCTTGTCGAAGTACATCGTGCGGAACTTCTCGATGCGCTCCATCACGAGCTTGCAGTGATGCTCGACCGTCTTTTGCAGCGCCGCGTCGACGGCATCGTCGCCGCCGCACGCGGCGATGCGATAGAGCAGCTTCGCGTCGCCGATAAAGTCGGCGCCGGGGTCAGCGTATGCCGCGCTCGCTGCAACGAGCACGACAGCGAGCACGACGACGATCGCGAGGGCGCGTACCTTCATCAGTCTCCCTTGAACGCCCACCGTCGATAAGTAATTCATCCGGCCATGTCGGCGACGCTGCCGGCATACATCTTGTCGAGCATCGTCGCGTACTTCTTCTCGACGACCTTGCGCTTCACCTTGAGGCTCGGCGTCAGCTCGCCTTCGTCGACGGTGAGATCTTTCGGCAAGATCGCGAACTGCTTCACGGTCTCGTACTTCGCGAGGCTCTTGTTGACCTCTGCGAAGTACGGCTCGAGCAGCTCTTTGACCTCGGGCTTGGCCACGACCTCGTTGTAGCCGCCCGAGATGCCTTTGGTCTTCGCCCACTTCATGATCGCTTCTTCGTCGAGCGTGACGAGCGCGGTCACGAAGTTGCGTTTGTCGCCGTGCACGATCACCTGCGACAAGTACGGACAGGTCGCCTTGAGCTTGCCCTCGATATGCTGCGGCGCGATATACTTGCCGCCGCTCGTCTTGATCAGATCTTTCTTGCGATCGGTGATCTTGATGAAGCCGCGCGCGTCGATCTCGCCGATGTCGCCGGTGCGCAGCCAACCATCCTCGGTGAGCGCCTCCGCGGTCGCATCGGGCAGGTTGTGATAGCCCTGCATCACGCCCGGGCTCTTCATCAGGATCTCGCCGTCCTCCGGCGCGAGCTTGACGGTCGTGCCCGGCATCGGCATGCCGACCGAGCCGAACTCGAACTTGTTGGCGCGATTGACGCAGCTCGACGCGCTCGACTCGGTGAGGCCGTAGCCCTCGAGGATCAGGATGCCGCACGCGTGGAAGAACTCGGAGATCTCGCGCGACAGCGGCGCCGAGCCCGAGATGAAGTAGCGCACGCGGCCGCCGAACGTCTTCTTGATCCGATCGAACACGAGCCGGTCGGCGAGCTTGAGCTTGAGTGCGAGCAAGCCGGTCGGCTCGCGGCCCTGCTGCCGGATCTTGCTGCCCTGTTTGCCGGTCGCGATCGCCCACTCGAAGATCCGGATCTTGAGCGGGCTACCCTTCTTCGCCTGCTCGATGATGCGGTTGTAGACTTTTTCGAAGATGCGCGGCACCGCGGCCATCAGCGTGGGCCGCACGACCGCGAGATTGTCGACGAGCTTCGGGATGCGGCCATCGACCGCCGTGACCGAGCCCGATGCGATGTGACCGGCGAGCAGGACCTTGCCGAACGAGTGCGACATCGGCAGCCAGAGATACTGCACGTCGTCAGCGGTCCACAGGTTGACCGCCTCGATCGCGTCGGCGCAGTACGCCCAACACTCGTGGAGCAGCCGCACGCCCTTCGGTTTCCCCGTCGTGCCCGAGGTGTAGATCAGCGTCGCCAGCTGCGTGCCGACGATGCCGGCGACCAGGTCGTCGACCGTGCGCGGATCCTTGGCGAGCTGCTCGGCGCCTTTGGCTTCGAGCTCGGCCAGCGTCATCGTCCACGCCGTGTCCTTGTCGCTGCCGTCGATCAGGATGACTTTCGAGAGCTCCGGCATCTCCGCTCTGTGCGCGCGGAGCTTGTCGAGCTGCTTCGTATCCTCGACGAACACGTAGCGCGTGTCGGAATCCGCGAGGATGAACGCGCACTCTTCCGCGGTGCTCGATGGATACACGGTCGTGGTCGCGCCGCCGGCCGACAGGATTCCGAGATCGGTGAGCAGCCACTCGAGCCGCGTGTTCGCCAAGATGCCGACGCGCTCTTCACGATGCAGCCCGAGCACGACCAACCCGGCCGCGATCGCCTTGACGCGCTCGCCGGCTTGTCGCCAGGTCATCGAGCGCCAGCTGTCGATCCCACCGGCCGGCGCAGGCCCGGCCGGCTCCCTCATCGGGACGGGATAGCGAAATGCTTCGCGGTCCGGCGTGTCGTGGACGCGCTTGGCAAACATCTGCGCGATCGAGGTGGTCTTGCGCGTCAAACGCTCGGGGCCGGTCGTCTCTGCCATGGCGGTCGGCACTATATCGCGGTTAGGCTTGAGGCCCGTGCGTGGCGCCGTGGAATGGCTCGACAGCCTAGCGATGGCCTGGAAGGCCGAACGGCTCGCCGCCCGCGCCAAAGTCTCGATGGAGCGCAGCGGCCGCTCGCTCGCCGAGCGCGTCGCGCTGGGCATCGCGCTGGGAAATCTCCGAATCGTCGACGAAGAATCGG
Source organism: Kofleriaceae bacterium (assembly GCA_036271395.1). GTDB lineage: Bacteria > Myxococcota_A > Polyangia > Haliangiales > Haliangiaceae > JABFXX01. Next base: position 16,771 of record DATBAS010000239.1, read on the forward strand.
CGTTTGGCGAGCGCGTTCGCGTGCGCGTCGCGGTGCCCGACACGGTCGATCTCGACAACTTGCGATTCTCGCCGGGCGAGCCGGTGCGGCTGTGGGCCGAGCATCCGGAAGAGACCGCCGCGGTGCGCGGCGTGTTCGAGCGCGTCGAGCGCGACGGCAACGACCAGAGCGTCTGGCTCATGCTCGATCGCGCGGTCGACGAGCTCGAACGCGAGTACGCGCTCGATCCGGAAGCGCCGGAGCTCACGTTCGATCGCGGCGATGCGGCGATCGCGAGAGCCAAGGCGGCGCTCGCGAACTCCGATCTGGCACGGCTGCGCGAGGTCGCGGCGCTCGCGCGCCCGCCGCGGCCGATCGCGGCGACGACGTGGACGCCGATCGACGTCGCGCTCGACGAGCGCCAGCGCGCCGCCGTCGACGGCGGCCTGCGCAGCGGCGACATCGCGCTCGTGTGGGGCCCGCCGGGCACCGGCAAGACACGCACGCTCGTCGAGGTGATCCGCCAGCGCGTGTTGCGCGGCGAGCGCGTGCTGTGCTGCGCGCCATCGAACACCGCGGTCGACAACCTCGGCGTGCGCCTTGCCGAAGCCGGCGTCCGCGCGATCCGGCTCGGCCATCCGGCGCGCGTATCGCCGCGGCTGCACGAGCTCACGATCGACGCGCAGATCGAGCGCGACGGCGCGATGGAGCTCGCGCGCGAGTGGCGCGACCGCGCGCGAGAGATCCGCCGGCAGGCGATGCACGCGCAGAAATCTGCCGGCCGCTCGCGCGAAGATCGCGACCGCGCCCGCGCCGAGACGCGCGCGTTGTGGCACGAAGCACGCGCGCTCGATCGCGACGCCGCGCGCGAGCTGGCGAATGCGGAGCGCGCGATCGTCGAGCGCGCCGACGTGATCTTGGCGACGTGCGCGGGCGGTGACCATCCGCTGCTCGGCGACGCGACCTTCGATTGCCTCGTCGTCGACGAAGCGACGCAGGCGCCCGACCCGATGCTGCTCGTGCCGCTGAGCCGCGCGAAAGTGTGCGTGCTCGCGGGCGATCCGAATCAGCTCGGCCCGGTCGTGATCGGCGGGCTGCAAAACCAGGTCATCCTGGGCATGACGATCTTCGAGCGCTTGGTCGCGTCCGAGACCACCGTGATGCTCGAAGAGCAGCACCGGATGAACGTCGAGATCATGACGTTCCCATCGCGCCAGATGTACGGCGGCAAGCTGCGCGCCGCGGCCGACGTCGCGCAGCGCACGCTCGCGGACCTCGGCGTCGAGCCGGATCCGCAGCGCACCAAGGCCGTGTGGCTCATCGACACCGCCGGCAAAGACTGGCCCGAAGAGAGAGGCGAGCGCTCGGGCTACATGCCGGGCGATACGCTCACCGGCTTACCCGCGTTCGCGATCGATCCGAGCACGTTCAACCTCGGGTTCGCGGAGCGCGTCGGCGCCGAGGTGCGTCGCCTGCTCTCGCGCGGCCTGCCGCCCGGCGACATCGCCGTGATCGCGGCATACGCGGCGCAAGCGCGCAAGCTCCGCGACTTGCTCCGCGTCGAGCGCGCGGCCGGCGTCGAGGTCGGCACCGTCGATGGCTTTCAGGGCCGCGAGAAAGAAGCCGTGATCGTCGATCTCGTGCGCAGCAACGAGCGCGGCGAGATCGGCTTTCTCGCCGACACGCGCCGGATGAACGTCGCGCTCACCCGGGCGAAGCGGTTCCTGCTCGTCGTCGCCGATTCCGCGACGCTCGGCAAAGATCAGTTCTACGCGCGCTTCTTCGAATATCTGGACGAGCTCGACGCCCACGGTAGTGCGTGGAGCGATGACGCCGAGCCGTTGTAAGCTGCGGACGTGAACCGCCTCGTCCCGCTGTTTGTCCTCTCCCTCGCGCTCGCGTGCACCAAACCCGACGACCTGCCCGCCCTCCGCGAGGAGGCACACGCGACGGTCGCGTACGAAAATGACCAGCTCGACGCGCTCGACACCCGGTTCCAGAAGCTGTCGCGCGACGGCCAGGACATCAAGCAGGTGCTCGACGGCGGCGACGAGATGGGCCGCCTCGTGGTCGGCGCGTTCAACGGATTCGTCGAGCTCAACAAGCGCATGGCGGTCGAGGCCGACGCGATCAAGAAGTCCGGCGACGACGCGCTCGAGCTCGCGGCGCACACCGCGGCGTACCGCGAGCTCGCCGAGGACGGCGTCGCCGCGGGCTCCGACCACGTCCGGGTGCCGAGCATCGCCGCGATCGGGAGCGTCCTGACGGCGGGCGAAAATTGGCTCGCACGCGCGCATACCCAGATGGCCGCGCTCGGCTCCGCCGGCGGCGCTATCATTCGGCCATGAGGATCCCGAGCCGGCCCAAGGTCATCATCCGTCGTTGTGCCGAGTACGATCCCGAAGTCATCCGCCGGATCATCCGCGAAGGGCTCGACGAGCTCGAGCTCAAGCCGTTCGGCCGCACGCTGGTCAAGCCGAACCTGGTCGCCGCCGGTCCGCTGTTTCCGTACGCGTTCACGCGGCCGGAGTTCGGCGAAGGCGTGCTGCGCGCGCTGCGCGACGTCGCCGGCGACAACATGGAAGAGCTCGCGGCCGGCGAGCGCTGCGGCATCACCGTGCCGAGCCGCGTCGCGTTTCGCGACTCCGGCTGGGACGACATGCTCGGCCGAGTCGGCGTCAAAAAATATCACTTCGAGGAAGTGCCGCAGGTCGAGATCCCGCTGACCCACGAGCACCGGCTGCGCGACTACGTCTTCACGCCCGAGCCGGTCGCGCGCGCCGACTTCTTCGTCAACTGCCCCAAGTTCAAGGCACACCCGTGGACCACCGTGACGTTCTCGATGAAGAACTACATCGGCATCCAAGACGATCGCCATCGCCTCATCGATCACGATCACAAGCTCAACGAAAAGATCGCCGACCTCCAGCACATCATCCAGCCGCAGTTCATCGCGATCGACGGCATCACCGCGGGCGAAGGCCGCATGCTCACGCCGACGCCGTTCGACCTCGGCCTGATCATCATGGGCAACAGCCAGGTCGCGTTCGACGCGGTGTGCTGCCGGATCATCGGCGTCGATCCGATGACGGTCGATCACATCCGGCTCGCCGTGCTGCACGGGTTCGGCACGGTCGATCTGTCGAACATCGAGATCACCGGCGACGTCACGCTCGAGCAAGCAAAGGCGCGCGCGAAAGGCTTCAAGGTCGGCCTGATCCGCGTCGAGAAGTACTTCGAAGGCACGCACATCTCGGCGTACGCCGGTCCGCCGCCGGAGCCCGAGCACGGCGACTATTGCTGGGGCGGCTGCCCGGGCGCGATCGAAGAAGCGATCGAGATCTTGCGCGTGTTCGACAAAGAGACCGACGCGCGGCTGCCGCACATGCACGTCGTGTTCGGCGCCTACGACGGCGAGATTCCGGCGAAGCCCGGCGAGAAAGTCGTGTTCATCGGCGACTGCGCGAGCTGGAAGGGCGAGATCGCCGGCAAGCTCGTCGAGATCCCCAATATCTACAAAGAACGATCGACCCACGATCCGCACGTCGCGCACCAAGACGACATCTTCGTGAAGCTCGGCGAAGCGCGCAAGAAGCTCAAAGGCGACGTCATCCGGCTCGAAGGCTGCCCGGTGTCGGTCGCCGAGCAAGTGCTCGCGCTCGTCACGATCGGCGGGCTCAAGAACCCGTACTACGATCCGAAGAACATGGTCAGCTTCGGGCGCGCGTACTTCGGTTGGAAAGCGCGCGTCGCGATCAATCGATTGCAGCGCAAGCCGTATCAAGAGAACGGCGCGTTCGCGCACCGCGGATCGGCGGCGCCGGAGATCTCGTGATCGGGCCCGGCTCGTTGCCGAAGCCGTTCGCGCGGCTCAAGCGGCGCACTCTCGCGTACACGCGCCGGCGGCTACGCCCGCGCAAAAAACGTCCACCGATCCGCGAGGGCGTGCATCATGACAACGTGATCTTCGAGCGCTTTCACGCCGAGCTTCCGGTCGCGACGCTTCGCCCGCACGACGCGCGGTCGCGGTCGCGCGCGATGCTCGGCGGCTTGGCGACGTGGCTCTACGCGCGGTGGCAGTGGCTGCGCCCGCGCACGGTGCCGGTCGCGGCCGCGGCGATCGGCGCGCTGCTCGTGATCGCGTCGGCGGACTACCTCACGCGCGCCCACGGTGCCCCGCTCGATCCGCACCACGGCCATCACGTGCACGTGGCGTATATCGCGCCGCGCTGACGACCGCTGCGCGGCGATCGTGTTACGCGTGGAGGATGCCTATTCGCGTCCTCGTGGTGTGTGTCTTGGCAATCGCGTCATCGACCGCGCGCGCCGATGATTGCGCATGCGCGGTGGCGGCGTGCACCGCGGTGCAGACGTCGCAACACAAGTCGACGAGCTCGTGCGCATCGGCGGGCAAGCAGACCGCGCAATGCACGATGGTCGCGACGAGCTTGCTGAGCGCGATGAAGATCCTCGGCGTCGCGACGCCGACCGAGTGCGCGGCGCTCGCGGCATCGCAAGCCGGCGGCGGCGGGGACACATCGAGTAGCAACTCGTCGTCATCGTCGTCTTCGGGAAGCGCGCCGCCGACGCCGCTGCCGCCCGATTCGCCGACGCCGACCCACAGCAGCAGCGGCACGCTGGCGTGCATCATCGATCGCACCGACGGCGCGCGCGTGATGGTCGCGGGCAGCACGGTGAGCTTCGCGGTCAAGTGCAGCGGCATTCCCGGCCAACCTGCCAATGGGCTCGTCGCGCCGCCCGCGTCGGTGAGCGTGAAGTGGAGCGCACGAGGCGGCACGGTCTCGCCGTTGGGCTCGATGGCGATGTGGGCGCTTCCGCAAACCGCGCCGAAGCCCGCCGACGCGCAAATCCAAGCGATCGTCACCGCGGGCAGCGACAAGGTCGCCGTGGTCCGCACGGTGCACGTCGTCGCCAGGCACCTGACGCTGAATTACCGCGGCGAGATCGTCAACAAGTGCGCCGACCTCTCGGCGGGCGGCGGCTCGCTCAACGTCGGGTTCGATCTCGTTTGCAACATGTCGATCGAGCTCACCGTCGCCGACGATCTCAGCGTGAAGAGCAACGGCGCCGGCCATTCCTGCGGCACCGGTCAGGTCAGCGCGATACAGCTGTGTTTGCCGCAAGGCGAGAAGAGCTACGACCTCGTGTCGGGATGGTCGTTCGACTCCGCGAGCGGCACCATCGACAACGTGGCCGGCATCATGAGCTTGAACGTCGGCGGCAATCGCGTCGGCCTGGTGCGCGTCACGTTCGTCGGCGGCAAGACCAACGACGTCCACGCCAACCCGTTGTTCGAACAGGGCTTCACGATGATGCCCGACGACGGCTCGTTTCGCAGCTTCGGCTCGCTGACGACCACGCCGCACGCCGGCAGCACCAACGCGTTCACGATCACCGCACACTGAGCTAGCATCGCCTCCGGTGACGATTCGAGCGGTCCATCATCTCAACTGCGCCACGATGTGCCCGCTCGCGGGCAAAACGATCGGCATCCCGCTCATGGTCTCGCACTGCCTCTTGCTCGAGACCGAGCGCGATGGCTTGGTGCTCGTCGACAGCGGCTTCGGCACGCGCGACGTCGACGGCAGCTCCCGCCTGCCCGGCGCGTTCGTCCGGCTCGTGCGTCCCGCGCTCGATCACGCCGAGACCGCGCTCGCGCAGGTCGTCGCGCTCGGCTTCGAGGCCAGCGACGTCCGGCACGTCGTCGTCACGCACCTGGATCTCGATCACGCCGGCGGCATCTCCGACTTTCCCGACGCGACGATCCACGTTCACGCGCGCGAGCACGCGGCCGCACTCGCACCGCCGACGCGCCGCGAGCGCGAGCGCTATCGCAAGGCGCATTGGGCGCACGGCCCGAAATGGGCGGTCTACACCGAGGACGGCGACACCTGGCGCGGCCTGCCGGCGATCGCGAAGCTGCGCGGGCTCGATGCCGACGTCGGCCTCTTGCCGATGCACGGCCACACGCGCGGCCACTCGGCGGTGATCGCGAAGTCCGGCGACGGCTGGCTCGTGCACGCCGGCGACGCGTACTTTCATCGCAACGCGATGGGCGACAACGTTGGCAAGGTGCCACTCGCGCTGCGCGCCTTCGAGAAACTCGTCGAGACCGACAAAGCGGCACGTCGCGCATCGGCGAGCGCGTTGCGCCAGCTGCGGGCGAGCTATTCCGACATCTCGCTGTTCTGTGCGCACGACCCCGAAGAATTCAGGGACGGTCCACACGAACGAAACGCTAGTCCGTCCCCCTAGTTCGCGACGAGGGTCACGTACGTGAACGTGTTCGCCGCGATCGGGAACGTGCCGCCGCCGGTGCCGCTGTCGTCGGTGAAGCCGACGGTCGTCGTGGCCGGGCTACCGATCGTCACGTTCGGGAACACGACGTTCACGCCGGTATCACCCGAGCCCCACGCGCTGCCGTCCCATTCGAGCGGCGTGTCGTGCACCGCGCCGACGAGCACCGAGCCCGGCGTGCCATCGACGTGGACGAACACGATCGCCTTCGCCGGATCGGGCGTGATGCCGAACCCCGAAAAGAACGGCATCTCGCGATTACTGCCGATCATGCGCGTCGAATACGTCTGGCCGGTCGCGATCACGGCGTGCGTCGCGATCAGCATGCCGGGAATCTGATAGAGCCCGACCGACGGATCGCACTGCGACGCGTCCGTCGGCGGCGTGATGTTCACGACGGTCTGGGTCGCCTGCGGGATGCAGAGCTGGAAGCGACCGTTCGGGTTCGTCATGTTCGTGACCGAGCTATTCGTCGACAGCGCGAGCGTCGCCTGGAACACGCCGCAGAAGTCGGCATCGGTCGAGTCCCAGTCGACGACCTCGCCGGTCAAGAAGTCGTCGGCGCCGCACATGCCGTCGCCGGTCGCGGGCGCGTCGGTCTTCGTCCCGGGCGAGCTACACGCGACGAAGGCGAGCAGTGTAAGTCGAGTCATGGTGGCGCTAACGAACGGCGTCGCGCGAGGTTCCATGCCGGAACGCTAGCACTACTTCTGCATCGTCAGCTGTGTCGCATCCGGCAAGGTCAGCTCGGCGATGGTGTCCTGGAACTGCACGCGCGCCAGCATGATCTTCTCCTCGCCATCGACCTTCGCGATCGTGGCTTTCTGCACCCGCTCGCTGATGTCTTTCATCTTGTCCTTGAGGTGCGCCATCAGGTCGCCGCCGGTCTTCACCGCGGTGAGCGTGAAGATCTGGTCGTGGAGCTCGTCCATGCGCTGGCGGTAGTCCTCGAGCCGGCGCGCGAGGCTCTCTTGCTCGGCGCCGAGGTCCATCAGCTTCTTGTGGATCGCGAGCATCTTGTCGAGCTGGGTCTTGAGCTCCGGCGTGCCGATCGCCGACTCGACGTAGAGCTTCATCATGTCCATCGTGATGTTCGACGTCAGATCGAGCGTGCGTTGCATCGGCGTCGCCTCGGAGATGTCGACGTCGCGCGTCTCGCCGGGCTTGAGATCGACCTCGAACAGGTGCGCGTCGCCGATGCGCTCGAACCGCGGCGGCGACGCGACGAGCGACCAGCCCTTCTGGATCGTGTGCCGGATGTAGACCTTCGCGATCTGCGGCAGCCGGTTCGTGACCGTGAGCTTCTGGTGGCGGATGTGCTGGACCTCGGCGGTGAGCACGCCGCGCTCGAGCGTGACGAGCCGCGACAGCTTGTCCTCTTCGTTCTCGTTCTTGTCGATCACGATCTGGCGATCGAGCGCGTAGGGCACGACGGCCGACGACTTCGGCGGAATCGGCTCGGTGAGGCCTTCGCCGATGAAGCGCTCGTCGCCGTAGACGGTCACCGGGCCGGTCTCGAGCGTCGAATCGGTCGGGTTGCGAAACCGCACCGCGCGGAACGCGAAGTGATCGTTGCCGCGCTCGCTCTCCGAATCGTAGAGGTAGACGACCTCACCGTCGGTCTCGCCGCGCACCATCGACACCATCGCGCTCGAGCCCTTCTCGACCGTCATCGGCATCGGGTTCGCGAAGTGACTCTCGCCGACCGGCGGTGCGTCGAGATCGTTACCGGTCTGCGCGACCTTCGTCGCATCTTTCATTGCGGCCGGCGCGTCCTTGGTGACGAGCCGCACGCGCTCGGCGGCGCCGGGCTCGGTGTGCGTGACGATCTGGATGCGAGCCGGCGCGACGCCTTGGTCGATCAGCTGGTTCCTGACGATGTTCGCGCGATCGTTCGCGCGGCCCTTCGCATCGTCGCGGCTACCGTCGGCGTAGCCCTCGATCACGATCAGCTTGTCGGACTTGACGAGCCCGCGCGACAGCTCCTTCATCTTGCGATCGCCTTGCGCCACCTGCGGGTCGGCGGCGGGCTGGATCGTCGGTGGCGGCGGCGGTGCCTTCGCCGGCGACGGCGCTTTCTTGTTGGCATAAACATGCGTCGAACGACCACCGCCGGCGCTTTCGGTCGTCACCGTCTTCGCCTCGACCGAGTCGGGCCCGAAGATGTCGGTCAGACCGTCTGCCTGGCCCTCTTCTCCGGGGTGCCCCGCAGGGCGGCGAATCTCGCGGTCATCGAGCTCGGCGACGACCGGCTGCTCGTGCTTGCCGCCGGTGCCGCCGTACGGCGTGACGCCCGTCGGCGGCGCGACCGCGAACTGCTCTTGATCGTGCAGCGTGTCGCGCTGGACGTCGCGCACGCTCCACAGGTCGTACTTGAACGACAGCGCCGACGAGCTACCGACGCCGACCAGCACGCCCTTCCAATCTTCGCCCGACGTGTTGTCGACGATCGCCCAGCCTTCGAGCATCACCTTGCCCTTGTTGCCGACCGCGACGCGATACGTCGGCTTCCATGCCGGCGACTCGGTGACGTACGTCAGGCTCACTTCGGTGCGCGCCTTCGTCGGCAGCTGCAAGTTGATCTCGAGGTTCGTGCCGTCGCCGGCTTCTTGCCGCGGGATCGAGATCGGCAGCGCCTGGTTCGTCGCGATGTCGGTGACGGTCAGTGACTTCAAGAAATCGTCGACGCGCTCGCGCGGCACGGTGATGGTCAACACGCCGCCTTCGACCGTCGCGCGCCGCTCGTAGAATGCGACGCCGTTGCGGTACACGACGACACGGCCGAGCGCGACGTTATCGACTTGCACGAACGACGCGTGCTTCGGTGCGCATGCTGACAGAGCAGACGCGAGCAGAAATCCGGCTAGGCGCTTCTTCATACCTCGCCAGAAACGCACGACGGCCTACTTCGATCTGCGTCGCTCTTCGAGCTCTTCGAGCGTCTTGGGCCAATCGTCCTTGAGCAGACGCGACAGCGACCGATCGGCGAGCAGCTTGCCTTCGGTCTGACATGTCGGGCAGTAGTTCGCCTCGTTGTCGGCGTAGACGATGCGCTGGACTTTCGTGCCGCAGCGCGGGCACGGCTGGCCGAACTTGCCGTGTACCGCCATCTCGGGCCGAAACGCGGTGACCTTATCTGGGAAGCCCGAGCCGACCTCGGCGCGCAGCCGATCGGTCCACAGATCGAGTTGCGACGTGCACGCGTTCTGCAGCGTCGCGATTTCCGCGTCGGTCATCGCCGTCGTCATCCGAAACGGCGACAGCTGCGCCGCCCACAAGATCTCGTCGGAGTACGCGTTGCCGATGCCGTCGAACAGCGTCGGATCAGTGAGCGAGCGCTTGACCGTGTGGCGCTCGCCGCGCAGGCGCTCGGCGAACTGCGCGGGTGTTGCCTTGAAGACATCCAAGCCGCCGCGATCGAAGTCGGCGAGCCCGGCGCGCCCGGCGATGAGGTGCAGCGACGCGCGCTTCTTGCCGCTCGCTTCGGTGAACACGAGCGTGCCGGTCGGAAAGTCGAAGCCCGCGAGCGCGAGCTTGCCCGGCAGCTTCGCGCGCGGTTCTTTCCAGCGCAGCCGCCCGGCGATCATCAAGTGAATGACGATGAAGCGGTCGCGATCGAGGCCGATCACGATGCGCTTGCCGAGCCGCTCGACGGTCTCGACCTTCGCGCCGACGAGCTCTTTCGGCGACGGGCTCACCGTGCGCAGCACGAACGGGCTCGCGATCCGGATCGCGTCGATCGGTTGGCCGATCGCCAGCGCGCGGAGGCGCTCGACGTAAACGCTGACGTCTGGGAGCTCGGGCACTACTTCTTTTTGGCAGCTTTTTTCTTCGGCGCTTCGTCGGCCTGCGCGGCCGCTTCCGTCTTCGAGTCGGCCGCGATCGCCGGCTTGCGCTCGTCATCGCCCTTGCCCATGCCGAGGCTCGCCTTCAATGCCGCCATCAGATCGATGACTTTGCCGGCCGGCGCCTCGGGCTGCATCGTGATCTCCTGGCCTTCGACCTTCTTGTTGATGAGCTCCATCATCCGTTCCTGGACCGCATCTTTGTATTTCTCGGGCGCCCAGGTCTCGTGCTGGATCTGCTGGATGATCTGCTTGGCGAGCCCGATCTCCTGCGGCTTGAGCTCGGGCAAGTCCGGCATCGGCACCTCGGACCACGGCTTCACCTCTTGCGCGTAGCGCAGCTGATGAAGGATCAGGCCTTCGTGGAACGGCCGTAGCGCGACGATGTACTGCTTGCCGCGCGCCGAGTAGCTCGCGATGCCGACGAGCCCGGTCTCGAGCATCGCGTCGCGGATCAGCTTGTACGCGCGCTCGCCGCCCTTGTCGGGACCGAGGTAGTAGCTCTTCTCGACGAACAGCGGGTCGACCTTTTCAGCCGGCACGAACTCTTCGAGCGCGATCGTCTGCGTGGCGACGGCGTCGAGCGCTTTGAGCTCGTCGGCCGACAGCACCACGTATTGGCCTTTCGCGTGCTCGTAGCCCTTCACGGTGTGCTCGCGATCGACCACTTCGTTGCACTTGGTGCACACGTACTGCTGCTTGAGCCGGCCACCGTCCGCGTCGTGCAACATGTTGAAGTGAATGTCGCCGCCGCTCTCGTTCGTCGTGTAGAGCTTCGTCGGAATCGACACGAGGCCGAACGAGATCGTGGCAGTGCCTATGGACCGTGCGGGCATGAAGTAAATTGTACCGACACGTGGCGGAGGATCCTAAAGACGCACCGCCGGACGCGGCGCGAAGCACGCTAGACGAGTACCGCGCGAAGCGGACCGCGGGCGCGACACCTGAACCAATGGCCAGCACCGCGGTCCTCGGCAAAGGCCCGCGCATGTTCGTCGTGCACCAGCACGACGCGACGCGCATGCACTGGGATCTGCGGCTCGAGATCGACGGCATCTTGTGCTCGTGGGCGGTGCCGAAAGCGCCGTCGATGGATCCCGACGACAAGCGGCTCGCGGTCAAGGTCGAGAATCATCCGCTCGAGTACGTGCACTTCGAAGCGGTGATCCCGAAAGGCAACTACGGCGCCGGTCCGATGATCGCGTGGGACCGCGGCCTGTTCCGCCCGCTCGGCGATCCGGCGCAGGGGCTTTTAGATGGCGAGATCAAGTTCGAGCTCTACGGCTACAAGCTGCGCGGCGCGTTCACGCTCGTGCACACCGGCAAGGGCACGCGCGGCCGCAACTCGGGGCGCGGCTCGAACGATTGGCTGCTGATCAAGAAGCGCGACGATCACGCGACCACCGAGCCGATCGACGAAACCTCGGTGCTCTCCGGCCTGACGATCGGCGAGCTCGAAGCCGGTGCGCCGCCGCTACAAGCGCTCGCCGGCGAGCTTCCCGGCCTGAATGCGCCGAAGCGCGCGATCGCGCCGGGCTCGTTCGAACCGATGCTATGCGCGACCGCCGAAGCGCCGTTCTCGTCGAAGGATTGGGTCTACGAGCTCAAGTACGACGGCTTTCGCATGATCGCGTTCGGCGGCGCGGGCCAAGCGGCGCTGCGCTATCGCTCGACACAAGACGCGACCGATCGCTATCCCGAGCTGACGAGCGCGATCCGCGCCCTGCCGCTGCCGGGCCTGGTGCTCGACGGCGAGATCGTGATGTTCGATGCCGAGGGCAAGCCTGATTTTCACAAGCTGTCGTTTCGCGGCCAGATGCATCGCACGAGCGAGATCGCACGCGCCGCGCTCGGCGAGCCGGTGACGTACGTCGTGTTCGATCTGCTCGGCGCGTGTGGCTACGACCTGCGCGGCTTGCCGCTCCTCGTCCGCAAGTCGCTGCTCGAGCGCATCGTGCCGCGCACCGGCCCGCTGCGGTTCGGCGCGCATATTCCGACACAAGGCGAAGCGCTGCTCCAGCAGATCGTCGCGCGCGGGCTCGAGGGCGTGGTCGCCAAGCGCATCGATTCGCCGTATCGCTCGACGCGCTCGCGCGATTGGCTGAAGATGAAGGCCGATCCGGAGGCCGATTTCGCGGTGTGCGGCTACACGCCGCCGAAAGGCTCGCGCAACGGCATCGGCGCGCTGCATCTCTGCGTGTGGCTCGAGGACGAAGCTCGTTGGCTGTGGGCCGGCAAGGTCGGCTCGGGCTTCGACGACAAACAGCTCGTCGCGATCAAAGCCGAGCTCGACGCCAAGCCGACCTGGAAGCCGACGTTTCCCCGGCCCGAGGCGTCGAACGACGCGCGTTGGATCGAGCCCGAGCTCGTCGTGCAAGTGCGCTACCGCGAGTGGCCGCTGGACTCGTCGTTGCGCTTCCCGGTGTTCGAGCGATTGCGCCGCGACAAGCCGGCCCGAGCATGCGGCATGCCGCTGCGCCACACCGGCGAGGCCGCGCCGGTCGAGCCGTTCGCGACGTCGCCGGTGGAGGCGGTGCACGATTCGAGCGACGACAGCGGGCCGGTGCCACGCGAGCCCGACGCGTCGGGCGAGCTGCTCGTCGATTCGCAGACCCGCGAGCTCCGGCTGACGCGCCTGCATAAAGTGTTCTGGCCCGCGGACCAGTCGCCCGGCGGCGTCGAGATCACGAAAGGCGAGCTGATCGAATACTACCGGTCGATCGCGCCGGTCATCTTGCCGTATCTCAAGGATCGGCCGACGGTGCTCACGCGTTATCCGGACGGTATCGACGGCGAGATGTTCTATCAAAAGGACATGCCGGGGTGGTCGCCACCCTGGTTGCGCACGACCACGCGGTGGAGCGAGCACAGCCAGCGCGAGATCCACTACGTGCTCGTCGACGATGCCGACGGTCTGGCGTATTTGGCGAATTTGGGATCGATTCCGATCCACGCGTGGGCGAGCCGCGTCGCGGATCTCGAGCGGCCCGATTGGGCGATCGTCGATCTCGATCCGAAGAACGCGCCGCGCGAGCACGTCGTGCCGCTCGCGCTCGCGATCCACGAGCTGTGCGAAGGCGCCGGGCTGCCGAACTACGTCAAGACATCGGGACAGACCGGCCTGCACGTGCTGATCCCGCTCGGCGGCACGTGCACGTTCGAACAGGCGCGCACGCTCGCGTACTTGATCGGCCTGCTCGTCGAGCGCAAATATCCGACGATGGCGACGACCGCGCGCAATCCGGCGGCGCGCGGCGGCCGCGTCTACCTCGATTGGGGCCAGAACGCGCACGGCCAGCTGCTCGTCGCGCCGTACAGCGCGCGCCCGGTCGGCGGCGCACCGGTGGCGATGCCGCTGGTGTGGGACGAGGTCGTGCCCGGGCTCGACCCGAAGCAGTTCCACGTCCGCAACGCGCTCGCGCGCGTGACCTCGTGGCCCGGCGATCCGATGCTGCCGGTGCTGACCGAGCGGCCCGATCTACAGCACGCGCTCGAGGCGCTCGAGGCGCACGCGAAGGACTGAGCACGAGCTTCGTGCATTCGGCGCGCGCGCGAAGCCGCCGTATCGGTGATAGCGTGCCTTCGCGATGAAGATCGCCTGCATCGGCGGCGGCCCGGCCGGCCTCTACCTCGGCATCCTCGTCAAGCGCGTCGCGCCCGAGCACGAGGTCGTGATCTACGAGCGCAATCGGCCCGACGACACGTTCGGCTTCGGCGTCGTGTTCAGCGACGCGACGCTCGGCAACCTCGCGAACGCCGATCCGGAAACCCACGCGCTGATCACGTCGAAGTTCGCGCGCTGGGACGACATCGCGATCGAGCTCACCTCCGGCGGCGGGGACCGCGCGACGCTGCGCTCGACCGGCCACGGGTTCTGCGGGCTCGAGCGCAAGGCGCTGCTCCAGATCCTGCAGCAGCGCGCGACGGAGCTCGGCGTGCAGATCGAGTTCGAGCGTGCCGCGCAGCTGCACGAGATCGCCGCCGACGTCGTGGTCGGCTGCGACGGCGCCGCGAGCACGGTGCGCGACGCGCTCGCCGGCAAGCTCGAGCCGAACGTCGACGTGCGGCCGAACAAGTTCGTGTGGCTCGGGACGACCGTGCCGTACGACGCGTTCACGTTCATCTTCAAGACCACGCCGCACGGCATGTTCCGCGTCCACGCGTACCGCTATCACGAGCAGGGCTCGACGTTCATCGTCGAGTGTCGCGAGCCGACGTGGCGCGCGGCCGGGCTCGACGGCGCCGACGAAGACACGACCGTCGCGACCCTCGAGCGCATCTTCGCCGACGAGCTCGGCGGCCATCGGCTGATCAAGAACCGCTCGATCTGGCGCAACTTTCCGACGGTGCGGTGCAAGCGCTGGCGCGCCGGCAACGTCGTGCTCGTCGGCGATGCCGCGCACACCGCGCACTTCTCGATCGGCTCGGGCACCAAGCTCGCGATGGAAGACGTGATCGTGCTTCGCGACGAGCTCCTGGCGAATTCGACCGACATCGGCGCCGCACTCGACGCCTACGAAGCGAAACGCCGGCCCGAGGTCGAGGCGCTCCAAGCCGCGGCTCAGGCGAGCCTCGAGTGGTTCGAAGGCACCGAGCGCTACGCGAAGCTGTCGCCGATCCAGCAGACGTACTCGCTGATGACGCGCAGCCTGCGGGTCTCGCACGTCTCGGTCGCGAAGCGCGATCCCGAGCTCGCGCGCGGCGTCGAGCGCGTGCTCGCGGCATCGGTCGGGATCACGAGCGAGCCGCCACCCGCACCGACGGCGTTACCGTTCGTGCTCGGCGACCGCCGCGTGACCAGCCGTATCGCGGTGCTGGGCACGGCTGCGTGGCCCGCTCGCGAGCTCGCCGGCGACGAAGAGCTCGTCGTGCTCGGCGCGGCGGCGGCCGCCGGCGCGGGCATGGTCGTCACGCCGGCACTGGCTATCGCCATCAAGCCCGACGTCGCTTCGCTGCGCGGCACGGCGCCGCGGATCAACACCGACGAGCAAGCCGTCGCGTGGGCGCGCATCGCCGAGTTCGTGCACGGCAAGGGCTCGCGGATCGTCGCCCGCCTGTTTACGGCCGGCGCGGTCGCCGGCGCGCTCGAGGCCGCCGTGC
Source organism: Kofleriaceae bacterium (assembly GCA_036271395.1). Lineage (GTDB taxonomy): Bacteria > Myxococcota_A > Polyangia > Haliangiales > Haliangiaceae > JABFXX01. The sequence continues at coordinate 32,013 of DATBAS010000239.1, forward strand.
AGCGGGCCGGGTTCGCCGGCTTCGATCTCGTGTTGCTCGATGCCGGCGACGATCCGATCGCGCGCGAGCACTTGCCGGCGATGGTCGCGACCGCGCGTGCGGCGTGGCGCAAGACCGGCTGGATCGCGGCGTGCGTGACCGATCGCGCGAACGCACGCGCCGCGGTCGTCGCCGCAGCCGCGCAGCTCGTGCGCGCCGGCGCGAATCTGTTGTGGGTCAGCGCCGATGACGACGCGCGCGCGCACAACGCTCGACTCCCGGCCGCGCCGCTCGCCGATCGGTTGCGCAACGAGCTCGGCATCGCCACTGCGCTCGTCGCGGAAGCCACGACGACGCTGCCCGATCTCGACGCCGCGATCGCCGCCGGCCGCGCCGATCTCGTCGCGCGCTTGGCGTAGTCGGCGCCGTTCGATGCACGAGTTGCGCATGCGTGATGGAACGCTCCGAATTCCTGCAGCGGCACGTGGAAATGAGTTATGAGCAAAGCCCGTGCTGGCGGCTCTTGCGCTCTATCCGGCGATCGTGCTGCTCGGGCTGTCCAATACGGTTGGCTATCACCGGTTGCTCACCCACCGTTCGTTCAAGACGGCGCCGTGGTTGCGCGGCACGGTGACGCTGCTCAGCGCGCAGTACAGCGGCGCGCCGATGCAATGGGTCGGCGCGCATCGCGCCCACCACACGCTCTCCGATACCGACGGCGACCCGCACACGCCGACGAAAGGCTTCTGGTATGCGCACGCGGGCTGGTTGTGCGGCTCGCGCAACCCGATCGTTTGCGTGGTGTTCGCGGTGTCGGGGTTCGGCCTCCACGTCCGCTTCGCGGCGCTCGACGTGCTTCGCCTGTTCGGCAAACGCCCTCCGATCTGGCGCACGATGACGCGCGACCTCGAGAAGGAGCGGTTCATGCGGCTGCTCGATCTCCCGCTCGCGATGACCGCGTGCTTCGCCGCGCAGGTTGCCATTGCCTGGTGGATCGGCGGGTGGTGGGGCATCGCATGGCTGTGGCTCGTGCACGTCGTGCTCAACAACGCGACGTGGATCGTCAACTCGGCCTGTCACTGGGAGCGCTTCGGCGAGCGTCCCCACGCGACGCGCGATCGCTCGCGCAATGTCGCGTGGCTCGCACTGCTCACGCACGGCGAGTCCAATCACAACGCGCATCACAAATACCCGCGCAGTGCACGCCACGGCCTCGACGGTGAGCTCGACCTGTCCTGGAGCGTGATTCGCGGGCTCGCTCGACTCGGCCTTGCAACCGAGATCCAGCTCCCCGAAGCGCGACCTGCAGCAGCGGTCGTCCCACAACCGCTGCCGGAGAACGCATGAGCAACACCAAGCCCGAAGTCGTCCAGTCGCTCGTCGGAATGATCACCGAGGTGGTCGGCGACGAGTTTTTCGACATCCAGGCAAGCACGACGTTCCGCGATGACCTGGCGTTTCAGAGCATCCAGTTCGTCGCGCTCGCGACCTTGATTCAAGAGCGCTGGACAGATCTCGATTTCGTCGGCTGGTTCGGCACCAAACCGCTCCCCGAAATCGTCGCGCTGAAGGTCGGCGACGTCGCCGATTTTATCCTCGCGTCGCTCGGCGAACGCTAGTTCGCGTTTGCCGTGACCGTCGCGCCGTCGAGCTTGCCGTTCGCGGGCGGGCTCTTCTTCGTCGCGGCGAGAAACTTCACGACCTTGCCCTTGAGCGAAGCCGTATCGGGGTTCTTCTTCTGATCGATGACAAGGATCGCGAGCTTCTTCTGCTTGGTCCAGGCGTCGATCTTCTTGACGACGTCCTTCGGATACATGTCCGACGTGCCCGTCATCTTGTCGAAGTAGATGTAGCCGATGTTCTTGTCGGCATCGAAGCCGGCGAGCACGAGGTCGACGCCGTCGTACGACAGCTTGACGTTGCTCTGGATCGCGAGCTTGCCCTCGTGAGCGAGCTGCCAGCTGAGGTACGCGTCGACCTCGGTCGGATCCCACATCTCTTCCGGCGGACCGATGCCGCCACCGCCGCGCGTGACCTTGAACGTCGGCACCTCGGCGGCGAGCGGCTGGCCGTCGACCGAGCCGTTCACGAGTAGCGCCGGATCGACCGGCGGCGGTGCGGGCGGCGCAGCCGGGGTTGGATCGACAGCTGGCGGCGGCTGCTGCATCTCGGCCGCAGGTGGCGGTGGCGTCGGTGCCGCGGCGATCGGCTCGGGCGCCGTGTTCGTCGGCGCCGCGGGAGGTGGCGTCGAGCCGGCGCAACCGGGCGCGGCCGCGGCCATGCCGCCCGCGAGCAGCGCGGCGCCGCCGAGCAAGCTCGCTTTGCGATAGAGCTCACCGCGCGTCGGGAACTCGGGCCGGCTGCCGACGGCGACCGGCTTGACCGCGAGCTCGCGCTGGCGATCGGCGGGGGTTGGCTGTTTTGCGATCGGCAGTTTCTTCTTCATTGTTTCGCTCCCTCGATGCGGATTTGCGTCAAACCGGGCACAGCCGTCGGGCTCACGTGTGGGTACAGCTTGCGCATGAAGATCGGATTCTGTTCGCGCCAGAGCGTGTTGCCGACGCGATCGGCGATCGGCACCATCACGCGCTCGTGCTCGCACAGCGCCGGCGCCGGCGTGTCGATGCGGCCGGTCGCCGAGTAGTGCTCGCACGCGCACTCGTTCGCGCAGCGGCCATCGTTGTACGAGCAGCTCGAGCACGGCTGTTTCGGCGCGTGCGACTCGGCGCGGATCTTCGCGAGCGGCTCCGGCAACATGCCCTGCCACACGTCGCCGAGGCGCGGCACCGTGTCTTCTTCTTCTTTCACCCAACGCACGCACGGATAGATGTTGCCCGACGGCGCGATCGAGATCTGCGACGTGCCGACGTCGCAGCGGATCGAGATGCCTTCGAGGCCTTTGGCGTGGTTGATCCACTTGTCGTCGAACAAGTTGAGATAGAGGTCGTTGCCGGCGCGCAGCCGCTCGAGATAGTCGTCGGCGACGCGGTCGTACTGGCGCTCGAGCTCGGCGACGTTTTCGGCGGTCCACGGCTGCGTGATGTCGGGCTTGACGATCAAGAAGCACAGCCCTGCGTCGAACAAGAACTTGATGCCGTCGGCGGCGTGCACGACGTTCGCCGGCGTTACGACGATCGATGCGGTCAAGCCCGGGTTGTGCTCGAGAAACCCCGGCAGCTTCGCCGCGAGCACGTCGAACGAGCCGATGCCGCCTTCGGTGACGCGCTCGATGTCGTGCATCGCCCGGTTGCCGTCGATCGACAGGATGAAGATCAGGTCGTGCTGCTCGAAGAACTCGAGGTGCTGCTGCTTGATGAGCAGGCCGTTCGTGTTCATGCGGAAGATCGCCGTGACGCCGGCGGCTTCGGCGACGGCCTCCGCGTGCAGCACGGTCGCGGCGAGCGCATCCCACGCCATCATCGGCTCGCCGCCGAAGAACGAGAACACGGCGGGCTGGTCGTGCTGCTTGGCGTAATCGACGACGAATTCAGCCGTGCGCTTGGCCGTATCGAGCGTCATCTCGCGCGCGAACTTCGCGCCCGTGAAGCAATACGGGCAGCGCAAGTTGCAGTCATGAGTGAGATGCACGAGCGCGTTCATCGCCGTGCGTTCGAGGCTAGCATGGCTTCTGGACAGTCAAGTCCGCTTGTCGTTGCACGCCGATGATCCCGAAGCGGTACCAATTGAAGAAGGACGCGGTCGCGATCGTCGCGCGCGGCCATCCGTGGCTGTTTCGCGACCAGATGTCGTCCGCGGCGAGCATCTTTCGCGACGGCCAATGGTTGCGGCTCGTCGACGGTGCGAACCGCGTGATCGCGCACGGGATCTACGAAGCCGAAGGCGCGATCGCGATCCGCGTGCTGCCGTCGGGCGACGTCACTCCCGGCGCGATGTGGGTGCGCGATCAGCTCGCGCGCTCGATCGCGAACCGCGAGTCCCTCGCGACGCGAACCACGGGAGTTCGGCTCGTGCATGGCGAGAGTGACGGCTTACCCGCGGTCGTGGTCGATCGTTTCGGAGACGTCGCGGTGGTCGCGAGTTATTCCGCCGGCAGCGACGCGCTCGCGCGATTCGTCGCCCGCGCCCTGCCCGATTCCCACATCTCGTGGCGGCCGGCGCGGCGGCGACGAGACGCCGTCGACCTGACCCAGCGCGCGCTTCGCGGATCGCCGCCGCCGATCGCCCACTTCGTCGAGGACGGGATCGACTTCGCCGTCGATCTCGCGGAGGGTCACAAGACCGGCGGCTACTTGGATCTGCGCGGGCTGCGGCGCGCGGTCGCCGCCGAGCCGCTCGCCGGGGCGCGCGTGCTCAACTTGTTCTCCTACACCGGCATGCTCGGCCGCGCCGCCGAGCGCGCCGGTGCCGCCGAGATCGTGCACGCCGATCAATCGGCGCGTGCGCTCGCGTTCGCGCGCGAGCATCACGTCGACGATCCGCGCAGGCATCGCTTTATCGAGCTCGATCTGTTCGAGGCGCTGCCCGCTGGTCAATTCGATCTCGTGATCGTCGATCCGCCCGCGATGACGAGCCGCCGCGAGCAGGTCCCCAAAGTCCTGGCGGCGTATCGCAAGCTCTATACGGCCGCACGTGACCGCGTTGCGCCCGGCGGTGCACTCGTCGCCGCGTGCTGCACGAGCCGGATCGAGCGCGACGTATTTCGACAGACCGTCGCGGCGGCGCTCGGCGACGGCTTCGCACTCGAGCGAACATTGCCAACCGAGCCCGATCACCCGGTCGGGTTTCCGCAGGCCGACTACTTGAAGATCGGCTGGTGGCGCGCCAAGTCGCGGTAGCGCGCGAGGTGCCGGACGGCGCGGCGCAGGACGATCTCGTCGACTGGTCGGCCGCAGGCGCTGCCCGCCGCGCGCTCGAGCTGGCGCGCGAGGTTGAAGTGCGCATCGGCGAGCGAGTTGTCGAGCGCGAGCGCGCGCTCGTACGCCGCGACCGCCTCGGCGTGCCGGCCGGCATCTTCGAGCGCGACGCCCAGGTTGAACCAGTACAGCGCGATCGTGCCCGCCGCGCAGATCGCGAGCCGGTACAACGACTCGGCGTCGGCGAGCTCGCCGCGGTCGTGATGGATGCGGCCGAGGTTGTTGTACGCGTCGGCGAGATCCGGCCGGCCGGCGATCGCGCGGCCGTACGCGGCCATCGCGGTATCGAGCTCGCCCGCCGCTTCGAGCGCCAGGCCACGCTCGTAATGATCGATGGCGCTCGTCGCGCGGCGCAGATCGCGGCGCGGACCGAGTGAAAAGATCGAGACGAGCTCGCCCATGGCGACAAGCTACGCGCCGGGTCTGACATCGCGACGGGCGGGTCGTCGTCGGGATGCCGCTTAGCGAAGCCGTTCGATATCGGCCGGCCGCGCCGGGTGACGATCTCCGTGGTTTGCTAGGATGCGACACGTGGGCGATTCGCACGGGACGACGCTGAGCATCCACGCGGATGGCAAGGACGGTCGCACCGGTCCGCGCGCCGAGCCGGTGCTCGTGCTCGTGCTCGAGTGCGGCCGGCCGCGCGCCGGATCGATCCGTTTCCGCCTCGCCGATCTCACCGGGATCAACCTGGGTCGCGGCAGCGAGCGCTCGGCGACGATCAACGGCAGCGAGCTGCACATCCGCGTGCCCGACAAGTGGATGTCGTCGAAGCACGCGCGCATCGAGCCGTCGTTCGGCCGCTGGGTGCTCGTCGACACCGAGTCGAAGAACGGCTCGATCGTCGACGGCCACACCACGAAGCGCGCGGTGCTCACCGACAACTCGATCATCGAGCTCGGCCACACCGCGTTCTTCTTCTTCGAGCGTATGCCGGTCGAACCGGCCACGCCCGCGATCGTCGAGCTCGGCATCGCCGAGGGCGTTCCCGGGCTGACGACGCTCGATCCGTCGTGGGCCGCCGAGCTGTCGCGGATCAAGCAGATCGCCTCGTCGGAGATCCCGATGCTGGTCGAAGGCGAGAGCGGCACCGGCAAAGAAGTGCTCGCGAGCGCGATCCACGGCTTGTCGGGCCGCAGCGGCGCGTTCGTGCCGGTGAATTGCGGCGCGCTTCCGGAGAACCTCGTCGAGAGCGAGCTGTTTGGCTACAAGAAGGGCGCGTTCTCGGGCGCGCAGACCGACCATCCCGGCCTGGTCCGCGCGGCCGATGGCGGCACGCTGTTCCTCGACGAGATCGGCGACCTGCCGAGCGCATCGCAGGCGGCGCTCTTGCGCGTGCTGCAGGAGCGCGAGGTCATGCCGGTCGGCGGCACGCGGCCGGTCGCGATCGATCTGCGCGTCGTCGCCGCGACGCATCGCGATCTCGATCAGATGGTCGCCGAGCAGACGTTCCGCCACGACTTGTTCGCGCGGCTCGCCGGCTTTCGCGTCGCGGTGCCGCCGCTCGACGAGCGCCGCGCCGACTTGGGCTTGCTCATCGGCGCGCTGCACGCGCGGCTGTTTCCCGCCGACCATCCCGGCTTCGAGATCGACGCCGCGCGCCTGTTGCTGCGCTATCCGTGGCCGCTCAACATTCGCGAGCTCGAGCAAGCGCTCGCGACCGCGCAGGTGCTCGCCGGTACGGCGGCCGTTCGCGCCGAGCATCTGCCCGATACCGTGCGGTCCGGCCGCCCGCCCGGCGCGCCACGCCCGATCGTGTTGTCGGAGGTCGATCAGAAAGTCCGCGATCAGGTCGTGGCCGCGCTGCGCGAGCATCAGGGCAACGTTTCAGCGGTTGCCCGCGCACTCGACAAGGATCGCAAGCAGATCCAGCGCTGGATCAAACGATTCGCGCTGGATCCGTCATCGTATCGCTGACGTACCTTCGCGCAGCCACGTGAACGAACGTTAATTCGTCCGGCGGCGAGCAACCGTTCATGCCGGCCGCGACTCTATAGGTTCGTGCTGCGCGCCGGCCGCTTTCGGCAAAAGCGCATTCCCTACTCGCCGGCGCGCAGCACTATTTAACGCAGCCACGCGGATCGCAGCGCGGTGGCCAGGACGATGCGCGAGCTCTTCCGGGCGCTCAGATCCCGGTGACGCGCTTGCTGAGCCCGAACAGCGCGCGCTCGGCCCACGCCGAGATCTCGCTCGGCGGCTTGCCGGCGAGCCGGCGCCTGGCTTCCGCGTGCGCCGGGATCGCGACGAGGCTGCGCGGCAATCGCTCGTAGGCGCGGCCGAGCGTGCGAAATCCGATCGCGATCGCGAGTCGATCGACGCGCGAGTACGCGAGCTGAAACTCGGCGCGCAGCCGCACCGGCAACAACTCGGCCGCGAGCAACTCGGCGACCCGGCCGAGCGTCGGTTGCGCGCCCGGGCCGCCGCGACCGAGCAAGAACTTCGACATCTCGAGCGCGACCGGCGCGACCGCGAGCCGATCGCTCGCGAGCATCGCCGCCATGTAGTCCTCGTGCTCGCTCCACGATCGCGGCAGCAGCTCTGGCCCGATCCCGAACAGCGCGGCGAAGCGATTCATCTCGATCGTGTAGCGATCGAGCTCGCCGCGCGCGAACTGGTAGCCGAGCCGAACGCGCACCGCGATCGTCGTGTCGGCGAGCGTCGCGTGGACCCAGCGCAGCGCGTCGACGTCGTTCGCGTGATAGCGCGCGCCCGCCGGCCACGCGCCGATCGCGGTGGGGATCTCGCCGGTGATGCGCGTGTGGACGGCGTGCACGCGTCGCGCGGCCGCGATCGCATCATCGAGCTCGCCGTACGCCATCGCGAACACGTGGCGAAACGTGCGCTGGAAGCGGCCGATCACGTCGCGCGCGACGTGCGAATGATGCGTGACGGCGTACGCGACCATCGGATGCGCGAGCTGCAACAGTGCGGCGCGTCCGCCGCCGAGAAACACCGCGAGATCGCCCGCGAGCCGCCAAGCCATCGACTCCGGACCGTGGATTCCTGCGCACGGATCGGACACGCGATCGACCAGCGACGCGAGCGCCCGTTCGAGATCCGCACGACCGACGATCACGTCCCATAGTAGACCGCTCCGTGCAGCGTGCGCCGCTGCCACAGCGCGCCGCGCGGCTACGTACGAGCTCGGGAAGTGCGCGGGCAAACACTAGATCGCTCGCGAGAGCCCCGGCACACCCGCTGCACAAGCTTCGAAGCGCAGTGCGGACTATGCTTTCCACAGCCGGAGTCGCCGCCGGCGCTGGCGCTGACACCGACACGCTCGCACCTGGCGCGAAGGCCGGACCGTGGGTGATCGACGCACAGCTCGGCCGCGGTGGCATGGGCGCGGTCTACGGCGTGACGCACGAGGACATCGGCAAGCGCGCCGCGCTGAAGGTCATGCATCGCGCGCTGGTCTCGGATGTCGCGGCCGAGCGCATTCTCACCGAAGCGCGTGTGGTCAACCGCGTCGGTCACGCCAACATCGTCGACATCTTCGAGACCGGCACGCTGCCCGACGGCCGGCTCTACATCGTCATGGAGCGGCTCGAGGGCCGCCCGCTCGGCGCGTTCGCGGCCGAAGGCAAGCTGCTGCCCGACCGCGTGATCGCGATCCTGCTGCAGATCTGCGACGCGCTGATCGCGGCGCACGCGGCCGGTGTCGTCCATCGCGATCTCAAGCTCGACAACGTGTTCCTGATCGAGAACCCCGACGAGCCGACGATGCCGAAGGTCAAAGTGCTCGATTGGGGCATCGCCAAGGAGCTCGCGAACGACGTGCGCCAGACGATCGATGGCCAGCTCGTCGGCACCCCGCAATATCTCTCGCCCGAGCAAGCGCGCGGGCTGGATGTCGGCCCGCCCAGCGACGTGTACTCGCTCGGCGTGCTCGCGTACGAGCTGTTCCTCGAGCAGCTGCCGTTCGAAGCCGAGACCGCCGCCGAGGTGATGACGATGCACCTGCGCGCGCTGCCGCCGGAGCCGAGCGAGCTCTGGCCCGAGATCCCGCACTTGCTCGAGAAGCTGTTGTTGCAGATGCTCGCGAAGAAGGCGGACCAGCGCCCGAGCATGCAGACCGTCGCCGCGACGCTCGAGCAAGTGCGCGACGAGCTCGCGGCGCGCCGGCAGGGCTTCGTCGCCGGCCCGGTCGTGATCCAGCCGCGCCATCCGCGCGCGCGGACATCGGCGCCGGCGTTGGCCGCGACGCAGCTCGCCGAGCGTCGCTTCGGCCGCGCCTGGCGCGCGCTCGCCGGTGCGCTCGCGCTGTGTGCCGCCGCCGCGATGTTCGGGCTCGCGCGCGATAGCGACGCGACCGCGGCCGCGCGCACGAGCGCGTCGCTGGGCAAGGTGAACGCGAAGCCTGCGGTCGCGCGTCCGCTCGCGACGTCGGTGTCGGTGCCGACCGCGCCGGTCGCGCCGATCGCGGCGCCGGCGCCAACCAGCCCGGCCCTCATCCCGGTCAGCTCGCCCGTGCGCGCCGTTCCGCATCGCGCCGCGCCTCGGTCGCGCGGACCGATCGTCGTTCCAGCGCCACATCACGACCCCGGCGAGCCCACCAAGCTCGACCGCGACGGAACCATCGACCCGTACTCATGATCCGCGCCGCTTCCGTGATCGTGCTCGCACTATCCGCGGCCGCGTTCGCGGACGAGCTCGGCGTTCCGGAGAAGGCGAAGTTGCTCGCCGACCGCGGCCGCGCGCTGCACGACGCCGGCGACTACGCCGGCGCGATCGCCGCGTACAAAGAAGCGTACGTGCTCGCGCCGCGACCGGGCTTGCTGTTCAACCTCGCGCAGGCGTACCGGCTGTCGGGAGACTGCGACGACGCCGCGTTCATGTATCAGCGGTTCCTCGACTCGAACCCGCCCGAAGATCGCCGCGCGATCGCGGCGGCAAACCTCACGATGGTCGTCAAGTGCGGCCACGGTGGGCTCGCGATCGTGCCGCCCACGCCGCAACCGACGATGTCGACGGCCGCGCCCGCGCTGCAGCCGACCGCGTCGCACGCCGAGCTTCGCCACGCCGGCGCGTGGATCGCGGTCGGCGGCGTGGCCGGGCTGGTCGTCGCCGGCGCGTTCGCGTGGCAAGCGCACGAGGCATCGGATGCGGTGAGCCAGGCCTATGCCGGCGGCATGATGTCGGCGAATTTATCGTCGCAAGATGCAGCCGGCCGGCGCGATGCGCTGGTCGGCGACATCGTCGGCGCCGCGGGAGGCGCGGCGCTGATCACCGGCGCGATCTTGTACGGCGTGGGCTGGCACGACGAAGCGCGGCACGTCGCGGTCGCGCCGACGACGCGCGGCGGAGAGGTCAAGCTGTCGTGGGCGTTCTGAGCCGAGTCGTCGTGCTCGCGGCGACCGCCGGCTGCTATTCGCCGAGCGTCAAAGACTGCGTGCTGCCGTGCGGCTCCGCGGCAGATTGCGCCGACGGCCAGGGTTGCAGCGCCGAAGGCACGTGCGCGGCGCCCGCTGTGACGTGCAACGGCGACACGCCGATCGACGCGCCCACGATCATCGCGCCGCACGACGCGACGCTGGACGCGCCGAGCGGCACGGTGCCGATCACCGTCGAGATCAGCGGCACCGGCAGCGTGCAGCTGATGGGCAGCGGCGCGGTGGGCATGCAGATGTGCGAGGACGACAGCGGCAGCGACACGAGCTGCACGCTCGCGCTCGATCCCGGGAAGCAGGCGATGGCCATGGCGATGGCGAAAGGCCCCGACCAGTTCATGAGCTGGACCTCGCTCGTGTGTGCCGGCCAGATGATGAGCTGCACGTTCACGCCGCTCGAACCGACGACGATCTCGGTCCTGTTCGCGAAGAAGCTGTGAGACGCGTGCGATCCGGCTTGTCGTACGGCGCCGGCGCACCGACGATCGCGTGATGAACCGCGTCGTGGTTTGCGCCGTCGTCGCGCTCGCAGCCGAAGCACATGCCGATCCCTGCGCCGACGCGCTCGTCACGCTCGACGATGGCGCCGTCGTCAACGTCGAGTGGCCGGTGCGCACCGCGACCGAGCTGCACGGCCGCGCGCTGTCGAACGCGACGCTCGAGATCGAGTACACGCTCGCGCTTCGCGCCGACGGCGCGGTCGGCAGCGCGTCGTGGACCACGCGCAACAGCGACAACAAACCGACGCCGGGCCAGCTCGCGGTGCCGGCCGGCGCCGTGTTCTGGTCCGACAGGCTGCCGTGCACGCTCGAGCAAGTCGTGTTGCGTGCGCGGGTGAGCCACGCGGCTCAGGTCGCGCTCGTCGCGTCGAGCAAGGACATGCCCGCGACTGCGAGCGTCGCGTCGATCGATGCCAACAACTGGACGGTCACGCTCGGTCCGCGCAGCTACGACGTCGTGCTCGACGATCGCGGCTGCATGGTCGCGGCCACGCTCGCGAGCTACGGCATCACGTTCGAGCGCCGCGCGATGCCCGAGCGCGCGGTCGAGAGCATGTACGGCGCGCCGCCCGACGCGCCGTATACGGCGACCGACGTCAAGATCGCGGCGCCGGCCGGCCACGTGCTCGCCGGCACGCTGACGCGCCCGAAATCCGCGACGACGACCAAACGCGCGCCCGCCGCCGCGATGATCACCGGCATCTCGAAGCACGAGCGCAACGAGGGCGCGCCGCCGTACGCGCCGGCATCGCGGGCTCGCCCGTGCTGATCCTGCAGGGCGGCAACGACCTACACGTCCCACGTTTTAGTACGCTCACACGACGCGCGCCTGGTCCGCCGAGCGGCTCGTCGCGACACTCCACGCGGCCGGCAACCACGACGTGACCGCGCGGATCAGTCACACGCTCTGCCCCGACATCATCGGCAGCTTGCAGGCGTGGAGCTGGCTGCCGAGCCGGCGGCTATCGAATGCGTTGCTCGAGGATCTGCGCGGCTGGCTCGTGCACGAGCTCGCGCCCTAGCGCGTAGCACGACCGCACGCCGGCGCATCGCCGCTCTGTTCGGTACCGCCGATCGCGGCGTTGCCACGAGCTCGACCTAGGTCTGCTTCGTGCAAACGGAGCTGCCATGACTTCGGAGACGCCTCGTCGCCCGACGCTGCGGATGTCCGCTGCGATGCCTTCTGAGGTGCTGGTGCCGGGCGACGTCGTCGGGGAATGGACGATCCGCGGCACGCTCGGCTCCGGCGGAATGGCCACGGTCTATGAAGCCGATGATGCGGCCGGCCGGCGCATCGCGATCAAGCTCGCGCATGCGGCGCTGTTCGATGACGACTACACGACCGACATGTTCCTGCGCGAGGCGCTGATCGCCGGCGCGCTGTCGCATCCGAGCATCGTCGCGGTGCGCGGCACGGGCGAGCACGAAGGTCGGCCATACGTGCTGCTCGAGCTCTTGCGCGGCACGTCGCTCGGCGCGCGGCTCGATGCCGGCACGCCGCTGCCGCGACCGATCGCGTGCGAGCTCCTGCTCGAGCTCGTCGACGCGCTGCGCACCGCGCACGCGGCCGGCATCACGCACCGCGATCTCAAGCCCGACAACATCTTCTTGCTCGCACCGCGCGGCGAACGCCGGCTCAAGCTGCTCGATTGGGGTGTCGCGCACGTCGCCGGCGAGGACGATCCGTTTTGCGGCATGATCGCGGGCACGCTGACGTACGTCGCGCCCGAGCAGATCCGCGGCGACGAGCTCACGCCCGCCGCCGACATCTACTCGCTCGGCGTGCTCGCGTATCGCATGCTGCTCATGCGGCCGCCGTTCGCCGCCGCGTCGGATCTACAGCTGCTCAAGCTGCACTTGCACGCGCCGCCGCCGCACGCGCGCTCCGGCTGGGCGAGGATTCCGGAGACGCTCGACGACCTGCTCGTCGCGATGCTCGCGAAAGAGCCGAGCGATCGGCCAAGCCTCGATGCGATCGAGCGCGTGTTCGCGAGCGTGCTCGCCGAGCTCGAGCCGCGCCGGCTCGCGCGCGGCACGCAGCCGCAGGAAGTGTTCGCCCGCGCGCATCGCCTGGAGACCGAGCCGACCACGCGTCAGAGCCGGTCGCGGTGGAGCACCGTCGCGCTCGGCCTCGCGCGCGCCGGCTCGTTGTTCACGATGCTGTGGTGAGCGCCGCAATCGCCGCATCGAGCTGCGCGTCTTTGCCGGCGGCGTAGTCGGCGGGGCTTGGATTCGGCACCGCGACGTCGGGCTGCAGGCGATTGCCATCCTGCACGGCCTGCGCTTTGTCGCCGACGCGAGACTCGGGATAGCTCAACGTGATG
>DATBAS010000240.1:0-17258 GCA_036271395.1 Kofleriaceae bacterium
AGCGGCTGCTCAAGGAGTACGTCAAGGGCAACGCGAAGCCGAACATCACGCGGTTCAAAGGCCTCGGCGAGATGAACCCCGACACGCTCAAGATGACGACGCTCGATCCGAAGACGCGGCAGGCACTGCGCGTCACGGTCAAGGACGGCGAGCAGCTGCTGACCGACCAGGTGATCAGCGACCTGATGGGCAAGGACGTCGCGGCGCGGTTCAAGCTCATCACCGAGAACGCCGGCGAAATCGGCGAGCTCGATGTTTGAACGGATCGGCGACTACCGGATCGAGGCGGAGCTAACCGCGAGCCCGTCGGTGCGCACGTGTCTCGCGACGCACCAGCTGCTGTCGCGGCCGGCGATCATCAAGGTCGCGCGTGCCGCGAGCGATTCGCTCGGCGTGTTGCGCGAGGCGTGCATGCTTGCCGCGATGCCGCATCCCGGCGTCGCGCGCGTGTACGAGACCGGCCGGATCGATCAGCTCACGTGGTTCGCGACCGAGGTCGTCGAGGGCCTCACGCTCGCGAGCACGCTCGCGCTCGGTGGCGCGCTCGAGACCAGCATCGGCGTCGGCATCGTGCGCGATCTCGCCGAAGTGCTGGCGTACGCGCATCATCGCGGCGTCGTGCACGCAGGGCTCACGCCCGATCGCATCGCGATCACGCCGCGGCTGCGCGGCTTCTCGCTGTGCATCACCGACTGGAGCACGGCGCGCACGCACGACGCGCAGACCGTGCATGCGTGGGAGCCCAGCCCGTACACGGCGCCCGAGATCGTGCGCGGCGATCTCGACGACCGTGCCGACGTGTTCGCGCTCGGCGCCATCGCCTATCGCGTGCTGACCGGCCGCGGGTTCGACGGCAAGCCGATCGCGACCGCGCTGCCGCAGCCGATCGCGCAACTGATCGACTCGATGCTCGCGTACGACCGCGGCGATCGGCCGAGCAGTGTCGACGTGCGCGCGGCGCTCGATGCGCCCGTCGAGCTTCGCATTCGCAAGCCGCGGTGGACGCCACCGCTGCAGTTCGCGCCGCACGAAGCCGAGATCGCGGTTACCGACGCGCCGACGATCGACGACATCGAGCCGCTGAAGTCGTAATGCGCCGGGTCGCGATCGCGGCGCTCGTCGGCGTTGGCGTGTGGTTGACCGCGCTCGTCGTGATCGGCGTCGTGGTCGGCCGAGCGCAACCGGCGAAGATCGCGACGCGGCTCGGCGAGTCGCTACAAGGCTCGGCGAGCATCGCCGATGTCGATCTCGCGCTCGTCCGCGGCGAGCTCGCGATCGAAGGGCTCGCCGTGCATCGCGACGACGCGGTCGGCCATCTCGCGCTGACGGTGCCGGACGTTCGCTGCGAGCTGCCGCCGCTCGGCGGCGCGCTGTTCGATCGCGGGTGCCGCGAGCTCGCCGTGCGCGGCGTGAAGTTAGAGATCTCGAGCCTCGCGCTGTTTCACCTGCACCACGCGAAGCATCCGCCGGTGCACGCCGATCACATCACGATCGATGCGGCGACGCTCGAGGTCTCGCCGAGCGCGATCTTGCCGGAGCTCGGCAAGGTCACGGTGCGCGTCGATCGCGCGGAAGCGGCTGCGACCACGCTGCGCACGCCGCTGTCGTGGGTCTGCGCGATGACGTTCCTCGACGCGACGATCGAGCTGCCGGCCGGAATCTCGCTGCACCTGACGTACGCGAACGGCCAGCTCGGCGCCGCCGGCTCGCTGTTCGGCGCTTCGCCCGTCGTGGTGCCGGTCGATTTGCCGCAGGCCGCCGACGACCCGCGCGACGAGATCCACAACCTCGTCGCGTTCGGCGAGCGCGTCGCGGAGCAGCTCGTCGAGAAGCGCGCCGCCGATTGGCTCGGCGCGCACCTCTAACCAGCAGCTCCGCCGCGCTATGAGCGCTTGGCGCGCGGCTGGCGGCGAGCACGCTTCCGCTTGGTCTTCGCCGGTACCGTGCGGACGAACCGCATCGCCTGGCGAGCCCAGTCGGCAACCGCGTCGTCCGTGCGCGATCCCGCAGGGCTCACGTAGATGTATCCGGTGAGCGGTCGTCCGGTGAAGTCCATCGGACGCGCGTGCCGGCGCGCGAGGGCGGCCTCGTACGCGTCGGCCCCGACGCGGACCATGAGGTCCTTGTTGGCGATGCCGATGAACATCTTGCCGTCGACGAGAAACGCGAGGCCGCCGAACATCTTCTTCTCGACGACGTCCCGAGTCGGACCAACGACTCTGCGGATGCGGTCGGCAAGGTTTTCGTCGTAGCTCATGGATGGCGATTCGCCGGCACGAGCTTAGCCACGGTACGTGTCGTCCTGCTCGATCTTCGATAGCACCCAATCGAACTCACCCAACGTCACGTGTGCGCCGCAGTGCTCGCACTCGCCGCCTTCGTTGACGTGGAGCGGCGCGCCGCAGTTGTTGCACGTCGCCGTAGGCTGCGGCTTACCCTGCTTGCCGGCGCTGCGGATCAGCGTCCAGTACTCGCTGTAGGGTCGCTCGGTGTGCTTGTTGCCGCGCAGCACGCGGCCGGTCTCGGTGTTGAGCACGTAGTCGATGCCGGTGCCCCACAGCCGTAGCGTCACGGCGTCGTACCACTTGTCGCGCTCGACCTTCGCGAGCTGCGCTTTCGTAATGCGCATGTTGGTGAGCTGGTTACGCAGCTTCTGGCGCTTGTACGTCGTGACCCAATACTGCAAATAATCGTAGAGCGCGTCGGAGACGAACGGCCGCGCACCGGCGAGCTCGTTCGTCGACCACGCCTTGTTGAGCTCGGTGTAGACCGTCGCGAGCCGCGTCTCGAGCGTCGCTTCGGTGACGTTCGGATCGGCGGCGGTGAGCTCGGCGGCGCGCGCGAGCATGTCACGCGCTTTGACCGTCGGCAGATCGGTGCCGCGCTCGGCAACCTCCTGCGTGACGGTCGGCGGCCGCTCGTCGATCGAATCGACGACGATATCTTCGACGAGCCAATCGAAGCGCCCGTTGTCGACGATCTGGCCGCAATTCGAGCATTGCTGCGTGCCCATCGCCGCGGGTTGCCACGGCGCGCCGCAGTTCGGGCACGGAAACGTGCGCGAGCTCGACGGCGGCTTCGAGTGCCGCGTCGACACGCGCGAGAATCGCCACGTCTCGATCGAGTAATACGTGTGCTCGGCGGTCGCGACGTTCGCTTCGATCTCGACGGTGAGCTTGACGAACGCGGTGTCGCTCGCCGCGGCGGGCGCCTCGACCTGCGTGACGATCAGCGAGCCGACGACCACTTGCTGCACGGGCACGCCGGCCGGCGCGCGCTCGGCGAGCATCTTGCGGGCATGCTCGCCGACGTAGGGCGCCACGGTCTCGAGCGACGCTGCGTCCGCGCGCGCGCGCTGCGCGGTCGCGAACAAGCGAAATGCAAAGTCCTCGAACACGATCCGCGAAAAATCGGGATCGAGCACGCGCATCGCGGCGAGCGTCGGCGGCGGTGGCGCGAGCTCCGCGGCGGGCGCGCTGTTCCAGTCGCCGTTCGCGCGCTTCGAGCGCCGCGACATCACGATCCAGAACGCGATCAGCGCGATCAACGGCAGCCCGATATACGGGTAATAGACGATGAGGATGACGAGGTAATAGAGCAGCTCGAGGATGAAGTAGATGGCGCCGATCGCGCCGCCGCCACCGCCGCCGCCACCGCTGCTGCCGCCGCCGGAGAACGTCTCGCCACCGCCGGGCCGCGCGAGCGCGATGCCGCAAAGTGCAGCAAGGACGAGCAGAGCGATCGCGATGTTGCGCTTGGTCATGACGCCATGTCGGAGTCGATCACGTCGGGCAGCTCGTTGACGTCGTCGGCGCGATGCGGCATCGCGTGCGCCATCGCCGGCGCGAGTGCTTCGACGCCGGTCGCGACCGCGACACCGTCCGGCATTGCCTGCGAGAGCTCGGCTTCGGCGCGCGCGAGCACGCCGGGTTCGACGTCGCGCGCGAGCCCGAGATCGGGAATCAGCGCGACCTCGCGCTCGAGCCACGAGATGTAGACGAGCAGGCCGCTGCGCCCCGTCGTCGCGTGCACGCCGCGCTCGATGAACGCCGCGCGCGCCGCTCGCGTCACGTGCGCATGCCGCCAGCGGCGCGGCGTGAGCCGGCGCTTGAAGTGCGGCAGCAGCTCGACGAGCCACGCGGCGAGCCCGCCGACGACGAACGGATCGACGAGGATCGCCGCCAGGCTGAACTCGTGCTCGGCGAACAACATCACGGCGAGCGCCGCGAACGCGACGAGCGCGCCGACGAGCGCGTTGACGTGGCGGTACGTGCCCGATGCGTGGCGCACGGCGATCACGACCTCGACCGCCGAGGCGCCTTCGACCGTCTCGACAGCGCGCTTGAAGCCGCGTCGAGCTGCGTCGTCCAAGAACCTCACGCCACCGATATATCACCGCGGCCGGTGCTATGAACGGCAGGCCGCCGTGAAGTTGAACCACCTCGATCTGCAGGTCGACGACGTGCAAGCACTCGCGAGCTTTCTCGTCGAGCACTTCGAGCTGCAGCGCCGCAGCAACGATCGCTCGCCCGCGATCGCGATCCTCGGCGACGACGCCGGCTTCACGCTCGTGATCCAGCGCCGGCGCGAGGGCGCGTACCCGCCGGGGTTTCACGTCGGCTTCATCCTCGACACGGCCGGCGAGGTGCACGCACGGCGCGACACGCTCGTCGCGCGCGGCGTCACCGTCGGCGAGATCGGCCGCGATGGGCGCGGCACGCGGTTCTACTTGACCGCACCGGGCGAGATTCTCGTCGAAGTCTCGTCGCCGGAAGCGTAAACAACAGGCTCGGTCGGCAGCGCGGCGATCGCCAGGCGATCGAGCTTGCCGGACGCGAGTAGCGGTAGCTGCGCGACGATCGCGAGCCGGCGCGGCCGCGCGTGGTTGGCGAGCGCAGTGTGCCAACGGGCATGCGCGTCGGTGAGCGCGAAGTTGTGATCGACCGCGATCGCCGCGCCGACGACCGCGCCCCATCGCTCGTCGGCAACCGCGAACGCGCACGCACCGAGTACGCCGGGCGTGGCGCACAGCGCGGCTTCGACGTCGAGCGGCTGGACTTTTTCGCCGCCGGTGACGATCACGTCGTCGCGCCGCCCGGTGACATGAACGGTGCCATCGGGATCGACGCTGCCGAGGTCGGCGGTGACGAGCTCGGGCGCGATCGCGGCGCCGCCGAGGTAGCCGGTCGCCAGCATCGGGCCGCGTACGCAAAGTGTTTCGCGCGCGATGATCTCGACGCCGGGCAACACGACCGGCAGGCCGCCGGGCACGCGCGCGGTCGCGATCTGGCCGAACGTCTCGGTCAGGCCGTAGCTCGGCAGGATCGGCCAGGCGCGCGAGATCGCATCGGCGACGAGCTTCGGCGACGCCGCGGCACCGCCGACGATCACCGCGCGCAACGCCGGCGGAGGCGGCGCGCCGGCGAGCGCGGCCAGCTGCGTCGGTACGAGCGACAGCAACGTCGCGCGTCGCGACCGCGCGAGCTCGAGCACAACGGCCGCGTCGAAATCGGCGTCGTGCAGCACGACGGGTTTACGCGCCAGCAAACAGCGCACGACGATCGAGAGGCCGCCGCTGTGCGCCATCGGCAGGCACGACAGCCAGCGATCGTCGTCGCGCCAACCGAGGCCGGCCGCGCTGGCGCCGGCGGCTGCGACGATCGCCGCGCGCGACAGCATCACGCCCTTCGCGCGGCCGGTCGAGCCCGAGGTGTACAGCACGAACGCGGTGTCGGCCGATAGCTCGCCGGCGTCGAGCTGGCGCGCTTGCTCGGCGGCGGGCAGCTTCGCGTGTACGAGCGTCAGCGGCGTGCCGGCCGCGAGCGCGGCGTAGACCGCCAAGATCGTGTCGATCGACGGCGTCGCGATGATCGCGCGCGCCGGCGGCGGTAACGCGCGCGCGCAGTCGGCGAACGCGAGCGTGCGATCGCGCGTGATGATCGCCGGGAGATCGCCGGGCGCGTCGAAGACCGACAGCGTCACGCGTGGCTCCAGAATTGCTCGAGCGCCGGATGCGGGCCGAGGCCGACCGGGAGATCGCACGCGATCGCACGGGCGAGCTCGGTGCACGCCGCGAAGCCGATCGGGCCTTCGAGCGCGTGCGACACGATCGGCGCGACGCCGTGCGCGTGGGCGAGCGCCGCCAGGTCGAAGCTGCGCGCGAACCCGCCGACGATCGTCGGTTTGAGCACGAGCGCGGCGAGATCCGGCGAGGTCACGGCGCGATCGAGCACGGCGCGATCGATCGTCGCGAGCGTCTCGTCGAGCGCGATGCGGCAGGGCAGGCGCTCGCCGAGCAAGTCGATCGCGTCCGCACACGGCTCTTCGACGAAATCGATCGCGAGGTCGGCGAGCGACGCGAGGTAGTCCCACACGTCGGCGCGCGGCCAACGCCGATTGGCATCGACGCGCAGCCGCGCGTGCGGCGCCGCACGTGCGATGCGATGCACGCGCTCGGGCGTGTCGGCCTTGATCTTGAGGCAGCGCGCGCCCCGGGCGACCGCGCGTGCGGCCTCGTGCTCGTCGTCGACGACGATCGCCGCGGCGAGCTCGCCGAGCGGCAGCTTCGACCACATCGCGGCGACGCTGATGCGCGTGTGTTGAGCGATCGCGGCGAGCAGCGCGCTCTCGATCGCGAACCGTGCCGCGGGTGCCGCGGTCACTCGATCGGCGATGCCCGTCGCGTGCGCCGGCGTCTCGATCGCGAACGGCGCGCGCGCGGCGAGCGCTTCGACGGCCGCCGCCGCGTCGGCGAGCTCGTCGATCGAGACGCCGGGCAACGGCGCGGCTTCACCGAGCCCGGTCTCGCCGCCGTCGCCGTGCACGCCGACGATGAGCGCGGCGCGGTCGTGCCACACGCCCCGCGCCGCACCGCGCGCCTCGATCGGCCACCGCACCACGCGCGCATCGACACCGACGATCTTCACAGCTCGCCAGCTTAGCCGATGGCGAGGCCCGCGGCGAACAGCGCGCCGTGCACGAGCAACAGCTGCGCGGTCGCAGCGAGCAACGCGTTGTGCTCGGCACCGGTCGCGGCACGCGCCAACCCGCGCACGCGCGCGATGCCGACAGGCAGCGAGATCAGCGGCAGCAACCGCGCGAGGTGATTCGGCGCGAGCACGGCGGGAATCGCATACGCGACCGCGACGAGCAGCGCGTATTCGACGATGCCGGCGCTGCGCCCGAATCGCACGGCGAGCGTGCGTTTGCCGGCGCGCGCATCACCGGCGCGATCGCGCACGTTGTTGACGACGAGGATCGCCGTCGCCAGCGCGCCGACCGGCACGCTCGCCCACCACGCCAGCTCCGGCACGCGGCCGAGCTGCACGAACGCCGTCCCGCACACCGCGACGATGCCGAAAAACCCGAACACGAACACGTCGCCCAGGCCGTGATAGCCGAGTGGCCACGGCCCGCCGGTGTACGCCACGGCTGCGGCGATCGACGCCAACCCGATCGCGACGATCGGCCAGCCGGCGACGCTCGTCAGGTAAATCCCGAACAGCATCGCGACCGCGAACGCGATCACCATCGCGCGCTTCATCGCGCTCGCGCTGATCAAGCCCGCCGCGACGGCGCGCACCGGGCCGATTCGATCCGCGCCGTCGGCGCCTTTCTCGGCGTCGAACGCGTCGTTCGCGAAGTTCGCGCCGATCTGCAACGCGAGCGCGCCGCCGAGCGCCGCCAATGCCGGTCCCCACGCGACGCCACCGCAGGCGTGCGCGCACGCGGTGCCGACGATCACCGGCGTGGCCGCGGCGGGCAGCGTCTTCGGGCGCGCCGCCTGCAGCCAAATGGTCACGGGTACCTCGGGAACTTCGAGAAGTCCGGCGTGCGCTTCTCGAGGAACGCTTCCTTGCCTTCGCGACCTTCGTCGGTCGTGTAGTACATCAGCGTCGCCGAGCCCGCGAACGCCATCATGCCGGCTTGGCCGTCGCAGTCGGCGTTCATCGCGTGCTTCAAGAACCGCAGCGCGGTCGGCGACTGCGCGAGCATCTCGTTGCACCACTGGATCGTCGTCGCCTCGAGCTCGGCGAGCGGCACGACGGTGTTGACGAGGCCCATGTCGAGCGCCTGTTTCGCGTCGTACTGGCGGCACAAAAACCAGATCTCGCGGGCTTTTTTCTGACCGACGACGCGCGTCAAGTACGAGCTGCCGAAGCCGGCGTCGAAGCTGCCGACGCGTGGCCCGGTCTGGCCGAAACGCGCGTTGTCGGCGGCGATCGTGAGATCGCACACGAGGTGCAGCACGTGGCCGCCGCCGACCGCGTAGCCGGCGACCTGCGCGACGACCGGCTTCGGCAGGTAGCGAATGCGCATGTGCAGGTCGAGCACGTTGAGCCGCGGCACGCCGTCGGCGCCGACGTAGCCGCCTTTGCCGCGCACGCGCTGGTCGCCGCCCGAGCAAAACGCGTTCGATCCCTCGCCGGTCAACACGACCACGCCGACCGAGCCGTCGTCGCGCGCCAGATCGAACGCGCGAATCATCTCGGTGACGGTCTGCGGCCGAAACGCGTTGTGAACCTCGGGACGGTTGATCGTGACCTTCGCGATGCCGTCGCAGGTCTGGTAGCGGATGTCTTCGAAGCCGGGGTGGGTGATCCAGTTCATGATGGGTCCTGCTTGAGGTTGAGCGTCGCGATCGCGGTCGCGCGCAGATCGCGTGCGCCGGTGGGCGAAACGGGTGCATGGATGACGGTCACGCGCGGGCCGCCGGCGTGCGCTTCGGCGACCGCGGCCGCGATCGCGCTCGGCGACTCGGCGCGAATCGCAGCCACGCCGAACGCGCGGGCGATCGCGACCGGATCGAGCTCGGGTGCGGTGAGCCAGTGCCGCGCGAACGTGTCGGCCGGCACGTGGCTCGCGATCGGCAGCGCGTCGAAGATGTGGCCACCGGCGTTGTCGATGACGACGATCGCGAGCGGCGCCGCTGCGTGACGCGCGAGCGCGAGGCTGCCGACGTCGTGGGCGAAGCTGACGTCGCCGACCACGAGCGTCACCGGGCCTGCCGCGGTCGCGCCGATCGCCGACGCGACGAGCCCATCGATGCCGGCCGCGCCGCGCTGCGAGATCACGCGCCGATCGCCGAGATCGTGCGGGCAGACGAGATCGACGATCCGGATCGGCAACGAGTTGCCGAGCTGGACGAGCGTGCGCGGCGGCGTCGATCCGATCGCGGCGCGCACGGCATCGCCTTCGTTGCGCGGATGGGCGGCGGCGGCAATCTCGATCGCGCCCGCAGCACGTCGATCGGCGGCGAGCCACGCGTCCGCGAACGAACGCTCGCGCGCCGCGATCGGCCTCGCGAGTGCCGCGAGCGTCATCGCGACGTCGCCGGCGAGCACCTGCGCGGCGCGCGAATCGGGATCGAGCCAGCCGGCGTCGCACAGCTGCCAATGCTCGGCGTCGCGAAACGCGCCTTGCCACGCGGCGGCGACCGGCTCGGCGCCGATGCGAATCACGATCGCCGGCGCCGGCGCGAGCTTGGCGGCGAGGATCAGATCGAAGTGGTCGATCGACAGCGACGCGCTCGAGCCGAACCGCAGCTGGCTCGAGGCTTCGGCGAGCAACGGATAGCCGGTCGCGACCGCGAGCGCGTGCGCCGATTCTCGCGCGAAGCGCGTCGGCAGCGCGCCGGCGACGATCACGCCGCGGGGCTCACCGGCGATGCGCGCGGCGAGCGCCTCGACCGCACCCGCGTCGGCGACGAGCGCCGGCACCGCGACGCGAACCGGCTTGCGCAAGCTGCGTGCGGCGCGTGCGAGCGCGCGATCGTCATCGCTGCTCGGCGCGGCCGGCTCGAGCGGCTTGCGCAGCGGCACTTCGAGCTGCACCGGGCCCGGCCGGGGGCCGCGCGCCGACGCGATCGCTTGCAGCACGGTGCGGCGCAGCGCGGCCAACGCCGCTTCGCTGCCGGCCGGCGCGCCGACGTCGTACGCGGCGCGAACGAAGCCGCCGTACATGCCGATCTGATCGATCGTCTGGCTCGCGCCGCAGTGCTGCAGCTCTGGCGGGCGATCCGACGTGATCGCGAGCAGCGGCACACCGGCCATGCTCGCTTCGACGATCGCCGGATAATAGTGCGCGGCCGCGCTGCCGCTCGTGCACACGAGCGCGACGAGCTGGTTCGTGGCGCGCGCGACTCCGAGCGCGTAGAACGCCGCCGCGCGTTCGTCGATGATCGTCGGCCGTGCGATCTCGTGCTGCGCCAACGCGGCGACCAGCGGCGTCGAGCGCGACCCGGGCGAGATCACGCACGTCGCCACCCCGGCATCGATCAACGTGCCGACGAGCAGCTCGGTCCAGATCGTCTGGACCGCGGCGGTCACGTGGCAACTCCGAGAGCGCCGAGCATCGCGCGCAGCTTGACGTCGGTTTCGGCGAGCTCGCGATCCGGATCGGAGCCGGCGACGATGCCGGCACCGGCCCACAGATGCGCGCGATCACCGGCGATCACGCCGCTGCGGATCGCGACGGCGAGCTCGCCGTTGCCGTCGAGATCGAACCAGCCGACCGGCGAGGCGTACCAGCCGCGCGCGGGCTCGTGTGCCGCGATCCATTCGGTGGCCGCGCGTGTCGGCGTGCCGCCGACGGCCGGCGTCGGGTGCAGCGCCGCGACGAGCTCGAGCACGTGACGCGGGGCCGGCAGCGTCGCGCTGATCGGCGTGTGCAAGTGCCAGACGTGCCGCAGCGCGCGCAGGCCCGGCTCGTCGGGCGCGTCCACGCGAGCGCCGAATCCGGCGAGCGCCGACGTGATCGCGTCGACGACGAGCCGGTGCTCGCGGCGATCCTTGTCGCTGGCGAGTAGCACGTCGGCGGCGAGATCGCGCGGCAACGAGCCGGCGAGCGCGTCGCACGACACGCGCGTGCCGCCGCGCAGCTCGACGAGCCGTTCCGGCGTCGCCGCGACCAACGTCGCACCGTTCGCGTTCGGCGGCCGCATCACGACGCGCACGCAATCGCCGTGGCGCGCGTCGAGCTCGGCGAGCACGTCGGCGACGCGCGCTTCGCCGGCGAGCGCGACGAGCGCTTTGCGCGCCGCGACGATCTTCGCGTAGTCGCCGCCGCCGATCGCGGTCGTGATCGCGCGGATCTCGGCGCGCCACGCATCGACGTCGCCCGGATCGAGCGCCAGCATCGGCGGCTGCGGGCGCGGCGTGTAACGCGCGGCGAATGCACCGTGAAACGCGGCGAGCTCGTCGTGCCAGCGGCCGGCGTGACGCGCGTCGTTGGCGTCCACCGCGAGCACGAGCTGGCCGCTCGAGTACGTCCACCGCGGCAATGCAAACCACGCGTCGCCGAAGCCACACCACGGCGCGGCATCGGCGGCACCGGGCGTGAACGCGGCGCCGCCGAGCAAGCGCGGCGTGAAGCTGTCCGTGATCGTGCCGATCTCGATCGCGCGTGCTTGGTCGACGATGTCGTCGAACCGCGACGCGCCGCGGCCGCGCAGCTCGCGCGCGACGCCGATGCCGACGAGCTGCAGCTCGCGCGCACTCCACGCCGCGATCGGCGCGCCGCGCCACGCCGCGATGATCGCCGCCGGCGCGACGACCGGTGCGGGCAGCACGACGAACGTGAGGCCGCGCGTCGCGCGCGCCGTCGCGAGCCCGGCGTCGAGCATGCGCGCGATGTCCGGCGCGCTCGTGTCCGTCGAGATTGCCGCGTCCAACATCACGCCTCCTCGGCGGGCGTCGCGACGAACAGCGTGCACGCGCCGAACGTCATCGGGATGACCTCGAGCACCTTGAGCCCGGCCGTGCGCATCACCTCGACGAACTCGTCGGCGGGCGGGAACGCGGCGACCGACTTCTGGAGATATGCGTACTCGCGTTTGCCGCTGAGCAGCGCGCCGAGCCGCGGCACCAAGTAGTGCGTGTGAAACCGCGCGACCGATGCCAGCACGCCTCGGCGCGGCTCCGAGAGCTCGAGTACGCCGATGCGGCCGCCGGGCCGAACCACGCGCGCGAGCTCGCGCAGCGCTTGTGGCCGATCGGGCACGTTGCGGATGCCGAACGCGATCGTCGCCGCGTCGATCGAGCAGCTCGCCTGCGGCAGCGCTTGCGCGTCGCCTTGCACGAGCTCGATCGACAGGCCGCGGCGCGCGAATTTTTGCTTCGCGATCTCGAGCATGCCCGGCGACGGATCGAGGCCGATCACGTGGCCGTTCGGATGCGACTTCGCGAGCGCGATCGCGAGATCGCCGGTGCCGGTCGCGACGTCCAAGATCCGCGGCGAATCACCGAGCGTCGCGCTCACCGCACGCACGGTGCGGCGGCGCCAGCTCTGATCGAGCCCGAGCGACAGCACGCGGTTGACGAGGTCGTAGCGGCGCGCGATCGCGTCGAACATCGTGCCGCTGCCGAGCGGCGCCAGCTGTGTGGAGTCGGCGCTCACGACACGCGCTCCAGCGAGGCGAGCACGACGGTTTCGAGCGCGTCGCGGGGGGGCCCTTCGGGCAAGCCGGCGAGCGCGTCGAGCGCGCGGTTCGCGTGATCCTCGGCGAGCTTGCGCGTCGCGGCGAGCGCGCCGGTCTCGCGCACGGCAGCGGCGATCGCGTCGACGTCGCGCGGCGCGGGCTCGTTGGCGGCGAGCACCGCCTCGATGCGCGCGCACAGGCTTGGCTCGCGCTCGATCGCGACGACGAGCGGATAGGTCATCTTGCCCTCGCGCAGATCGGCGAACGCGTCCTTGCCGGTGCCGGTCGTGCGGAAATCGAGCTCGTCGTCGATCGCCTGGAACGCGATGCCCAGGTGCAGGCCGTAGCGATCGAGCGCGTGCTCGAGCTCGGGCCCGTGGCCGCTCGCGCGCGCGCCGGCCGCCATCGCCCAGCGGAACAACGACGCCGTCTTGCCCTCGACGATGCGGAAGTACTCGCCGGCATCGGCGTGAATGCGGCCGCGGCGCTCGAGCTGCAACGACTCGGCGAGGATCATCTCGTCGATCACGCCGAGCATCTTGTCGAGCAGACCGGGGATGTTGGTCGCCGCGATCTTGCGAAGCGCCGCGACGAGCAACCAATCGCCCGCGAAGATCGACGCGGCGTTGCCGTAGACCGTGCATGCCGCGGGCTGGCCGCGCCGGCGCTCGGCGACATCGACGACGTCGTCGTGGAGCAGCGTCGCGGTGTGGACGAGCTCGACCGCGACGGCGCACGCGCGCGCGGCCGGCGTGAAGCCGTCGCCGAATCGGCTCGCGAGCGCGACGCAGGTCGGCCGCAGGTGCTTGCCGCGGAGGTCGAGCAGGTGATGCGCCGCATGCTGCACGACGCGCGCGCCGCGCGGCAGGATCGCCAGCTCCGCCTCGAACTCGACGAGGTCCGCGCGGACCCAGCGATCGAGCTCGCCGAGTCGGGTCGCCAGATCGCGCGCACCGCGCGACGAGCTGATCCCCGCCAATCGATCGAGCACCGATGTTTGCTGTTGCCTCTCTGCTGCGACGCTCATCGTTGCTCCTTTCGATGTCTCCGAAACGTTCAGAGATTCTTGAAAAGAGTCTACAAAAGCAAGGCGCGTCTGCAAGGCCCGTCTAATTAAGTACTTAGATAAATTCCTGCAAACAGGACAAGAATTTCATGCCCCGCTATCCTTTCGGTGGTGGCGAATGCGCGCCGAGGCCGGGAACCACGACTCGTCAGCCGTTGTCGAGTCGAGTTCGATCGGCCGTCGGGGACCGTCGAAGCCGAGACCGAAGATGTCTCGGCCCGCGGCATCTTCATTCGCACCGAAGCGCTGTTGCCGGTCGGCGAAGAAACCGAGGTCCGCTTGTTCTTGCCCGATGGCTCGCTGCTCGGCTTGAGCGCGCGCGTCGCGCACATGCTGACGCCGTCGGCCGCTCGCGCGCTCGGCCGCCATCCGGGCATGGGCTTCGAGCTGATCGGCGAAGAAGGCACGTCGCGGCTCAAGCTGCGCGCGCACATCGATTCCATCCGCATGGAATCGACGAGCCCGGGGCTAACATCGACGACGCAGGCGATCGTCGTCGAGCCGAGCTCGCCGCTGCGCGCGCGAATGGCGCGGTGCCTCGAAGCCGCCGGGTTCAAGGTCACGCCGTGCGCGAGCGCGACCGATGCGCTGGCCGCGTGCGCGGTGTGGCGGCCCGACGTCGTAGTGTGCGCGGCGCAGATGGAGGGCATGACCGGCATCGATCTCGCGTACGCGATGTCCGATCACGAGTCGCTTTCGGGCGTGCCGCTCGTGCTCGCCGGCGACGAGACCGATCTGAGCCGCCTCGAGGCGTTTCGAGCCGGCGTGCGCGACTACATTCCGAAGCCGTTCCTCGACGAGGAGTTGGTGATCCGCGTGCACCGCGTTGTCGCGCCGGTCGCGCCGCTCGCGAACCCCGGCTTGCGCGGCAACCTCGTCGACATCGGCCTGGGCACGCTGCTCTCGCTGTTCGAGTTCGAGCGCAAGTCGGGCATCCTCTTGCTCATCCGCGAAGGCGAGATTGCGCGCTTGTTCGTCGCCGAAGGTCGCATCCTCAAAGTCGAAGGCTCGTCGGGAAACGGCGTGCCGAAACAGCGCATGATGCAGCTGCTCGACTGGCATCTCGGCCAGTTCGAGTTCACGCCGTGTGCGATCGGCGGCCGCGACGAGGTCGGCCTATCGATCACGCAGCTGTTGCTCGAGCACGCCCGGGTGCGCGACGAGCTCGATGCCGATCGCACGTCGCGGCTGATGAAACCGTGAACGGCGGCGTGTTTGGGCCGATACGTTGCCTGTCGCAGGCTCGTCGCATGTTTTCGTCGGGCAGGAATGGCAACCTGGCCGCTCCGTGTTTGTCCACCGGGCGCCGTGAGGATGGATCGAGTTCGCTGGATGCCGCGCGTCGTGTCGGGGATCGTGCTGGTCGCTTCGGCGATCGCTGCGGTGGCGCACGCCGATGCTCCGGTGACGCCGGTCGTGACGACGGTCAAGCCACGCGCGCACGCGGTCCGGCGCACGTGCACGATCCAGATCGACGGCGCGCTCGACGAGCCGTGCTGGCAGACGGCGCCCAAATCGAGCGGCTTCATCCAGCGCTTCCCGACCGACGGCGCGAAGGCCGAGCACGACACCGAGTTCGCGGTGATGTTCGACGACGACGCGGTCTACGTCGGCATCTGGCTCGCCGACGATCATCCCGAGCTGATCCGCGCGCTGCTCACGCGCCGCGACGTCGTGTCGGTCGCCGACGCCGTCGTGATCGGATTCGACTCGTATCACGACCAGCGCACCGCCTATGCGTTTCAGCTCAACGCCGCCGGCGTGCAACGCGATCAGCTGTTCTACGACGACGTGAACTCCGACGACACCTGGGACGCGGTGTGGACCGGCGACGCGCGCATCACCGCCAAGGGCTGGACCGCCGAGTATCGGATCCCACTCAACCAGCTGCGCTACGCCGGCGGCGAAGGCACGTGGGGCTTTCAGGTCGTTCGCACGGTCTCGCGCACGCAGGAGCAAACTTCATGGTCGCCGTGGTCGAAGTCGACACCGCAAGTCGTGTCGCGGTTCGGCATCCTCGACGGCGTCGACAAGATCAAGCCGAAGCCGCGGCTCGAGCTGTTGCCGTATGCGACCGGTGGCTTCGATGCGCCGCCCGGCGGGCTCGGCGATCCGCTCAACAGCAAGCTGGCGCCCAAAGGCGGCATCGGCCTCGATCTCAAATACGGTCTCGGGCCGGCGTTCACGCTGTCGGCATCGATCAACCCGGACTTCGGTCAGGTCGAGCAGGATCCGTCCGCGGTGAACCTGTCGCCGAATCAGCTGTTCTTCGCCGAGAAGCGGCCGTTCTTTCTCGAAGGCACCGATCTGTTCAAGCTCTACATCGGCAACAACGACAGCGGTCCCGAGGGCCAGTTTTACAGCCGGCGAATCGGCGCCGCGCCCGACATCCCGAACGTCGACTACAACTACGTGCAGCAGCCCGACGCGACGACGATCTACGGCGCCGCGAAGCTCACCGGCAAGACGCCGAGCGGTTGGTCGTTCGGCATGCTCGACGCTGTCACCGGCGGCGAGAACATCAACTACATCGACCTCAACAACCAGACGGTGAACACCAACGTCGCGGTGCCGACGAACTTCGTGATCGGCCGCCTCAAGCGCGACATCGCCGATGGCCAGACGTCACTCGGCGTGTCGTGGACCGCCGTCGATCGCGCGCTCGGCAACAGCGGCTTGGCCGAGTCGCTCGACGATCAGGCGTACACCGCCGGCACGCAGGTGCAGTCGCGGTGGGGCGACAACGCGTGGATGGCGAACGCGTCGCTGCTCGGCAGCTACGTTCATGGCTCTCAAGACGCGATCGCGCTGCTGCAGGAATCGAATCGCCACTTGTTCCAGCGCCCCGACGCGACCGACGTGTCCTACGACCCGATGAGTACGAGCATGGACGGCTGGGGCCTCAGCTACAAGATCGGCCGGTTCGGCGACACCAAGCACTGGCGGTTCTTGTTCGGCGGCGATCTGCGCTCGCCCGGCCTCGAGCTCAACGATGCCGGCTACCAGAACAGCTCGGATCGCTACATCCCGTTCTTGTGGGGCCAGTACCACCAAGACGAACCGACCGGCGAGCTGCTCAGCTGGAACGTCAGCGCCGACGTGTTCGAGGTCAACAACTTCGAGCCGACGATCGAGTCGAAGGGCTTCGAGTCGAACGGCAACGTCCAGTTCTCGAACCAGTGGAACATGGGCTACTACACGAGCATTCAGACCGCCGGGTGGGATCCGGTCGCGCTGCGCGGCGGGCCGATGCTGCGCACGAACCCGACCACGACGGGCAACATCTACATCCAGACCGACGCGCGCGAGAAGCTGCAGCTCTCGCTGAACGCATTCGGCAACTGGGATTGGACCGCGCAGGCGATCCAGGGCGAGCTCGATCTCGGCGCGGTGATTCAAGCGCGGCCGAACCTCGACATCACGCTCGGCCCGACGCTGATGGAACGCAACGATCCGATGCAGTGGGTCGGCAACGTGACCGACACGTCCGGAAACATCCATTACATCACGTCGGCGATCCATCAGGTCACCACGTCGATGACGCTGCGGCTCGACTGGACGTTCTCGCCGCACTTGACGCTGCAGGCGTACGCGCAGCCGTTCATCGCCACCGGCCGCTACTTCAACTACAAAGACGTCGACAACCCGCACGCGAGCAACTTCAACGACCGGTTTCACACGCTCGGCGGCAATCAAATCGGCGAATCGAACGACGTCGAGTACGTCGATTTCAACGGCTACTACGACTTCGACAAGCTCGACTTCACGTTCCTG
>DATBAS010000241.1:0-47666 GCA_036271395.1 Kofleriaceae bacterium
TTGAAGAACTAGTCTGTTGGTCGAGTGAAGAATGAAATCGTCTAGTGACAACGTTACGCCGATCTCGCCGCTGCGCATCGAGCAGCCGACCGAGGTCAATCCGACGGTTCCCGTGGATCCGGAAGACGAAGTGACGCCGCGGCCGGGTGTGGCGCCGGTGATCGTGAAGTCCGGCAAGTCGGATCTCGACGCGGTCAAAGAGCTCGCCGAAGCGCACGCGCAGATCGTCAAGGAGATCGAGAAGCGGATCATCGGTCAGCGCCGCGTCGTCGACCAGTTGCTGGTCGCTCTGTTCGCGCGCGGTCACACGCTGTTCGTCGGCGTGCCGGGTCTCGCGAAGACGCTGTTGATCTCGACGCTCGCCGAGACCCTCAACCTGACGTTCCAGCGCATCCAGTTCACGCCCGACCTCATGCCGGCCGATATCACCGGCACCGAGGTGCTCGAGGAGGACCACACCACCGGCCGCCGTGCGTTCCGGTTCCTCAAAGGTCCGGTGTTCGCGAACCTCGTGCTCGCCGACGAGATCAACCGCACGCCGCCGAAGACCCAAGCGGCGCTCTTGCAGTCGATGCAGGAGTTCCGCGTGACGGCTGGCGGCACGACGCACGAGCTGCCGCTGCCGTTCTTGGTGTTCGCGACGCAAAACCCGATCGAGCAAGAGGGCACGTATCCGTTGCCCGAGGCGCAGCTCGATCGCTTCATGTTCCAGATCGACGTCGACTATCCGAGCGAGAGCGAAGAAGAAGAGATCGTCCGCCAGCAGACCAGCGATCATCGGCCCGAGCTATCGCGCGTGCTGTCGCCTCAGCGGATCTTGCAGCTGCAAGAGCTCGTGCGTCGCGTGCCCGCCGCCGATCACGTCGTCAAGTACGCGGTCGCGCTCGCCCGCGCGACGCGACCGACCTCGCCGACCGCGCCGCAGTTCATCAAAGACGCCGTGTCGTGGGGCGCCGGCCCACGCGCGTCACAGTTCTTGATCCTCGCGGCGAAAGCTCGCGCGATCCTCGATGGCCGCTTCGCGGTCGCGACCAGCGACGTCGCGGCGCTCGCGCGCCCGACCCTGCAACACAGACTGATCTTGAACTACCGCGCCGAAGCGGAAGGCCTGCGCGCCGGCGACCTCGTCGACAAATTGCTGTCGACGGTCGCTCCGTAATGCCCGGCATCTCACCAGAGCAGCTTGCCAAGCTCGCGAGCTTGCCGATCAAGGCCCGCGTGATCGTCGAGGGCGCGCTCTCGGGCCTGCATCGCGCGAGCGTGCACGGCAGCTCGGTCGAGTTCGCCGAGCACAAAGAGTATTCGCCCGGCGACGAGCTGCGCCACGTCGACTGGAAGGCCTACGCGAAGCTCGATCGCTACTACGTCAAGCAGTACGAGCAAGAGTCGCAGCTGACCGTGTACCTGGTGCTCGACGCGTCGGCGTCGATGAAGTTCGCCGGCGGCGGCATGCAAAAGCTCGAATACGCCGGCCTGCTCGTGGCGGGCCTGGCGTACTTGACGATCCAGCAGCAGGACAAGGTCGGCTTCGTCGCGACCGGCGATCGCAGCGTCGAGGTCGTCGTGCCGCCGCGCGCACGCACGTCGCACCTGCACGATTTGCTCGGCGTGCTCGACGACGTGATGAAACGCGGCGGCGCCGGCGACGAATCACCCGCGGCCGCGCTCGAGCGCATCGCCGAGCAATCGCGGCGGCGGCGCTCGTTGATCATCGTCGCCTCGGATCTATTCGACACCGACGACGAGGTCGTGAAGCTGTTGTGCTCGCTGCGCGCGCAGCGCCACGACGTCTCGGTGCTGCACGTGCTCGATCCGCACGAGCGCACGTTCCCGTACGACGGGCTCACCGAGTTCCACGCGCTCGAGTCGCACGACAAGCTGCTCGTCAACCCGCTCGCGATCAAGCGCGATTACCTCGAGCGGATGGATGCATTCCTCGGCAATTGCGCGCTCACGCTCGCGAAGGCCGGCGTCGACTATCACCTGACGAGCACCGATCGGCCGCTCGACGAGACGCTGCTCGAGCTGCTCGTCTCGCGCGCGCGATTCGCGCCGGCGAAGGCCGTGTAGTGGGCTTCGTCGCGCCGCTGATGTTGATCGGCGCGATCGCCATCGGCGTGCCGATCGCGATCCACCTGATCGGCCGCAACCGCGCCAAGATCGTGCCGTTTGCCGCGCTCGAGTTCTTGATGGCGACCAAGCGCAAGACCGCGCGGCGGTTGCGGCTGCGCGAGCGGATCTTGCTGCTCGTGCGCGCGCTCGCGTGCGTCGCCGTCGCGATCGCGCTCGCCAAGCCGTTCACCTCGTGCGAGCGCAAAGGGCCGCAGGTCACGCGCGGCCCGCAAGCCGCCGTGATCGTGATCGACGATTCGTTCGCGGCGGGCTACATCATCGACGGCAAGCCGTGGATCAAACGCGCCTCGAGCGAGGCGTTGCGGATCTTGGCGCAGCTCGGGCCCGAAGCCGAGGTCGCGATCGTGCGCGCCTCCGAAGGTGCCGAGCACCCGACCGAGCTGACGCGCGATCACCTGCGCCTGCGCGATCAGCTGCTCGCGCTCGATGCCGGCACGCGCCCCGCCGATACATCGCGTGCACTCGGCCGCGCCGCGCAGCTCCTCGGCGCGTCGAGCCACAGCCGCAAGACGGTGTTCTTGCTCTCGCTGCTCGCGAAGACCGGGTTGCGCGATGTCGAGGCCCCGTGGGGAAAAGACGGGCCCATGCTCGTGACGTCCGACCTGCGGCCGAGGTCGATGCCGAACGTCGCGGTGACCAAGCTCGACGTCGATCCCGATACCGGCACCGGCAATCGCGGCGTCGCGTTCGATGCCGAGGTCGGCAACTTCGGTGATGACGCGACCAAGGTCGAGCTGTCGCTGACGATCGCCGATCGCGTGGTCGCGCGCGGCGAGCTCGACGTGCCCGCGCACGAGCGCCGCACGAAGCGGTTCTTGGCGACGTTGCCGGCCGGGGCGCGCGCCGCCGACGCGTCCGTCGAAATCGCCAACGATCCGCTCGCGCTCGATGACAAGCGCTACGTTCGCGCGACGCTGCGAGACGAAGTCCGCGTGCTGCTCGTCGACGGCGATCCGCGCACCGTGCGCCACGACGACGAGCTGTTCTACCTCGAAGCCGCGCTGCGTCCCGGCGATCGCAACGACAGCGGCACGCGCGTCCGATCGATCACGGCTGAAGATCTGGCCGGGCTCGAGCCGACGAAGCACGCGCTCGATCTCAACGACTTCGATGTGGTCGTGCTCGCGAACGTCGCCGCGTTGCCGCCCGATCAGGTCGCCGTGCTCGCCGAGTGGGTGCGCGCCGGCGGCGGCATCCTCGTCGCGCCCGGCGACCGCGTCGATCCGGCCGCGTACGACCGCACGATGCTGCCGCTGCTGCCGCAGAGCCTGCGCGATCCGATCGACACGACGTGGGGAGCCTCACAAGAGGATCGCGATAGCCGCGCGCTTCACCTGGTCAAGTGGGAAGCCGATCATCCGATCTTCACGCCGTTCTCCAAGAACGCGCCCGAGCTCGCGGACGCCAAGTTCTTCAAGATCTCGCTGCTCGGGCCGACGACCGCGACGCAGGATCGCAAAGTCTTGGCGCGGTTCACCAACGGCGCGGCGGCGCTGGTCGAAGCGTCGATCGGCGCCGGCCGCACGCTGTTGTTCACCAGCACGCTCGACCGCGACTGGAACGATCTGCCGATCCATCCCGGCTACTTGCCGCTCGTGCAGCAAGCCGTGCGCTATCTCGCCCGCAAGCACGCCGCGGCGACCTACGGCGAGCACCTCGTCGGTAGCTCCGTCGCGCTGGCCACCGGCGATCTCGAGAAGCTGGAAGTTCGCGGCCCCGACAACGTCGGCGAGGTGTTCGAAGGCGATCGCATTGCCGGCCGCAGCTCGGTACGGTTCGGCCGCACCGATCGACCCGGCATCTATCGCGTGATCGGCACCGACAAGACCGGCGCGACCCACGCGCGCGACGAGCTCGCGTTCGCGATCAACGTCGATCCGCGCGGCTCCGATCTGACGATGGCGGCCGCGAGCGCGCTGCCGCCGTCGGGCGCGGGATCCGGCCAAGCGCCCGCCGACAACCAGCGGCGCGTCGAGCTGTGGCACGCACTCGCGGCGCTCGTCTTGCTCTTGCTCGTCGCCGAAGGCGTGCTGGTCCAGCGCTGAGCTACGGCCGATACGCGACGCCGAGAATCGGCAACACGATCGGCGATGGCTCGGTGCCGGCGTAGCCCAGCCCGAGCTCGAACGCGACATGTCGCCAGCCCGCGCGCACACCGGCCACGCCGACGAGCTCGCCGTCGCGCACCGGGAAGGCGGCGAGCTCGAAGATCCCGCGCACGTGCTCGCCGCCGTACGACGCATCGAGCCACGCGTAGAGCAGCGCCGCACTCTGCGCGCTCGACGCCGGCATCACGGCGGCCGTCACGCCGGCGGTGAACAGCGCGCGGCAACCGTCGGCGCACGCGCTCGCGATGGCGGCGAGCGCGAATGCGTCGGCGCGGCCGTTCGATGGACCGAAGCTGAGCGTGCCGACCGGATCGTACGGATCGCTGTCGGATTCGGTGAGGTGGCGCGCCGCGCCTTCGAGCGCGAGCTGCCACGTGCGGCGATGCACGATCACCTGCTTGAGGCCGAGCGCGTACGAGTGATCGGCCGCCGTTCCGATCGCCGCCTCGACCCACAGCTCGGTCGTTGCCGTGAGCCCCGTCGCGACGTCGGCGACGCCGGCCGCTCCGACGGCCGCGCGCCCGGATAGCTCGACGTCGCCGGCCGGGACGGTGAGCGCCGTGCCGAGCGCGAGCCCGCGTTCGGCGAGCGGCGAGCTCGCGAGCATGCCGATCGGATCGGCATGGCTCGACGACGCAACGAACACGACAATGATGGCGGCTGCGCGCATGACCGCGGCGTCAGCAACCGGCGTGCGCGCGTCGCGAACGTAAATGCGTGCGGTTGGCCGCCGCGAGTCGCGCTTGACCGCGCGCGACCGCGACACGGTTGTCAGTATCGGCGTTGGATTTGTCTACCCGAGTTCGCGGCCAGCTTCGCCGCCGGCCGAAGGCGACGCAGCCACCGAGCGCTCGAGACAAACCGCGGGCTTGCGCTGGCATCGCCGGTGCAAAAGCGACCGTCATCATGAAGACCGAAACCGAAATGAAGCAGCTCGAAGCAGTGGACCTCGACACGGTGCAAGGCGGCGTGCGCGGCCACGGTATCGTGACCCCGCTCGATTTTTGGGGGAACTACTGGGGCGCGGTGATGAGCTACGCGCCGCCGTTCTCGACGACGCCGCTGTGGCCGATGCCGTTCCACTGAGCGTTAGCGCCGCGTCAGCTTGCCCTGCGCGTCGATCGCGAGCGCCAACACACCGTCGAGCTTGGCCGCCTTCGGGTACTCGTCGAGCTGCTTGGGGTTCGACGTGTACGTGACCTCGAGCTCGAGCGGCAGCGCCGGCTTCGGCACGTCGAGCCGATCGTCGCGGACCTTCGTGCCGACCGGCTTGACGTCGATCGCGAGCCCATCGCGAAACCACGAACCGCTCTGCGCACCTTCGCGCTTGGCAGCCGCCGCGGCGTCGCGATGCGTGCGCTGGACCTCGGCGAGCACTTCGTGCACCGCGAGCTCGCGCACGTCGATCTGCGACGTCACGGCGCCGCGATCGACGCGAACTAACACCAGCGCCCACGAGCCCCACTTGCCGTCGACGTACCACTCGAGCAGCGAGCCGTCGGTCGACCATCGCGGCTCGAAGTCGGCGTGGCTGTCGTGCAGCGGTGCCGGAGTCGACACCAGCGTCGCGACCACCTTGCCGGTCGCGACGTCGACGAGCTGGTTCGGCTTCGTGTCGTCGTCGGGCGACGCGGTCACCGCGAGCTTGCCGTCGGGCGATGTCGACTTCGGAACGATCGAGTAGCCCTTCGGCACGCCGCCGAGCACCGACGTTGCCGTCGCGCACGCGAGCAGCAGCGCAAACGCCTTCACGCCAGCTTCTCCGCGAGCGCGCGATGCGCCGCGCTGCCGATCACGTCGCGGCTCGGCCGCGTGGTCGCGCGCTTCGCCTTCAGCGCGTGAATTCGCGCGGCGCTCTCGCCGATCCGCGCGCGCAGCTCGGCATCGGTCTGCGCCGCTTCGATCAATGCTTGCTCGGCGAGCCGCTGGTTGTCGCGATCGCGGCACAACAGCAGCGCGTCGCAGCCGGCGCGAATCGCCGCGACGGCAGCGGTATCTGCACCCATCGTCGCCGCGATCGCCTTCATATCGAGGTCGTCGCTGACGATCACGCCGCGATAACCGAGCCGTTCGCGCAACAGGCCGGTCACGACGGCGCGCGACAGCGTTGCCGGCACCGCCCGATCGATCGCCGCGAACACGACGTGCGCGGTCATGATCATCGGCAGCTCGGCCTTCGCCGCCGCGGCGAACGGCGGCAGCTCGACGGTGTCGAGCCGCGGCCACGCGTGATCGATGCGCGGCAGCGCGAGGTGCGAATCGGTATCGGTGTCGCCGTGGCCGGGAAAATGTTTGCCGCACGCGAGCACGCCCGCGCTCGCGAGCCCGCGCGCATACGCGAGCGCGCGATGCGTGACCGAGTCGGCATCGCGGCCGAACGCGCGGTCGCCGATGATCGGGTTCGCCGCATTCGTGTGGACGTCGAGCACGGGCGCGAAGTCGATGTCGATGCCGAGCGCGGCGAGCTCGTCGCCCATCGCCTTGCCGACCTGCTCGGCGGTGGTCGCGTCGGTGATGTTCAGCATCGGCGGCCACACCGTCGCCGGCTCTTTGATGCGCTGGACGCGGCCGCCTTCTTGATCGATCGCGATCAGCGCGCCGCCGCGATGCAGGCGATCGCAGAGCGCGACGAGCGCGTCGAGATCGCAGCGACCGGCGGCATCGAGCACCAAGTTGCGCTTGAACAGCACGACGGCGCCGTAGCTCGGATCCGGCGCCTCCTGCGCCTCGAAGCCGACCCACAGCAGCTGTTTGACATCGTCGCGGAGCGTCGCTTGGTTCGTCATAGCCGAGGAAACGAGGTCGACTCGCCGGCGAGCTCGAGTCGCTGCGCCATCTCGTTCGCGGTGTAGACGACGATGCTGCGCGTCGTCGGGAAGCGCAGCGCGATCACGAGCTCCTTGCGGCCATCGCCGTCGAGGTCGACGACGCCGAGCAGATCCATCGTGACCGTCGCTTTCGGATCGGCGGGCTTTTTCGGCTCGGGCGCGCGCGCGAGCTTGATGTCGTAGATCGAAAACGTCGGCTCGCACGACGCGGTCTCGGTCGGCGACGCGCTCCAGTCCTGCGCGGGGCCGCGGATGCCGTCGAGCACGCCGGACAGCGGGAATGACTCGATGCGGCCGTCGCCGTCGATGTCGACCGCGAGCTGATCGCCCGAGATGCACGCGCCGCCGGTGACGTACTGCGGGAGCTCGGTCGCTTCTTCGCCGTGCGTGATCGGACCGACCGCGAGGCCGCAGCCGCGTGTCGCCGCCATGCATTTCGGATCGTCGGTGCGCGTCTTGATCACGCCGGGATCGTTTTGCGCCTTCACCGGCGCGCCGAAGCTGCACGGCGATGCGCCCGCGTACGCGCCGCTCGCGACCATCTGCGGCAGTCCGACATCGACCACGCCCATCGTATCGAACGCGCCGGCGAGCTTGCCATCGGTGCCGAACACCGAGAACCGCGGCACGCTGT
Source organism: Kofleriaceae bacterium (assembly GCA_036271395.1). Taxonomy (GTDB): domain Bacteria; phylum Myxococcota_A; class Polyangia; order Haliangiales; family Haliangiaceae; genus JABFXX01. Next base: position 7,704 of record DATBAS010000241.1, read on the forward strand.
TGCGCTCGAGCACCGCGCCGAGATCGGTCGCGTTGTCGGACCAACCGACGTTGCGCACGAGCAGCGGGGCGACGGCCGGGCTCGAGCCGGCGCCTTGCGGGCAGATCTCGCCGACCATCACCTCGCGGCCCGACAGACCAGGTGAAAGCTTGTTCACCACGCCCGGCGTCGCTTCCGGCGTCGGTTCGGGCGCTTTCATCGTCGGCGCGCAACCAACCGTCACAAACCAGGCAACGCGAGGCCATAGGCCGCGGTCTAGTGCGAGCACAGCTTTCCTATAACGCTTCCCCACGGGATGAGCCAATTCAGCCTTGCGCGGATTGACCGTGATTCCGCGGGATGCCTATAGTCCGCCGCACTTTCGGATGCTCTCGAAAAACTAGGTCTTCCAATGCGTTACTTAATTGCAGCGAGCATCGCGATCGTCATTAGCGTCTCGACCTTGGCCGAGGCGCAGATGGGACCCGGCATGGGCGCGCCGGGTGGCTTCGGCCAACCAACTTCGCAACCCGCCGGCAGTGACGACAAGAAAGAAGGCGTCGCGGTCGAGGCGCCGAAGTCGCCCGAGCTGATGCCGACCACCCCGGCGCTGCCGCCCTCGAAGCCCAAGCGCAAGCGCTGGAAGCTGCTCGAGATGGACGGCTACTTCCGGCTGCGCGGTGACTGGTTCAAGAACTTCAACCTCGGCTTCCTCGACGAGCCCGCCGTCGGCGGCTCGCCGTTTCCCCGCGATCTCGCCTGCAACTCGCAGACGCTGAGCCACCCGTGCGACGACTCGACGCGCTTCGCGAACATGCGGCTGCGCCTCGAGCCGACGATCAACATCGACGAAGGCATCTCGGTCCACATCCAGGCCGACGCGCTCGACAACTACGTGTTGGGCTCGACGCCGCTGAACTGGGACCTCGCCGGCATCTACAACTCGAGCAACCTGCCGCCCGTCGTGGCATTTGGCAACACGCAGGGAAATCTCCAGCGCGGCGTCAACACCAACGTCGATTCGATCGAGGTGAAGCGCGCGTGGGCCGAGGTCGCGGTCCCGCTCGGCGTGATCAAAGTCGGTCGCATGCCGAACCAATGGGGCATGGGGATCTGGGCGAACGCGGGCGGCTACGATCCGGTCACCGGCCTCACCAACTACGACGCCGACTACGGCGACTCGGTCGATCGCGTGTCGTTCACCGCGCAGATTCCCGGCACGCCGCTGCGCGCGATGATCGCGGCCGACTGGGACGCCGATGGCTTGGTGTCGAATCAAGTCGGCGCGACCGGCAACCCGAACGGCCTCGGCACGACCGGCGGCCAGTATGCCGGCTACAGCCAGACCCCGTTCGACCTCGACGACAGCGACGACTCGAACGGCTGGGTCGCCGTGCTGTCGAAGATGGAGTCGCCGTCGCAGTTCAAAGAGGCGGTCGACCGCGGCGAGAGCATGCTCGATTACGGCGTCTACTTCGAATACAAGACGCAAGATTGGGCCGAGGACGTCACCGGCTTCACGATCGGCGGCACGTTCGATCCGACGACGAAGTACGTCCCGCGCAACTTGAAGACGTACACGCCCGACGTCTGGGCGCACTGGGGTTACGGCCCGTGGGATGTCGAGGGCGAGTTCGTCGGCACGTTCGGCTCGGTGCAGAACCTCCAGGACCTCGGCATCACCGGCGGCGAGGACATCCGCAAGATGGGCGGCGCGCTACGCGGTTCGTGGAAGGGCTTCGAGAACAAGCTCAAGCTCGGCATCGAGAGCGGCTTCGCGACCGGCGATCAGTGGGACAACATCGTCCAGGGCCAGACCAACATCGCGTACCAAAATCAGGTCGGCCTGCCGAGCATCTGCAACGACGAGCACACCTGCACGATGACTCAGTTCACGTTCAACCGCGATTATCAGGTCGACCTGATCATGTGGCGCTATCTGTTCGGCGCCGTGACCAACGCGCTCTACTTCAAGCCGTTCGTCCAGTACGACTTCACCAAGAACATCACGGCGAAGCTGTGGAACGTCACCTCGATGGCGATGAAGCCGGTCGCGACGCCCGGCAACGGTTTGTTCTACGGCACCGAGTTCGACCTCGACCTCGGCTATCACGACGGCAAGGTCTACGCGGGCATCTCGTACGGCCTGTTGCTGCCGTTTAGTGCGATGTCTCACCCCGACGACACGAACTTCACCGGTCCGGGGTTCCAATACGGGACCGATTCGCTCAACCAGACGAACGTCGGCGACCCGGGAACCGCGCAGGCGGTTCAGGCTCGGCTCGTTCTCGCGTTCTGATAAAACTAGCGGGTGAAGTCGCTCGCGTGCCTCGCGTGCCTGGTCATCGCGTGTCACGACGCGCCGTCCGCGCCGCCGCCGGTCGATAGCAACGCGACGTTCGTCGCGTTCCCGGCGACATTCGCCGCGTTTCGGTCGTGGACCAGCGTGCACGATGACGGGCCGCCCGACGACGGCACGTACGGCTCCGACGTGCTCGGTCCGCGCACGCAGTACATCAATCAGGTGCCGCCGCATGGCCAGACGCAGTTTCCGATCGGCACGGTGATCGTCGAAGCGCGCGAGAGCGGCCAGATGCTGATCATCGCCGCGGCCAAGCGCGGCGGCGACTTCAACGCCGACGGCGCGGTGAGCTGGGAGTGGTTCGGGCTCGCCGAAGGATCGGACGGCGGCGTCGCCATCAACTGGCGCGGCATCGGTCCGCCGGTCGGCGGCTACGGCGCGCTGTCGACGAGCGGTTGCAACGACTGCCACCAGGTGTGCGGCGCGAACAACGACTTCGTATGTTCCCCCGAGCTCCAGCTGGCGAGCTTCTAGTGAAGTGGCTATGGCTCGCGCTCGCCGCGTGCGGCTCGCCGAAGCTCGCGAACGATGCCGCGCAGGCGCCGAGCGACGCCGCGCAAACGCCCGCGATCACCGCGACGGTGAACAGCACGCGGTTCGTCGTGCGCGAGCACATGCTCGCCGCCGGCGAGATGCAGATCTCCGGCGAGCCGCTCGCTCAGGCGATGGGCCGCGACCTCGGCAACTACAGCCGCGCGCATATCCCGGCGGATCTCTATTTCGACACGTCGCCGTGGTCGGCCGGGCCGTGGATCGATCTGCCCGGGTTCTCGACCGGCGTCGAATCGTACGAGTACTCGAAGCAGCCGATGAATTTTCTCGCGTTCGAATCGGCGGCCGGCACGGCGCTCGAATTCGGCCCGCTGATCGCTCCGCAAACCGACGCGACGCTCGCGCAAGTCATCGCGCACTTCGCCGCCGGCTCGAACGCGCTCGGCCGCTTCGTGCTCGCGAGCGAGCCGATGGGCTGGCCCGGCATCTGGCCGACGCTGCACTTGTTCGCGAGCTTCGATCCCGCGAGCCAACCCACCGGCGACGTCAGCGGCAACTGCTCGATCAGCTCCGACGACGATCCGGGCTCGACCGGCGCGCTCACGTGCGCCGATTACGAGTGCGACGCGACATCGCTGCACCTGACGAACCGCGCCGCACAGGCCGACTTCACGATCACGCCCGGCGCCGACGGCTTCGCGACATGGAAGTACGGCCTGTGGTCGATCAACTACCTGCAGATCATGCACGACTCGACCGAAGCAGCGGTCGCGTCGGTCGATCCGGCGCAGCTCGCGAGCGTGGGTTCGGCGGGCAACGCGATCATCGGCGCCGACGCGAACGGCAACGCGACGGCGCCAGGCACGTTCTTGGGCTCGAGCGACATCGAAGGCTTTCAAGCGCAGATGTTTCTGCTCATGGCCGACAATCGCGCGGCCGATTGGCTGGCGAATCTGACCACGACCGATGGCCAGACGCTGTCGGGCTTCGCGTCGACGATGGCTGCGCTGGCGTACGCCTACGACTCGCCGCTGCGCTACTTCGCGAACGCGAGCGTGACCGAAGCGCAAGGCTCGGCGATGTTCCCGCAGCCGTCGTATGCGTTGGCCGCCGGCACGCCGAGCGTGCTCGACATGGCCGGCCTCGCGCTCGGCTACGCGACCGTGTACGCGCTCACCGATGCGTCGAACAAGGATGTCGGCGGCAGCCAGCCGGCCCTCGCCTACTTCGACGGCGATCCGTTCCCGGCCGATGACGGCAGCGCCGACGGCGAGAACACGCTGCACGATCGCGCGCTCGCGATCATCCGCGTCGCGGTGATCGATCTCGATCGCATGGCGATGGATTCGACCGGCGTGCTCGTCGACAGCGGCCGCACGATCGATACGACCTCGGTCGCGTACACGCTGCTCGCGCTGCGCGCCGTGCGCCGCGCGTTGTCGTCGCAGCTCGAGCTGTACTCGAACAACACGCCCGATTCGGCGGTCGGCACGACGCCGCTCGACGCGCTCGCGACTCATTATCCCGATGGCTCGACATTCTCGCAGCGCGTCGACGCGCTGATCGCCGCCGAGGCCGGCTTGCTCTACAGCTCGCTCACCGACGCGAGCGGTCGCGCGTACGCGGGCTGGAACGCCGCCACTGGTGCACCGATCGATCAGAGCGACACGCTCGACGCGCACGCGGCGGCGATCCGAGGCCTGTTCGCGGCATATCTCGCGACCGGCGACGCGCGCTATCACGACCGCGCGCTCGCCGTGTACGCGCGGCTCGATGCCACGTTTTACGATGCGGTAGCTCACATCTACGGCGCGACCGCCGCGCCCGTCGACGAAGTGGAATTTACCCCACTGCGCTTCGCGCTGCTCCAGAGTACGCTGCGCGACATGTACGAGCTGGTGGCGACGCGGCCCGGCGGTGAATCGCTCGAGCCGGTGCTCGAGGACCGCATCGCGCGCCTGAACAAGCTCGTGCTCAACGGCTGGGACGATCGCGATGGCGACCGCCAGGTCAACTGGCCCGTCGAGTGCGTCGACGTCGACGCGAACGGGCTGCCGCGCGGCGGGCTACAGATGGCGGAGCGTGCACTCACCGGCGAGCTCGGCATCTATCAGGAGCAAGTCGTGCCCGGCAAGACGCCCACGTACACGAGCGATCGCGAATCCGATTGCGTGCCCGAGATCGACGACGCACAGCTGCCGGCCGCGCTCGCCGATTCGGTGACGTTCCATGTTCAGAGGTCGATGTGAAACGCGTGGTGTTCGTCGCGCTCGCCGCGTGCGGCAGCCCGCCGCTCGTGCCGATTCAAGATGACGCGCCGATGGGCTCTGACGGTCCGATGGCAACGCCGTCGCTCGCGCACAGCTCGTCGATCGCGTTGTCGGCCGACGGCACGCGGCTCTACGTCGTCAACGCCGATCTCGATTCGGTCTCGGTGATCGATACGAGCGAGCGCCAGCTGATCGATACATTCGCGCTCGCGCCGCTGCCGAGCGTCGGCAGCGATGGCACGTACACGCCGGCCGTGATGCCCCGCGCGCTCGCGCTGTCGCCCGACGGCACGACCTTGTTCGCGACCGGCGAGCGGTCCGGCATGCTCTACGCGATCGATCTCGCGTCGCGCGCGCAGACCAGCGTGGCCGTGTGCAGCGAGCCGATCGGCGTGCTCGCCGGCGATGGCGCGCAGTACGTCGCGTGCTCGCAAGACCAGATGATCGCGAAAGTCGCGAGCATGCAGGTCACCGCCACCGTGCCGGTCGGCGGCGAGGCGTGGGCGCTCGGTTGGCTCCCCGACGGAACGTTCCTGGCCACGAGCTTCTTGGGCCCGGGCGCAACGCAGATCGATCCGACCGCGATGACGGTCAAGGCGGCGTGGAACATCCCCGACACCGCGCCGCGCGGCGATGCCCGGCTCGCGCATGGCCACGTTCGCGGCATCTACGACGTCGCGGCCCGGCCGACGACGAGCGAGGTGTGGTTCACCCACGCGATGCTCGGCACCGATACCGCGCAGCCCACGCTCGATTTCGAGCGCACCGCATTTCCATCGATCTCGATCGCGAACGCCGGCAACTACGAGACCACGCTGTCGACCGACGCGCAGGACGTGCCCGGCATCGACGGCTCGTTCGGCGACGTCGTATCGGGGCCGCACGCGATCGCGTTCGTCCACGATGGCTCGTTCGCGCTGATGGTCGACACCAACAGCGAGGACGTGCTCGTGGTCGGCGGCAACCAGGTCGAGAGCTCGCTGGTGCGGCCGTTGCCCGGCCATATGCCCGAGGGCATCGCGATCTCACCCGACGATACGCACGCGTACATCGACGAGCGCAACACCGGCGACATCGCGGTGCTCGACATCGGCTCGGGCGGCTCGGTCACCGTCGACGGCGATCCGATCGCGCGCTACACGACCGATCCGATGCCCAGCGAGCTCCGGCTCGGCCAGCATCTGTTCTACAGCGCGAACAGCGACGAGTACCCGATCACCACGAATCACTGGATCGCGTGCGCGACCTGCCACATGGAAGGCCGCAGCGACGCGGTGACGTGGGACTTCGCGCAGGGCCCGCGCGACACGCCGACGAACGCGGGCGGCATGCACGGGACCGGCTTCTTGTTCCGCACCGCCGACCGCAACCAGGTCCAGGACTACTGGCACACGGTCAACGTCGAGCAGGGCGGGAACTTCGATCCGACCGCGCAGGCGACGTTGCTCGGCGCGATCGAAGCCTACGTCGACAACGCGATCCCGCTGCCGGTGCCGCCCGCGACCGATCCGATCATGGTGATGCGCGGCGAGCAGCTGTTCAACGACCCGACCGTCGGCTGCGCCGGCTGTCACAGCGGCACGCGCTTCACCGATTCGGGGATGTACAACCCGTCGCTCGATCTCACGCAACCGATCTGCGCGAGCACGCCGGTCGCACCATGCGTGCTCCTGCACGACGTCGGCACGTGCAACACCAGCGCGTACCCCGACGTCGCCCACGACGACATCGACAACGACGTCCGCGCCGCGTGCCTGTTCGACACGCCGTCGTTGTCGGGCATCGCGTCGACGCCGCCGTATCTCCACGACGGCACCGCGGCCACGCTGACCGACGTGCTCGAGATGACGCGCGGCACGATGGGCGACATCACCGGGCTGTCGGCCGACGACGAGGCGGCGCTCGTCGAGTACTTGCGCTCGCTATGAGATCGCTGCTGCTCGCGCTGGTCGCGTGCGGCGGAACTTCTGCCGCGACCCCTGCCGATGCGCGGTGCAGCGACGCGAGCACCTGCGGCACTGCATGCGAGGCGAGCTTCGCGGGCAACTTCGCCGAGACCTCGTATCGCGACGCGAATTGCCCGAGCGCGGGCTCGGCGCTGACGTTCGCGATCCCGTCGGCGACGATCGGCGGCGACCTCGCAGTTTCGATCGCTGTCGGCGGTCCCGGCACGTATTCTTCCGAGACCGTCGCCGCGTGGACCGCGGTCGCCGCGCGCTCGATCGGCGACGGCGGCTGCGTGTACAGCGCGGGCAGCGACATCGTCCCCACCGGCAGCTTCACGCTCGATCTGCAGGCCGGCGGCAGCGCACCGCACGGCACGCTGGACCTCGTGCTGTTCGTGCACGCGCTGCAGGCCAGCGATTGTGGTCCCGCGTCGAACGAGGCCATCGAGGTCGTATTCTGATGCGCGTGATGGTCGCGATCGCGCTGTGCGTTGGCTGCGGCGGTGACCACGCAGCCACCGTCGACGCGGCGCCGGCCGACGCGTTCGCGGCGTGCACCGCGACGTGGACCGGCAACTTCGCCGAGACCGTCACGACGGCGACGCCGTGCGGCGCGATGTCCGGCACCACGCTCGCGATCCAGGCGCCGACCACGCGGCTCGCGACACCGCTGCCGATCTCGATCGCGCTGCCCGCCGCGATCGCCGGCACGTATACGAGCGATACGATCGCCGGCTGGAGCGCGATGGAGACGATGACCGTCGTCGGCGACACCTGCATCTTCGAGGCGGGCTCCGCGCTGGCGCCGCACGGCGACTTCACGCTCACGCTCGCCGATGCGAGCGCACCCCACGGCACGCTCGCGCTCGACCTGGTCGTGCTCGCCGAAGAGTTCAGCGTGTGCGGCTCGCCGCTCACCGAAACGTTGGAGCTGACGTTTTGAAGCGGCTGGTCTTGCTCGCGTGTGCCGCGTGCAGCTCACCGGGCCAGCACGGCGGCACGATCGTCGATGCCGGAGAACCCGGCGACGCGCCTGTCGTGCACGGCGTATCGGTGACCGCCGTCGTCGATAGCAAACAGTTCGTCGTGCGCGAGCACATGCTCGCCGCCGGCGAGATGCAGATCTCCGGCGAGCCGCTCGCGCAAACGATGGGTCGCGACCTCGGCGGCTACAGCCGCGACCTGTTGCCGCCGAACCTCTACAACGATCCGGTGCTCGGCCTGCCGTGGATCGATCTCGCGGGGTTCTCGACCGGCGTCGAGTCGTACGAGTACTCGAAGCAGCCGATGAACTTCTTGGCGTTCGAGTCCGGCGCCGGAACGGCGCTCGTCCACGCGCCGCTCGTCGCCGGCGCGACGAACCTCGCGGCATTGGTCCAGCACTTCGCGACGGGCTCGAACGCGCTCGGCAAGTGGGTGTTCCCGGCCGGCACGTGGCCGACCAACAACGCCTACGGCGACTTGAACCCGACCGGCGCCGGCTCCGGCAGCGCGAACCCGCTCGGCTGGCCCGGGATCTGGCCCACCGTGCACGTGTTCGACAGCTTCGACCCGACGATCAGGCCGACCAGCGCCGTCGCGCTGATGTGCTCGATCAGCTCCGACGACACGCCGATGAACACGACCGGCGCGCGCGAGCTGTGCGGCGACTACGAATGCGACGCTACGACGTCGCACCTCGTCGATCGCGCGAGCCAGGTCGACTTTCACATCACGCCCGGCGCCGACGGCTTTGCGACCTGGAAGTACGGCCTGTGGACGCTCAACTACCTCGAGATCATGCACGACATCAACGAGACCGCAGTCGCGACGGTCGGCGCCGCCGAGCTCGGCAACGTCGGCACGTCCGGCAACCTCATCGTCGGCGACGACGGCGACGGCAACCCGACCGCGGCCGGCACGTTCCTGGGATCGAGCGACATCGAAGGCTTCCAGGCGCAGATGTTCTTGCTCGAGTCCGAGGCGCGCGCCGACGACTGGCTGAATCTGCTGACCACCACGGACGGCGCGACCCTGTCCGGCTTCGCGTCGCTGTCAGATGCGCTCGACTACAACTTCGCCTCGCCGCTGCGCTGGTTCGCCGGCTCGGTCGCGGTCGCCGAGACGCCCGACGCCACCACCGGCTTTCCGATCCCGAGCTACACGCTCGCGACCGCCGACAGCCAGGCGCTCGATCTCATCGGCCTCGCGATGGGCTACAGCGAGCTGTTCGCGCTGACCGACACGTCGAACAAGGACGTCGGTGGCTCGCAGCCGGCGCTCGCGTACTTCGACGGCGATCCATTCCCCGCCGACGACCAGCAGCCCGACGGCGAGAACACGCTGCACGATCGTGCGCTCGCGATGATCCGCGTCGCGATGGTGAACCTCGACCGGCTCCACGTCGATCCGGCGTCGAACATCATCGCCGATGACGTCGCGTTCACCGGCGCGACTCCCGCGCGCGGCGCGACGGTCTCGACGACGACGGTCGCCTACGCGCTGCTCGGCCTGCGCACCGTGCTGCGCTCGTGCGGCAGCGAGCTCGAGCTGTACTCGAACAACACGCCCGACGCGATGACCGTCGGCGCGCTCGACTCGCTGCCGCTCGCGTTTCCCGGCAACGCCACGCTGACGTTTGGCAACCGGCTGCGCCAGCTCGTCACCGCGCATGCCGAGCTGCTCTACAACTCGCTCACCGACCCGACCGGTCGCGCCTACGCCGGCTGGGACATCGCGAACGCCGCGCCGATCGATCAGACCGACGTGCTCGACGCGCACACCGCCGCCGTGCGCGGCCTGTTCGCCGCCTATCTCGCGACCGGCGACACCAAGTACCGCACGCGCGCGATCGCCGTCTACGACCGACTCGAAGCCACGTTCTACCAAGCCGACGCGCGGATCTACACCGAGACCGCCGGTGCGACGACCGTGCAGTACACGCCACTGCGGTTCGCGCTGTTGCAGAGCACGCTGCGCGACATGTACGAGCTCGTCGCGGCGCTACCCGGCGGCGAATCGCGCGAGCTCGCGCTCGAAGATCGGCTCGCGCGCCTCGACAAGCTCGTGCTCAACGGCTGGGACGACCGCAACGACGACCAGCAGGTCTACGAGCCCGAGTGCGTGCAGTACGACGGCGTGCACCTGCCGCGCGGCGGCCTGCAGATGGCCGAGCGGGCGCTCACCGGCGAGACCGGCCGCGCGACCGACGAAGGCTCGATCGGTCCGCCGAGCACCGACCGCGACACCGATTGCGTGCCCGAAGTCGACGACGCCCAGCTGCCGGCGGCGCTCGCCGACGCGATGACGTTCACGATCACGCGCCAGTGACCTATAACGACGAATGTCAAAGAGCGCCGAATGCCGTCGTTAGCCGGTCGACGGACACGAGATCGAGCCCCGCGTGGTCGCGCGCGCCGAGCAGCTTCGCGTTCTGCGCGGGAATCAACGCGCGCTTGAAGCCGAGCCGCGCGGCCTCGGCGAGCCGGTGCTCGCACAACGTGACCGCGCGAATCTCGCCGGCCAGCCCGATCTCGCCGAACACCACGGTGTGCGCATCGATCGCGCGGCCGCGCGCCGACGAGTGAATCGCGCACGCGACGCCGAGATCGATCGCCGGCTCGGCGAGCCTGAGCCCGCCCGCGACGTTGACGAACACGTCGCGGTCGAGCACGTCGCACGCGGCGCGCTGCGCGAGCACCGCGAGGAGCAACGACACGCGATTGCCATCGACGCCGGCCGCGGTGCGCCGCGCGAACCCCGCCGACGCGGGTGCGACCAGCGCTTGGATCTCGACGAGCAGCGGGCGCACGCCATCCGCCGACGCGACGACGACGGAGCCCGGCGCGCCGATCGGCCGCTCTGCGAGCAAGTGCGCCGACGGATTCGCGACCTCGACGAGCCCGCCGCCGCGCATCTCGAACACACCGATCTCCTGCGTCGACCCGAATCGGTTCTTGTGGGCGCGCAGCACGCGATACGGCCCGGCGTCGCCTTCGAGCTGGAGCACGACATCGACCAGATGCTCGAGCGTTTTCGGGCCCGCGAGCCCGCCGTCTTTGGTGACGTGGCCGACCAGCACCGTCGGCGTGCCGGTGGTCTTGGCGAACTGCGTGAGCCGGCTCGCGCACTCGCGAACCTGCGCCAGCGATCCCGGAATCGAATCGAGCAGCGGCGTGTACACGGTCTGGATCGAATCGACCGCGAGCACGGTCGGCTTGCTCGCCCTCGCGTGCGCGATGATCTTCTCGACGTCGGTCTCGGCGACCAGCGCGAGCGCCGACACCGCGGCGTTCACGCGGCGCGCGCGCATCGCCGTTTGCGCGACCGATTCTTCGCCGGTCGCATACAGCACGGGACCCTGCCTCGCCAAGCCGGCGAGCGCTTGCACGAGCAGCGTCGACTTGCCGATGCCCGGATCGCCGCCGAGCAGGACGGCCGATCCCGCGACGAAGCCGCCGCCGAGCACGCGATCGAGCTCGGCGATGCCGGCCGGCCTGCGCACGCCGCCGACCTCGCTGATGCGATCGATCGGTTGCGGCCCATCGCCGGTCGACACGCCAACGGCGCTCGGTCGCGGCGCCAACGCCACGGCATCGGCAAACTCTTCGACCAACGAGTTCCACTCGTGGCACGCCGGGCATCGGCCGAGCCACTTGGTCTCGACGTGGCCACACGCCTGGCAGACGTGTCTGCTGCGCGGCAGTGCCTTGACCTTTGCCATGGCGCGCACGCTAGCAAACTGCTCTGACGTTCAGCTCTCGCGTTACGACAGTCGCTTGCGCACGTTCGCCTGCTTGTCGCGCAGCTTCTGCGCGAGCTCGCCGCGGCCGAGTGTATGCGCGCGACCGGCGGCGACGCCGAGCCAGCGCACCGCGTGACTGACGCTGCCGGCGGCGAGAAACGCGCGACTCGCCGACAACGCGACCGCGACGTCGTCGCGATCTTCTTCGTGGCGGCGCTCGAACAGCGCCTGCGCACGATCGGTCATGCCGGCGGTGACATAGAGATCGGCGAGGCCGTCGCGCATCGCGCCGACCCGCGGCTTGCCGTGCGGCACTTGCAACAGCGCCGCCTCGTACGCATCCGCGAACTGCTCGTAGTGGCCGACCGCGGCCGGCATGTCGCCGTCGCCGCGCGACTTCTCGATCAGCAGCTCCAGAAACGGCGCGTAGAACACGTACGTGTCGATCGGGCACTCGAGCACGCCGATGATCTGCGGCAGCTCGAGCGCGCCGTCTTCGTGCGCCGCCGCGGCGAGCGTCGCCGCTTCGATCGCGATGCCGGTATCGGCGAACCGCGCCCGCGCCGCCGCGAGGCCCTGCGCGCGCACGAGCTCGGAGACGCGCTCGGCACGCGCGACGTGCTCGGTGACGTGCGGCCAGTCGAGCAGCGCGACATCGGTCGGCTCGGCCGGCGCCTCGAACTCCGGGCGAAAATGGTCGTCCCAGGTCGCGCCGTCGGCAGTCAGTGCACGCCGGGCTGCCGCGATCTCTTCCGCAGACAGCCAGCTGATGCGCATTAACTCAGGCTATCACGCGCTACTTCGACTTTTTCGGCGCTTTGGTCTTTGCCGGCTTGCCGCAGTCACCGCCGAGCGCTTGGCATTCCTCGGTGACGCGCTTCGCACCGTCGGGATCGCTCGCCGCTTTGAGATCGAGGTAGTGCTTGAACGCGACGATCGCTTTGTCGTTCTCGTGGTTCTCCTTGTACATGAAGCCCAGGTCGAACCAGCCATCGGCGTTGTCGGGCGACAAGCTCGTCGCCTTTTCGTATTCGGGGATCGCGTGGTCGGGATCTTTTTTGCGCCGATACGCGACGCCGAGATCGAAGTGGAACGCCGCCTCGTCGGGCGCGAGCGCGATCGCCTTCTGGAACGCCGCGATCGCATCGTCGTCGCGATTCGCGTAGCGATAGGCGACGCCGAGGTTGTGCTGCCAGTCCGCGTTGTCGGGCTTGAGCTGCACCGCGATCTCGAGGTTCCGGATCGCTTTCGGGTAGTCGTTCTTCTTGCGCTGGACCGTGCCGAGATACGCGCGCACCTCGGCGTTCTTGGGGTCGAGGTGACACGCGGTCTCGAGCGCACGCGCCGCATCGTCGAGCCGCGCCGGATTCGAGTTCGCGTACGCGGTGCCGAGGTTTGTCCACAGCACCGCGTCTTTGGTGATCAGCGCGGTCGCGTGCTCGTACGCATCGATCGACTTCGCGAGGTCTTTCTTCTGCTTGTACAGGCTACCGAGCGATGCCCACGCCATCCCCTGCTTCGGATTCGTCGTGACGGCGTCCGTCATCGCCGCGATCGCCTCGTCGATCTTGCCCTCCTGCTTGAAGGCGAGCCCTTCTTTGTACGAGGCATCGGCGCTCTTGTCGGCGAGCACCGGACCGCTGGCCACCAGGCCGATGACGAAAATCACTCGAGACAGCGCGCGCATAGTCCCTCCGGCGGCAAGCCTATCAGGACTCGCACGTGCGGGACAAAACTAGGTCGAAACTAGCTCGCGCTCGCGACGTCGTCGCCGAGCGCCGCGCTGCTCGCCTCGACGCTGCTGGTCAGCTCGCTCGCGTTCGCCATCCCGCCGGCCGCCAGCTGGAACTTCTCGAGCGCGGCGACGTGGTTGTGCAGCCGCGCGACCAGCCGCTCGCGGTTCTTGCGAATGCCGTCGCGATAGCGCTGCTGGTCGGCCAGCGCGCTGCGCGCCGCGCGATACTGCGATTCGATCTCGGCATCCGTCGCCGCGGCGACGCGCGTATCGAGCTCGGCGATGCGCCGGGCGAGCTCGTCATCGGTCGTTCCCGCGGTACGCTGCGCGCCGATCGCGGTGCTCTTCGCCGCGACCTCGAGCGCCTTGAGCACGCCGTCGCGAACCAGCGCGACGTTCGCGCCCGAGTCGCCGTGCTTGTCCTTCGTCGCGTTCCAGATCTCGACGGCGCGGCCACACAAGCTGCGCACTTCACTATCGAGCTCGGCCGGCAACCGCTGCACGGCCATGCGGACCGGATCGCTGATCAGCTCGAGGTGCCGCGGCAGCATCGCGAGCACGCCGACGATGCCCATCGCGCCCGCCGCGACGACGTCGCGTCCGATCAGCGACCACGTCTCCGTACGCTGCGCATGCGTCACGCGCAACGCCGTCCACATCGCGAGCATCGCGACCGCCATGCCGACGAGCATCGAGCCGACGGCGCGAACACCGCGCTGGCCGATCGCGATCGAAATGCCGACCGCCAGCGACGAAGCGACGAGCGCCTGCCACGCCGGCACGGCGCCGATCGCACCCGAGCCGGCGATCACGATGATCGCCGCCGCGCACATCGCCGCCGAGATCCGCCACGCACGCGCGCCGTACGCGAATGCCGCACCCGTCCCGATCCCGAGCACGCCGCCGACGATCGGCGCCGTCATCGTCACCGACATATGCGGCCCGAACACGGCGGCGGCGAACCCGAACAGCGCCGAGCCGGCGGTCATCCCGAGGGCAGCGCGATGAAACGACGCGTGATCGCGAAAACGGAGCTCCATGGCGAGTATCAACGCGCGACGTAACCCGTTCGATCTACGCGATCGCGGCGGCCAACCCGGCGACATCACAGGGCGCCGTCGAACTGAAACACCGCGTAGCCGCCGTCTGCGCTCGCCCCACCGACGTCGAGCTCGAGGGTCAGCCCGTGGTCGACCACGAGGTCGCCGACGGAGACCGTCATCGCCACCCCGTCGGGCAACGTGCACGTCTGGCTCGCGTCGATCGAAGCGGACGCGAGCACGAAGCGCGCGGTGTTGCGATAGTCGGACAGCGTCAGCGTCTCGATCGAGGCCGCCGACAACGAGCACGCCGCGCCGATCGCGACATCGACACCGTCGTTCGTGCTCGCGAGCTCGATCGTCGCCGACCCGGCATCGACGCTGCCCGACCCGCTCACCGACGCGATCGTGTAGGTCGCGTTGCCGACGTAGTCGCCGCTGACATCGGTCGAATCGTTCGAGTAGATGTTGCAGCCGCCCGCGGCGACGATCGCAACGATGATCTTGCTAGCGCTCATGCCTCGTAGTGACGCATGCACGTCGCGGGCGGCGGTTAGGTTTCGCTGAAGATCGGTGATGCATTTCGAGTAAGTGGTTTCACTCACTCGCACGAGAAACCGTAAGCGATTGGCGAAACGGCACCGGTTTCTCGCGGTCGGGGCGATCCGCTCGGCGGGTTCGTGTTGCTGCGCGACATCGCCGCGAAGAACCTGATCGTGCGCCGAGCGATGGGCTTGGCGAGTCGGCGGCGTGGTGTCGCTGATCCGTCACGCGACGTCGGCGCGAACGAGGAGATTGACGATGAAGAAGATCTTGTTGCTCGTCGGAATCACTGGAGTGCTCGGACTCGTGCACGCGGGAACACGCGCCGAGGCGTCGACGAATTCGGCCCCAACAGCTGCCTCAGCGCCCGGGGAGATGTGTTCCGCCGACGACGCATACCACTGCAATGAGGGTTGCAAAGAAGCTGGCTGCTTTGCCGGCATCTGTATACCGCCTTGCGAGTGCATCAATCAAAACGGCTCGCGCTGCACGCTCTGACGACGAGACGTACGCACGAACGACAAAGGGCCCGCTTTCGCGGGCCCTTCTTCGTTGCCGACTAGATGCTGCTTAGAACGTCAGGCGGAAGCCAAAGCGGAACGTCCGAGGATTCTGAATGTACGAAGTCGTCTTCAGGAAGTTCGGGTTCGTCGTCACGGTCTGGTTGAGCGCGTTGTTCGTGTTGTTCTGATCGATCTGCTTGAGGTGCGCGAGATCCGTCATGTCGCCGCCGACGATCGGGTGGACGTAGTCGAACGTGTAGTTCTCGTCCTCGAACGCCTCTTGCTGCTGATTGAACAGGTTGAAGATGTCCGCGAACACCTCGAGCGTCACCTGTTTGTTCAGGCGGTAGCCGTAGCTGACGTGGATGTCTTCTTCGTTCGAGAACGGCGAGCGCGGCTCGACGCCACGCGGCAGGATGTACGACTCGCCTTGGCCGTATGGGTCAGCCCCGAGGATGTTGTGCGGGATGCCCGACTGGCCGCGGATGCTCGCGCCGAGGGTCAAGAGCCCGCCGACCTTGAAGTCGAAGCGGTAGAACCCGTCGATCTTCAAGTTATGCGGACGATCGAGACCCGTCGGACCGTAGCGGTTCGCGAGCAGTGCTTCGAGGTCGTACTCCGACGTGATGTTCGGATCGAGCTGGCCGGTCTCCGTCGAGAACAGGCCGGGGTAGTTGCCGTTCTCGCGCGAGTACGTATACGACGCGAGGATCAACGAGTCCTTCGTCGGCCGCTGCGTGACCTGCAGCTGAACTGCATCGTAGTTGCGCGTCGGCGTGTCGAGGTTCTTGATCGTCGTCAGACCTTGCGCGCGCGATTGATCGAGCTCGCCCTGAGCCACCGTCGCCGGGTTGTTCGACGCGAGCTCCGCATTGGCGGTCTTCTGAAGCGCAGCTGCCTGCGAATCGAAGTTCTCGCCCGGGTTTACGATGTCGTACGCGCCGCCGTTGACCAGCGTGTCTTCGATGACGCGCGGGAGGTCGCGGTGGATGTAGTTCAAGCCGACCTTGAGGTCGGGGATGACCTCGTATTCGCCACCGAGGATGATCTCCTGCGAGTACTGCCCCTGCAGACCCGGAGCGACGTAGTCACCGCCGAAGTTCGCGTACGGGCTGACGTCCGTGCACTTGTTCAGCGCCGCGCCCACGTTGTTCGGTCCTGCCGGCGTGTGGTTCACGTTGCAGTTCGCGTCGAATCCCGGCTGGCCCTGCGTGAGGCCCTGGCCGTTGACGAAGTTGAGCGCATCGACCTCGCCGCCGAACGAGCGGACGTTCATGTCCATCGGGATGTTCTCGTAGAACCATCCGTAGTGGCCGAAGATCTTCGCCTTGCCCTCGTTGGTCGGGTCCCAGATGAAGCCGAGCCGCGGCGCCCAGTTGTTGAGGCTGGCGGCTTGGGTGCCGATGTGGCTACCGTCCGACGCGGTCGTGTTCTGGAGCTGCGAGGCCCAACCGATGCCTTGGTTCTCGTAGCGAACGCCAAGGTTGAACGTGAGGTTCGGAATCACCTGCCACGAGTCCTGGAGGAACGCGCCGATGCTGCGGTCATCGGTGTCGGCGGCGAGCTCGCCGGCCTGACAGACCGCCTGGTTGGCGAGACACAGCTGCTGATCCGGGCCCAGCGTCACGGCGCCCGGGTTCATCTGCTCCGCGGTCGTCAGGTTGCGGATGTTATGATCGATCTGGATCTTCAGGTACAGGAGGCCAGAAGCCGCGGTCGGGCCGGCGGGCTGTAATCCTTCGTAGAACGCGCCACCGGTGTAGGACTTGCGGGTGTCGTACGAAGAGCCTTCGTAGTCGACGCCGGCTTTGAACGTGTGATAGCCGGCAAACTTCACGCGTTGCGTGACCGTCAACGCGGCGGTCAGGCGATCGTTGATGCGATCTTCGACCTCGCCGTTACCCGAATCCTGGTAGTTGGTGACCGGGCACTTGATGAAGTTCGAGGCCGCCGCGTCCTGGCAGGCGTTCGCGACTTGCGTGCCTTCGAGGTCGGCGAAGTCGGCCAGCGAGCGCGTGTACGCGTACTCGACGGACGGTTCCGCACCAAGCGTCGTGTTGGGTTGGTTGTCGACGTAGGCGCGATGGAAGCCGACGATCGCGTCGATCTGCGTCTTGCCCTGGTTGAGCTTCGACGTCCACTTCGCCGCGACGTCCCACGCACCGAGCTTGGTCCCGATGGTCGCGTCCTGAGACGGCGTTAGCGCACCGGGATTGATCGGCGCGTCGCCCTTCTCCGGGTTACCGAACGCCGAGATCTGGAACTGGTTGTTCTGATCGATCGCGCCGTTGATCTTCGCGGTGAAGAAGTAGGTCTGCTGGGCCGTGCTGATGTTCTGCGACGTGATGTTCGTCTTGATCGGGTTGCCGTTCGAGTCGAGTTTGGCGTTACCGGTGCCGTCATCGGTCTCGTAACCCACGAACCGCTTCGTGTTGGTGTTCGAGAACGTCGGATCGAAGCCGACGTGGAACCACAACTTGTCCTTGATGATCGGACCGCCGACCTCGGCGCCGAAGTCGTAGTTGTTGCCCGGGTTCGTCTGGTAGTCGATCGAGTTGGCCGAGACGACCGTCTTGGCCGCCGCGGTGAGGCTGTCCGGCGAGAAGTTGCCGAACACCGAGCCGTGGAACTCGTTCGAGCCCTGCTTCGTCGCGACGTTGATCAAACCACCGGTCGCGCGGCCGTACTCCGCCGCGTAGCCGCCGGTGATGACCTCGGTCTCCGACACGAACTCGTTCGGCAGGTTCGTCGACAGTGCGCCGAACGCGGTGTCCGTCGTGTTGATGCCTTCGACGACGTACGTGTTCTCGACCGACGTGGCGCCGGAGAAGCCGGTGCCGTACTCGTCGCCCTGTGAACCAGCCGAAGCGCCGACGACCTCGCCGAACGTGCGGCCGACCGGGACGTTGCGCGTGTAATCGTCGCCGATCGTCACGCCGGTCTTCGTCGAGCCCTGATCGATGATCGGAGCCGCGCCGGAGATGTTGATGACCTCGCCCTTCGGCTTGCCGGCCGTATCCGCCGTGTTGACCGAGACGTTGACGACGACTTCTTTGCCGACTTGCACGAGCACGTTGCCGCGCGAGTACGTGACGTCGTTGTAGTAGACGGTGAGCGTGTACACGCCCGGCGGCAGCGCCGTGATGAAGTACTGGCCCGTATCGTCGGTGATGACGACCTGCTCGCCTTGGAGGGCGGGCGACGTGGCGACGACGGTCGCGCCGATGGCCGGCTCGTTCGCGGCTTTGTCACGAATCTGACCGCGGAGTGAACCTTCGGTCGAGCTCGCATCAGCGAAGACATCTTGCGTTGCGACTAGCGAACCGGCCCCGAAAGCGAGGGCGGCCGCCATGAATGTAGAAAGCTTTTTCATGGTTGGGTATCCCTTTCCTTAGAGGCAACCCGTGGCGCCACCGGTAGCCGGCGGCGGGACGGTGAAGTGAATGACGATGTCGGTGCCGTTCGTAAACGCGCCATCACCGGCGATGCCGTCGCCGAACGACGCGCTTCCCTTGATGGTGAACGTGTACGTTCCGGGCGCCCAGCCGGCAGTCGCCGTCGGCGCGATGGAGACGTCGCCGAACGGATCGGCGGAGGCCGCGAGCGCGACCGACGGGCTCACCGTGATGGTCCCGGCCGTGATGTCGGCCATGACCGTCGTCGGATCGATCGTCTGGTTGAAGCTCAACCCGACGACGTCGGCGGGGGAGATCGTCGCGTTGTCCATCGGCGTCGTGCTGTTGAGCATGATCGCCGCGTCCGTCGTGAACGTGACCGTCTGATCGGTGCCGTTCGTGAACGTCGTGGTCTTCGCGCAGGCATTGCCCAGCTGATCTTCACCACCCGGACAGTCGTCGATCCCTGCGGTGCCGTTGAGCGTGAACGTGTACGACGTACCGAGCTTGTAGCTGCCGAGGATGATGATGTTCGGACCGCTGTCGGTGACGACCATGTTGGTGATGGGAGGCGTCAGCGTGAAGCCGGTCGGCGTGGCGCCGGAGAGCGATGCCGAAGCCGGATCCATGAACTGGTTGAACGCGAGCACGATGTTGTTCGCCGGCGTGTCCGCGCCCGTGATGCTGTTCAGCGCGAGCGGGTTCGTCGAGAACGTCGTCATCGTGTTGTTGTCGTCCGACGGCGCGCCGAGCATCGTGGTCTTGCCACAGCTGTCGTTCACCGACGTGATGCCGAACGTGTAGGTCGGGGACGAATCCGGGAAGTCACCACCGACGAACACCTCGTTGGGAGCCTCCTGGCCGCTCAGAGCGCCGCCGCCGAGATTCGGAACGGTCGGCGTCAACGTCGAGCTCGTGACGATCGACGCGAAGTCGACCGCCGCGTTGAACGTCAGGTCGACACCAGCAGCGGCCGGATCGACCATGCTGCCATCGGTCGGCGAGATCGCGGTGACCGCGATCGTGCCGATCGTCCAGGTGTACGGACCGAGCTGATCGCTCGGCACCGGGTTCTCGTCCTTGTCTTTGATGTTGCTCTTGAGCGTGACCTGGCACATCGAGCCCGTCGCGACGAGCGTCGGGTCGGCCGGCTGGATCACGAGCGAGGGTCCGAGCGGATAGCTGACGGAGTCGCCGGATGGATCGTAGTAGCCGTCGTAGGGGACATCGACGAGCGCGCCGTTGCCGGTCGAGCTCTGGCACTGCAGCGTGACGGGCTGCGTGTTCGCCAGCGTGCCCATCTGCGCACCGGTCGGGTTGCCGTTGGCATCCGTGACCGGAACGAGATCTTCGATCTTTGGATCGAGGAGCTCGTCGAACTGGACGCGGACATACCAGGTGCTCGGATCGGCGTTGGTCAACGCCGGCGCGGGCATCGTGTCATCGGCGGGACAGACCTGAAGATCGTAGGTCTCTTGGGTCAACACCTCGCCCGGACGCTGCGGATCGCCGGCGCCCTTCGCGCCGTCATTCGGTCCCTGCGTTTTGCAAAACGCAGCGACCTCGATCAACGAGCCCGGCGCTTCTTCGCCGGTCGCGATACGCGGATCGGGCGCGGGGACATCAACGGTGAGAACTTCTGGCGGACCATCAGGTCGCAAGGCGCTTGGCTGATTGCCAGCGCCGCATGCACCAATCGCGAACGTACTCGCGATCGCCATGGCGCCGTACCAACCTCGACGCGGAAGATAGACGAACATTTATCAGGCCTCCCTACTGTTGCTTTCGGCAGGCCGAGTAATCGCTCAACGCTCTGACAAAGGCAAGACATCGTTACGACAAAGGCCAGCGACAAGCTGGCCTTCTTGAAGGGGAGATCACATTCCACCCGCGTCGCAGGTGAGGACCTTCGGTATCAGGCGTTCGGACGTTTGCCGTTCGACGCTGCCGTCGAAGATCGTACCGGTGCGGCGACCTTGCTGTGCTCGTCACTAGATACGTTTGAAACAGCAACTGGCTCCGGCGCGACATCGATCCCTATCCGACGGATGTTGTGGTGCGACAGCACCTTTGCCTCGATGGAATTGAAAGTTTCGGGATGGTCGAGAAGAAATTGTTTCGCGTTCTCCCTGCCCTGACCGATTCGCTCGCCCGCGTAGGAGAACCAGGCGCCGCTCTTGTCGACGATGCTCGCCTCCGACGCGAGATCGACGAGGTCGCCTTCGCGCGAGATGCCGTGGCCATAAAGAATGTCGAACTCGACCTCTTTGAACGGCGGCGCCATTTTATTTTTGACAACCTTCACGCGCGTGCGATTGCCGATCACGTCTTCGTCTTTTTTGAGCGCACCGACGCGGCGAATATCGAGCCGCACCGACGAGTAGAACTTGAGCGCGTTGCCGCCCGTCGTGGTCTCGGGCGAGCCGAACATCACGCCGATCTTCATTCGGATCTGGTTGATGAAGATGACCATCGTGCGCGACTTCGAGATCGCCGCGGTGAGCTTGCGCAGCGCCTGGCTCATCAGACGCGCGTGCGAGCCGACGTGGTGATCGCCCATCTCGCCTTCGAGCTCGGCCTTCGGCGTGAGCGCCGCGACCGAGTCGATCACGATCACGTCGACCGCGTTCGACCGCACGAGCATGTCGGCGATCTCGAGCGCCTGCTCGCCGAAGTCCGGCTGGCTGACGAGGAGCTCCTCGGTCTTCACGCCGAGCTTCTTGGCGTAGCCGACATCGAGCGCGTGCTCGGCGTCGATGAACGCCGCCACGCCGCCGCGCTTTTGCGCCTCGGCGACGATGTGCAAGGTCAGCGTGGTCTTGCCCGACGATTCCGGTCCGTAGATCTCGACGATGCGGCCGCGCGGCAAGCCGCCGATGCCGAGCGCGATGTCGAGGCCGAGCGAGCCGGTCGGGATCACCAAGACCTCGCGGTCGATCGGATCCTTGCCGAGCTTCATGATCGCGCCCTTGCCGAACTGCTTGTCGATCGCGGCGAGCGCGAGGTCGATCGCCTTGTCGCGCGCCTGATTGGTCGCGGCGGACTCGCGAGCGGGGTGAACGGCCTTGTCGTTTGCTTCCTTCATTTATGATCTCCCTGCGGCTCGCCGCGAGGCCAGCCATCGTCCGTTTCGTTGTCGGTGTCCCCCAGGTCTACCGGCTCCGTCTGACGGTTTTCGCTGCGGATCGGGCTGGTTTCGGCCGGATCGAAGCCAATTTTCGCGATTTCTTTGTACGCCGAACCAGTTGGTTTCGTTTCACTTTCGTACAAAGTCACGTGGTCGACTCTGGTCTCACTGAACATTTGTTCTGACATGGGTAACACGACGTCGCGGACAGGTCTAGTTTCGCGGAGCCGTCCGAGCGTCACGTGCGCTGTAAACGGCCGCGTTTCGATCGCGAAGCCGATCTCGCTCATCGCGCGATCGATCGATGCCGCGAGCTTCATCATCGGCTCGGACGCTTCGATGCCGGCCCAGACGACGCTCGCGGCTTCGAGCGAGCCGAACGCGCCGAGCCGCGACGTGCGAAATCGAAACGGCGGCGTGCCCGCGATCGCCGTGGCCGCGGCATCGCGGATCGCCGCGATCGCGTCGGCGTGCACCCAGCCGAGAAACTTCAACGTGACGTGATAGCTCGTCGGCGGCAGCCAGCGAATGTCGATGCCGCTATCCTTGGCGCGGCGCGCGAGCTGCTCGGCGCATTGCGCGAGCGCGTTGGCGGTCGCGACCGAAACGCGCACACCGAGAAAGAGTCGCTGGGCGTCGGTCGTGCTCATCGCGCGCGAATCTATCAGAGCGCGTCATCGATCAGCTTGAGCGCCCACCACGCCGCGAGCGTGCGGATCTGATCGCGCATGCCGGGCCAATGTAGCTTCTTGGTGACGCAACCCTCGGGCGACGCGAGCGCGAGCCACACCGTGCCGACCGGCTTGTCGGGCGTGCCGCCGTCGGGCCCGGCGATGCCGGAGACCGCGACTGCGAGCGTGGTCTCGAAGCGCAGCCGCGCGCCGGTCGCCATCTCGATCGCGGTTGGTTCGCTGACCGCGCCGTGCGCGTCGAGCGTGGCCTGCGCGACGCCGAGCTGGCGGACTTTTTCGGCGTTCGAATAGACGATCGCGCCGCCCATGAATGCGCGCGAGCTGCCCGGCATGCGGGTGAGCATCTCGCCGATCATGCCGCCGGTGCACGATTCGGCGGTCCCGACGGTGCGGCCCGATTCGATCAGGCGCCGCGTCGCGCGATCGATGAGGTTCTCGTCGCCGGCGCCGTAGATCGCGGTGCCGAGCCGGCCGCGAATGTCGGCGTCGAGCGCGGCGAGCTTGGCATCGGCGGCCGCTTGATCGGCGTCGCGAACCACGAGCTTGACCAGCGTCTCGGGAAACTTGACCTGATAGTGGATGCTCGCGCCGGCGATGTTGTCGATCATCCCTCGGCAGGCCTGCGAGATCTGCGATTCGCCGCGGCCGAACACGCGATAGATCCGCCGCGCGATCCGCTCGATGTGACCGCTCGCTTCACGAATCGCAACCAGCCGCGCGCCGAGTCCCGCGTCAAAAATGCCGTACACTTCGCGCGGGATGCCTGGCATGCACATCACGGGAATGCCCGCGATGGCGACTTCGAAGCCGGGCGCGAGGCCCTGCGGGTTCGCGAACACGCGCGCGCCGGCGGGCACGCGAACCTGGCGCAGCTGGATGGGAGTGACCATGTTCGAGAACCGCGCCGCCATGCGCTCGCGCGCCGGCTCGTCGACAACCGGCTCGACGCCGGCCAGCACCGCGACCACGTCGACGGTCAAATCGTCCTCTGTGGGGCCCAGCCCACCCGAGCACACGACGACATCGGCGCGGCCGACCGCCAATTGCAGCGCGGTGGTGATATCCTGCTCGTCGTCGAGGCAGCTGGTCATCCAGCGCGTCGTGATGCCGAGATCCCACAACCGCGCGGCGAGCCCGGACGAGTTCGTGTCCACGATTTCGCCGCGGCACAGCTCGTCACCGATGGTCAAGATCTCCGCGCGCACGCGCGTGAACTCTACCCGGAAGCAGGCCGTCGCGGTTGACGCCACGTGCAGGCGCCTCCTACACTTTCGGGTGACCTGCCCATGAAGATCCGTTACGCCGCCAAGACCGACGTCGGAATGAAGCGGACGCATAACGAGGACTACTTCTCGCTGATCGAAGACGAGCAGTTGTTCTTGGTTGCCGACGGTATGGGCGGTCACGCGTCCGGCGAGGTCGCATCGAAGATGGCCGCCGAAACGATCGGCGAGTTCTATCAGCGCACGCGCGAGGACGAAGACGCGACGTGGCCGTACAAAATGGATCGCTCGCTGAGCTACATCGAGAATCGGCTGGTCTGCGGCATCAAGCTCGCGAATTTGAGGATCTTCGAGACCTCGAACCGCGACCTTCGCTACAAGGGCATGGGCACGACGATCGTCAGCTGCTTGATCAGCGGCGACAAGATCTACGTCGGCCACGTCGGCGACTCGCGCGTCTATCGGCTGCGCGACAACGCGCTGCAACAGCTCACGCGCGACCATTCGCTCCTCGAGGATTACAAGGAAGCGAAGCCGGACATGACCGAGGAAGAAGAGCGCAACTTCCCGCACAAGAATGTGATCACGCGCGCGCTCGGCATGCGCGAGACCGTGCAGGTCGACATCCGCTCGCACCAGATCAAGAGCGGCGACGTCTACATCCTGTGCTCGGACGGCTTGTCGGGCATGGTGATCGACGATCAGATCGCGCAGATCTCGACCGGCGCGAAGAGCCTCGAGCGCGCGGTCGCCGAGCTCGTCGATGCCGCGAACCGCAACGGCGGCACCGACAACATCACGACGCTGCTGCTGCAGTGTCTGGCGGCGTGAAGTACACGGTTCGCGGTGCGCTGGTAGTCAAAGCGCGCTCGAGCGTGCACGACACGACCACGCGGTGGGACAAGATCACCGGCGAGGCGGTTGCCGATCCGGCCGCGATCGAAGCCGCGCGCGGCACCTTCTCGGTCGACATGACGGCATTCGACGCCGGCGATTGGTTGAAGAACCGCAAGTTGCGCAAGGACTTCGAGATGGACAGCCATCCGACCGCAACGTTTTCGCTCGACGCCGTGTCACTCTCGAAGCGTGAAGGCAGTGCGTTCGAAGCAACCGCGAAGGGCACGTTGCGCTGGCGTGGCCGGGATCTCGCGATCGAGCTCGCCGGCAAGGGCACGCTCGATGCCACGCAGCTCGTCGCAGATGCGACGTTCGAGCTCGACATCACCCGGCTCGGCCTCCAGGCGCCGCGGTTCTTCATGCTCAAGATCGAGGACGTCGTGACGGTCGCCGTGCACTTGACCGGAGCGGTCGCGTGAAGTGGCTGGTGATCATCGCCGCGATCGCCGCATGCGATTCGGCGCCGGTCGAGCCCAACGGGATCGGCTCGTACAAGTTCGGCCACACGGTCGCGTCGGGGATTCACGACGGCAACTGCCAGCCGACCGAGCTGAGCGACGGCCGCAAGGCGATCTGGTGCTTCGCGCTGCCGCCGATCAAAGTCGGCAAGCGCGTGGCCGAGGTCGACACGTATTTCTCGATGGCGCCGCCGCACACCAAAGACGATGCGCCGCTGATCGAGATCCAGCTCAAGGTCCGCGGCTGCGTCGAGGATGAAGCCGAGCGCTGGATGCGCGAGCGATTCGGTCCGCCGATCGAGACGAAATCGACTCGCGAGTACTGGCAGAACTCGTTCGTGTGGGCGGCGGCGTTCTTGCCGAGCGAGCCCGGCCGCTGCTTGATTCACATCTTGCCGCGCACCGAGAGCGGCGAGATCGAGCGCATCAAGGCGCAATAGCTACTTCGACTCGAGCTTTTCGATCCGCGTGCGGAGCTCGGTGAGCTCTCGGCGCAGCGACGGCGACGAGACCTGCGACCACGTTTCTCGCTGACCGTCTCGAAGTGCACGACGCGCGCGTTGAGTGTATCGAGCTTGCTGTTGGTAACGACGGCGTGGGTCTCGAGCTGCTCGAGGCGACCATCGATGACGCCGAGCTTGCCGTTGGTAACTGCGGCATGGTGTTCTACGTGCTCGAGGCGATCCTCGATCGTGTCGAACCGCGCGTTCATCTCGCCGCGCAACGTCGTCATCTCGCCGCGCAGCGCCGCCATGTCGCCGCGCATCGCCATCTCGCCGCGCATCGTCGCCACCTCGCCGCGCATCGTCGTCATCTCGCCGCGCAGCTCGCCGCGCAGCGCGGTCATCTCGTCGCGCAGCGTCGTCAGCATCGGAATGATCATGTCCGTGGTCGCCATGCCCGCGCTCTCCTTCGAGCGTAGCGTGGGGACTTTGCAACACCAACGCCATTCGCAAAGGCGCGTATCGACGACGAACGCGGTTCGGTTTGGCCGGCAGTCGGACGTGATCATCCGAGAACCGGACGCGCTACTTGATCGAGCGCGGCCAGGTCGACAGGTCGCCGGCGTTCGGCACGGACGGCAGCTGCAGCGCCTGGAGCTTCGCCAAGTGCTTGTCGGCGACATCGGCGCCGCCGGTGACGCGGGCCAGGTCGAGGGTCGGAATCTTGGTCGTCGGCTTCATGTCCCGACGTAGTGCAGCGGCGATGCCACCGCCGGAGCATCGGTCGGTCACGCAAGTCCGCGACGCTGCGCATCGTGCCGGCGATCGCATCCTCGAGGTAGCGGCGGCCGCGATTGCGCCGGCTACTGCGGCTTCTTGCGCTGCTCGTTCGGACACGTGCCGTTCGGGTCGCCCGAGTACTTCGGGCACATCCCGTAGAGCTCGTGGCGGTGGCGCAGCACCGTGAAGTTGCCGAGCCGCTGCGCGATGCGATCTTGTAGCGCCTCGATCTCGTCGTCTTCGAACTCGAGGATGAGGCCGCACTTCACGCAGATCAGGTGATCGTGGTGATCGCCGACGACCTCGTAGCGCGCTTGGCCGTCGCCGAACTGGCGCTCGACCGCGAGCCCGCTGTCGACCAGCAGCTTGAGCGTGCGATACACGGTCGCGTAGCCGACCTTCGGATGGCGCTTGCGGACCTTCGTCAGCAGCTCGTCGATCGAGACGTGATCGCGCGTGCGCAGGAACTGCTCGACGATCGCTTCGCGCTGCGCGGTCGTGTTGAGCCGGCGATCGGTGATGTACGAGCGCCAACGGTCGCGCAACTCCCCCGTGTCGTTCGGCCGAAAGTCCGAGCGCTCCGCCATCGCGGTTCAGCTTCCCCGCAACATGGCGTTGCGTCAAGCGATCTCGAACCGATGACTTTTCAGTTCGTGTTGGCTAAGGTGCCGGCGTGGATGCCGCAGGACAAGGCTTCGACGCGATCTTGGTGCGCTTGCGCGAGGTCGTGGCTCAGCTCGAGTCCGGCGAGCTTTCACTCGAGCAAGCGCTCGCCGTCTATGAGGACGGCGTGCGCCTCGCGCGCAACGGCCAGCAGCTGCTCGCTGCCGCCGAGCAGCGCGTCGAGATCTTGGTGAGCGCGGCGGGTGGGATCGAGACCGTACCGTTTTCGAGCGACGACGCTTCCACCACGAACGGATGACCATGGCCACGACGCTTGCACCGACCACCGCGCCGCCCGAGCTCGCCGCGTTTCTCGAAGAGATGCGCATCATCGTCGACCGCGAGCTCGATCGCAGGCTGAAGCCACCGCCGGCCGTCGACGATCCCGGCAAGCTCGCCGAAGCGATGCACTACGCGGCGACCGGTCCGGGCAAGCGCTTGCGTCCGGCGATCGCCCTCGCCGCCGCCGAAGCATGTGGCGGCACCCGCGACGCCGCGCTGCCCGCCGCCGTCGCGCTCGAGATGCTCCACGCGTACACGCTTGTCCACGACGATCTGCCGGCGATGGACGACGACGACGAGCGCCGCGGCCGGCCGACCGTGCACATCGCATACGGCGAAGCGATCGCGATCCTCGCCGGCGATGGCCTGCTCACCGAGGCGTTCGCGTTGCTCGCCGAGCTCGGCGCGCGCGCATCGGATGCGGTTCGCGTGCTGGCGCGGCGCGCCGGTGCACACGAGCTGCTCAAAGGTCAAGCGATCGATCTGACGCAGCCGCCGGCCGGGATGGCACAGATCGAACGGCTTCACGCAGCGAAGACCGGTGCGCTGTTCGCGGCGGCCGGCGAGCTCGGCGCGATCGCTGCAAACGCGTCGCCGGCGATCTGCGCGGCGCTCGGCCGCTACGGCATGGCGATCGGCATCGCGTTCCAGCACGCCGACGACCGCGACGACGCCGAGCTCCTCGAGACCGCCGATGCCGCGGCGCAGCGCATGCGCGAGCTGTGCTCGGACGCCTGCCGTGAAATCGCACAGCTCGGACCGAAAGCCGGCCACCTCGATGCCATCGCACAGTGGATTAACGCGCGCGCGTAACTAGAGGCCATCGCGAGCGATTGACTCGCGCTCGCCTGCGACGGTACGAATAGAGGTGTCCGACGAGTGGGACGAGGAGACCGGGACGACCGATCTCGAGACGGTGCGGCGCGCGGGCGACAAAGAGCGTCGCGCGTGCCTCACGATCTTGACGGGCAGCGCGGCCGGTCAGCTGTTCAAGTGCGCGAAGGCGACCGTCGTGATGGGCCGGGCGCCCACCGCCGATCTCAAGCTCGACGACGACGGCATCTCGCGCCACCACGCACGGCTCCGCTGCGAAACCGGCCGATCGTGGGTGCAGGACCTCGCGAGCCGGAACGGCACGTTCGTCAACGGCGAGCGGATCGACGGCGATGTCGAGCTCAAGGACGGCGACAAGATCCAGGTCGGCCGCGGCACCGTGCTGCGCTTCGGCTTCCAAGACGCGCTCGACGAGTCGTTCCACGAGAACCTGCTGTCGTCGGCGCTGCGCGACGGCCTGACCAAGCTGTTCAACAAGCGCTACTTGATGGACCGGCTCGATAGCGAGCTGAAGTTCGCGCAGCGCCACGAGACGTCGCTGTCGCTGCTGCTCATCGACTTGGATCACTTCAAGAAGGTCAACGACACCCACGGCCACCTCGCCGGTGACGCGGTGCTCGCGCACATCGCGCAGCTGTTGACGCGCGCGGTGCGCAACGAAGACGTCGTCGCGCGGTTCGGCGGCGAAGAGTTCGCGATCATCCTGCGCGCGATCGGCCTCGAGCCGGCCGTGCAGATGGCCGAGCGCCTGCGCAAGAACATCGAGGCCGCGGTCGTCAAGTGCGCGGCCGGCGAGCTCAAGGCGACGATCTCGATCGGCGTGGCGGGATTCCCGTCGACGCCCGCGACGACGCCCGAGCAGCTCGTCGAGGCCGCCGATCAGGCGCTGTATCGGGCCAAGCACGACGGCCGCAACTGCACGCGGCGTTAAGGCACCCCGACGAGCACTGGCGTCACGGTCATGTCCGGAACAGTGCCGACTTCCGCCGTTAGTCCCTCCTTAGAATTTGGCCGCCGAGATCAGCGTTGCTAGCTTCAGGGCATGCGCAACCTGGGTCTGATCGCGCTGTGCTGTGTCGGCTGCTCGGGTGCATGCGGCGGCGGCAGCTCCAACGTCGTACCGAAGCCGATCGCCGCGATCACGGGCAGCGCGGGCGAGCTGTCGGGGTCGGCCGGCGCGCTCGACGACCGGATGGTCGCGTCGTTCTGGACCACGCCCGACGAGCAGACGGCCGCGAAGGCGTTTCAAGCGGGCGACTACGCGACGGCGCTGGCGTCGTTCACCGCCGCGCGTGCGAGCGAACCCGACGCGAAGTCGCCGCGCGCGGGTCACTTGGAGCTGATGCTCGGTATCTGCGCCGACGAGACCGGCGATCACACCGGCGCGGCGGCGCACTTGCTCGCGGCGCGGCAGATCTTGCCCGAGCTCGGCGACTACATCGGCTATCGCGCGGCGCGCGCGTTGTGGCTCGCGAAAGATCCGAAGGCGCTCGAGGTCGCACAGAGCGTCGCGAAGGACTCGATCGTCGGGCCCGACGCCGAGATCGTCGCGGGCGAGCTCTCCGGCGACAAAGTGACGTTCTATCGCGACTATCTCGATCGCCATCCGAACGGGCCGTTTCGGTCGGAAGCACGCTTCGATCTCGCGACCGCGCTCGAGCCGACCGATGCCGCCGGTGCGCAGCAATTGTGGCGGCAAATCACGATCGACGATCCGCTGTCGTCGTGGAACGACAAGGCGAAGGCGCTGCTGAAGAACCCGAGCCCGCTCACGCCGGCGGAGCAGATCACGCTCGCGATGGTGCTGTTCGACAACCAGCGCAACCCCGAAGCCGAAGCGGCGTTCGACAGCGCGCTCACCGACGCGAAGGCAACGCCCGACGAGAAATGCGTCGCCGCGTATCACCGCGCGATGAGCCGGTTCAAGGCGCGCGATCGCAAAGGCGCGGCGCCGATGTTCGACGAGGCGGTCGCGGACTGCAAAGCGGCGAACAACCCCGAGCGCGAGATCGAGAGCGAATACGACGCCGGCCGCAGCTACGCGTTCATCGGCCAGCACGAGACCGCGATCGCGCACTACAAGAACGCGCAGACGATCGATCCGAAAAATCACCTCGCCGACGACGCGCTGTTGCGCGAAGCCGAGGAGTGGACGTCGCTCAACAACGACGCGCAGGTCGAAGCGACCTTGTCGGCGATGCCGGCGCAGTTTCCGCAGGGCGACGTGCTGGCCGAGGCGATGTGGCGGCTCGGCTTCAAAGCGTGGCGCGATCAAAAGTACGACGACGCGATCAAGTGGTGGAAGGAGCAGATCCGGCTCGTGCCGCACGATCCGAACTGGTACGGCGAGGGCGAGCCGCAATACTGGATCGGCCGCGCGTACGTCGCGAAGAATGATCTGCCCGGCGCGGTCGCGTCGTGGCAAGCGGCCGTTCGCGAGTATCCGCTGAGCTACTACGCGCTGCTCGCGCTCAATCGCATGCAGGAGCGTGCGCCGCAGCAATATCAGCAACTGCTCGCCGAGATTTCGGCCGATCCGCACCCGGCGCAGCTCGCGTTCAAGCCGCGTCCCGAGTGGAGCTCGCCCGGATTTCTGCGCGCGCTCGAGCTGCTTCGCCTCGGGCTCGGCGACCCCGCGGCGCACGAGCTGCGCAAGCTCGGGTTGACCCCACCCGAGGGTCGCAAGCCGGTGACCGACGCCGATCAGCAAGACAAGCTCGGCGCGATCGCGTTCCTCTACGACCGCGCCGATCGCTGGTCGGCTTCGGTCGCGATCATGCGCTGGGGGCTGCCCGACTGGTATCGCCGGCAGTGGCCGCTCGGCGACAACCGCGCGAAGTGGCTGCTGTCATATCCGCGCGGCTACCTCGATATCTTGCAGCGCCACGCAGCGCTCGACCACACGCCGATCGCGATGCAGATCGCGATCGTCCGCGAGGAGAGCGGCTTCGATCCGCTCGATGAATCGAGCGCGAACGCGATCGGCTTGACACAGATGATCCCGCCGACCGCGAAGGATTTTTCGAAGGGCACGGGCATCGATCCGACGCGCGAGAACCTGCGCGACCCCGAAAAGAACGTCACGATCGGCGGCCGCTTCTTGGGCTCGCTGTTCAAGGACTGGCACGACTTCGCGCTGCTCGTGCCACCGTCGTACAACGGCGGGCCAGGCTACGTGCGGCGCATCCTGCGCGCACGCGGCACGTGGGACGCCGACGAGTTCGTCGAAGCGATCGGCGCCGACGAAGCGCGCAACTATACCAAGCGCGTGATGGCGTCGTACTTCACGTACTCGTGGCTCTACGAGCACGCGGTGCCGACCATCCCGAACGTGATCCCGGTCGATCTGATTCCGAAGTCAAAGTAAGCCGGCCGCGAAGTACGCCGCCGATGCGGCGCCGGCCGCGAGCGCGACGATCAGCACGAGCGCGCGCACCACGCGCAGCCTACGCACGACCGGCACGGGATTGGTCGCGACGTTGGTGTCGATGCGCTTGGGGATCGAGCGCGGCGATGCCGGCGTCGTCGGCAGCGATGTCGGAGTCGTGACCTTCTTGCGGCGCGGATCGCTCGCATCGCCCAGATCTTGGATGATCGCCGTCAGCCCGCCGACGTCTTCGCGCGGCTCCTGCGTGAACGCCCACTCGACCCACGTCGCCAACGTAGCTGGGCTCGTGACGAGGTTGTCGGTCTTCGCCGCGGCTTGCAACGCCGCGCTCATCGCCGCGGCGCTCTGCCAACGCTGCGCCGGATCGCGCTGCAGCGCGGTCATCGCGATGTTGTCGAGATCCGGCGGCACGCGCGGGTTCCATCGCGACGGCGGCTGGATCGGCATCGCGCGCAGCTGATCGATCACGTCGGCATCGGTGGGCGCATCGAACAGCGCGCGGCCGGTCAGCATCTCGTGCAACACGACGCCGAGCGCGAACAGATCGGCGCGGTGATCGAGCTGGCCGAGCGTGTACTCGGGCGCCATGTAGCTGAGCTTGCCCTTCAAGATGCCGACTTTCGTCGAGCGGCTCGACGACACCTTCGCGAGGCCGAAGTCGATCAGCTTCACCACGCCGGCGCCCGACACGATGATGTTCGCCGGCGACACGTCGCGATGCACGAGCCCGAGCGGCTTGCCGTGCTCGTCGGCGAGGTTGTGCGCGTAGTCGAGCGCACCGGCGACCTGCAGCGCGATGTCGACCGCGTGCTCGATCGGGATCGCGCCGGCCGCCGATTCGCACTGCCGCGTGATCTGGCGCAGCGTCGGTCCGGACACGAGCTCCATCGCGATGTAGTAGGTGCCTTCGATCACGCCGAGATCGAACGTCTGCGCGATGTGCTGGTGATGCAGGTGGCTCGCGAGCCGTGCTTCGCGTGCGAACGCTTCGACGATCTCGGGCTCTTCGGCGAGGTGCCGGAGCATGCGCTTGAGCGCGACGCGCTTGCGAAACCCGCCGGCGGATTGCGTCTCGGCGAGGTGCACGGTCGCCATGCCGCCCGTGCCGAGGAGCTCGTGGACGACGAACGGACCGAACCGAGTCTCCGCCACCGTCGCCCAGTGTAGCGGCTATTTCGGGGGCATGCGAAGCGCGCCGTCGAGCCGGATCGTTTCGCCGTTCAAGTAGCCGGCGCCGACGATCGTCGCGACCAGCTCGGCATAGTCCGCAGGTGCACCGAGCCGCTTCGGAAACACCACGTCGCGGGCGAGCGCTTCGCGCTTGTCGGGCGGCAGCGCGCCGAGCATCGGAGTATCCATGATGCCGGGCGCGATCGTGACGACGCGAATCCCGACCGGCGCGAGATCGCGCGCCGCCGGCAACGTCATGCCGACGACGCCGGCCTTCGACGCCGCGTACGCGATCTGGCCGATCTGGCCCTCGTACGCCGCGACCGACGCCGTGTTGATGATCACGCCGCGCTCGCCGTGCGCGGAATCGGTGAGTGGGTCGGCCTTCGCGATCGCAGCGGCACCCAAGCGCAGCACGTTGAACGTGCCGATCAGATTGATCGAGACCACGGTCTTGAACAGATCGAGATCGTGCGGCGTGCCGGTCTTGTCGAGCGTGCGTGCGGCCCAACCCACGCCGGCGCAACCGACGACGACGCGCAACGGCCCGAGCGTCGCCGCCTGCGCGATCGCGAAATCGACCTGCGCCGCATCGGTGATGTCGGCCTGCGCGAACACGGCGCCCACTTCTTTGGCGAGCAGCTGACCGGCGGCCTCATCGCGATCGACGATCACGACCTTGGCACCATCCGCGACGAAGCGGCGAACCGTGGCAGCACCGAGCCCCGACGCACCACCCGTGACGAGCGCGACCGTACCGTTGAGCTTCATGCGCGCGACGTTACCGAACATCGCGCATTCGCGCGATGGCGTGGCATGCTTCGCGGATGAAGCAGTCGCTCGTGCTCGGCCTGTTGCTCGCGTCGTCGGTCGCCACCGCCGATTCTTCGAAAGCGTGGACCGCGGCGAAGAAGCTCATCCCCGCCAACATGGAGATGATCGGCGGCGTCAACGCGGCGACCGCGCACAACAGCGCGCTGTATCAGGCGTTGCTGCCGATGGCACTGGCGAAAGCGGGCGATGCGAGCAGCGAGCTCGACGGCATCAAGGCCGATTGTGGCATCGATGTGGTCAACTCCATCGACTCGCTGGTGTTCGGGCTCGATGCGTCGCAACAGGGCACGATCGTAATCGCGTTCCGCGGCGTGACCCGGCAACAGCTCGAGGGGTGCATGGTCAAGCGTGCCAAGACCCACGGCAAGACCCTCAAAGTCGACACCGCGAACGGCCTCACGATCTACTCCGGGATGAACGACAAGCTGCTCTACACGCGCTGGGTCGGCAGCGACATCGTCGCGATCTCGACGCAGCCCGACGACAAAGCTTCGACCGTGGCGGCCACCGCCGGCGGCGTCGCGAGCGACCGGAATTTGCACGGCCTTCAGGCGGTGAACACCGGCGCGAGCCTTTGGCTCGTGACGAACAAGACCGGCGACGTTCCCGGCGATCTCGGCGGCGGCAAGATGGTCGGCGCCTACATGAGCGCGAACGTCGCGGGCGGCACGATCAACCTCGACGCGCACGTCGCGGTCGATACCCCGGCGACGGCCACCGCGGTCGCGACGAAGTCGGCGCAGCAGCTCACCGCGCTGACGTCCGGCCAGTCGCCCTACACGGATCTCTTGAGATCGGTGCAGGTCAACGCGGCGGCGAACGAAGTGCTCGTGACCGCGAGAGTGCCGGAGCAAGCAGTGCTCGGCATGACCAAGATGTTCCTGCACTGACGACTATTGATCGTCGCAGACCGCGCCGAGCGAGCCGTAGATGCCGAGCTCGCGATAGATCAAGTAGCGGTTGTCGGAGGTCTCGAGCACGGTCAGCTCGACCTTCTTGCCGCCCTTCATCCAGAACGCTTGGTTGTTCGCGTTCGCGATGATCTTGAGCTGGCCGCCTTTGGTCGCGTAGATCTGGCCGGCCGAATCTTCGACGACGTTCGTCATCGGCAGCTCCTTCATCGCGCCCTTCTGGCCGACGTACACGCGATAGTCTTTGCCGCCGAGCTCGTCGGCGAGCTGGTCGACGAAGTAATACGTGCCGTCGTCGTCGCGCGACAAGAAGTGCGAACGGCGCGTCCACAGCGGCGGCCAGAACGTCGCCTTCGCGAAGAACAGCTTCGCTTCGTCCGCGCGCAGCGGCACGAGCTTGCGATCTTTGGCGCGGTCTTGTGCGCATTGCAGCGTGAGCTCCGACGCCGTGCTGGTCAGCGACGCGGTCTGCATGTCGCGCACGCGCGGTGACCACACGTTCCACTCGAACTTGCCGGACTCGGAGCCCGAGCCGACGATGCGTTGCTGGTACATCGACTTGCCGTCGCCGAAGAACACCATCGTGCCGGCGGTGTCGAAGTCGTCCCACAGCCCCGGCGTCGGCACGACGTAGTAGCCGCCGACGTCGTCGTGGAACACCGAGAGCTTCGGGATCGCCGCTTTGAGGTCGATCGGTTTTGGTTTCGGCGGGCTCGCGAGCGCCATGGCCGGAGCGAGCACGAGCGCGAGCGCGATCAGATGTCGTCGCATAGTGTCCCCAAAAACGTGTAGATGCCGAGGTCCTTGAAGATGAGGCGCGAGGCGACGTCGACGTCGAGCAGCGACAGCACGATCTTGTCGCTGCCGTGGATCCACGTCGCGGTTTGTTTCTCGCCGGAGTCGTGGACGAAGCGAACTTCGCCGGTCTGCGTGGCGAACACGTCGCCGGCCGCGTCGGTCGCGACGTCCGTGAGCGGCAGCTGCTTCATCGAGCCTTTCTTGCCGACGAACACGCGATAGCCGCCGCCGCCGGCGCTCTGGCGGAGGTGATCGACGTAGTAGTACGTGCCGGCGTCATCGCGGGCGAGCAGGTAGCTCGTGCGGATCGCGCTCGCCGACATGATCTGCACGCGCGACAGCACCGTCTTCACGCGGTCGGCGGTGACCGGCTTGAGCGGCAGATCGTGCTCGGAGCCGCACCAGCGATGGAAGCTGCCGTCGGGCTGGCGCTGGACCGAGCCGGGCTGCAAGTTCGTCACGCGCGGCGCCCACACCGTGATGTCCCACGCATCGCCGTCGGCGGAGTAGCCGCGGCCGATCTGCTCGTACAGCGCGGTGCCGGTGCCGAACCAGATCCGCGAGCTGCCGCCATCGTGCATCACGACGTACGTGCCGCCCTGCCCGTCCTCGAGCACGATCAACTTGTCGCGAAACGCCGAGACGTCGACCGGCTTCGGTTTCGGATCGTTCGCCAGCGCGGACGCCGAGCCCGCGATCCACACGGCCATCGCGGCCACTACACCCCTCGTGCGTGCACGCATCGCGGTCTCATTATACGCTCCGGGCGATGCAGAATTCACCCACGCGATCCGCCATCGACGTGGGGTCGATACTCGACGACACGTACACGATCGAGGCGCTCATCGGGCGCGGCGGCATGGGTGCGGTGTTCCTCGCGAGCCACCGCCGGCTCGCAGGCAAGAAGGTCGCGATCAAGATGCTGCTGGCCGAGCTCGGCGGCGACGAGATCCTGGCGCGGTTCAAGCGCGAGGCCGACATCGCATCGACGCTCGATCACCCCAACATCGTCAAGGTCGAGAACTACAACGTCCTTGCCGATGGAACGCCCTACATCGCGTATGAATTCCTGCAAGGCGAATCACTCGCGCAGCGGATCGCCGGCGGTCCGATGCCGCTCGATCAGATCTTTTCGATCATCCGCGGCGTCGGCTCGGGACTCGCCGCGGCGCACCGCGCCGGCATCGTGCACCGCGATCTGAAGCCGCAGAATATCTTTCTGGTCCAGTCCGAGGTCGCCGGCCACGCGATCGAGCTGGCCAAAGTGCTCGACTTCGGCATCTCGAAGCTGCGCGGCTCGCAGACCGTGAAGACGCAAGATTCGACGCTGCTCGGCACGCCGCAGTACATGGCGCCCGAGCAGGCGACCGGCCAGCACGCGAACGTCGACGAGCGCACCGATATCTTCGCGCTCGGCGCGATCGTCTACGAAATGCTGACCGGCCGGCCCGCGTTCTCCGGCGCATCGATCCCCGAGGTCGTGTTCAAGGTCGTCTACGAGCAGCCCGCGCCGCTCGACGTGCCGGTGCCGCAAAACGTCGCCGATGCGATCACGCGCGCGATGTCGAAGCAGGCCAGCGATCGGTTTCCGACCGTGTCGGCGTTCGTCGAAGTGCTCACCGGCCAGCCGCTCGCGTTGCCGACCCGCACCACGCTGCCGCCGCCGCTCGTCAGCTCCGAGCAGCACAAGAAGATCACCGCGAACGAGGCGTTCGCGCAGACGATGGGCTCCGACCCCGGCAAACACCCCAAGCCGGAGCTGGTCGGTCCGACGCTCGCGGCGCCGAGCGTGCCGCCGGGCGTGGTCACGAACGCGCCGACGGTCTCGAACAAGCGCTCGCCGGCACTGATCGTCGCGCTCGCGATCGGCGGCCTCGCGATCGCAGGCGCGATCACGTTCGTCGCGCTCGGTCACCGCGAGCCGCCGCGGCAGCCCACGCCGGTCGCAACGCCGGTGCAGCAACCCGCGGTTGCTCCTGATGCGGCGGTCGTCGCGGCGATCTCCGTCGATGCCGCGGTCGTCGCGGTCGTGCCGGTCGATGCCGCGGCGGCGCACAAGCCACCGCCACCGCCTGTGGTCGCGGTCGTCGAGCCCGCGGTCGACCACGATGCCGACGTCGAATCGGCGACCAACCTCGGGACCGCCGAGCACGCGCTGCGCGACAAGCACTACGACGACGTCGATCGGCTCGCGAACCACGTGATGATCGCCGAAGGCGCGAGCAAGCGCCAGCGCGCGCAGGCCGACATGTTGATCGGCATCGTCGCGTGCGTCGGGCGCAACGACCTCGAGCAAGCGGTGACGAAGTGGCGATCGCTCGCGGCGTGGCCATCGCTGCGCAAGCGGCTCGTCGCGGTGTGCCAGACCGCGGGTTATTTGACCGACAAGAACTAACCCCAGAGCTCGGTTCGGTTGATCCGACGTGCTCGTGCTCGTGCTCGTGCTCGTCCACGGCTCTCCGCGATCCCCACCGATCCGGAATGCAGACAAGAGCACGTCGGCGACGCGGGCGCGAGGTCAACACCGGCGAGCTCTGGGCACCAGTTAGCCGACGTCGACGGCGATCTCGCCGTCGCGCAACACGACGTGGACGTCGCCGCCGGCGTCGCCGCCGAAGCTGCCGAAGGCGACATCTTCGAGATTGCGCGTGAGCGTCGATGCGAGCCCGCGCGCGCCGGTCTCGCGCTTGAGCGCGTCGATCACGATGTGATCGAGCACGCTCTCTTCGATCAGGAGCTCGAAGCCCTCGAGCTTGAACTCGCGGGCCATCCGCGCGACCACGTCGGTGCGTAGGATGTCCTTGAGCGTCGTCGCGTCGAGCGCCTTGAACGGCACCACGCGCGTGAACCGCGCGACCAGCTCGGGCAAGAAGCCGTACGCTTGGAAGTTGGCGACGTTCTCGACCTGTTCGGCGGTGAAGTCGACGGCGATCGCATCGGGATCGCTGTCGGAGACCGCTTGGTCGCGGCCGAAGCCGATCGAGTCGCGCATCGCGCGGCGGTGAGCGATCTGCTGGAAGCCCGAGAACGCGCCGGCGGCGATGAACGCGATGTCGGCCGTCGACATCACGACGTGGTCGGCGTACGAGCTGTGCGTCAGATCGAGCGGCACGACGACCTCGCTCGCTTCGAGCATCTTGAGCAGCTCGCGCTGCACGCCCATGCCGGTGACGTCCTTGGTGGTGCCGGCGCCGGCGAAGATCGCGTTGTTCTGGCCCGATGCGATCTTGTCGAACTCGTCGAGGCAGACGATGCCGATCGAAGCGAGCATCGGGTTCTCGTCGGCGGTGTGGAGCAACCGCGTCAGGATCGTCGACGGGTCTTGGCCGACGTAGCCGGTCTCGGAGTACGTCGTGATGTCGACGAGCGCGGTCGGCAGCTTGAGGACCTTGCCGAACAGGCTCTCGACCAAGAACGTCTTTCCCGAGCCGGTCGGGCCCACGAACAAGAAGTTGGACTTGCGCGGCAGCTCGGCGCGATCGACGCCGTCGACGTAAATGCGCTTGATGCGCCGGACGTGGCGGTAGGCCATCAGGCACAGCGCTCGGCGGGCGGCATCCTGGCCGCGGTAGCCGAGGTCGTGCAGCGACTGGAACATCGCCTGCGGCGACGGGCAGGCGAGCTCGCGCACGAACTTGATGAAGTGCTCGAGCCCCTGTTTGCGGACCTTGCGGTTCGGCTCCATCCGTCCCCGGCAAGCATAGCGAACGGTTTGATGTTTGACCAATATGCCGCGGTGATGGCCTAATCACCTTGGTGTCCGAGAGCCTCGTGCGACCGTTTCTCGCCGCCGTCCCGGCGGCAGTGCGGCCGACGCTCGAGAGCATCCCCGATCTCGATCGCCGGCTGTGGGCGCTCGTGGCCGAAGGCCGCGCGGCATGGCCCGAGCTCGCCCACGCGATCGACGCGAAGGCGCTCGTCGAGTTCGTCGCCCGCCACGTCACCGCCGATCTCGCCGAC
This sequence comes from Kofleriaceae bacterium, assembly GCA_036271395.1. GTDB lineage: Bacteria > Myxococcota_A > Polyangia > Haliangiales > Haliangiaceae > JABFXX01. Next base: position 47,152 of record DATBAS010000241.1, read on the forward strand.
GCCGCGCTCGACGGGCTGCGGCCGGCCGATCTGTGTCTCGCGTGTGTGTGCGCGAGCGGCAACGCGCAGGCGATCGCCGCGTTCGATCGCGACTACATGAAAGAAGTCGACATCGCGCTCGCCCGGATGCGCGTCGGCCAACCGCGGCTCTCCGACGTCAAACAGCTCGTTCGCCAGCGCTTGTTCGTCGGCGGCGGCACCGCCGGCGCTCCGACCAGCCCGGGCAAGATCGCGGAATACGGCGGGCGCGGTGACTTGCGGCGGTGGGTGCGCTCGGTCGCGGTGCGGACGTGCCTCAACGACCTGCGCAAAGGCAAGCGCGAAGTGCTCGTCGACGACGATCATCTGATCGCGCAGCACGCGATCGCGCAAGACGATCCCGAAGTCGAGTACATGAAGCGCACGTACTCGAACGAGTTCAAGAGCGCGTTTTCGGCCGCGCTCGCACAGCTCGGCCCGCGCGAACAAACGCTGCTGCGCTACCACCACGTCGACGGGCTCAACATCGACGAGAT
>DATBAS010000242.1:0-2051 GCA_036271395.1 Kofleriaceae bacterium
GTCGAGGAAATGGCGCGCTTCTTCGCTCCACCAGCTGCGCGCCCACGCCGAGGCGGGTTGCGCGTTCGCATCGAACGGCAGATCGGCGCCGAGCGGGGTCTTCGCCGACATCACGAACGACGGCGGATCGTTCTGCGGACCAGCGCCGGGCATGCAGCGCTCGAGCCCGACGCCGCAGCCGCAATCGACCGAATTCTGGAAGCCGGTGCCCGACAGGCACGAGATCGCGCGGCCCTTCGCGAGCCGTGCGAAGCCGGTGTCGTTCGGCGGCTGGTTCAAGCGCCCGAACGGCAGCGGATCGCCTTTCTTCGCGGGCTTGCGGCCCGACGCGTAGACGATGCCGGTATCGGCCGTCTGCGCTTCTTCGCGGCACACGCGCACCGAGGTCGTGCGCGTCTTGTTGTCGGGCTCGACGAGCAACGCGGGCGCCGGCACGAAGCCTGGAAAGCGCTTCGGCCAGTCGGCGCCTGCGAAGTCGGTCGGCTCGTGCTCGCGGTAGTCGGCGTAGAGCCACCACGGCTTGACGACGACGGTGCGCACGTCGAGCGCTTCCTGCGAGACCGGCGTCGCGCTTCCCGTCGGCGCCGCGTTCGGCGGAAACTGCAGCCCGCTCTCGGCCTGCGTCAGGCAGAAGTCGCCGTCGATCTTCGGATCGGTCCGGCGCTGGCCGCGCCGATAGTAGATGTAGAGCGGCTGGCCATCGGGACCGAGCACGGTCTCGCGGCGCAGCACGACGGGGTTCGGCACGAACTGGAAGCTGTTGCCGAGATCGAGCCGCAGCGCGTCCATGTAGATGCGCTCGAGCCGCTCGGCGTACGCATCGCCGGTGAGGTGGTTGTCGATCCACGCGTCGAGATCGAAGTCGGGCTTCTCGAACGCGGCGAGCTCCGCGCTCGTCGGCGGGCGGCCGAGCAGATCGATCGACAGCGCCCGGTAGTAGCGATAGTCGGCGAGCGTCGGCGATCGATCCGCGGCGAGCGCGACCGGCGCGACCAGCGCGAGCACGAGCGCGGCGCGAATTCGCATGTGGCTACAGACTCTTCACTTGACTGGTGGTTAAGGCAGCGGGCAGTCGCTCGACGAGCTTCTTCGCGATCAAGTAGGCATCGCCGGGCCAGCGGCCCGAGATGTAACGACCGTCCTCGACCACAAATGCATGCGAATCGTCATCTCGCGTGCCACGCTTGGACAGCACGCGCGGCCCGCGCACGAAATCGTCCGGCGACGCGAGCGCCTCGCACACTTCATCTTCGACGTACGTCGCGTACGTTCGGTAGTAGCGGCCGCGCCGCCAGAACGTCGAATAGTACGCGGCGCGCTCCATGTATTTCGGGAGGCACGTCGTCTTCACGCCGTGCAGGACGCTGGTGCCATCGGCTCGCTTCGCGCGTGCGGCGACGATCACACCATGACAGATCGCCGCGATCGGCTTGTCGGTCGCGAAGAATGCAGCGGTCAGGCGGTGCACGTCGTCGTTCGCGAGATATTGCTTCATGCCCGGCGCGTGACCGCCGGCGAGAAACAGCGCGTCGTAGTCGTCGGGGCGCAGGCCGCGCCACGAGATCGCGGATGCGAGGTGCGGCTCCATCGCGCGGTACGCGTCGATCGCGTCCTGCCGCGCGCCGAGCTTGCCGAACACGACGCCGGTGAGCAGCAGCGGATCGCACGCCGGCGTCTTGCCGTCTTCCGTTGCGAAGACCATCTCGTGACCTGCCTCGCGCAACAGGACCCACGGCACGGCTACTTCGGTTGTATCGAAGTCGCGATCGGGGAGCGGGACCAGCACCTTCGCCATGCGGGGAGCGTCGCACGACCTTGCACGAGTTGCGCACGTTCGGTTGCAGGGCCGAACCCCGCAGCAAACGGCTGATGGCGGTCTAAGCACGTGATGATCCGCGATCTGCGGCGGGCACGGTCGTTGCTGAACGCCTCGGCATGAAAAAGCTGCTCGCACTCGTTCTCTTTGCTTCGGCGTGCATGTCGAACGTCGACGGCAGCACCGATGACGACAATTTAGATGCCGATCCCATCCCGGGAACGCCCGAGGCGAT
>DATBAS010000243.1:0-1715 GCA_036271395.1 Kofleriaceae bacterium
GGCCGATCTCGCGCGCATGTCGCCGCTGACCGAGACCGAGATCGAGACGACCGGCACGATCGCGCTGTCGAAGTACAACAAGCTGATGGTGGTGTCGCCGCGCGCGACGCTGTTCGGCTATCCGTGGATGGACACGCTCGCGCACGAGTACACGCACTTGGTCGTGTCGCGGATCTCGCACGACGCCGTGCCGGTGTGGCTGCAAGAGGGCCTCGCGCGGTTCGAGCAGACGCGGTGGCGGCGACCGCCCGAGGTCGCGCTGTCGGCGACCGAGCAAGCGCTGCTCGCCGCCGGGCTCAAGAAGGGCCGACTGATCACGTTCGACGAGATGCATCCGTCGATGGCGAAGCTGCCGAGCCAGGAAGCGGCCGCGCTCGCGTACGCCGAGGTCTACACGCTCGTCGGCTGGATGCAGTCGAAGATCGGCTACAAGGGCATCCAGGCCGCGTTGATCGCGCAACGCGATGGCAAGAGCGCGCGGCGCGCCGTCGCCGAGGCGATGAACCTGCCGTGGCCCGACGTCGAGAAGAACTGGCATGCGCAGCTCAAGCCAGACGGCAGGGCGCGTGCGGGCAAGGCGATCAAGTTTGGCAAGGGCGGCGCCGACTCCGACAACGTCGGGATCGAATCGGTCGCGCCACGCGCCCGCAAGCACGCGCGGCTCGGTGGAATGTTGCGCGCACGCGGCATGCTCGAAGCCGCCGCGGTCGAATACGACAAGGCGCTGACCGCCGCCGGCGGGAGCGATCCATTTGTCGCCGGCAAGCTCGCGCGCACGCTCGCCCTGCTCGGCCGCTACGACCGCGCGATCGAGCTCGCGACGCCGCTCGCCGCCGCCGACGACAACGACGCGGTCGCCGCCGTGACGCTCGGACTTTCCCGCACCGCGAAGCAGCAGTGGCCGGAGGCGATCGCCGCCTACGAACAGGCGCTTCGCGTGAGTCCGTTCGATCCTCAGACGCGTTGCGGCCTTGCCGAGGCGTATGCTCGGATCAAAGATGCACGTGCGGCGCGGGAGCAGGCCGCCTGCGACTTATTGAAGCAATGAAGCCGTCGTCCGAGATCACACCCCTGCGCCAGGAGCAGCCGACCGAGGTCAACCCGACCGTGGTCGTCACCGAGGCCGCGAGATCGGACCTCGATGCCGTTGCAGAGCTCGCAGTCGCGCATGCCGAGATCGTCGGCGAGATCCAGAAGCGCATCATCGGCCAGAAGCGGGTCGTCGAGCAGCTGCTCGTCGCTTTGTTCGCGCGCGGCCACACCCTGTTCGTCGGCGTGCCCGGCCTCGCCAAGACGATGCTGATCTCGACGCTCGCCGAGACGCTGAACCTGTCGTTCCAGCGCATCCAGTTCACGCCCGATCTCATGCCGGCGGACATCACCGGCACGGAGGTCCTCGAAGAGGATCACACGACGGGCCGCCGCGTGTTCCGCTTTATCAAAGGGCCCGTCTTCGCGAACTTGGTGCTCGCCGACGAGATCAACCGCACGCCGCCGAAGACCCAGGCCGCGCTCCTGCAGTCGATGCAGGAGTACCGCGTGACCGCCGGCGGCACGACGCACGAGCTGCCGCTGCCGTTCCTCGTGTTCGCGACGCAAAATCCGATCGAGCAAGAGGGCACGTATCCACTGCCCGAAGCGCAGCTCGATCGCTTCATGTTCCAGATCGACGTCGACTATCCGAGCGAGAGCGAGGAGGAGGAGATCGTCCGCCA
>DATBAS010000244.1:0-47690 GCA_036271395.1 Kofleriaceae bacterium
GGCTCGCCGGCATCGCCGCGACGCCCATCCCGGCATCGACCAGGGCGAGCGCGCTCGCGTAGTTGTCGACCTCGACCGCGATGCTCGGCATGAACCCCGCCGCCGCGCACGCGCTGAACCAGCGCGCGCGACCGCGCTCGCCCGCGCGAATGCCGATCCACGCGGCGGCGCCGAGCACGCGCGCTGTCAGCGGCGTCTTCGCGAGCGCGCTGTCGCGGGCGACCGCGAGGCGATACGGCTGCTCGAGCAGGCGCGTCGCGCGGAGCTCGCGCGTCGCCGTCACGGAGCTCACGAGCGCGACGTCGAGCTCGCCGTCGCGCAGCAATGCGAGCTGGACGTCGCTGGTCGCGTGACGCAGCGCCACTTCGATCCCGGCGTGGCGCGCGCGTAGCTTGCGGATGCCGGCCGGGAGCACGCCGGTCGCCAGCGCGGTGCCGACGAAGCCGATCGCGACACGCGCGCGGTGCGCCGTGATCGCGCGGGCGTCGCGCACGAACGCGTCGGCGCGGCCGAGCAGGTCGCGCGCGGGCGTGACGAGGTTCTTGCCGGCGTGCGTCAAGCGGATGCGCCGGCCGTCGCGCTCGAACAGCGGTACGCCGAGCATGGCTTCGAGCTGGCGGATCTGGCGCGACAGCGGCGATTGCGACACGTGCAGCCGCTCGGCGGCGCGGCCGACGTGCTCGGTCTCGGCGACCGCGACGAAGTAACGGAGTAAGCGCAGCTCGATCATCTAGACCTGAAACGTCTCGATTGTGCGCGAACGTTGTCTTTGACGCAACGGTCGATTTCAGACCAAGATGCGCGCGATGACTTGGCTCGGTTCGCGGCGCGCGCTGATGCTGGCGATCGCGATCTCGCTGGTGCTCGCGGCACTCTCGATCGGCTCGGGGTTTGTCACCGACGATCAAGGCTTTCGCGCGGTGCTCCACGCCGGCGCGCGGCCCGCGTGGGATCTGTTTCGATTCCAGAGCGGCGATCCGGTCGTGACCGCGGCGATGATCCGGTTCGGCCACCTCGTGTGGTGGGCCGCGCCGGACCTGCAGATCCACTTCCTGCGCCCGCTCACGAGCCTGCTGTTCGCGCTCGACGACCGGCTGTTCGGCGACGCGGCGATCGCGTATCACGTGCACTCGCTGCTGTGGCTCGCGCTGTTGCTCGCAGGCGTCGCGTCGCTGTATCGGCGCATCCTGACGCCCGCGGCCGCGACGCTGGGCGTGCTCGCGTTCGGCTTGGCCGCCGCGCACACCGAAGCGTACGCGTGGATCTCGGCGCGCCACGTCGTCGTCGGTGGTGCCGGCGCTGCGTGGGCGCTGGCGATTTACGCGCGCGGCGGCAAGCTGCGCTGGCTCGGCTTGCTCGCGCTCGCGATCGGGCTCGCCGGCAGCGAAGCCGCGCTCGGCGCCGTGCCGATCTGGTGCGCGCTCGCGTTCGCGCGCGAACCGACGTGGCGCCGGCGGGCGATCGAGTGTGCGCCGGCGATCGCGCTCGGCATCGCGTATCTCGCCGCGTACACGGCCCTCGGTGGGGGCACGCGTGCGAGCGGCGGTTATCACGATCCGATCTCGGATCCGCTCGGGTTCTGCGCGCTCGCGATCGTCCGCGTGCCGATCTTGCTCGGCGACGCTGCGCTCGCGATCCCGGCGGAGCTCGCATTCGTGGTCTCGCACGTCGCGCTCGCGCTCGCCGGCGTGGTCGCCGTCGCGGTCGTCGCGCTCGCCTGGCGCGCGGCCAAGCCCGAGTCCGCCGGGCTCGGCTGGCTCGCGATCGGCGGCGTGCTCGCCGTGCTGCCGGGCGTCGCCGGCTATCCGGCCGGCCGCGTGCTGCTCGTGCCCGATCTCGCGTTTTGCGCGATCCTCGGCGCGATCCTCGCCGGCGGCGCGAAGCCGTTCGCGATCGTCGTCGCGATCGCGCATTTCGTGTGGTCGCCGCTGCTCGCGTTGCACGATCAGCGCGCGCTCGCGCGCCGCGGGACGTTCGTCGAGCGCGTCGCGCACGAGGTCACGCAGCTCGTCCCGGCAGGTAGCCGTGCGATCGTCGTCGCCGTATCGGATCCATTCGTGTTCTTGTATCCACGCGGCGTGCTCGCGATCGATGCGCCCGGCGCGGTGTCGTGTTGGTCGGTATTGTCCGCAGCGCACGCGCGACATCGACTGACGCGCGCAGGCGAGCGCGAGCTCGTGCTCGAACCGATCGAGCGCCCGTTGCTCGACGGCTCGTTCGATGCGCTATTTCGCTCGCCCGATCGGCCGTTTTCCGTCGGAGATACGGTCGAACAATGTGGCGCGACCATTCGCGTGGCCGCCGTCGAGCGCGGCTTGCCCGCAAAGCTCGACATCACGTATCAGCGCCGCCTCGACGATCCGAAGCTGGCGTTTCTCGTGTGGCGCGATCGTCACCTCGAACGCCTTGCATTGCCCGCGATCGGCGAGACGATCGAGCTGCCTGCGTCGACTCCCTAAGCGCATCGCCGACGAAACCGTGCACGGATGCTGCACCGAGCACGGTCATGACCATCATGAAATTTTCGATCGCGCTCTTGTTCGCGCTGACCACCGCAGTCGGCGCACAGACGGCGCCGGGCGGTGGCGCACCGGGCGCGCCCGCGTCGCCGGGCACGACGCCGACGTCGCCGACGCCGTCGCCATCGCCGGCTCCATCGCCGACCGGCCCGTCGACGCCGGCGCCGACGCCGAACCAGCAGCCGGGCTCGCCATCGACGCCGTCGACGCCGAGCTCGCCGGCCGCGCCGTCGATGCCGAGCTCGCCGAGCTCGCCTTCGCCATCGCAAGGTAGCGGGAGCACCTACGGCAGCGGCGCGGGCAGCGGCTACTACCACTGACGATCGCTGGTACGCTCCGCGCGTGACCGCGCCCGCGTTCGAGCCCGGCGTCGTGCTGGGCAAGTACAAGTTGATCGCACCGTTGGGCCGAGGCGGGATGGGTGGCGTGTGGGAAGTCGAAGGCCCCGACGGCGCGCGCTACGCGCTCAAATCGCCTGCGAGCGGGCTCAACCCTGCCGCCGAGGCGACGAAACGGTTCGCGCGCGAGGCGAACGCCGTGCGCTTGCTCGACCATCCAAACCTCGTCGTGGCGGTCGAAGTGTTTGTCGAGCACGAGTCGCTGTTCCTCGTCATGGAGCGCGTCGCCGGTCACACGCTGACCAAAGCGCTCGCGCAGGGACCGTTGCCGGCGCGTCGCGCGCTCGTGATCGCGCGCCAGCTACTCGACGGTGTCGGTCACGCGCACGCGCAAGGCGTCGTGCATCGCGATCTCAAGCCCGACAACGTGATGCTCATCGACATGGGCGGCTGGGAGCGCGCGAAGATCGTCGACTTCGGGCTGGTCAAGCTCATCGGCGATGCCGAGGCCGCGATGGGCGGCGCGAAGCTCACGACCACCGGCATCGTGTTCGGCACGCCCGCGTACATGTCGCCCGAGCAGGCGACCGGCAAGGCGATCGACGGTCGCGCGGATCTCTACGCGGTCGCGACGATCTTGTTCGAGATGCTCGTCGGCCGCGTGCCGTTCGAGCACGCCGATCCGATGATGCAAATGCGCATGCAGGTCAAGGCGCCGCCGCCGCGCGTCGACATGTTCGCGAGAGGCGGCGCGTGGAGCACGCCCGAGCTCAACGCGCTCGTCGACGGCGGGCTCGCGAAAAACCCCGAGCATCGCTTCGCGAGCGCGGAGCAGATGATGGCGGCGCTCGACGACGCGTTCAAATCGATCGACCACGTGCCCTAAGCGCGATCGATCGTCAACAGGTGCGCGCCGTCGCCGCTGATCCGGATCTGCGTCGGCGCTTCGCGAAATCCGGTCTCGCCGGCGGTCGCGAGCTCGCTGCGCGACACGCCATGGACCCTGATCTTCGCGCCGACCTCGACGCGACACTCGTTGAAGCCGGCGTCGCGCGCATACGTGTCGAGGCCCGCGCGATCGAGGAACGATTGCTCGAGCTCGAGCTTGCGCGGGATCAGCGGCAACATCGGCAGCAAGAGCTCGCAGGTCTCGCCTTCGACGATCACGTCGCCGGATTTCGTCGCGAGCACGAACGTGGTGAGCTCGACGTCGACGACCTCCTGACCGAGCGTTCGCGACGAACCGATCACCGACCGAGCGAGCAACGCGGCGCCGCCGGCACGAAATACGTACGTGCGCGCGACCGCGCGATACGCGACGCACGGCTTGCCCGACAGCGGAGCGACGAGCGGCTCGCCGATCGACTTCACCGTGCCGATGAACGTCACGACCGCGTTATCCTCGAACTCGCCCGGCGCCGCGGCGATCTTCGCGCGCAGCGCGGCGCGCGTACGCGAACGGTTGACCGCGCTGACCAGCCCGACCACACCGACCATGATCAGCGCGAACCCTTTGACGACGAAGATCACCGGTGCGGTCGTAAACCAGGCGGCCGCCGCGATCAACTAGCCCGTCGTGCGCTTGCGATAGGCGCGGATCGCCATCGGCATCGCGATCGCGACGATCAGCAGCGACCAGCTGAAGCTCGTCGCGATGCAGTGCTGCAGCGGCCAGGGCGCATCGGCGGGAATCGCCGTCGGGTTGCCGAACAGCGTGCGCACCGCGGCGGCGAGCGAGCTCACCGGATTCCACGACACGATCGCGAGTAGCACGCCATGGAAGCCCTGCAGCGGCACGAACGTGTTCGCGACGAACGTCAGCGGGAAGATCGTCGTGAACACCACGCCCTGCGCGGAGTCCGCCGACCGCACCGCGATGCCGAGCCACGTGCCGCACCACAGCATCGCGAACGCGAACAACATCAGCAGCGCGTAGCCGGCGATCGCGCTCGGGATGCTCGAGTAGATGCCCCAGCCGACCACGAGGCCCGACAGCGACAGCACCACGGCCGAGAGCGCGAGCGCACCGAGCTCGGCGAGCACGTGGCCGATCAGATACGCCGACCGCGCCATCGGCAGCGAGCGAAAGCGATCGACCACGCCTTCGCGCAAGTCGGTCGCGATCGAGACCGCCGGGCCCATGATGCCGAAGCCGAGCGACTGCACCATGATCCCGCCGATCAGATACTCGCGGTAGTTGCCGCCGGGCACGGCGATCACGCCGCCGAACACGAACGCGAACAGCAGCGTGAACATGATCGGCTGCAGCGTCACGTCGAGCAGCTTCTCCGGAATCTGGCGGACGTGCTCGAGGTTGCGCCGCGCGATCACGAGGCTATCGGCGACGAGGTGCGAGGCGCTCACGCGGCCTCGTGCTTCGAGATCGACGTCAGCGACAGGAACACATCATCGAGCGTCGGATCGCGGCGGCGCACGTCGACCGCTTCGATGCCGGCCGCGTCGAGCGCACGCACGACCTCGACGAGCCGCGTGCCGCCGCGCGCGGCGACCGACAGCTGCGTGCCAAGGGCGTCGATCTCGCCGTTCGCCGCGAACACCGCCAGCGCGCCGCGCGCGATCGTCAACGCCGCTTCGTGTGCGACGGTGACGACGATACGCTCGCCGCCGTAGCGCTGCTTGAGCTCGCTCGGCGTGCCGCGCGCGACGACGCGGCCATGATCGAGCACGATGATGTTATCGGCGAGGCGGTCGGCTTCGTCGAGGTATTGCGTGGTGAGGACGAGCGTCGCGCCCGCGCGCACGTGCTCGCGGAGCAGCGCCCACAGCTCCTTGCGGGCGTGCGGATCGAGCCCGGTCGTCGGCTCGTCCATGAACAGCACGGCCGGTTTCGCGAACAATGCGGCCGCGAGATCGAGGCGCCGCCGCATACCGCCGGAGAACGTCTTGACCAGGCGATCGGCATCGCCGGTGAGATCGACACGCTCGAGCAGCTCGCGCGTGCGCGCACGCACGTCGGCGATCGGCAGGTGATAGAGCCGGCCGATCATCTCGAGGTTCTTGCGCGCGCTGAGCAAATCGTCGACGGTCGCGGCCTGGCCGGCGAGCCCGATGCACGCTCGCACCGCCGCGGGATCGGCGACGACGTCGTGACCGCCGACCCACGCGCGGCCGCTCGTCGGCGCCGACAGCGTGGTCAAGATGCGCAGCATCGTCGTCTTGCCGGCGCCGTTGTGGCCGAGCAAGCCGAGCACGGAGCCGGCCGGCACCTCGAGATCGACGCCGTCGAGCGCGACGACATCGCCGAAGCGTTTCGCGAGCGCCTCGGTGCGCACGCCGGCGCGATCTTCGTACGTCATACGAATAGCATTAGCAGTACACTGTACGAAGTGTCAACGAGAGTGTTTCCCGGCCCGATCTGGACGCAACCCGCGCCCGGTAGCCGCAAGCCGCGCTTCACGCGCGCTCAGATCGCCGGCGTCGCGATCGGCATTGCCGACCGCGAAGGCTTCGAGGCGCTGTCGATGCGGCGCATCGCCGACGAGCTCGGCGCGGGCGTGATGACGCTCTACTACTACGTGCGCACGAAGGACGACCTGGTCGAGCTGATGAACGACGCGTTGATGGGCGAGGTGCTCGTGCGCGCGAGCGAGCTCGAGCGCGACTGGCGCGCGGCGTTGGCGCAGATCGCACGCGCGAGCTTTCGCGCGTTCCGCAAGCACCCGTGGGCGATCTCGGCGCTGCGCGGTGCGCGATTCGGGCCGAACAGCCTCGCGCACTTCGAGCAATCGCTCGGCGCGCTCACCGGCGCACCGTTCTCGATCGTCGATCGCCTGCAGGTGCTCGGCATCGTCGACGACTACGTCTACGGCTTCGTGCTGCGCGCACACCACGATGCCGGCGACGTCGAGTTCGTCGACGACAAGCCGACGCGCGTCGTGCTCGAGTTTCTGCGCGAGCTGCTGTCGAGCGGGTCGTATCCAAATCTCAAGGCCGTGCTGCACGATGACGAGTCCGGCGAGCAGTGGCAGCACGTGCGCCGCTTGCTCGGCCACGACAGCCGGTTCGAGCGCGGGCTCGATGCGCTGATCGACGGCCTCGCGCGCTCGTTCACGCCGAAGCCGAAACCTAAGCGCCGGCGTCGGCGCGGGTGAACCACGCCGCCCACGCGATCAACACCAGCTGCAGCGGCAGTCGCGCCCACAACAGAGCGCTCGCGACGTGCATCGATCCGAGCGGCAGGTGATTCCACGCCATGTTGACGTTCGCCGGGAACACCGCGACGAACAGCGCGATCAGGCCCCATGCCGCGAGCCGGCGCGTGCGCGGCAGGATCAAGCCGAGCCCGCCGACGATCTCGGCGACGCCCGAGATCTGCACGAGCAATACCGGCGCCGGCAACGCGTCGGGCACCATCGCGGCGTACGCCGCGGGCGAGAGAAAGTGATTGATGCCGGCGCCGACCATGAACACGGTCAGCACCCATCGCATGACCGTCTTGATGTGCACCGCGAGAGCTTACGCGCGGTCGATCAGCACGGGGCGTCGCTGGTCGCCGATGATGCGAAAGCGCGTCGGCGCCTCACGAAACCCGGTCTCGCTCGTCGCCGTTTTGTCGAGCTCGCAGCGCGCGATGCCGCGCACGACGATACGAGCGCCGGGCTCGATGCAGGCTTCTTCGCAGCTGACATCGCCGGCATGCGCGATCGAGCCGGCGAGCCACGCGTGCTCGCGGTCGAGCGATCGCGGGATCGAGGGCGCCAGCGAGATCATCAGTTGATAAAACGTCGGATCGACGACGACGCGTGTCGATGCCGCGACGAGCTCGAACGGAAGCGCCTTGGCGTCGACGTGTTTGCCGGCGAATCGCCGGCCGCGGTTGCCTCGGACGAACACGCGCGCCTGCGCGGTGAACGCGACGCACGGCTTGCCAGAAACCGGCGCGACGAGCAGATCGCCGATCGGCGAGACCGTGCCGACCAGCGAGACCACTCCGCCGTCGACGAGCTCGCTCGGCTCGCGACGCATCATCGCGCGCTCCATCGCGCGGCGGATCTCGCCGGCGATGCTCACGGCTTGTGCTTGACGTCGCCCGGAAACAGCCCGCGGCGAATCTCGACCACGGAATGCGACTGCGCGCCGAGGGCGCCCCGCAGGTGATCGAACGCGCGATACGGATCGACCGAATCGCCGCACGTGAACAGGTCGACCGCCGCGAACCCGTGCTCCGGCCAGGTGTGGATCGCGAAGTGCGACTCGGCGATCACGACCACACCGGTCACGCCGTGCGGCGAGAACGCGTGGACGACCTCGTGGAGCGGCGTCGCGCCGGCCAGGGTGACCGCGCGGTTCAGCTCGCTCCGGATCACGTCGGGGCGGTTCAACAGCTCGCGGTCGCAGCCGTGATACTCGCAGAGCAGGTGCCGACCCAGCGCTTGCACCCGCCAGATCTACATCATAAGGTCCGGCGCACATAGCGGGGGAGCTTCGTTCCCGAGGCTGAGAGGCACGACGCGCGTGCGACCCCAAGAACCTGACCCGGATAATGCCGGCGTAGGGAGAGCCCATGAGCAAGACGACAAGCAAACTTCCCGTAGTCACAGATCCCGTCGCGAACCTGCCCGTCATCGAGGGCTTTCCGGCGTCGCAAAAAGTGTTCGTCGAACAAGACGGCCTCAGTGTCCCGATGCGGCGCATCTCGCTGGCGGGTGGCGAGCCGGCGTTCGACGTCTACGACACGAGCGGGCCGCAAGGCTGCGACCCGCATCTCGGCCTGCCGAAGCTGCGCGCGGCGTGGATCGCGGCGAGGCGAGGCGAGGCAAATCAGTCGCAGATGCACTTCGCGCGGCGCGGCATCGTGACGCCGGAGATGAAGTTCGTCGCGATTCGCGAAAACATGGATCCCGAATTCGTCCGCGACGAGATCGCGCGCGGCCGCGCCATCTTGCCGGCGAACATCAACCACCCCGAGAGCGAGCCGATGATCATCGGCTCCAAGTTCCTCGTGAAGATCAACGCGAACATCGGCAACTCGGCCGTGACGTCGACGATCGGCGAAGAGGTCGACAAGTTGCGGTGGGCGGTCAAGTGGGGCGCCGACACGGTGATGGATTTGTCGACCGGCAACAACATCCACGAGACGCGCGAGTGGATCGTTCGCAACGCGCCGGTGCCGATCGGCACGGTGCCGATCTATCAGTGCCTCGAGAAAGTCGGCGGCGATCCCGACAAGCTCACCATCGATCTGTTCATCGAGACGCTGATCGAGCAAGCCGAGCAGGGCGTCGATTACTTCACGATCCACGCCGGCGTGCGCATGGCGTACATCCCGCTGACGGCGAACCGCGTCACCGGCATCGTGTCGCGCGGCGGCTCGATCATGGCGAAGTGGTGCCTCGCGCATCACCAGGAAAACTTCCTCTACACGCACTTCGAGCGGATCTGCGAGGTGATGAAGAAGTACGACGTCGCGTTCTCGCTCGGCGACGGCTTGCGGCCGGGCTCGACGGCAGATGCCAACGATCGCGCGCAGCTCGCGGAGCTCGAGACGCTGGGCGAGCTCACCGAGATCGCGTGGAAGCACGACGTGCAGACGATGATCGAAGGCCCCGGTCACGTCGGCATGCACAAGATCAAAGAGAATATGGATCTGCAGCTCAAGCTCTGCAAAGAGGCGCCGTTCTACACGCTCGGCCCGCTGGTCACCGACATCGCGCCTGGCTACGACCACATCACGAGCGCGATCGGCGCGGCCATGATCGGTTGGTTCGGCACCGCGATGCTGTGCTACGTGACGCCGAAGGAGCACCTCGGCTTGCCCGATCGCGACGACGTCAAGGCCGGCGTGATCGCGTACAAGATCGCGGCGCACGCGGCCGATCTCGCGAAGGGCCATCCGGGCGCGCAGCTGCGCGATGACGCGCTGTCCAAGGCGCGGTTCGAGTTTCGCTGGAGCGACCAGTTCCACCTGTCGCTCGATCCCGACACCGCGAAGCACTTCCACGACGAGACGCTGCCGGCCGACGGGGCGAAGGTCGCGCATTTCTGCTCGATGTGCGGACCCAAGTTCTGCTCGATGAAGATCACCGAAGAGGTGCGCGAGCTCGCGGCCGGAATGGCCGCTAAGTCCGAGGAATTCAAGCAGCGCGGCGGCGAGATCTACGTCCCGACACCGACGACGTAGGTACATGTAACGCGCGCTAGCGACGACGCGGCCTCAGTTGGTCACGACGATTCAGTAGACAACTGGCGGGCAATCCGTAAGATTACCGTTAGATAAAGCAGTGACCGTTCAGCCCAAGCGCAGCCTGAAGGTCGAAAAGCTGGCGCGAATCTACGACGAAGAGATCGCACCCGTTTGGGGGACCCGTTTCGGCAAGATGCTGCTCCGCAATCTGGCGCTTCCGGAGCGCGGGCAAGTGCTCGACGTTTCGTGCGGCACCGGCTGGCCGACGATCGAGATCCTTCGCCGCATGACCGACGGCAGCCGGCTGATCGCGATCGATGCGTCGAGCGCGATGTTGGATGTCGCGCGCCGCAAAGTTTCGGACCTCGGGCCGCTCGGCAAGAAGGGCGTGTTCTTCCGCACCGAGAGCGCGGTGCCGAAGCTGTCGTTCGCCGATGACGTCTATGACCTGGTCGTCTGCAACCTCGGGCTCGACGAGATGCCGAGCCTCGACGCCGCGCTGCACGACTTCGCGCGCGTGACCAAGCGCGGCGGCGAAGTGCGCTGCACGTTGCCGCTGCTCGGCACGTTCCAGGAATTTCACGACCTCTATCGCGAGGTGCTGATCAAGCACGACAAGCACGAGGCGCTCGAGCGGCTCGAGAAGCAGATCGAGCGCTATCCGACGATCGAGCGGCTCGAGCGTGCGATGCGCGTCGCGCACCTCGACGGCGCCGTCGAGATCGAAGAGTTCACGCTGCTGTTCAAGAGCTCGCGCGAGTTCTTCTTCGCGCCGGTGATCGAGTACGGCCCGCTCGCCGAGTGGAAAGAGATCGCCGGCAACGGCCAAGAGATGCAGGACGTGTTCTGGTACATCAAGGAAGCGATCGACGCGTACTTCGATGGCCGGCCGTTCCAGGTCACGGTGAAAGCCGGCTGCATCATCGGCAAGAAGCTCGAGCACGCCGAGCTCGAGGCCGAGCTACACGTGCAAATTGAAGACGTGCCGTACGACGCCGATCTCGACGACGATGTCATCGATCCGCCGGCGCACATCGCGGCCGGCTCGGTGCGGCTCAGCGATACGGGCGCGGAAGACCTCGAAGTCGAAGAGCTGAGCGCGAGCGGCGACGACGAGATCGACGTGATCGACGAGAACTCGGTCGAAGAGCAAGAGCTCGAGGCGTTCATCGAGGGCCGGAAGCGGCCGTCTCATCTGATCGAGTAGCCGTACCGCGCGTATCGCCGGCGTGACCGCGTCGGTCACGAGTGTAGAGTCGCGCGATGCGCGCTCTATTTCTCGCTTGCTTCGCCGCCGCATGCGGCCCCACCGAGACGCGTCCGATCGCGGCGACGCCGGTGTCGCCGCCCGCGACCCAGATCGGCGAGCCATCGTTCGATCCGCCGCTACCGGCGCTGCGGTTGCCGCGCAACTTCACGCCGACGAAGTACACCGCGCGGCTCGAGCTCGATCCGAGCAAGCCCGACTTCGCCGGCGAGATCGCGATCGATGGCACGCTCGAGCGGCGCAGCTCGGCGATCTGGCTCAGCGGCAAGCACCTCGCCGTGCAGAGCGCACACGCGACCAACGGCGCCGAGCAGGTGCCGATCGACGTCACCGCGAAGGGCGATTACCTCGAGCTGCGCCCGGCGCACGCGCTGGTCGCCGGCGCGTGGCAGCTCGTGCTGAGCTATCGCGGCCAGATCGAGCAGAACGGCTTCGACGGCGCGTTCCTGACCAAGCAAGGCTCCGACGCGTACATCGTGACGCAGTTCGAGTCGACCGCGGCGCGGCTCGTGTTCCCGTGCCTCGACGAGCCCGATTGCAAGACGCCGTGGCAGCTCACGCTCGACGTGCCGAAAGGTCAGCTCGCGATCTCGAACACGCCGGCGACCACCACGACGTCGCTCGATGCCTCGCACGATCGCGTCGCGTTTGCCGCGACGCGGCCGTTGCCGAGCTACTTGGTCGCGTTCGCGGTCGGACCGTGGCAGCTCGTCGATGCCGGCAAGGCCAAGAGCGGGTTGCCGATCCGGATCGTCGTGCCTCGCGGCGAGACCAAGAAGGCGCAGTATCTCGCGAGCATCGAGCCGAAGATCGTCGACTTTCTCGAGAGCTGGTTCGCGATCCCGTTCCCGTATCCCAAGCTCGACATCGTCGTCGTGCCTTCGCTGCGCGGCGGCGCGATGGAGAACGCGGGGATGATCACCGACGACGCGCGCGGCGTGCTGTACGAGCATCCGTCGCAGCACGAACAGTTCTGGTTGATGGCGACGATCGGTCACGAGACGTCGCATCAATGGTTCGGCGATCTCGTCACGGCCGCGTGGTGGGACGACATCTGGCTCAACGAGAGCTTCGCGACGTGGATGGAAGACAAGATCACGTCCGCGCTCGAGCCGGCGTGGCCGACGCAGGCGATGCTGCGTCGCAGTGTGTTCTTGGACGACGCATTCGCGAGCGCGCGCAAGATCCGTCAGCCGATCGAGAACGAAGGTGACATCCACAATGCGTTCGATGCGATCACGTATCCGAAAGGCGGCCTGGTGCTTCGCATGCTCGAGCACCAGATCGGCGAGGCGAAGTTCCAGCAAGCGATCCGCGGCTACGTCAAGGCGCACGCCGACGGCAACGCGCGTGCGGCCGACGTATTTGCCGCGCTCGACCAAGCCAACGGCAGCTCGCTCGCGGCGGTGACGTCGAGCTTCTTCGATCAACCCGGGTTGCCCGAGGTCGCGATGACGCTGTCGTGCGACGGCAACTCCGGCAAGGTCACCCTCGCACAGCATCGATTCTCGCCGACCGACGACGACGTGCTGCCGGCAGAAACCTGGACGATGCCGGTATGCATCGCATACGAAGGTGCGACGCACGAGCGCCGCGACAGCTGCACGATGCTCGGCACACCCACCGCCGAGGTCGCGCTCGATCGCTGCCCAGCGTGGATCGCGCCGTCGGGAACGTTTGGCTATTACCGCGTCAAGCTCGACGCCAAGGCGCTCGAAGCGATTCGCGACCGCGCGTGGCCGCTCCTCACGCCCGACGAGCGCGTCGCGATCACGAACGATCTGTGGATCGCGGCGCGAGTAGCTCGCCAGCCGTTGCCGCTCGCGCTCGCGTTCTTCGCGAAGCTGCGCGGCGGTTCGCCCGCCGAGCTGATCGCCGGGCTCGGCGACCCGACGATGCTCGGCATCGAGACTACCGGCTTGCCGTCGAGCATGGCCGGCGTCGTGCCGAGCGAGCTACGCGACGCAGCGCGAGCGAAAGTGCGCGGCTACATCGAGCCGCGGCTACGCAAGCTCGGCGTCGTCGCGATGCACGACGAGAGTTACCTGGACGAGGGCATACGCATCGATGTGTCGAGCGCCGCGAGATGGAGCCACTCGCACGTGGTCGATGCCGAAGCCAAGCGGCTCGTGTCGCGATGGCGCGAGCTGCCGCCGGCATCGTCGTGGACCGTGCTCGAGATCTCCGCGAACGCCGATGCAGCGATCGCCGAGACGCTCAGGCGCGAGCTCGACGCCGAGCCCGATCTGGTGCTGCACCAACGACTGCTCGCCACCATCGCCGGGCTCGACGATCCGAAACGCCACCGTGCGATGATCGAGCAGCTGGTCGCGGATCCGAAGCTGACAGCGGAGGACCTGATGACCGTGTTCCTCAGCGGCGATGTCGAAGCGGAGCGCGATAGCGAAGACTACGTCCGCGCGCACTGGGACGAGCTGATCAAACGGTTTCCGGTGGCGGAGAACGAAGATTTCCCGCTCGTGTTGCGCCTCGAGGATCTGTTCACTGCGACGTGCGATGCGAGCCGCCGCGACGACACTGTGAAGTTCCTGCAGACGCACTTCGCCTCGATCGCGAGTGGTGATCGGCCGACCAAACAAGCGGTCGAGCAGCTCGATCGCTGCATCGCGCGCAAGAAGCTAGTCGAGCCGGCCATGCGCGTTTGGCTCGCCAAGTAGTACATTCGCGCGCGATGAAGCGCGCGTGGTTGGTTGCCCTTGTCGTCGTCGCGTCGTGTTGTCCAACTCCAGAGCCTGCGAAGCCCGCGGTCGTTGCTGCAGCGGCGCCGGCCGGCTCGGCACAACCGCAGCTGCCGGAAGAACCCGCATTCGATCCGCCGGCGCCGACGTTGCGGCTGCCGCGTAACTTCACGCCGACGAAGTATTCGGCGCGCCTCGCGATCGATCCGGCGCAGCCCGACTTCACCGGCGAGGTCACGATCGTCGGCAAGCTCGATCAGCGCAGCGCGGCGATCTGGCTCGACGCCAAGAACCTCACGATCGACAAAGCCGAGGTTTACTCGGGGCTCGAGATCCCGCGGCCGCACCCCGCCGCCAAGATCGTGCTGATCCCGAAGCCGCTGACGGTCACGCAGCACGGCGACTACCTCGAGCTGCGGCCGGCACAGCCGCTCGCCGCCGGCACCTGGAAGCTCGCGATCACGTACCGCGGCCGCATCTCGAGCAACGCGTTTCGCGGCGCGTTCTTGACCAAGTACGGCGACGATCCATATGTCGCGACGCAGTTCGAGTCGCTCGGTGCGCGCATGGTGTTCCCGTGCGTCGACGAGCCCGACCGCAAGACGCCGTGGCAGCTCACGCTCGACGTGCCCAAAGCGCTCGTCGCCGTGTCGAACACGCCGATCACCGGCACGACCGCGCTCGACGATTCGCACGTGCGCGTCGAGTTCGCGCCGACGCTGCCGCTGCCGAGCTATCTCGTCGCGTTCGCGGTCGGCACGTGGGAAGTCGTCGACGCGGGTAAGGCGAAGAGCGGCTTGCCGCTGCGCATCGTCACGCCGCGCGGGACGAGTGACAAGGTTCAGGCGCTCGCCGCCGCCGAGCCGAAGATCGTCGACTTTCTCGAGACCTGGTTCGCGATCCCGTTTCCGTATCCCAAGCTCGACATCGTCGTGCTGCCGTCGCGCGGCGGCGGCGCGATGGAGAACGCCGGGATGATCACGACCGACGCGCGCATCGTGATGTACGCGCATCCGTCGGCGCGCGATCGCTATCGCATGGTGTCGGTGATCGGCCACGAGACCGCGCACCAATGGTTCGGCGATCTCGTCACCGCCGCGTGGTGGGACGACATCTGGCTCAACGAGAGCTTCGCGACGTGGAGCGAGGACAAGATCTTGGCGGCATACGATCCGAGCTGGCCGAGCGAGGTCAACGCGAAGCGCATGGTGCTGGGGCTCGACACGCTCGGCAGCGCGCGCAAGATCCGCCAGCCGATCGAGAGCGAAGGCGACATCGCCAACGCGTTCGACGCGATCACGTATCCCAAAGGCGGCCTCGTGCTGCGCATGATCGAGCACCAGATCGGTGAGGACGTGTTCCAGCGCGCGATCCGCACGTATCTAGCGGCGCACGCGAACGGCAACGCGACGGCCGCCGATCTGTTCGCGGCGATCGACAAAGCAGCCGGCCGCTCGCTCGCCGCCGAGATGTCGAGCTTCTTCGACCAGCCGGGTGCACCCGAGATCGCGATGTCGGTGTCGTGCGCGAACAACGCCGCGACGGTCACGCTAGCCCAGCATCGGCTGACGGCGACCGACGACGACAAGCTGCCCGGCGAGAAGTGGGTGGTGCCGGTGTGCGTCGCGTTCGACGACGGCAAAGGCGGCCGCGGCGATACCTGCACGCTGCTCGATGCACCCACCGCCGAGGTGGCCGTCGATCACTGTCCGAAGTGGATCGCACCGTCGGGAACGTACGGTTACTTCCAGAGCCGGCTCGACGCGAAGGCGCTCGAAGCGGTGCGCGACATCGGCTGGACCAAGCTCACCGCCGACGAGCGCATCTCGCTCGCGAACGGCGCCGCCGACTACGCGCGTGCCGGCCGGATCCCGTTGCAGCTCGCGCTGAGCTTGGTCGAGAAGCTGCGCGCCGGCTCGCCGCAGGAGCTCGCGGCCGGGCTCGGCGACGCGACCGGCATCGGCAACGCGAGCGCGACCGGCTTGCCCGATGGCTGGGCGCGGCTGATCCCGACGGAGCTGCGGCCGCGCGCCGAAGCGGTCGTCCGCCGCTATGCCGAGCCGCTCGCGAAGCAGCGCGGCGCGGTCGCCAAGACCGACGAAGATGTCGGGAGCGAAGCGGCGCGCCAAGCGATGCTCGGCGCGATCGTGTGGTCGCACTCGCACGTGCTCGACGCCGAGGCGAAGAAGCTCGTCGCGCATTATCGCGATATTCCGATCGCGTCGCGCCGCGCGATCTTGATGATCGCCGCGAACGCCGATCAGGCCATCTCCGATCGGCTCCTCGCCGATGCGCTCGCCGAGAAGGATCCGCAGCTGCACAGCGAGCTCCTCGTCGCGGCGGTCGGCGTCGACGATCTGAAACGCCACCGCGCGATGATCGACAAGCTCGTGCCCGATCCGAAGCTGACGTCGCCCGATCTCGTGACCATTCTCACCGCGGGCGACGTGCCGGCGAACCGCGACAGCGAGGCCTACATCCGCGCGCACGTCGACGAGCTGTTCGCGCGGCTGCCGATGGTGTCGACGAGCCAGATGGCGCTGCGGCTGATGCGCGTGTTTCAAACCAGCTGCGAGCCGGCGCGGCGAGATGACGTCGCCGCGTTCTTGACCGAGCACTTCGCCAAGCTGACCGGCGGCGCACGGCCGGCGAAGCAGGCGATCGAGAGTTACGACCACTGCGTCACGGCGCGACGCGCGATCGAGCCGATGGTACGCACCTGGCTCGGCGCCAAGTAGCTTAGAGTCGGCGCATGAAATGCGCCCTGGCCGCGACGATTGCTCTGGCGAGTTGTTGTCCGTCTCCGAAACCCGCGACCGTCGCAACGCCCACGCCGCCTGCGGTCGACGCAGCGGTTGCCGCGCTGCCGGCGTTCGATCCGCCGCTGCCGGAGCTGCGGTTGCCGCGGCATTTCATGCCGAGCCACGTCACCGCGCGAGTCGCGATCGATCCGGCGCAGCCGACGTTCGACGGCGAAGTCTCGATCGACGGCAAGCTCGACAAGCGCTCGGCCGTGATCTGGCTGCACGCGAACGGCCTGACGATCACGAGCGCGAGCGCCGGCTCGGCGAGCCTCACCGCGACGCCGCACGGCGAGTTTCTCGAGCTGCGCCCGGCGCAGCCGCTCGAGGCCGGCGCGGTCACGATCAAGCTCGCGTATCGCGGCAAGCTGGTCGAGAACGGCTATCAGGGCGCGTTCGTCAGCAAGCAAGGCAGCGATCGCTACGTGACCACGCAGTTCGAATCGACGGCGGCGCGCATGGTGTTCCCGTGCTTCGACGAGCCCGACTTCAAGATTCCGTGGCAGCTCACGCTCGACGTGCCGAAAGATCAGGTCGCGGTGTCGAACACACCGATCACGAGCGACACACCGCTCGACGCGACTCATCGCCGCGTCGTGTTCGCGCAGACCAAGCCGTTGCCGAGCTACTTGATCGCGTTCGGCGTGGGGCCGTACGACGTCGTCGACGCCGGCAAGGCCAAGAGCGGGCTCGCGCTCCGCGTGTTCGCTCCGAAGGGCAAGGCCAGCGAAGCCGCGTACCTCGCGAGCGCGATGCCACGCATCGTCGACATTCTCGAGAGCTGGTTCGCGATCCCGTATCCGTATCCCAAGCTCGATTACGTGATCGTACCGTCGGCGCGTGGCCTCGCGATGGAGAACGCGGGGATGGTCACCGCCGACGCGCGCTACACGCTGTTGTCGAAGCCGGCGCCGTTCGACGAGTACAGCTTGGTCTCCGTGATGGGCCACGAGACCGCGCACCAATGGTTCGGCGACCTCGTCACCGCGACGTGGTGGGACGACATCTGGCTCAACGAGAGCTTCGCGACGTGGATCGAGGACAAGATCCTCGCGAGCTACGACCCGAGCTGGCCGAGCGAGGTCGTGCAGCATCGCCAGGCCGCATTCGACGCCGACGAGATCGCCAGCTCGCGCAAGATCCATCAGCCGATCGATACGCCCGACTCGATCCACAACATCTTCGACAACATCACGTATCCCAAGGGCGCGACCGTGCTGCGCATGCTCGAGCACGAGGTCGGCACCGACAAGTTTCAGGCCGCGATTCGCACGTACTTGAAGGCGCACGCCGATGGCAACGCTACCGCCGCCGACGTGTTCGCCGCGATCGAGCACGCGAGCGCCGGCAAACCGCTCGGTCATCTCGTGACCGACTACTTCGATCAGGCGGGCGTGCCCGACGTCGCGATGAAGCTGACGTGTGACGGAGGCAAAGCGAAGCTCGAGCTCGCGCAGTCGCGCTACTTGCCGATCGTCGATCCGCCGAAGTCGGACGAGCGCTGGGTCGTGCCGCTGTGCATCGCGTACGAAGACGCGCAGCACAAGCGCGCCGAGACCTGCACGCAGCTCACCGCGCAGACCGGTGAGATCGCGCTCGATCGCTGCCCGGCGTGGTTCGCGCCCGCCGGCGATTATGGCTACTACCGCGCGAACCTCGAGCCCAAAGCGCTCGAGGCGATCCGCGACAAGGCATGGCCGCTGCTCACGACCCCCGAGCGCATCAACATCTTCAGCCATGCGATCGCGCACGCGCGCACCGGCTCGCCGGCGTTCGGCCTGCTGATGGATCTGGCGGCGAAGCTGCGCACCGATCCGAGCCCGCAGGCATTCGCGGTCTCGCTCGGCGATACGTGGGCGAACGGGTTTGCGGTCAACACCGGGTTGCCGCCGTTCGTCGCGCCGCTCCTCGCGCCCGATCTCGAGCAACTCGCGCGCGCGAAGGTTCGCGCCGCGGTCGAGCCGACGGCGCGCAAGCTCGGCCTCTTGCCGGCGACGAACGAGACGTACGGCGCCGCGCTCGCACGCGCCGGCGCGGTCAGCGCGGCGATCTTCGGCGGCTCGCACGTGCTCGATGCCGAGGCGATGAAGGCGCTGCCGAGCTTTCGCACGTTGCCGACGGCGCTGCGCGCGCTCGTCACGGAGGTCGCCGTCAACGCCGATCCGAAAGTCGCCGATCAGCTGCTCGAGCAGCTCGCGACCGAGCCCGACCGTGCGAATCGCGATGCGCTGCTGCACGGGCTCGCCGCGATTCGCGATCTAAAGCGCCATCGCGAGCTCGCCGACGCGCTACTCGCAGCACCGACGACGACCGGCGAAGACCTCGAGATCTTTTTCTTCACCGGCGTGCACGACATGATCGTCGCGAACGCGGCGTGGGTGAAGGAGCACATCGACCAAGTGCTCGCAAAGATGCCGGTGGTCGCCGACGACGACTTCCCGATCGCGTTGTCGCTTGTCTACCTCGAGCTCGATACGTGCGATGCCGCGCACCGCGACGACGATGCGGCGTTCGTGCACTCGCGGCTGAGCAACTTGCCCGGCGCGCAGCTCGTGATCAAGCAAGCGATCGAAGGCAACGATCACTGCCTCGCGCAGAAGCAGTTGCTCGAGCCGTCGCTCCGGACCTGGCTCGGCAAGTCGCGCTAGATTCGGCTGATGGGTGGACGCGACAGTTACCTCGCGCTCGTCGACGAGCTCACCGAGCACGACCGCAAGTATCACGTCGAGTCGAGCCCGACGATCAGCGACATCGAGTACGACAAGCTCGTCGTCAAGCTGCGCGAGCTCGAGCGCGCACACCCGGATTGGATCGTCACGTGGTCGCCCACCCAGCGCGTCGGTCACGCGCCGGTCTCGGAGTTTCCGAAAGTCACGCGCCCGGTCGCGATGCTGTCGCTCGACAACACCTACGACGAGGCCGAGCTACGCGCGTTCTTCGATCGCGTCGTCAAAGGCCTCGATGGCGACGTGCCGGTGTTCTCCGTCGAGCCCAAGATCGATGGCTTCGGGATCGAGCTCACGTACAAAGATGGCGTGCTCGCGCTCGGCGCGACGCGCGGCGATGGCCGCATCGGCGAGGATGTCACCGCGAACGTCAAGCTGGTGAAGGGTGTCGCGCTGCGCTTGCGCGAGCCGGTCTCGATCGTCGTGCGCGGCGAGATCTACATGACGAAGGCCGAGTTCGCGGCGATCAACGCCGAGCGCGCGAAGCGCGGCGAAGAGCTATTCAAGAACCCGCGCAACACCGCCGCCGGGTCGATCAAGCAGCAAGATCCGCGCGAGGTCGCGAAGCGGCCGATGCGCACGATCCTCTACGAAGTCGTCGACGGCGAGCGTTATGCGAGCGGTCACCTCGCATCGCTCGAGCTGATCAAGCGGCTCGGCATTCCGATCTCGACGAACAACTCGTCGGCGAAGAGCTGGGACGAGCTCATCGCCGCGGTGCACGGCTGGGCCGACAAGCGCGACCAGCTCGCCTACGAGGTCGACGGGCTCGTCGTCAAAGTCGACGACTTCGCGCAGCGCACCGCGCTCGGCACGACCGCGAAGTTTCCGCGCTGGGCGATCGCGTATAAATTTCCGGCGCGCCAGGTCACCACGATCTTGCGCGGCATCGAGCTCAACGTCGGCCGCACGGGTGCGGTCACGCCGGTCGCGCTGCTCGATCCCGTCGACGTTTCGGGCACGACCGTGTCTCGCGCGTCCGTGCACAACTGGGATCAGGTCGCGCGGCTACAGCTCGGCATCGGCGACCGCGTGACGATCCAGAAGGCCGGCGAGATCATTCCGGAGATCCTCAACGTCACCGAGCCGTCGAGCGGGCCGCGCGTGGTTACGCCGACGACGTGCCCGTTCTGCGAGGCCACGCTCGAGCGCGAAGACGGCCGCGTCGCGTTGATCTGCCCGAATCGCACCGGCTGCCCGGCGCAGCGGCTCGGCGCGATCGAGTTCTTCGCATCTCGCCATCAGATGAACATCGACGGCCTCGGCGAGAAGCTCGTCGCCCAGCTCGTCGAAGCGGATCTGATCGCCGACGTCGCCGATTTGTTCGCGCTCACCGCGAAGCAACTGCATGGGCTCGAGCGGTTCGCCGAGCTGTCCGCGCAAAATCTGATCAAAGCGATCGCCACGGCGAAGCAGAACGCGACGTTTTCGCGCCTGCTCGCCGCGCTCGGCATCCCGAACGTCGGCAGCGTGCTCGCCAAGCCGATCGCCGCGAAGTACGGCAGGCTGTCGGCGCTACGCGCTGCCGCGAAGGCGAAGTCGTCGGAAGAGCTGGTCGCCGAGCTCAACGACATCGACGGCATCGGCGAGACCATCGCGGAGCACGTCGACAAGTTCTTGCGCGATCCGCACGCGGCGATCGTGCTCGACAAGCTGGCCGGCCATGGCGTCGATCCCGAGGAGCCGGTCTCGGCCGTGAGCGACGGCCCGCTCGTCGGCAAGACGTTCGTGGTGACCGGCGCGCTGACGCAGCCGCGCGCCGACGTGCAGAAGCGCATCGAAGGGGCCGGTGGCAAGGTCGCCGGCTCGGTGTCGAAAAAGACGACCTACCTCGTCGCAGGCGCCGACACCGGCAAGACCAAGCTCGAAGCCGCGGAGAAGCACGGCGTGACGGTGATCGGCGAAGCCGAGCTCGAGACGTTGCTCGGCGGCGGCTAACGCAGCGGTAGCTCCCACGTCTGCTCGACGAGCGCTCTACCGAACGCGCGATGCTTGCCGGACGCGACGAGCTCGAAACCGGCGGCTTCGTAGAGCTTGCGCGCGCCGGTCAAGACGTCGTTCGTCCACAACACGAGCTTGTCGAAGCCGCATCGCCGCGCGTGTGCGACGCATTCGGCGACGAGCCGCGCGCCGACACCAATTCCACGCGCACTCGGCTCGACGAGCAGCAGGCGGAGCTGCGCGACCTTCTCGGACTTGGCAACGCAGAAGATGCAACCGACACGCTCGCCGTCGAGCTCGGCGATCCACGCGGCGTCTCGATCCGGGTCGCGCTTCGCGACGTAGTCCGCCACGATGCGCGCGACGAGTGCTTCGAACTCGTCGTTCCACCCGTATTCGCGCGCGTAGATCGCGCCGTGGCGCTCGACGACCCAACCGAGGTCGCCTGCGTGCGGCGCACGCAACACGTACGCCCGCGGCGCCTTCACAGGCTCGCCGAGCATGCGACGGATCGAGGCGAGCGCCGTCGCGATGCTGCGCTGCGCGTCTTCGGAGCTATTCGCGAGGAGCGCGCGCACGTCGTCGTTCGAGCGGGCGTCGAGGTCGCGAAACGCCGCGCGGCCTTTGCCGGTGATCTCGACGGTCTGGCGCCTCCGATCGCTGCGCGAGTACGGCGTCTTCGCGAGGCCTTCGCGCCGGAATCGCGACAAGATCCGACTGAGATAGCCGGCATCCATGCGGAGGGCCGCCTTCAGCTCGCCGGTGTCGATCGAGTCGCGCTGGGCGAGCTCGTAGAGCACGCGCGCCTCGCTCAGCGAGAACCGGCTCGCGAGCAACCGGCCGTCGAGCGCCCCGATGCGCGCGGTCCAGAACCGGTTGAACGCGCGAAGCGCGGCGACGCGATCGGTCGTAGCAGGCGGCAACGAGATCATTGATGTTGTCAACGATAGCATCTGCGCGGTCGAGCGCCACGAATTCGGTCGCTCGGCGGCTGACGCTCAGCGATCCGGTGCCCTCAGGCGGCGAGCTCGGCGACGACCTGGCGCACGGTCCGACCGCTGGTCTCGACGGTCTCGTCGGCGCGCGCGTAGAGCTTCGTGCGCGTCGCGAGCAGCGCGCGCAGCTCCTCGAAGGCGTGCGGATTTTCAGCCATCGGCCGGCGATCGCCCTGCGCGACGACGCGGTTCCAATGATCTTCGGCGGTCGCGCGCAGCCAGATCGTGCGCGCTCGCGAGCGCAACAGCGCGTAGGTCGCCGGATCGTTGACGATCGATCCGCCGGTCGCGAGCACGATGGCCTCCGCATCGGCGAGCACGCGCGCGAGCACCTCGCGTTCGACGCGGCGGTAGTACGCCTCGCCGTGCACCGCGAACACCTCGCCGAGCGAGAGGCCGGTCGCCGCTTCGATCTCCTGATCGAGCTCGACGAAGCGGCGGCCGAGCTTCTTCGCGAGCGCCGCACCGACCGACGATTTGCCCGCGCCGCGCACGCCGAGCAGCGCGATCGGCTTGGTGCCGGGGACCTCGGTCGCGAGCAGCGCCTGCGGCGACGTGCCGAGCGCGTGCGCGACCTCGGCGAACCGGCGCAGCGAGATGTTCCCATCGCCGGTCTCGAGCTGGGCCAAGAAGCGTTCCGATACGCCGCTGTGCTCGGCGAGCTCGCGGCGGGACCAGCCCTTGCGCTCGCGCTGCGCCCGAACCGCGCCGCCGACGGTCTCGAGAAATGTCACGCTGGCAATATACTGCATGATGAATCACCGTGACAAGCAATAAAATGCAGGATACAAGATCGCCATGGACCCGACCAGCTTCGAGACCCATCCGAGCCGGTACCACCACTGGAAGCTCGCGATCGACGGCGAGCTCGCGCGGCTGACCATGGCGGTCGACGACGCGCACCCGCACAAACCCGGTTACGAGCTCAAGCTCAACTCGTACGACCTCTCGGTCGACATCGAGCTCGCCGATGCGATCCAGCGCCTGCGCTTCGAGCACCCCGAAGTGAAGTGCATCGTGTTCGGCGCCGAGCTCGATCGCGTGTTCTGCTCGGGCGCCAACATCTACATGCTCGGGTTGTCGACGCACTCGTTCAAGGTGAACTTCTGCAAGTTCACGAACGAGACTCGGATCTACCTCGAGGATGCATCGGCGAATGGCGGGCTCGCCTCGCTCGCCGCGTGCAAGGGCACGACGGCCGGCGGCGGCTACGAGCTCGCGCTCGCGTGCGACGAGACGATGCTCGTCGATGATGGCAACTCCGCCGTCAGCTTCCCCGAGACGCCGCTGCTCGCCGTGCTGCCCGGCACCGGCGGCCTCACGCGGCTCGTCGACAAGCGCAAAGTACGCCGCGACCGCGCCGACGTGTTCTGCACGACCGCGGAAGGCATCAAGGGCAAGCGCGCCCGCGATTGGGGACTGGTAGACCATCTCGTATCGCGCACGAAGTGGGATGCCGCGGTCGCCGATGCCGCCAAGGCGCTCGCCGCGAAGCAGACGGTCGTGCGCGGCCCGGCGGTGAAGCTCGAACCGCTCGCGCCGAAGCACAAGCCCGAATCGATCCACTACGAGTTCGTCAGTCTCGACTTCGATCTCTCGGCGCGCACCGGCGAGCTCGCGATTCGCGGGCCGAACGGTCCCGAGGATCCCGACAAGCTGGCCGCCGAAGGTCGCGAGCCATGGTGCCTGCGCGCGTTTCGCGAGCTCGACGACGCGCTGTTGCACCTGCGCTTCGACTATCCCGAGATCAACGTGCTCACGGTTCGCGCGAGCGGCGATCCGAGCATGGTCTCGGCTCAAGACGAGGCGCTCGCCAAGTCGGCGACCGGCTTCGCGCGTGAAGTGCGGCTGTTCCAACGCCGCGTGCTCAAGCGCTTCGACAACACCGCGCGGACGTTCTACGCGGTCGCCGACGACTCGACGAGCTTCGCTGGCGTCTTGCTCGAGCTCGCGCTCGGTGCCGATCGCTTTTACATGCAGATCGACAAGGACGAGAAGGTCGCGATCGCGACCTCGGTCGCGAACGCCGGATTCATGACGATGTCATCTGGCTTGTCGCGCCTCGAAGCGCGGTTCTACGGCGAGCCCGAGCGCGTCAAGCAAGTGCTCGCGCGCGGCGCCGAAGGGCCCGTCGCCTCCGAGGAGGCGGAGCAGCTCGGCATCGCGACGATCGCCGCCGACGACATCGACTTCGAAGACGAGCTTCGCATCGCGATCGAAGAGCGCGCCTCGCTGTCGCCCGATGCGCTCACCGGGATGGAAGCCTCGCTCCGCTTCGTCGGACCCGAAACGCTCGAGACCAAGATCTTCGGCCGGCTCAGCGCCTGGCAGAACTGGATCTTCACGCGCCCGAACTCGACCGGCGAGCACGGTGCGCTCACGCTGTACGGCCGCCCGGAACGCCCGCAATTCCAGTGGAAGAGGACCTAGCCATGACCGCCGTCATCACCGACGAGAAAATCCCGAACAACGTCGACCTCGCGGGCGACAAGCGGCTGCAGCGCGCGCTCGAGGCGTGGCAGCCGAAGTTCATCGATTGGTGGAAGGAGATGGGTCCCGAGGGCTGGCAGGCGCGCGACATCTACCTGCGCACCGCGGTCTCCGTCGAGAGCGACGGCTGGGCTCATTTCGGTTATGTAAAGATGCCCGAGTATCGCTGGGGAATTTTCCTCGAGCCGAAGCAGCAAGATCGCGTGCACGGCTTCGGCGACAACGCCGGTCAGCCCGTGTGGGACGAGGTGCCGGGCGAGTTTCGCAACATGCTGCGCCGGCTCGTCGTCACGCAGGGCGATACCGAGCCCGCGAGCGTCGAGCAGCAGCGCATGCTCGGCGCGACTGCGCCGTCGCTCTATGACTTGCGAAATCTGTTTCAAGTCAACGTCGAGGAGGGCCGTCACCTGTGGGCGATGGTGTATTTGCTGCACACGTACTTCGGCCGCGACGGCCGTGAAGAAGCCGAAGCGCTGCTGCAGCGCCGCTCGGGCGATGCCGACAAGCCGCGCATCCTCGGCGCGTTCAACGAGCCGACGAGCCACTGGCTCAGCTTCTTCATGTTCACGATGTTCACCGACCGCGACGGCAAGTATCAGCTCGCGTCGCTCGCGGAGAGCGGCTTCGATCCGCTCGCGCGCACGTGCCGCTTCATGCTCACCGAAGAAGCGCACCACATGTTCGTCGGCGAGAGCGGCGTGCAGCGCGTGGTCAAGCGCGCGGCCGAGCTGATGAAGCAAAACGGCGGCGACGTGCGCGCGCAAGGCGGCGTCGATCTGCCGACGATCCAGAAGTACCTCAACCTCTGGTACACGCTGTCGCTCGATCTGTTCGGCGGCGAGGTGTCGTCGAACGCGGCCGACGCGTTCGCGGCCGGGCTCAAGGGCCGCTACAAAGAAGATCGCTACGACGAGCACAAGCTGATCGGCAGCACGTTCGCGATGGACGTGCTGCGCGATGGCAAGGTCGTGCGCGAAGATGTCCCGATGCGCAACGCGCTCAACGAAGTGCTGCGCACCGAGTACATCAAGGACTGCCAGCGCGGCGTCGATCGCTGGAACAAGACGCTGCGCGACGAGGGCTGCGACTTCACGCTCGTGCTGCCGAGCCACAAGTTCCATCGCCAGATCGGCATGTGGGCCAACCATCGCTTCACGCCCGACGGCACGATGATCGATCAGGCGACGTGGGACGCGCGCGCCAGCGAGTGGCTGCCGAACCAAGCCGACGAGGATTTCGTCAAGTCGCTGATGAAAGCGGTGTACGAGCCCGGCAAGATGGCGAGCTGGATCGCGCCGCCGATCAAGGGCATCAACGGGCTGCCCGAGCAGTTCGAGTACGTGAAGCTCTAGTTACAGTCCAGACCACCGGTGATCGTGATCGAGTTGTCTTCGACGACGACGCGGGTGGCGGTGCCTGGCGTCGTCGGTTGCCAGCCGAGGTAAGCGCCGGAACCGACCACGCAATTGGTACTCGCGGGCGTCGCGACAACGTCGTATGTGCCCGGCGCGACGTTGCCGAACCACACGGTACCTTGCGCCGGCAACGTCGTGAGCGACGGCATGGGCGTGTCGGTTTCGCCGTAAACCGGCGCTTTGTCAGGCGCGGGAGAGAGCGCGATGCTGTCCACACCGCTCACGTTCAGCTCGAGAAAACCGCCGGAGCCTGGATACGCGAAGCCCGCCTCGCCGGCGAGGAGCGTCGTCGCGTCTGCTGTCGAGTACAGCGGCATCTCCGACGGCGATCAGTCATTCACGCCGTCGACCGGCGATTCGTACTCTTCGAACACCACGGTGCGGCCGAGATAGCCATTCGCGGTGGCGGTCACCGCGACCTGGTGATCGAGCTCGAACGGAATCTGCAGTGTGTACGAACCGGACGAATTCGTCGTCGCGCACGCACTGCCGTCAGGCCCGTCAGGCATACGCTCGCATCCGCAATGCCGGGTCCGAGCCCGATGATGGTGGTGAACTGCACGACCTCGCCACCAGTGCTCACGAGTGGCGGCGAGCTGCTGCAACCGAGCACGCCGGCTAACAACATGTACCGCATGGGTGAATGCTAACGCGCGGGATTCTCGATCATGAGTTGCGTAGTGTTTCGACGATCATGACTTGCAGGCGAACGCCGTGCGTTTGCCATGTGCGTCGACGTCGAACAAGCGCTCGCGCGCGTTCACGCCCGCGGGCACGTGCATGGTCGCGACGAGCTTGTCGTTGCGCGGGCAGGCCGTCGTTTTGCCGTGGACCTCGCACGCGCCGTCTTCTTGCGTCCACTCGACGACTTCGAGCACGTCATCGGCGGCACGGCGCACGACAAAGCCGCCGAAGCCGCCTTCTTCGAAGTTGATCTGCGCGAGCTCGCCGTGCTTCAGCGGGAACGCGGCGCCGCCGCACACCGATTGATAGCTCGGGACCATCTGGCCGAATTGCGAGTGCAGCTTGACGTGGCGCTCGACGCCGCCGATCGCGACGACGAGCTCGACGGCTTGACGTGGCATATCGTCGGAGCCGACAACGACGACCGACGACACGAGCCAGGTAAGCTCCGCGGCGCTCGCTTTTGCGGGCCACGCCGGCGCGTCGATCCAAGGTGTCGAGGCCGACGCGGTGCCGACGAGCGCGAGCAAGATCGCAGCGCAGCGCATTCGCATAGCAACGCCGGCAAACACGGCGCTATTCACTTCTTGCGCGACAGCAGGTCGCCGAACGTGCCGAGCTTCTGCGGCGCGTGCTTGACCGCGGCCACTTCGTCGGGCGCCGCGTCGTTGCTCGACGCCAACGACAGCGACAGGCGCCGCCGCTCTTGATCGATGCCGAGCACGGTCGCTTCGACTGCTTGACCGACCGAAACGATCTCCTTGGGATGGTTGATGCGCCGCCCGGCGCCGAGCTCGCTGATGTGCACGAGCCCTTCGACGCCCGGCGCGATCTCGACGAACGCGCCGAACGGTTGCAGCCGCGTGATCGTGCCCTTGACGCGCTGGCCCTCCGCGAGCTTGCCGGTCGTCGTGTTCCACGGGTCGTCGCCGAGCACCTTGAGCGACAGCGAGATCCGGTCGCCTTCGACCTTCAAGATCGCGACGTCGAGCTCCTGGCCGGCGTGCAGCACATCTTCGGGCTTGTCGACGCGCCCGTAGCCGAGCTCGGAGACGTGCAACATGCCTTCGATGCCGCCGATGTCGACGAACGCGCCGTACGGCTTGAACGAGGTCACGCGGCCGCGGATCACCGCGCCCGGGATCAAGTTCTTGCGGGTCTCGACGGCGCGCTTCTCGTTGTCTTCTTCGAGCAGTGCGCGCCGCGACAGCACCAGGTTGCGCGACTCGTAGCGCGTGATCCTGAACGTCAGCCGCTGGCCGATGTAGACCGAGAGATCTTCGACGAAGTGGGTGTCGATCTGCGACGCCGGGCAAAATCCGCGCACGCCGGCCACGTCGACGGAGAGTCCGCCCTTGACGACCTCGGTCACGAGGCCCTCGACGGGGATGCCGAGCTCTTGCGCCTGTGCGAGCTCGGCGCGCGCTTCAGGGCCGCGACCGAGCTTGGTGCGCAGCGACAGCACGCCGCCGGAATCCGCGGCGACGCGTGCTTCGATCACGTCGCCGATCTTGACGAGCAACTTGCCCTCATGGTCGCTGACCTGCGCTCGGTCGAGCTCGCCCTCGGCTTTGCCGCCGAGATCGACGAACACGGCGTCTTTGCCGAGCGTCACGATCGTGCCCTTCACGAGGTCACCCACTTTCGGGCGCTTCGCGCGTTTGTTGCCCTCGCTCGCGGCGAACATCGCAGCGAAGTCGTTATCGTCGTCGGCTTTATCCGCCATCGGGGCGCCGAAGCTACTACGGCGTCGCCATCTGATGGAATACCGCCTGGACGGCAGTGTCGTTGGCGCAACGGTCCTGGAGCGCCTCCATCCGCGTCTCGAGGTCGCCGTAGCGATCCTGATGCGCCTCCAAGAAATCGGTCGCTTCCTGCAGCCGCGCCTTGTCGCGATCGAGGTCGAACGCCGCTTCGAAATCGCCTCGGTGCGCGACGAACACGCCCTGCATCGCGATCGCGGCCTCGGCGCAGCTCTTCGCGCCCTCGCCGGCGGTGATCACGAGGTCGTGCGCGTGCCAGCCATGATCGGCGATCTCGGCCGGTGACGGCGCGTGGTCCTTGCAGCTCGAGAGCCAGACGGTTCCCAGGAGCCAACAAGTGAGCGTCCAACGCACGAGGCGAAAGTGCCACGCGCCGCCACCGAGGCCAAGCCAAAGCTTCGACGACGCGTACCGCGGCGTCGGTTGCGCGCGTTAGTTCGCGGCTTCGATCTGCGCCGGACGAGGCGCATTGCCGAGCCGCAGGCCCTTCTTCGTCAGAAAGCCGACCTTGCGCATCGTCCAGTCCCACATGCGCGTGGGCAGCAGCGACGACATCATGAAGATCATGTGGTTCGAGAACGGCGCGACGTAGCGGGCGCGCGGCCGGCGCGAGCCGACTGCTTTCGCGATCGCCTTTGCGATCACGATCGGATCCGACGCGAATCGGTTCGCGAACTTCGACATCTCTTCGTACTTCGCCACCGCCGGCGCGAACTGCGTCGACGAGAATTGCGACAACCCCGAAACCGCGGTCGCCTCGAAGTTCGTGCGAATGATGCCCGGCTCGATCAGCGACACGTCGACGCCGAACGGCCGCATCTCGTAGCGCAGCGCGTCCGACAGCGCCTCGACCGCGTATTTGGTCGAGTTGTAGACGCCGAAGTAGGGCAGCGTGATCCGGCCGCCGACGCTCGACACGTTGATCACGCGGCCGGAGCCGCGCGAGATCATTTTCGGCAGGAATGCGCGCGTCACGTTCATCAAGCCGAACACGTTCGTCTCGTACTGCCGGCGCATTTCGGAATCGCCGATCTCCGAGGTCGGGCCCAAGATCCCGAAGCCCGCGTTGTTGACGAGTGCGTCGAGCCCGCGACCGCGCGTCAGCTCGTCGACGGTTTTCACGGCCGCCGCGATCGAGTCCGACGACGTCACGTCCAGAGCGACCGTGTCGAGCTTGAGCGAACCGGCCTCGGTCTTGAGCGCCGCGAGCTCGGGCAGCTTGCGGCCGCTCGCGATCACGTGGTGACCGAGCTTGGCGAGATGCAGCGCGGTCATGCGGCCGATGCCGGCCGTGGCGCCGGTGACGAGGACGATCTTGGTGTGCTTGGACGAGGACGCGTTCGACATGTTGGGTTGGCTCCTGAGTCGGTCGATCTGTGGTGGTTTAACACGGCCGGAATGAACGTTCATTCCGCTTCTGGCTCCAAAAAAAGGCGGTAGATCCGCCACGATACGATAGGTCGTCGATAGGTGACTAGATGGGTGGGGTCGATGACGCGTTGCCGCTCATGCGCGAATCGCTTCCCAGACGCATTGCTCGGCGATCTTCCAGTCCGCGGGCGAGACCTCGTGACCGCGCTCGGCTTCGACACAGCTGCGCATCACGCCGGTGAACGCGCCCATCACGATGCCCATCAACAAGCGCGGCGGCGCGAGCTTGAGCTCGCCGCGGCTCTGCGCGGCAGCGATCACGCCTTCGAACAGCTCGATCATGCGCTGCTCGACGGCGCGGCTGTTGTCGTCGAGATACGGCGCGTGATGGTGGAGCTCCAAGAACACGAACGACGACTGATTCGTGGTCGCGAACGTAGCCATCCGATTCCACAGCGTACGGAACAGCTCGCGGGAGCGATCGATCGCCGGAAACGACATGATCACCGTCTGCGCGAACCGCTGCTTCTCCTGGCGATAGAGCGCGTTGACCAGCGCTTCTTTCGACTCGAAGTAGCGATAGATCGTACCGGCGCCGACTTGCGCGCGCTCGGCGATCTCCGGCACGGCAACGCCGTAGAACCCGCGCTCCACAAACAGCTCGAGCGCGGCTTGCACGATCGCATCGCGCTTGTCGACCGCGATCAGCCGCGTCTGGCTGGGTCGTGCAGGTGCCTTCGTGCTCACAGCGGAATGAATATTCATTCCGCCGGCAACGCGCAATAGCAAAGTCATAACATATTGATTTCTATGTGAACTAAGTGCGGAGGCAATCATCGACCTTCAAACGGACGAGTCGTCGTGCCCCGCATGACGGACGGTCGCCGGCCTGCGCCGATACGCTGTGTCGATCGTTGTTGTTCGACAACGCGCGAGCGCGACGTTCGCCCTGCTGCTGTCTAACGAGATCGACGGCGCCGACGTTGCTCGCTCGAAATCGATCGTTCGCATCGAGTCCAGTCGAGTCGTGGCCGGCAGGCTTCGCGGCGCTGACTGCTGTACCATCGCCGATATGCGAGTGTTTGCGCTCTTGGTCGCGTCCTTGACGCTGTCGAGCTGTGGCTCGAAGTCGACACCAGCCGCGTCCGGTAGCGGATCTGCGGGGTCCGCGATCGCGGGCTCGGCGGCGGCCACCGCCGGCTCGGCGATGGCGACCACGGGCTCTGGCTCCGGCTCGGGCTCGGCAACCCCGACGGCGACGGCGGGCTCGGGCTCGGCAACCTCGACGGCGACGGCGGGCTCGGGCTCCGCAGCGACGCTCGATCCGAAGTTCGCAGCGCTCGACCCGCAAGAGCGTCACACGTGCGGGCTCTATGCGCGATGCAAGGTCGAAGGTCTGCGCGATGACGATCCGCAGGCCGAGTCGAAGGAGCCGAGCTTCGAGAACGAGTGCCTGACCGTGTGGGTGACGCTGCACGCGGCCGAGAAGAAGAAGATCACGAGTTGCGCGGACAAAGTCGGGCAGTGTCTCGGCCCGCCACCGTGCTTCGACTCGATGAACCTACCCAAGAAGTAGGTAGTGATGGAAGTAGCCCATGGCGCGGGCTTCTTCCCACAACACCTTGCGGTGCTGGCCCGTCGTCCACATGGCGGGATCGCCGATCGTGAGCTCGTCGGCGGTCATGCCCTGTAGCCGGGTGAAGTGCCCGTACAGCGCGATCACCACGGACTTGCCTTGTTCGAACGGCTTGCCGACCTGTTCCATGACTGCCTGTTTGTAGGCCGCTAGCTCCGGCGCGGGCGCGTCGTTGCCCTTCTTGTCCTTGGCCTTGCCGTCGAGCGCATCCTTATCTTTCGCGAGCGCAGTTTCGTACTCGCC
Organism: Kofleriaceae bacterium; assembly: GCA_036271395.1. Classification (GTDB taxonomy): domain Bacteria; phylum Myxococcota_A; class Polyangia; order Haliangiales; family Haliangiaceae; genus JABFXX01. The sequence goes on from DATBAS010000244.1 coordinate 32,033, forward strand.
TTTGGCCTTCACGTACTCTTTGTCACTCTCGGTCTTGCCCGCTGCTTTGAGCTGTTCGAGCGTGTTTCGCTTGTCGACCAGCCGTTCAGTGTTCATTCGATAGTTGTCATACAAGCCGTTGCCGGTCTTCGTGCTGCCGAAGTCGAACAACGTGTTGCCGACCGCTTTGCCGCCGACCTTGAGCGCGTTGGTCTGGGTTCCGATGTGAAAGTGCTTGGCCACTTTCTCGAGGAAAAAGATGCTGAGGATGTCGTCCCACGCCTTCCAGCGCGCGGCGTTGATCTCGGCATCGCTAGACGTCTCGTTGCAGTATTCGGCGATCGCTGCGAGCTCGATGAAGTCGGGCATGCGCAGACCGGTCAGACCCGCGCCGATGTGCACATCTGCTTTGTCGAGGCTCTTGCCCGCGCCGGCCTGTGCATGCGTGCCATCCTTCTTGACGATTCCGGCGGCGCGGTTCTTCTCGTCCATGAAGTAGCCAGACACGCGATTGATGATCGGCATGCGCGCGGAGTCGTAGCTGCCGGGCGTCGCTCCCAAGCTCTCGAGTGCCATCGACAGCGAAGTGATATTGCACGTTCTCGTGTTGGTATCTTTTGCGTTGAATTGCTCGAGGATATCGACATTGCGATATTGCGAGTAATAGGGAGACACGTCTTGAATGTGCAGGTAGACGCGGGACTTCAACCCGGCCAATGCGTCGGCAGCCATCTGAGGCGCCTGCAGCGTGGTCAGCGCAAGTCGGAGATCGCGGATGGTCACGACGAGCTCGTCGCGGTTCGTATCTTTGGTTTCGCTGTACTCTTTTTCGTCGAGATGCTTCGCCAGCAACGACACCTGCGTGTCGACCCTGCCGAGTAGGTCCGCCACCGCGCCCGCCGAATCCGTCTTCAGCGCGCGTACGTCGTCGATGAGCTTCTTCGAGGTGCCCGACAGCTCGACGGTCGGCAGCGCCTTCGCGTTCTTGTCGGCGTGGGCTGCCGGCTTTTCCGCGTGGTCGGCCGTCTTCGCCGGCGCGTCGTTGTTCGGCGACGCCTGCGGTGCTGCGACGGCTGGATGTTGCGCGGCGACCTCGCCGTGCAACTTCGCGACGAGCTGCTGGCCCTTCACCGACGGCGACCCGCCGTGCATCACCTTGTCGAATTCGGCGAGCTGCGCGCTCGCCTGTTCGACGCCCATCAAGCCACTCTTGAGCTGACCGAGCACGAGCGCGTACTCACCATCGAGCACGTCCGACGACGCCGCAGCTGGAGCGTGCTGGTCGGCAGCTTGATCCTGCTGCTGAGCCTTCGCATCCGGCGGGTGCTGTGTCGCCGTCGCGTGCGTTTGGTCGTTCGATCGGGTCGGCGTATGCGAGAGCGAGGCCTGACGATCTTGCGGTGCAGGCGCGGGCGCGGGCGCGGGCGCTGGCGCTGCCGCTACATGCGTGGGCGTTGTCGCCGCGGGTGCGGTCGGCGTCGGCGCCGGCTTGGGCGCGTCGTGAGTTTCGTGCGCATCGTCCTTGGCCACTGCGAGCGGCGCGAGCTCGGGCAGGTCGAGGTGGCGCGAGATCTTTTGGACGATGTGCAGACCCTTGTTGCGGGCTTGCGTCTTCTTGTCCGCGAGCAGCTTCGCGTCTTGCTCCGGCGTGAGCGGAGTCTTGGCGGCGGCTTTCGCGTGGCGATAGAGCGTCACGCCTTCGGGGATGTACGAATCCTCGATGGCAGTCGCGAGGATGTCGAGGAAGTGGTCGCGGTCCTTCGCGCTCGTCGCACCGCGCTCGACCGCCATCTTCACCGCCGCCGCCACATATGCCGGCCGGTTGTTGTGGAGCTCGAGCAGCCACGCGCGCGCGGTGTCGTCGTTGAAGTAGTCGCCGGTGCCGCCCTGTTTCGCGGTGATCTGCTGGACCTGCGCGGCCTCTTTGAGCACGAACTTCGCGCTGGCCGCGATGATTTCGTCGTCGAGGCTCGCCTGCAAGAACTTGTCGCCCCACTCCTGACCGCGGAGCTCTTCGTAATCTTCGACGCCCTTGATCTGGTGCGGGTTGGATGCGAACGCGTACGTCTTCGACATGTCGAGCTCGAGCCCGTACTTGGCGAACGCACCGGGAACCAGCCGCATCACGGCTTCGATCGATTTATGGCCGAGCACGAGCTGGAAGAAACCGATGCTGACCACCTGATCGTCGGTGGTGTCGACCGAACCGATCTTGCCGCCACTCTCGACCTGCGAGGCTCCGTCGAGCTGCGCGATCTCGCTGGGCGTGATCTTGAGCTTGCCGGCATTCGCGAGCCGCGTGAGCGCCGCCCGCGTCGCTTCACCCGCCGAGTGCGAGTAGCCGCTCGAGTGCGTGACCTTCTTCTTCTTGTCGGCGTCGGGCTTGGTGGCCGTCTTGTCGCTCGCCTTGTGCGCGTCGACCTGAGCGACGGTCGCGACGTGGCCGTCGACGCCTTGCGCCGGCGCGTCGTGATGCGCGACCACCGGCGGCGGCGTTGGTGCGACCACCGGTTGTGGCGGCGTGTGCACCGGCGTCGGCGCAGGTGCGGGCGTCGCGGCGACGGGCGCAGGCGCGGGCGTCGCGGCAACGGGCGCCGGTGTCGCGGCAGCGGGCGTCGGCGCAGGCGCAGGCGCAGGTGCAGGTGCAGGTGACGCCGCGGAATCGGCGGCGGCCGGATGAGCGGTGGGATGAGGCGCGTGCGGCTTCGGCGTCGCGGGCTCGAGGTAGTGGCCGAACACGAACGCGGGCTTGCCGCGGAACTCGATCTTCATCCACTCGCCGACCGCGCCCGACGACTCGACAACATCGTGGTGGTGCAGCATGCCGAGCACGTTGTCGGGCGCGATGTTCGCCGAGTGACGCACGTTGAGCCCATCGACCTTGACGCGCATCGGGCCGGTGGCGGTGTTGCCCGGCGTCGTCGGTCGCGTCGCCATTTCGGTCACGGTGCGAACGAACGCGTTACCGAACGTCTGATGCAGCATCGTGACGATCGCGTGTTGCGCGCCGGGATGTGCTCGGAGCAGCGCCGCGAGCGCTTCCGGATCGCCGCCGCTTCGCGCGACCAGCGAATGGACGTCGCGGTCGTTCGCGTTCGGCGCGACGACGGGCGCGTTGTTTACTGAATCAGCGGCTGCTGTTTGGGACTCAGGAACATGACCAGCCATCGCACCACCCCTCGCCAGGCTGCCCCATGATACGGCTAAGTTGCAGGAATCTCCCCTCTAAAACCCGTAGTGACCAGCGACGGTATCGGCGTCGCTGCCGTGGTCGAGCCGAAGCGTTGCCCCGGTCGCATCGTAGGTGGCCGCGAACGTCGCTAGCTTCTTGATTTCGCACGAGCCCTCTTTCGGGGTCCACGTATAGGACCAACTCCCGAGCGCCACCGGCACATAGCAAAACGCGTCGGGATGGGCATCAGCGGGCACCGAGCACAACGTCGCCGAGGCGGTGCCATCGAGATCGTGCTCGCCCATATCAGACTGCGCGGTCTCGGTGCGCGTCTCGATCGAGTAGAGCAAACCGCCCGCGATCGGATGCTCGTCGAACGCGACGAGCTTGAGCGAGCCGGTGAGCTTCGGCGTTTGCGTCAGATCGATGTCGGCGCTCGATTCGACGACCGAGATCGCGGACCACGTCGCGCCGCGTTTGGCGAGCAGGACAAGCGCGCTGCCGCCGGCACGAGTCGCGGTGTCGGGCGACTCGTCCTGCAGCAAGACCACGGCACCATCAGCGCGAGCGTTGGGTTGCGGGGTGCAGGTCGCCGGGCCCGCGAGCAAGAGCTTCTTGCCCCAGGTCGCGACCGATTTCGCGAGGCAATCGCACGCCGCGGCGATGGATGCCTGATCGTGACATTGCGAGAACGCATCGCCGTGTTTGAACGTGCGCGCCGCGGCCGGCGAAGCGGCCGGTTGCGGCGGCGTGAGCGTCAACGGGCCATCGCCGCACGCGAGCTCGATCGGATGGCTCGTCGCGGACCACGCTGGTGCGGCCGCCGCGGCCGCGGCATCGGCGGCTTGCGCGACGGGCGCGGCCGAACCCGGCGCCGGCTCGCTCGTCGGCTTCTTGTTGCACGCGAAAGCCGCGACGATCGCCGACAGCACGAAGAAAGATCTGTGCGTACGCATGGGGCGTAAGCCTAACGCCTGAGCCGCGCAGTCTCATCGAGCAAACCAGCCGAAGATCGCGAGCTCGACGCATTCGCGCGATCGCCGAAATTCGATCGCGGCACGCCTAGCGCCGCCTAGCGCCGCGTGGCGCCGCGCTTCGCCTTGGACGCGTCGCGTTTCGCGCGAGCTGCGAGCTTGCGCGTGCGTTCGCGGGCGCGTGCCGACGCGCGAGCGATGCGAGCCTCGTGTGCATCTCGGGCATCGGACATGGCCCACGTGCAGATCGCGCACTCGGCGCGCGCATGGCCGCGCGCCGGGCAATGCGCACGGCCGAAGTAGATGATCTGGAGGTGCAGCGCGTTCCAGCGGTCGCGCGGAAACAGCGCCTTGAGATCGCGCTCGACCTCGACCACGTTGCGCGCGCGCGACAGGCCCCAACGCCCGGCGAGGCGATGGATGTGCGTGTCGACGGGAAACGCGGGCTCGCCGAACGCTTGTGCCATCACCACGCCGGCGGTCTTGTGGCCGACGCCGGCGAGCTCTTCGAGCTGGTCGAGCGACTGCGGGACTTCGCCGCCGTGCTTCGCGACGAGTTGGTTCGCCATCGCGACGAGGTTCTTCGCCTTGCTGCGCGCGAGGCCGAGCGACTTGATGAACGGAAATACCTGACGCGCTGTGAGCTTGGCCAGCGCGTGTGCGTCGGGCGCGCGAGCGAACAGCGCCGGCGTCACCAGGTTGACACGCGCGTCGGTGCACTGCGCCGACAAGATCGTCGCGACGAGCAACTGGAACGGCGTCTCGTGGGCGAGCGGCGAGCCGACGGTCGGATACAGCTCGTCGAGGATCTGCCGGATCTTGTCGGCATCGTGCTGGCGCTGCGTGCGCGTCCGCATCACAGCGGCAACGCGGCCTGCGTAGCCACCACGAGCGCTCGCGGCGGCGGGTGATAGATGAGGTCGTCCGAGACCGTCGCGCCGGGCGCGAGGGGCGCGCGGCGCACGAGCTCGCCGGCTTCGAGCGACGCGACCGCGTGGCCGTCGACGTAGAGGATCGCGTTACCGACGATCGCGGGCACGCGCGGCCCGGGCGTGAGCACGCCGACGAGGTTGAGCGGATCGGTGGCGGCGACGCGGCACACGTCGGCGTGCGTGGTGACGGGCTCGCGTACACCGCGGAGCTCGTCGAGCGCTTCCGGAAGCGCGAACTGCTCGCCGACGAACCCGTGGACGAAGCGGCCGCCGCGGATCTCGCCGCGCGCTTCGAGCCGGCGCAGCGCGACGAGCAGCTCGCGCCACGGCGGTAAGCCCGTTTCGCGGGCGAGCAGATCGCGAAACACCACGCCGTACCGCGCGAGCAGCTGGCGCCCCGATGCCTCGGCGTCGATCTGCGCGACATCGGCGGCGGGCAGCAGCGACCATCGGCCGGCCGCGGTGGGCAACGAGCGCAGCGCGTGACTCGGCCGTTCGCGATCGCGCGTCCGCGCGCGCCGGATCGCCTCTTGCCACTTGCGGATCGGCGACGTACCGACGACGACGTTGGAGTTTCGTGGCGAGCGATCGAAGTGGCTCTTGACCTCGCCGCGCTTGCGATCGACGAGCACGCGCAAGCTCGCGAAGCCATCCGCCGTCGCGACGCCCGCGCCGACGAGCTCCCACAACGCGTCTTCGACCTGATCGGGCGACGCATCCATCGCGGCGACGAGGTCGGGCAAGAACGACGCGCCGCGCATCGCGAGGTGATCGCGCACGCGCGCGGCGAGCTCGCTCGGCAACGCCGCATCGTCGCCGAGCTTCTCGGTCATCGGCGCGCGCAACCAACCGACGTCGCGGCGCAGCATCAGCGCGAGCGGCGCCGAGCGCGAAGGTGCGTTGCGCGTGGCGCGTGCGGCCGACGGGATCACGAGCCCGGTGACGATCGCGACCACACCGACCGGCGCGACGCCGTACGTGCCCGATGCGGCGGCCGTCGCGGCGACGGCGGCTTCGAGCTTCGTCGCGTTGCTTGCCGCCGTTAGTGTGGTCTCGGCCGCGATCGTCGCCGCGTCGGTGCGCGCCGTGCCGTTGCCGATCGCCGAGGCGGCCGCGCGCTGGCCGGCGCGAATCGCCGCTTGCAGCGCGGGCGGAAACTGCTCGAGCGGCGGCGTGGCGTTGGCGACGTGATCGATCGCGGCGACGAGCTCGGCGGTCTGGTCGGAAGTCAGCGCGACCTCGGGCGCATCGCTCTTGCGCGCGCTCAATCGGCACCACACGACCTGGCCCGCGAGGCACATCTGATCGAGCCACGCGGGATCGTAGCCGTGCAACCGCGCGGGCAAGACCTCGCGCTCCCACGCGCCGGCGGCGGTCTCGAAGCCCTGCAGCTGCTCGACCACGCGCGCCAACCCATCGGCGCCGATCAGCTGCACGCCACGCGCGACGCGCTGCCAGCGCACGAGAAACCGCATCAACGCGGCGGCGCTGACCGGCTCGATCTCGCGGCGCAACCTCGCGAGCGTGAGGCGATGGATGCGCGCGAGCACGCGGCGATTGCACCACTCGGTTTCGGCGAGCAGCTCGGAATCGTCGGCGGCGACGAGCGCGTCGCGTGCCGTGCGAGCGATGACCGGCGCGCCCGCGGTGAACGAGCCGCGCAAGATCGCGCCGTCGGCTTCGAGCGCGAGCAACCCGCCGAGCACGTCGGCGAGCGGCAGGCCGAGCTCGGTCGCGAACGCGCGCGTCGAGACCGGGCCGCGATGATCGAGGTGCGCCGCGACGAGCTTTGCGATCGCGACGTCGCGCTCGATCGGCTGCGACCACGCCGGCACGTTCAGCGGCGGATCGCACGGCGTGTCGGCGCCGAAGATCGCGCGTGCGGCGCCGAGCCGCTCGGTCGCGACCCACATCACGCGATCGCGGAGTACGCGAGTCGCTCGCCCGCTCGCTCGCAGCGCGTCGAACCAATGCGCCCACGCCGGATCGGCGAGCGTTTCGGGAATCGCCCACATGCCGAGCAACGCGTCGTGCAATTCGTCCGCATCCCGGACGGTCGGCGCGACCTCTTCGCCGGCGAGCGCGATCGCGTCGGCATCGAGCGCGCCGTGATGTTGTGCGGTTTCCGCCGGCAAGCCGCGGCGCAGCTGCACCGCACGCGTGCGGCGTTCTTCGAGCGGCGCGTCGTCGAGGAATGCGTACGGGTTCGCGTTGATCAGCTCGTGCGACAGCGGGCTCGGCTCGACGGTATCGCGCGCGAGCACGCGGATCTCGCCGCGCTCGAGTTGCTCGAGCAGGTGTTGCAGGCCTTCGCAATCCATCGCTTCGACGAGGCAATCGCGAATCGTCTCGAACACGAGCGGATGGTCCGGCACTTCGCGCGGTCCGACGATGTTCTCGGCGCACGCCTGCGCCTGCGGAAACACGACCGACAGCGTGTCGGCCGCGCGCATCTTGATGAGGTGTGGCGGAATTCGCTTGCCGTTCTTGCGACGCAGCACGGTGAGCGAGCGCGTGACGTTCCAGCGCCAGCGGATCTCGAACATCGGCCGGTCGAGCAGCGCCTGGATCAGTACGTCGCGCGTCTGGTGCGACGGCACGAAGCCGAACACGGTATCGAGCGGAAAGCTGTGCGGCTGGCCGAGCGAGATCACGATGCCATCGTCGGTCGCCGCGGCCTGCAGCTCGAAATCGAACGACACGCAGAACTTCTTGCGCAGCGCGAGGCCCCACGCGCGATTGATGCGGCCGCCGAGCGGTGCGTGCAGCACGAGCTGCATGCCGCCGCCTTCGTCGAAGAACCGCTCGGCGACGATCAGATCGTTGCGCGGCAAGGCGCCGAGCGCCGCACGCGATGCGGCCATGTACGCGACGACCTGGTGCGCCGCGCGGCGGTCCATGCCGCACTCGTTCGCGAGCCACGTTGCCACGTCGTCGTGCGCGCCTTCAAGCCTCGCGTCGAGCTCGCGGCGCAAGTCGCTGACCTCGTCGGAGAGCTCCTTCGTGCGCGCCGGCGCTTCGCCGAACCAGAACGGGATCGTCGGCGGTTGGCCGCGCGCATCCTCGACGATGACTTTCGCGGCTTCGACGCGGCGGATCCGCCACGACGTGTTGCCGAGCTGGAAGATATCGCCGGCGGAGCTCTCGATCGCGAAGTCCTCGTCGACGGTGCCGACCGGCGTCTCGTCGGGAAACTGCACGACCGTGTAGTTGTTGTTGTCGGGGATCGCGCCGCCCGATGTCACCGCGGCGAGCCGTGCACCGCGCCGCGCGCGCAGCATCCCCGCGATGCGATCGCGATGGACGTACGCGCCGACACGGCCGCGCCGATCCGAAACACCCTCGGCGAGCATCGCGAGCAGCTGCTCGAGCTTGTCGTCGCCGAGCGTCTGATACGGCGTCGCGCCGCGAACCATGGCGACCAGCTCGGTCTCCGCGATCTCTTCGGCCGCACACGCGGCCACGATCTGCTGCGCGAGAATGTCGAGCGGCGCGTCGCGCACTTCGATCGCATCCAAGTTGCCGCGCCGCACGCCGCGCACGAGCGCCGCACACTCGACGAGCTGGTCGCGTGTGAGCGCGAACATGCGTCCCTTGGGGGTCGCCCCCAAGCGGTGGCCGGAGCGGCCGACGCGCTGGAGCAGCGTCGCGATCGAGCGCGGCGAGCCGATCTGGACCACGAGATCGACCGCGCCGACGTCGATACCGAGCTCGAGCGACGCGGTCGCGACCGCGGCTCGGACACGGCCGTGCTTGAGCTTTTGCTCCGCGGCCAGCCGCAGCTGGCGGGACATCGAGCCGTGATGCGCGACGACGTGCTCTTCGCCGAGGCGCTGCTCGAGCGCGGCCGCCGTTCGCTCGACGAGCCGGCGCGTGTTGCAGAACACGAGCGTCGAGCGATGTTGCGCGACCAGCTCGGCGATGCGATCGAACACGCGGCCGAATTGCTCGTGCGACGCGACCGCGCCGAGCTCGTCGTCGGTGATCTCGATTCCGAGGTCGAGCTCGCGCTTGTGGCCCGCATCGACGATGTGCGGCATCGGCCGCCGCGTGCCGACGAGCAAGCGCGCGATGCGCTCGATCGGCCGCTGCGTCGCCGACAAGCCGACGCGCACCGGCGCACGCCCGGTCGTTTGCTCGACGAGCCGGTCGAGGCGTTCGAGGCTGAGCGCGAGATGTGCGCCGCGCTTGTCGCCGGCGATCGCGTGGATCTCGTCGACGATCACCGTGCGCAGCTGGCTGAGTGCCGCGCGCCCGCTGACCGTCGTCAGCAAGATGAACAGCGACTCCGGCGTCGTGACCAAGATGTGCGGCGGCTTCTTCGCCATCTTCGCGCGCTCGCCCGCGGGCGTGTCGCCGGTGCGCGTGGCGACGCGGATCAGCGGCAGCTTGATGCCCTCGTGCATCGCGCGCTCGGTGAGCTCGGCGAGCGGCTGATCCAGATTGCGCTGGACGTCGTTCGACAGCGCCTTGAGCGGAGACACGTACAAGATCGCGATGCGATCCGCGAGCGGCGTCTCGAGCCCGTCGCGCACGAGCCGATCCAAGCACGCGAGAAACGCGGCGAGCGTCTTGCCGGAGCCGGTCGGCGCGGCGATCAGCACGTCCTCGCCGGCGGCGATCCGCGGCCAACCTTCGCGCTGCGGCTCGGTCGGCGCGCCGAATCGATCGCGGAACCATCCGGCGATCAGCGGATGGAACGTCGCCAACGCGTCCGACATCGACCGGCGACGATAGCGCAGCTCCCGGCGTTCGTCGATCCCGAGATCTCTTCAGCCACCGCCGCTGGGGCACGACACGTCGGGCGACACCGTGCCGGCGAGCAGTTGAATCTCCGGCGGCGCGAGCGGCCGGTTGTAGAGGTGGACGTCGTCGATCCCGCCGGCGACGCGATCGGCGAGCTCGATCGGCCGCGACTCGACGCTGTTCGGATCGGCGTTCGTGCACGCGACGATCGCGCCGTCGACGTACGCGACGATCGTGTGGCCGTCGTACGTGCAGGCGATGTGATGCCAGCCCGGTGCGAGATTCTCGGGCGCCCAGACTTCTTCGTCACCGGCGTAGCAACCGGTCGAGCGATCGAAGTCGACGCCGAAGTCGTTGCCGTGCTCGACGATCGTATTGTCTTCTTGCGTCTGCGCGGGATCGAACCAGAGCTCGATCGTCAGCGCGCTCGACAGATCGAAGCTCGCGGACGCTGCGATGACGATCGATGACGATGGACTCACCATCGCCGCTTGCTGCGACTGCCGCGGCATCGCCGTCACGTCCGACGTGCTGCCATCGTGGCCTTGGCCCGAGCTGTCGTGCACCGTCGGATCGAGCGATGCGTCTTCGAAGTCGAGGCACAGCACCACGCCTTCGAGCTGCGAGTGGCACGCGGCGAGCTGCGTCGGTACGAACGCGTCGGGCGTCGAACCGACCGGCTGATCCGATCCGGAACCTTGCGCATCGGTTTGCACACCAAGCTCCGTCGGGTTGAACGCGCACCCGGTCGCGACGGCGAGCAGCACATACGACATCCGCACGATGAACGTCGAGAGCAGACCGCGTGCCACGCAATACACATCGAGAACGATTCACTCGCGACGCGCGCACGCGAGGTCTCGAGTCACCGACTGAGTTCCAAAGCGAGCAGTGAACGATTCTTCGTGTAGTGATAGGTGATCTGTTCGTCGCCGTAGCGGTAGGCGCGGCCGACGTTACAGGCGTCTCTCACGGCGAGCCACGCGCGCCAGTCGCGGCTCACGAGCGCGGCGTCGAGCCGCGCCGGGCAGTCGCCGTTGCAACACGCCACGATCGGCGGCGGCGGCGCCGGCGGGGGATCGCCATCGACGAGCACGATCGCACGCAGCGCGAACCACGGGCCGTAGACCGGATGGATCACGAGCTGCGTCGGCGCGAGCACGCCGAGCCCGGTCGCGACCGCGAGCTTTTGAAACGGCAGGAACGCGCCGTCGTAGCGGCGGTGCGAGAACCACGCGGGCGCGCCGGGAAACGCGCGCGCGATCGCGAGCTCGGTGTAGTGCTCGAGCGGATCTGCCGACGCCGCCAGCCCGCGATCGGCCCGCACCGCGGCGACGAACGGCGGCCACAGCGCGCGCGTGTTGCCGACGAGGATGGCGCGTCGCTTCGCGCCGATTGCGGGCGCGAGCGCGGCGACGTGCGCCGTGTCGAACGCGTGCGCGATGTCGAAGCCCAGATCGGCGAGCACGCCGTCACCGTGCCACACTCGGCCCGTGGTTGCGCACCTGCATCGCGAACCGATCGCCGGCGCGACGCCGGTGCGCTGGCTCGTGATGACGCATGGCATCTGCGGCTCCGGCGGCAACTGGCGCACGATCGCGCGCAAGCTCGTCGCGCGGCGGCCGGAATGGGGCGTGCACCTCGTCGATCTGCGCCAACACGGCCGCTCCGAGCCGGGCGAGCCACCGCAGACGATCGCGGCGTGCGCCGGCGACCTCGTCGCGCTGATGGGCGAGCTCGGCAACGTCGCCGCGCTGTCGGGTCACAGCTTCGGCGGCAAGGTCGTGCTCGCGACGCGCGCGCTCGCACCGCACGGCCTCAGCCAGACGTGGACGCTCGATGCCGCGGCCGGCCCGCGAACGCCGGCGACCGCGAACGAGACCGTGCAGCAGCTGCTCGCGCTCGTCGATCGCTCGCCGCGGATCTGGCCGCGCCGCGACGACTTCGTCGCCGCGATCGTCGCCGACGGCCACTCGCAAGCGCTCGCGCAATGGTTCGCGATGAACCTCGTGCCCGTCGATCGTGGTTTCGCAGTTCGCCTCGACACGGCCGCGATTCGCGAGCTGCTCGCCGACTACGGCCGCGTCGATCTGTGGCCCGCCGTCGACGATCCGGCCGGCGGCGATGTCGAGCTCGTCGTCGCGTCGCGCTCGACGACGTACACCGCGGCCGACGACGCCCACCCGCTCGCGCCCCACGTCCATCGCGACGTGATCGACGGCGGGCACTGGTTGCACGTCGATAACCCCGAGGCCGTGATCGACCTGTTCTGTCGGCGACTTAGCTGAACCGCAACCGCGGCGCCGTCGTGCCGATAACGGCGCCATGAGACGCATCAGGTCGTCGCTACTCGAGACCCCCGCGATCAAAGCCAGCTCGTGCGACGCGCACTTGCTCGCGATCCTCGACGCGTCGGCGGATTCGGCGGATGCCATCGAGCGCGAGCTCGCGGCGCTGCCGATCTTCGATCAGCGCGCGCTCTACGTGCGGCTGGCGCAGCCGCGCACGGGCGATCGGCTCGCCGAACGCTTCGGAAGGTTGGTCGCCGAACGCCGCGCACGGCTGCTGCAATTTCTCGGCGATGTGCGGCGGCGAGCGACGATGCTCGCGCGCTGATCAGCCGCCGTCGTCGGGGTCGTCGGACGATTCATCCGCATCCTGCTCGAGCTCGGTCCGGGACTTCGGCAGCTCGCGCGGCGGTAACAGCTCGGGCTCGATCGCGACCTCGCACGCCATGAAGATCGCCGCGTCGAGCTTCCTGAACTGGCGCTTCTTGTACCAACCGAGCGCGCGCTCGTTGTTCTCGGCGACCTCGAGCACGAGGTGGTTGAGGCCGTGCACGCGCGCGAGATGGTGCAGCTGCTCGAGCACGAACGAGCCGACGCCTTTGCCATGCCAGTCGGGGTGAACGGCGAGCTCGTCGACGAACAGCGGGTTCATCTCGCGCTTCTCGAAGTAGCGCGGGTTGATCCAGTTGTCGGAGCCGGTGACCTCGTAGCTGCACTCGGCGTACGCGACGATGTCGGTCTCGACCTCGAACAGGAGCTGCTCGATGCCTTCTTCTTCGAACACTTCCTCGAAGCGCTTGCGCGAGCGCGGCCGCTGGTACTCGACGGTCTCGGCGTTGACGTCGCGAAAGCTGATCTTGAGGAACTCCCAGACATCGCCGATGTCCTTGCGCGCCATGTGGCGAACGTTGATCAGCGGACCGGGCGGCGGTGGCTTCTTCTTGGAGCCGGCCGACCGCGCGCGCTTGGCCACCGGTTCGGTGTTCGTCTTGGGGCGCCGGCGCGGCATCGACTTCATGAAATCGCGGAGCCGAGCACCGAGCAAGCGATGCGGCCGTCAATCGCGCCGTGCGACGAGCGCGATCCGCGCGCCGAGCACGATCGCGGCCGCGAACAGCGCGATCGAGCACCATTGCGCGAACGTCATGCCGGCGTATGGCGGATCGGTCGACGCGAGCCGCCAGTGCTCGAGCCCGAAGCGGACCGGCGCGTACAGCGCGGCGACGATGACGGCGAGGCTGCCGTCGGGCAGCTTGCGCGTGCCACGCCGGAACGCGAGCCACAGCACGAGCACGTTCACCGGAATCAAGTACAGCAGCTCTTCGAGCGCGAGGTCGTGCGCGCGCACGATGGGCCCAGTCGCCCCGAGCTCGTCGGCGAGGCCGCGCTCGACGAGCGCGTGGCGCGGAAAATCGATCCCGATCGGCGACGTCGTCTGCGCGCCGACGTGATCGTGGACGACGGTGCAGCCGGCACGACCGATCGAGAACGCGACGAGCAACCCGACGATCGTGATGTCGGCCCAGCGCGCGACGCGCAGCTTTCGCCGCCACGCGATGACCGCGAAGCCGAGCGCGCCGCCGATGAAGCCGCCGTAGGACGAGATGCTCGTCCAGACCTCGAGCAGCACGATCGGGTGATGCCAGGCCTCGCCGGGCCGATAGAACAGCACGTCGAGCACGTGCGCGCCGACGATGCCGCAGCCCGCGACCCAGCCGGCGAGCGAGCGCGCTTGGACTTGCGATTCGCCGAGGCGCCGCGCGTAGCGCAACAGCACCGAGGTGCCGACGAGCATGCCCGCGGTGACGATCGCGCCAAAGATATGAATCGGCAGTCGCGTGTCGAGCGACGGCGGCTCGAAGTAAGGCAAGCTCATGGCCGCGATAACCGCAGCGGCGAGCGATCCGTTCCCGCCCTCACGAGGCTGTTACATGACGACGAAGCAAGTTAGCGACAAGATCGCCGCGATCGGCGGCTGGCGCGCCGAAGCGCTCGCGAAGATGCGCGCGCTGATCAAGGAGGCCGACCCCGACGTCGTCGAGGAGCTCAAGTGGGCCGGCGTGCCGACCTGGTATCACGACGGTGGTATCTGCACCGGCGAGTCGTACAAGACGCACGTCAAGCTGACGTTCTTCAAGGGCGCGTTCTTGCCGGATCCCGATCAGCTGTTCAACTCGAGCCTCGATGGCAACCTGCGCCGCGCGATCGACATCGCCGAAGGCGGCCGCGTCGACGCGAAGGCGTTCAAGGCGCTGATCCGCGCTGCCGTCGAGCTCAACGCATCGAGCGCGAAGAAGCCGGCGAAGGCGAAGCCGGCCGCGAAGCAGCCTACGAGCCGACGCGCGCGACCAGCTCGTTGACGCGCGCGATGAACGCCGGCTTGTGATGGCGCTCGAACTCGGTCCACGTCGCGAACGTCGACGGATCGGCGCGGTCGACGAACAGCTTGCCGTTCAAGTGATCGACCTAACGTCGAGCATCAACGCGCGGAACTCACGCGAATGGATTGCGACAGAATTGGTTGCGAGCCTTTGCGCAGCGCATTGGATAATCGTTGACTGTCGTCCCTGAGGGATGACGTAGTGGAGATTTTGACTGCGCCGCGTATGAATACGAAATTTGCGCTTGCCCGCGGGCTTTAGGCTGCTCTAGCGTTCTTAAAAGTCCGAACACTGAATAGGAGGGCATTGGTATGAATCGTTCGTTTTTTATGGTGTTGGTATTTCTGTTCTTGTCGACGATCGCAGCAACGCGCGCATCTGCCACAACGTATTGGGCTATCAATGGTGGTGCTTGCGTGCCATATCAGGCGCCCATAGCAGCTAGTGAGTATACCAACGTTGGTGGCGCAGTTTGGGTCGGCTCGACAACGCCGGTGCAATTCGTGTGCCCCATTCCGGCATTGGCCGTGAATGGTCCAGGGATTTACTATCTCAACATGACCTATCTTAGTTCTGGAGTTGCTGTTGATGTCGACCTCATTGAGATCAACTCAACCACCGGTGCCGAGACTACGATCTATGGAAATTCTGGTTCGAGTACGAGTGTCACCACCGCATCATTCCCTGTCACGATGAGCAGTGGGTGGGGATTTGGTAATTATTACTATGTTCTCGTTACGATGACAGGACGTCGTTTTGGTACCTACTCGTTCGCAAGCGGCTTGTATGGTGTGTCGATTTCGGTATGAACTCGCACGGCATATTGATCGTCGATGATGACCAGCGAGTTGTGGCCGCGCTTGCTGCGAGTGCCCGACGGAGCGGTCTGTCACCGCTTGCGTGCACATCGATTGATGCCGCGGCAGATCTGATTCAGGAAACTAGCACCTGTCCCGAGGCTGTTATTGTAGATTTACTTTTCTCAAATAACAGGTTCGGTATTGAAATCATAGAGCTTTGTCGAAAGCGTTTTACGAGGATGGTTCCAAGTGCGATTGTCACCGGACATCATCCCGATTGGATTGTGCCAATCTATCGAACTCTTCTGAGCATGTGCTCCCAGAGGTGACAGTAATAGAAAAACCTGTGTGTCGCGACGTGCTGCACGAGTTCTTGTTGGTTTCCG
>DATBAS010000245.1:0-58290 GCA_036271395.1 Kofleriaceae bacterium
CGCAATTCGCGTTTGGGAGAAGCCATGCCGCGCCGCGTACCGCCCGCCACCGCCCCTCGAAAGCAGCCCAAGCAAGCGCGCTCGGCGCAGCTCGTCGCCGACATCCTGCAGGCGGCCATTCGCGTTCTCGAGCGCGAAGGCGCGCAGCGCTTCACGACGATTCGCGTGGCCGAAGAGGCCGGCGTGAGCGTCGGCTCGCTCTATCAGTACTTTCCGAACAAGCAGGCGATCCTGTTTCGCCTGCAGGTCGACGAGTGGAAAGCGACCGGCTCGGTGCTCGACGCGATCCTCGGCGACACGTCGCGCACGCCGGATCAGCGGTTACGCGCGACGATCCTCGCGTTCTTCCACTCCGAGCGCGACGAGGCGCCGCTCCGCATCGCGCTCGACGATGCCGCGCCCGCGTATCGCGATGCTCCGGAGGCTCGCAAGCAAGCGCGTGAAGGCAACGCGATCGTCGGCGCGTTCATCACCGCCGCGGCGCCACACGCGAATCGAGCACAACGCGTGTTCGCCGCCGAGCTCGTGTTCGCGACGATGAGCGCGCTCGGCAAGCAAGTCTCCGAGCGCCACCATACGCGCGCCGAGATCGACGCGTGGGCCGACGCGGTCAGCGACATGTTGCTCGGCTACCTCGAGCGCCTCGGCCGTCGATGAGTTGCGATACGCTCGCGACGTGAGGCTTACATGGTGGGTCATCGGTGTTGTTGCACTCGGATGCGGCAGCAAACACGAGGAGCACGCGGCCGCCACGCCGCCGGGCGGCTCCGCCGCGGGATCGGCGATCGCGCCCGCCGGATCGGGATCGGCGACGGCGACGCTGAAAGCGCCGACCGCGCAGCAACGCGCCGACTACAAGCTGCACATGAACGCCGGCTGGGCGGCGCAGAAGCAGAGCAAATGGCCCGACGCGGTGGCCGCGTTCGAGGCGGCGCTCGTCGCGGTTCCGTTCGATCAGCGGGCTGAAACCGAGCTCGGGATGTCGGCGATGCAGGCGGGCGATCTGCCGAAGGCCAAGCGCGCCGACGAGCTCGCGGTGGCACAAGCCGTCGATCACGTGGTCGAGGCGATGGCGCGGTTCAACTTCGGCGCGCTGCTCGAGAAGACCAAGGATGCAGCCGGCGCGCTCAAGCAGTATCGCGCGTCGCTCGCGCTGCGCCCGAACAAGACGGTGCAGGCCGCGGCCGATCGGCTCGCGCAGACGAACACCGTCGCGAGCGCGTTTTGCGCCGCGGGCCAAGTCGTCTGCGATTGCGTGATCGCCGATGCATTCCCGAACATCGATGCCGACTCCAAGCCCTCGTGCACCGAGACGAAGTCGCCGGTGCCGGGCTGGCACGTCTATCACGTCGAGCAACTCGGCTCGTACGACTACCTGCTCGACGACAAGCATCAGCTCGTCTCGGTGATCGGTTCGAACGACGAGCGCGGCTACCACATCGAGTCCAGCCACCTCGAGAAAGCCGAGATCAAGACGATCGGCGAGCACCGCGTATTGTGGCTGCAGACGCACGACCGGGAATCCGAGCAGGTCGCATCGCCGGAGAACGACCGCGGGCCCGACGACGTGTTCAGCGAGCACATCGAAAACACGACGAGCGTGACGATCTGCGTGATCGGCGACACCACGACGTGTCCGCTGACGGTGCCGATCGATCACGAAGTCACGAACGACACGATCGACGATCAGGTGCTCGCGGCGCTGGGCTCGGCCGGCAAGATCACACCCAAGGCGCCGCCCGTCGTCACGAAGGCGCGCGTGACGATCGCCGACGATGGCACCGCGACCGTAGCGGTAACGGCCGGCAAACCCGACGACGAGCTACAGGCGCTGGTCGGTGCGCACAAGCTCTGGTAAGCGCGCCGTAAAATCGCAGGGACACTTTCCGCGGATGCCGGTGTTACACCGCAGTCCGTCTTCACCGTGCCCGTCGATCCAGCCACTTACTACACGACGTATGGACCGATGGTGCTACGGCGATGCCGGAGGCTGCTCGGTGACGACCCTTCCGCGCGCGATGCCATGCACGACGTCTTCGTTCAAATCCTCACCCACGCCGATCGGCTCGACGGCCAGGCGCCGTCGTCGCTGCTGTTTCGCATCGCCACGAACGTGTGTCTCAACCGCATCAGGACCCGCAAGCGCCGCCCCGAAGCCGGTGATCCCGACATCGTCGTCGAGATCGCCGAAGCGACCGACCCCGCTGCACGCAGCGCCGCACGCGCCGCGCTCGATGCGCTGTTTCGCCACGAGCCCGACGACACCGCGGTGATCGCCGTCTTGCATTTGCACGACAAGATGACGCTCGAAGAGGTCGCCGCCGAGGTGGGCATGTCGGTTTCCGGCGTGCGCAAGCGACTGATGAAGTTGCGCACGAAGCTCCACGCCATGGAGGTCCAAACGTGACATCCCTTCCCGACTGGCTCGTCGAACGCGCCGCGCTCGACGAAGTTCCCGCCGCGGCCAAGCACCGGCTCGATGCCGCCGACGCGGCCGAGCTCGACCACCGCGTCGGCGCACTCCGCGACGACAACGCGCGCGAGCTCGCCGGCTATCCGGTCGGCCCCGCGATCGCACAGATCATGACTCGCGTGAACGCGAGGCCGCGTCGCTCGCACGCGCTGCGCAATAGCCTGCTCGGCATCGCGACCGCCGGCGCCGCGGTGCTCGCCGTCGCGCACTTCGCGAAACCGCGCCCGGCGATCGTCGGCGAGCTCACCTTCAGCGACGACGACGACGGCGTGCGCGCCAAAGGCAAAGCGCGGCTCGTCGCGTTTCGCCAGGTCGGCGACAAGGCCGAGCAGCTCGAGCAAGACGCGCTGTGCAAGCAAGGCGATGTGATCCAGCTGCGCTACAACGCGGGCGGCCGTCGCTACGGCGTGATCGCCTCGGTCGACGGCGCCGGCGTGGTCACGCTGCACTATCCGCTGAGCGAAGATGCGCCGCCCGAGGCGACGGCGGTCGGCGCCGGCACGCTCGCGCTGCCGCACGCCTACGAGCTCGACGACGCGCCGCGGTTCGAGCGGTTCTTCTTCATCACGGCGCAACAACCGATCGATCTGCCGCAGAGCCTCGCGGCGATTCACGCGCTCGCGATCCGCGATGACAGTGCCGATGCCAAGCTCGACCTACCGCAGGGCTTGCACCAAGCATCGCTCCGCCTCCGCAAACCCGATCCGACCAAGGATTCGCAATGAGGTTCGCCATGACTTCGCACGTTCTCCTCGGCCTCGTGTTCGCGTTCGTGCTCGTCCGCTACACCGCCGCCGATGCGGCGCCGGCGCAGTCGACCACGCCGCTGCGCCGCTTCGCGCTCGTGATCGGCAGCAACAACGGCGGCGGCGATCGCGACCGGCTGCGCTACGCCGGCCACGATGCGACGACCGTCGCCGACGTGCTCGAGCAGATCGGCGGCGTGAGCCAGGGCGACCTGTCGATGCTCAGCGAGCCCGATACCCACGCGCTCGACGGTGCGTTCGACGCGCTGTCGCAACGCGTCCGCGACGAGCGCAAGCGCGGCCAGCGCATCGAGCTCGTCGTCTACTACTCGGGACATTCCGACGAGTCCGGCATCTTGCTCGGCGGCTCGCATTACGACTACGCGCGCCTGCGCGACCGCATTCGCGACGTCCCCGCCGACGTGCGCATCGCGATCGTCGACAGCTGCGCGTCGGGCAGCTTCACGCGCATGAAGGGCGGCACCAAGACCGCGCCGTTCTTGCGCGACAGCTCGAACCAGGTCGAAGGCTTCGCGTTCCTGTCGTCGAGCTCGGCGACCGAGGACGCGCAGGAATCCGACAAGATCGGCGCGTCGTTCTTCACGTACTTCTTCATCACCGGCTTGCGCGGCGCGGCCGATGCGAACCACGACGGCAAGATCACGCTGACCGAGGCGTATCAATTCGCGTACGAACAGACGCTCAGCCGCACGCAAAACACGGTGCACGGTCCACAGCACCCGAGCTACGACATGCACCTGTCGGGCACCGGCGACGTCGTGATCACCGACCTGCGCTCGACCGATGCGACGCTCGTGTTGCCGGCGCCGATGCGCGGCCACGTCACGATCGTCGACAAGTCCGGCCGCGTCGCGCTCGAGCTGGTGAAAGGCGCCGGCGAGCCGCTGAGCCTCGCGCTGCCGAACGACACGTATTCGATGTTCGTCGATACCGACGGCAAGGCGTTCGCCGGCACCGTCACGCTCGACCGCGGCGCTCCATTCATGTTCGATCAAGACGCGCTGCACCCGGCCTCTCCAGAGGAGACGGTCGCGCGCGGGGTCGAGAAGGATGACGCCGACGATCGCGACGGTGACGACGACGACGACAAGAAGTCGCCGTGGTACCGCGAGGTCGGCGCCGGCTTTGGCGGCGGCCTGCGCTTCGAGCGACCGACCTCGGAGATCATGGGCACGACGCCCAGCTTCGACACGCTGCTCACGCTCGGCGGCACGGCGAGAGAGATCCACGGCTCGCCCATCGTCGGCGTCGCCGAAACGGCGGATATGTCGTTCGGCATGACGCTCGGCGGTAAGACCGAGTTCGCGTATGACGCGAGCCTCGGGTTCGGCCCCGGCGTGTTCGTCGGCGATGCCCTCCAGCTCGGCGCGACCGTCGGCTTCGGCCTGTCGCAGATCACCGGCGGCATCTTGCCGTTCGGCTTCAAGGTGCCGACCGAGGTGTTCGCCATCCTCGAGCTATCGCCGAACGTTCGCCCGGTCGCGTACTTTCGCCAGAGCTACGTCTTCGATTCGGACTCGCGCCAGAACGGCTCGAAGATGGCGATCTGGGGCGCCGACGAAGCCGAAGCCGGTGCAGGCCTCAAGTTCACCGGCAAGCTCGACGGCTTCATCTACGGCAGCGTGCGCGAGATGGAAAACATTCGTTACTGGGGCATCGGCGTCGGCGCGATCCTTTAAGCTGCGCGGGTGACCGGTCCGCTGCACGGCATTCGCATCATCGAAATGGGCGGCATCGGCCCGGCTCCGCTCGCCGCGATGATCTTCGCCGACCTCGGCGCCGATGTGATCCGCGTCGATCGCAAAGGCGTCGAGAGCCTCGCCGCCGCGACCGCGAAAGGCGGCGCGCCGCTCTATCACCGCGGTCGGCCATCGATCGCGCTGCACCTCAAGGTGCCCGCCGCGGTCGAGATGCTGCTCGGGCTCGTCGAGAAAGCCGACGCGCTGATCGAGGGATTTCGGCCCGGCGTGATGGAGCGGCTCGGCGCCGGACCCGACGTCGCGCTCGCGCGCAATCCGCGTCTGGTCTACGGCCGCATGACCGGTTGGGGCCAGACCGGTCCGCTCGCGCAGGTCGCCGGCCACGACATCAACTACATCGCGCTCTCCGGTGCGCTGCACGCGATCGGCCGCGAGCGCCCGACGATCCCGCTCAACCTCGTCGGCGATTTCGGCGGCGGCTCGATGTTCCTCGCGGTCGGCGTGCTCGCCGCGTTGCTCGAAGCGAAGTCATCGGGCAAGGGCCAGGTCGTCGACGCCGCGATGACCGATGGCGCCGCGCTGCTGATGACGATGTTCTACGGCATGCACGCCGACGGGACTTGGCGCGATCAGCGCGCGTCGAACGCGCTCGACGGCGGCGCGCACTTTTACAACACGTACGAGACCGCCGACGGCGGCTGGATCTCGATCGGCTCGATCGAGCCGGCGTTCTACGCGCAGCTCCGCGCGAAGGCCGGGCTCGCCGACAAGGCGTTCGACGCGCAATGGGATCCATCGGTGTGGCCGAAGCTCGAGCGCGAGCTCGCGGCGATCTTCAAGACCAAGACGCGCGACGAGTGGTGCGCGCTGCTCGAAGGCAGCGACGCGTGCTTCGCGCCGATCTTGTCGATCGCCGAAGCGCCGAATCATCCGCACAACGCCGCGCGCGGCACGTTCGTCGAGCACGGCGGGCGCGTGCAGCCGGCGCCGGCGCCGCGATTCTCGCGCACGCCCGGCGAGATCCAGCGGCCGCCGTCGCGGCAAGGTGCGGATACGAAGTCGGCGCTGCGCGCGTGGGGCGTCGGCGACGATGAGCTGGCGAAGCTCGAAGAGCTCGGCGGAATCTAGCTCTCGCGCCGATCGAACAGCTTGCCGAGGTCCGGCGCTGCCGAGCCCGGAAAATCCGTCGCGACCGCGTGCGCCTTCGCACGCTCGAGCTCGGCGAGATTCGATTCGTAGGCGAGCTTCAAGTACGTGTACGAGTCGGTGCCGAGCGGTTGCCGCAGCGGCGGATCGGCCATCGTCGCGAGCTCGACGATCGCACGTGCGCCGCGATCCGGATCGCCGGGCTCGCCGCCGGCGCGCTTGGCGACGCTCTCGCGAAACGCGCGCACCGCGTTGTAGTCGTCGATCGGGTCGGCCCACGCCATCGATGAGCCGGCCCAATCGGTGCGAAAGCCACCGGGCTCGACGATCGTGACCTTGATGCCGAGCGGCTTGAGCTCGTGCCACAGCACCTCCGACAGGCCTTCGACCGCGAACTTCGATGCTTGATACGCCGAGAGGCCCGGCGCGCCGATGCGACCGCCGACCGACGAGACTTGGATGATGTGGCCGCTGCGCTGCCGGCGCAGCACCGGGAGCACCGCGCGCGTCACGTTGACGACGCCGGTAAAATTGATCGCGACCTGCGCGTCGAACTGCTCGGCCGTCATCTCTTCGAACGCGCCGAAGAAGCCTTGGCCGGCGTTGTTGACGACGACGTCGATCCGGCCGACGCGATCGAGCGCGGCGGCGACGGCGGCGCGCGCCGCGGCGGGATCGGTGACGTCGAGCGCGAGCGGGATCACGCGATCGCCGTGCGCCTCGATGGTCCCGGGCGTGCGCGCGGTCGCGATCACGCGATGGCCGGCTTCGGCGGCGGCGCGCACGAGGCTCTTGCCGAGGCCGCGCGAGCTGCCGGTGATGAACCAATTCAATTCGGACATGGCAGCACGATGGCTCCGGCGGTATCCTTTCGCAAGAAGGCACCCGATAGGGAGATACGCACCAAATGGTAACCAAGCCGCGCCTGCTGTCGTGCGACGACCTCACCGACGAGCAAGATGCGCTCGCACGTCAGGTGCTGGCGCGCTCGCTGAGCTCGTGGGGGATGTGGACGATGCACGTGATCTACGCGGCCGCGAAGCCGATGCGGTTCTCGCGGATCCGCGACAGCGTCGAAGGCATCAGCCAGAAGGTGCTCACGCAGACGCTGCGCCAGCTCGAACGCGACGGCTTGATCACGCGCACCGTGTATCCGGAGGTGCCGCCGCGCGTCGAGTACGAGCTGACGTCGCTCGGCCGCGCGTTGCTCAAGCGCACGTTGCCGGCGTGGAACTGGATCGTCACCCAGGTGCCGAAGCTGGAGCGCGCGCGGGCGGCGTTCGATACGCAACGGGCAAAGACGCGCTAAGAAGTCAGCGTGCGTCGTAGGCTCATTCGTCGTCTCGCCATCGTGTTCGCGGTCCTCGGTTCGGCGCACTACTACATCTGGCTGCGCTTCGTGCACGCGCCGCATCTGCCGCCACCGTGGAACGTGATCGCCACGGTCGTGATCATCGCGCTGGTGCCGAGCTTGCCGGCCGCCGCGATCTTCACGCGCACGTTGTCGCGCGAGCGAGCGCACGCGATCACCGCGGTCGCGTACATGTGGTTCGGCATCGCGACGTACTTGCTGTTGGCGGCGGCGCTGACCGATGTCGCGCGGGTGTTTCACGTCGGCGCGCGCGTCGCGGCGCTCGCGGGCATCATCGGCGTCGCGCTCACGATCACCTACGGCCTGCTGAACGTGCGGCGCGGACCGCGTGTCGTGCGCGTGCGCGTGCCGCTCGCGAAGCTGCCGGCGGCGGCAAATGGTTACACGATCGTACAGCTCACCGACGTGCACGTCGGACCGTCGCTCGGTCGCGCGTTCGTCGAGCACGTCGTCGAGCAAGTTCAGGCGCTCTCGCCCGATCTGATCGTCATCACCGGCGATCTGATCGACGGCAACTTGAGTGTGCTCGCCGAGCACGTCGAGCCGCTGCGCGAGCTGCACGCACGCGACGGCGTCTACGCGGTGACCGGCAACCACGAGTACTACTGGAACGCCGACGCGTGGATCGCGCACCTCGGCTCGCTCGGCCTGCGGTTCTTGCGCAACGAGCGCGTGCACATCGCCGCCGGCTTCGAGCTCGCCGGCACCGACGATTCCAGCGCCGCCGGCATGGCGCCCGGCCACGGCGAAGACATCCCGCGCGCGCTCGCGGGGCGCGATCCCGAGCTGCCGGTCGTGCTGCTCGCGCATCACCCGAGCTCGATCGGCCGCGCCGCCGCCGCCGGTGTCGATTTACAGTTGGCGGGGCACACGCACGGCGGGCAATTGTTACCGCTCGGTTGGCTCGCGCGGTTGTTCGAGCCGCGTGTCGCGGGGTTGGCGCGATTCGGTGCGGCGTGGCTCTACGTGAGTGAGGGCACCGGATTTTGGGGCCCGCCGCTACGCATCGGCACGACGCAGGAGATCACGCTGATCACGCTAACGCGGACTCTGGCATCATAGCGTTCGTGCGTGCCGCGCTGGTGTTCGTCGCGATCGCAGGCTGCTCGTTCTC
The DNA here is from genome assembly GCA_036271395.1 of Kofleriaceae bacterium. Lineage (GTDB taxonomy): Bacteria > Myxococcota_A > Polyangia > Haliangiales > Haliangiaceae > JABFXX01. The sequence continues at coordinate 8,573 of DATBAS010000245.1, forward strand.
GCCGAGCGACGCGAGCGCGATCGACGCGACGAGCGGCGCGCGCGACGACGCGCCATCCACGCTGCGCAGCGACGGCGGAACGCTCGACGCGTTCGCCGACATCGCGCTGGTGCAGATCGCATCCGGCGTCGCGAATCCGTGGGGCGATGGCGGCTCGACGATCGCGGCGTCGTTTCCGGCGGCGATCGCGCAAGGCGACGTCGTCGCCGTCTTCGTCACGTATGCGGGCAACACGACCGTGCAAACGATCGCCGACGATGCCGGCAACAGCTACACGAAGCTCGAAGACATCGAGGATGGCGGCGACACGCAAAAGAGCGCGACCGGTTATGGCATCGCGGCGGCCGCCGGCGCGACGACGATCATCGTCACGTTCGCCGATTCGAAATGCTGCCGCTTGCTGATCGCGCACGAGCTGCACGGCGTCGATGCCGGCCAACCGCTCGACGCGCACTCGTCGCATGAAGACGACAACGCGAAGTCGTTACCCGATGCGGTGACGAGCGACTCGATGACGACGTCGAGCGATCGCGATTACGTCTTCGCCGCGACCTCGAACGCGAGCAACGAGGGTGGCGAAGTGATCAGCGCCGGCACCGGCATGCAGCTGCGTGCGAACCCGCCGGTCGGCAATGGCAACCCGACGGCGTCGGAAGACTTGATCCAAGTCACGCACGGCGCGTTCGCCTCGACGTTCACGTACTCGTCGGGCGGCGCCGCGTTGACGATGCAGATGGCGTTCAGGCCGTAACGCCCCGGCGTGGTACCGTCGCCGCATGAAACATTTGCTCTTTGCGTCTGCGCTTGTCCTCGCGACTGGTGCGTTCGGTTGCTACGCCGACGATCCGCCCGCGCCGCAATACGCCGGCCAAGGAGCACCCGGTGGTGATGCCGACGATGGCGGCGCCGATCTCGTCGAGGTCAGCCCGGGCGTCGAAGTGATCGCCGACTACGACGAGCCGATCTTCTTCGCCGATGACTTCTACTGGGTCAACCGCGGCGGCATCTGGTACTCGTCGACGTGGTACGGCGGCGGCTGGGGGCGCGCCGGCAACGTGCCCGGGCATATCCTCGGCATCTCGCGGCCCGACATGTACCGGCACTATCGGCCGGCCGGCTGGTCCGCGCACGAGCACGTCCGCGGCGGCTACGCGGCGCACGCGCAGTATCACGCGTCGCATCCGGTCGGCGGCGGTATGCACGTCCGCGCGGCGGTCCACGGCGGCGGCGGCGGACGTCACCGCTGATCACCGCGTCGCTTCGGCGAGCGCGCGTTGCACGCGAGCGCGCGTGCGCGAGAGCTCGAACGTGCCGATCGCGAGCTGGATCTGTGCGTCGACGAGCAGCCCCTCGGCATCGGCGAGCTCGACCGCGTTGCCGAGGCCTGCCTTGAAGCGCGCCTCGGCCTGATCGTCGTTCGCGGTCGCGGCGTCGAGCGCGCGTTGCAGCGCCGGCAGAGCTTGCCGCGCGATGTCGAGCTCGACATACGCTTGCTGCACGTATGCCTGCAGCTGCTCGGAGACCTGCTGCACCTCGGCGGCGCGCACGGCTTCGACGCGCTCCGAGGTCCGTGCGCGCTCGCTGACGACCCGGTCGAACACCGGCCACGTCACGACCAGCAGCGCATCCCAGTTCGGCACGTCGGGGATCCAACCGCCGCCGGTCGGCGTGGGATCGGCCACGGCGGCGCCGCCCGCGCGACCGGTGACCTCCGCGGAGAACGATAGATCCGGGTGTAGCTCGTCGCGGATCGACCGTGTCTGCGCGTGCTGCGCGGCGAGGCGATCGCGCGCCGCGTGGAGCGCCGGATCGCGATCGAGCGCGTGCTCGGAGCGATCGAGCGGCGGCGCCGCCGGATACGCGAGGTCGTCGGTGCCGGCGTCGACCATCGGCGCGCTCGAGCCGATCGCCGCCGCGAGCACGCTCTGCGCGACCGCGACCTGGCCGCGCGCGCGCACTTCGTCGACGGCAAACCGCGCGAGGTCGGCTTCGGCACGCGTCAGCTCGATCGGCGAGCGCAGCTGCGCTTTGACGCCGGCATCGGCGAAATCGCGATGCTCCTGCGAGCGCGCGACCGCGGCCTGCGAGGCCGACAGCACCGCCTTCGCGCCCTGCACCGCGTAGAAGCTATCGCTGACGAGCAGCACGAGATCGAGATCCTCGACGGCCGCGTCCTCGCCGGCTGCGTGCGCGAGCGCATCGAGCGCGTCGGCTTGATCTTCGTAGCGGCCGAAGTCGAAGACCTCGCTGTGAACGACGACGCCCGCGAGCGTCGACGGCGATGGCGACCACGTCGCGGGTGCGTTCGCCGGCGTGCCGCCGACGCGTGTGACGTCGAGATCGCCGAGCGTCGCGTACGACGCCGTCGTGTTGTTCGCGGTTCCGATCAGCCCCTCGGCAGCTGCCGTCACCGTCGGCATGCGCGCCGCGCGGGGCACTTTCGCCTGCTCGCGCGCCGCCTCTGCTCGCGCGCGCGCGGCGACCACCGACGGCTGATGTGCACGCGCGAACGCGATCGCGTCGCGCAGCGACATGACGGGGATCGCTGGGGCTGGTTGCGAGTGCGCTCGCCCCATCACGCCGGCGATGACGACGATCGCGCATCCGATTCGAGCTCGCATCCGGCGGTGACGAGCACGCCACGTGCCAACTCGCACGCCGCGATGACTGCCGGTGCTCCCGTGGTCGCTCAGCCGAATCGCAGGAACGGCGCATCGGCTTTGAAGACCTTCTTGCCGGCGTTCGCGAATGCGATCTCGACCTTGCCGTCGAACCGCCGCACGATCTTGCCGCGCCCCCAGCCGGGCTGGTTCGCATGCTCGGCCCACTCGTCGCCATCTGATTTCGGCGTCGCGTCGGTGAACGCGAGCTCGTCGCACAGCGCGGCCAACCTCGGCCGCAGCCCACGCGGCAGCGGCGAGCGAGCGCGATCGCGCGACGGCAGCCGCCGGTTGGCCTTCGCGAGCGCGAGCTGCACGGTGATCAGCTCGCCGCGCGGATCGCTCTGCGCCATGAGCTGGTCGGCGGCGATCGCGAGGATCTCGGCATTCTCGGGATCGGCTTCGAGCTCGGCGAGCACCGCGATCGTCGTCGGATCGTCGGCGACGTGTGGTGCGACCTCGACCGCCGCTGCGCGCTTCGCTTCGTAGCTCGCGATGCGTTGCTGTTGCGCGCGCGCGATCGCCGGGCCGACCCGTGCTTCGATGTCGGCGCGGTCGAAGATCGTGCCCGGCCGAACGTCGCGCAGCGCGTGATGCAGCAGCTCTGGCTGTGCTGCAGCAGCGCACTTCAGGTGATAGAAGCGCATGATCAGCTTCGGGATGCTGATGTCCGAGTATTCCTCGGCAAGCCGCGCTTCGCCCTTGCCGATCGCCGCGTTGCACACGACGCACTTCGACCGCGACGACGACGCGGGCTCGACGCGATTCCCCACGCGCCGGTTTTACCATCGCGCGGTCGCAATTCGACTCCGTCCGAAGCACTCGCCGGTCGAACAGGTTTGCTACGCTCGTTCGTGATTGGCGAGCTCTCGAACGGCGACGATCGGTTTCGGGATCGGGCTCGCTCTGGTCGCGGTGCTCGGCGTGCTCGCGGTACGCAGCGCGCGCGAAGCCATGACCGCGGTCGCATCGGTCGAACGCTCGCACGCGGTGATCGAGGCGGTCGACGCGACGGCTGCGCGGCTCGGCGAGGCGAAGTCGCTGAGGCGCGCCTACGGCGTCACCGGCAACGCGGGCTACAAGCGCGACTACCGCGACGCACTCGACGCGCTCGACGCGAGCCTCGCGACCATCCGCACGCTCGCCTCCGACGCGCCGGCGCAGGCGATCTGGCTCGCCGAAGTCGTGCCGATGTTCGAAGCGCGCGTCGGCCGGCTCGAGCAACAGATGGCCAAGCGCGACGCGCTCGGCAAGGATATCCCGCTCGACGACTCGCAGTCCGCCGCCAACGGCCGGCTCGACGATACGATCCGCCGGGTGACCTCCGAGATGATCTCGCAAGAGCGCGACGAGCTCGCCGCCCGCGAAGCGAGCTCGGCACGCACGTTTGCCACCGCCGAGATCGTCGACGCCGCCAGCGCGATCTGCGCGCTCGGTGCGCTCGTGCTCGCATTCGCGATCGTCAAGCGCGAGATCCGCGAACGCCGGCGCGCGGAAGCCGAGACCGCGATCGCGCTGCAGGCGAGCGAGGCGCTCAACCACGAGCTCGAAGCGTTCAGCTACTCGGTGTCGCACGACCTGCGCGGCCCACTGCGCGCGATCGACGGGTTCTCGCTCGCCGTGCTCGAGGACAACGGCGACAAGCTCGACGCCGAGGGCAAAGGTCACCTCGCGCGCGTACGCACCGCGACGCAGCGCATGGGTCTGTTGATCGACGATCTACTCGAGCTCTCGCGCGTCACGCGCGCGCCGATGCAGCTCGAGTCGGTCGATCTCTCCGCGATGACGGCAACGGTGATCGCCGAGCTGCGCGAGGCCGAGCCCGCGCGCGACGTCGCGGTGACGATCGCACCGGCGCTCGCGACGCGCGGCGATCCGCGCCTCGTGCGCGTGTTGCTCGACAACTTGCTCGGCAACGCGTTCAAGTTCACCGGCAAGCGCGAACGCGCGACGATCGAGGTCGGTGCGACCGCGGGCGCGTTCTTCGTCCGCGACAACGGCGCCGGCTTCGATCCGACCTACGCCGAAAAGCTGTTCGGCGCATTCCAGCGCTTGCACGACGCGCGCGAGTTCGCCGGCACCGGCATCGGGCTCGCGACCGTGCAACGCATCGTCAGGCGCCACGGCGGCCGCGTGTGGGCCACCGGCGAACCCGGCAAAGGCGCGACGTTTTCGTTCACGCTCGGCTGACGCTCGCGCGCGCGCTCAGGCCGCCAGCTTCTTCGCGGTCGCCACCACGATCTCGGCTTTGAACGGCTTGACGATCCAGCCTTTGGCGCCGAGCGCACGTGCGCGCGTCATCAGCTCCGGTTGCCCTTCGGTCGTCAACATCACGACCGCGAGCGAGCGCGGCACGTGCTCGAGGAACTCCAGGCCGTTCATCCGCGGCATGTTGACGTCACACACGGCGAGCGAGACATCGGGAGTTGCAGCCAACATCTCGAGTGCTTCGACGCCGTCGCAGGCAGTCACGACCGTGTAGCCGGCACCCGCGAGTGCTCGGCTTACCTGCTGTCGTACCAGCGACGAATCGTCGATGACCAAGATCGTGGCTGCCATGGCCGAACGAATCGACCGCGCCGGAGAACCGTGCAGGCCGTCGCGTCTGGTCCGGGGCTCGCTACCTACATCAACGCGATCCCACCCCGGCCGACATTGACCTGTATGGCATCGGTCGCATCGCGCGCGTGGTTCGGGCGAGCGGTCTTGATCGCGTGGTTCGTCGTGGTGACGGTCGGCTCGGCCGGCCTGCTCGCGCGCCACTTGCTCGCGCTGCCGGCGCCGGCACCGACGTCCGACCTCGGCGCGCGCTTGCTCGCGTTGCGCGGTGGAGCCCCGGGCACGTGGGTCGCGGTGCACGTGCTCGGCGGCGATTGCCGCTGCTCGCAGCGCATCGCCGATCATCTGATCGCTTCGGCTCGCCCTGCAGGTTGGGCCGAGCTCGTCCTATGGATCGGCGACTCGCCGCCGAGCGGGCTCGAGCAGCACTTCGACGTGCGCCGCGTCGACGCGGCGCGGTTGGCCGCGCTCGGCATCGAGGCCGCGCCGCTGCTCGTCGCGATCGCGCCGGACGGCAGCGTCCGCTACGCCGGCGGGTACACCGATCGCAAGCAGGGGCCGGTCGAACACGACCTCGAGATCCTGAGCGCGGTGCGCGCGTCGCTGCCACCCCCGAGCTTGCCGGTCTTCGGCTGTGCGACGAGCGACCGGCTGCGCGCGCGACTCGCAGTGCTGCCAACGCCATGAGCCGATCACGCCGCATCCTCGATCTCGTCGCGCTGCCGCGCAAGATCACGACGTTCGAGCGCGCCTACTTGCAGCGCGTCAATCGGATCGCGCTCGTGTTCTTCGCGCTGCACGTGCCGGTGTTCGTCGCGGTCGCGTGGATCAACGACACCCGACCGCTGCTCGCGGCCGTGCTCACGGCCGTGGTGCTCGTCGGTCCCGTCGCCGCCTACTTCACGCTCGCCAACCCGCGCGCGATTTCGGTGGTCCACGGCGTCACGGCGATGTGCATGGGCGGCTTGCTCGTCCACTTCGGGCAGGGCCCGATGCAGATCGAGATGCACTTCTACTTCTTCGCGCTGGTCGCGATGTGCTGCGTGTTCGGCAACCCGATGGTGATCGTCGCGGCGACGGTGACCGTCACGCTCCATCACTTGATCGTGTGGATGGTCCTGCCGTCGAGCGTGTTCAACTACAACGCGCAATGGTGGGTCGTCGCGGTGCACGCGCTCTTCGTCATACTCGAGGCGATCGCGACGTGCGTGATCGCGCGCTCGTTCTTCGACAACGTGATCGGACTCGAGCGCATCGTGCAAGAGCGCACGCGCCAGGTCGACGACAAGAACCGCGAGATGCGCGTGCTGCTCGACAACGTCGATCAGGGCTTCACCACGATCGACCGTCACGGCCGGCTCGCCGGCGAGCACTCCGCGGCGATCGATCGTTGGTTCGGCACACCGGCGGCGGACGCGACGTGGTTCGACTACCTCGCGACGGTCGCGCCTCGAATCGCATCGAGCTCGCGCGTGAGCTGGCAGGCGGTCGTCGACGACATGATGCCGCTCGAGGTCACGTTGGCGCAGATGCCGTCGAGGTTCGCGGTCGGCGGTACGAGCTACCGCGTCGAGTACCGGCCGATCGGCAACGTCGAGTCGCCCGCCGCGTTCCTCGTGATCGTCACCGATATCACGCACGAGCGCGCCGAAGACGAGCGCGCCGAGGTGACCGAGCTGCTCGAGCGCGTGCTCGCCGATCGCGCGGGTGTCGAGGACTTCCTGGAAGAGACCGCTGCGCAGCTCGATACGCTGCTCCGCGGCGAGGTGCGCGACCTCCACGTCATGCGCCGCACCATCCACACGCTCAAAGGTAACGCCGCGTTGTTCGGGCTCGCGAGTATCGCGAGCGCTTGCCACCGCGTCGAAGATCACATCGACGAGACGGGCGAGCTGCCGAGCCCCTCGGCATTCGACGAGCTCGCCGCGCGCTGGCACGTGATCGTCCACCAGCTTCGTCGTTTGCTCGGCGACCGCCACGCGCGGCTCGAGCTCGACGCCGATCAGCTCGCGCGGCTCGAAGCCGCCGTACGCGCACGCGATGTCGGCCACGTCGCGCACCTGCTCGCGCGCTTCCAGCTCGAGCCGACCCGCGCGCGGCTCGTCCACCTCGCGGATCAGGCGAAGGGAATCGCCGAGCGACTCGGCAAGCCGGCGGTCGAAGCTCACGTCGAAGACCATGGAGCGCGACTCGACCGTGCGACGTGGGGACCGTTCTGGCAGGCGTTCGTGCACGCCGTGCGCAACGCGATCGATCACGGCATCGAGCCCGCCGACGAGCGCCTGCGCGCCGGCAAAGCCGCTGCTGGATCGATCTGGCTGCGCTCGTTCGAGCGCGACGACGGCGTCGTGGTCGAGGTCGAGGACGACGGCGCCGGCATCGACTGGGCCGCGATTCGCGCGCGCGCGAAGGTGCTCGGCTTGGCGTGCGCGACCGCATCCGAGCTCGAGGTCGCGCTGTTCGCCGACGGGTTTTCGACCGCGAGCACGGTCAGCGAGACCTCGGGCCGCGGCGTCGGGCTCGGCGCGCTGCGCGACGCGACCATGCAGCTCGGCGGCGCGATCGAGATCCACAGCCGGCGCGGCGCGGGCACGACATTTCGGATGCGATTCCCGAGCTCCGCCGTCGTCGCGATCGCGTCGTAGCAAGCGTCGACGCGCGTGCGGCGTGACCGGAACAGGTCGGCCCGGTCCGCACCGTGTCCCGCCGATCCTCCAGTGGATCGTACACGTGCACGTGCATCGATCGCGCGCACCGTGTCCCGCCGCACGACGTCGGGCCGATCGATCCTCCAGGCGGATCGATTCGCTACGGCTTGACGAACTTCAGCGCGAACAGATCCTGGGTGTGCTTGCGCGGATCGGTGCTGTCCGGATCGGCGTTCCAGTCGCGCGGGTCGCTCGGGTTGCGCAGGAAGTCACTCTCGGCGGCGAGCTTGAAGCCGGCGCGTAGCACTTCGTCTTTGACCACGTCTTCGTCGATGCGATGCAGCGGCTCGCACGCGGTCTTGCCGCTGCCCTGCTTCGCGCTGTTGTCGATCACGACGTAGACGCCGCCGGGTTTGAGCGCCGCGAACACCGCCGCGTCGAGCTTGTTCTCGTCATCCTTCTCGGCGACCACGTCGTGGAATGCCGCGACGAACGTGACCGCATCGAGGTCCTTGGCGTCGGCGGGGAGCGGCGCGTTCCAGTCCAGCGCGACGTGCTTGGTGTTCTTGAGCACCGGCTCGGTGAGCCGCGTCTTTTGCCAGAGCTGGGTCAGACCGGGATCGTCCGGCGCGCCCCAATGCGGCGAGTCTTGCGCGATCACGCTGCCGGTCGCTCCGACCGCACGGCCGAGTAACTCCGTCGTGTAGCCGCCGCCGGCGCCGAGGTCGGCGACGTGCATGCCGGGCGCGATACCGATGAACGCGAGCAACTCGGCCGGCTTGCGCTGCTTGTCTCGCGCGCGATCGCGCTCGCTGCGATCCGGAGCGGCGACGACTGCCGCGAACGCGGCGTTGTCGGCGGGTGGCGGCGGCTTCTTCGAGCACGCGGCAGCGACGAGGATCAGCACGAGCGAGCGCTTCATGGCACCAGGCTATCGCGCACCGCGGTCCCGAAAACCCCGTACCAAGCGGTACGTCGCACCGCGCTCCGGCACCCGAGTTGCTTCGTGATGGCGCTAACGATGGATCTATCAGGTGACGGGCTCCGAGTTGAGACGTTGACGCTCGCGGCCGCGCTCACTGTGGCGAGGCCGCACCATGCGTGAAGCCAGCCCGATCGAGCTCGACGAGCGCGACACCCGACCGATCATGCTGCCGCGACCGATCCTCGTGGTCGACGACGTGCGTGCCAATCTGGTCGCGATGGAAATCGCGCTCGCGAGCTTGAATCGCGAGATCCTCACCGCGAGCTCCGGCACCGAAGCCCTCGGCCACCTGCTCGAGCGCGATGTGTGCCTGGTGCTGCTCGACGTGCAGATGCCCGGCCTCGACGGCTTCGAGACGGCCGCGATGATCCGCGCGCGCGAGCGCTCGAAGCACTTGCCGATCATCTTCGTGACCGCGTACGACGAAAACAGCGAGGATGTGCGACGCGCGTACCGGCTCGGCGCCGTCGACTTTCTGTTCAAGCCGATCGAGACCGAGATCCTGGTCGCGAAGGCCTCGGTGTTCATGACGCTGCAAGATCAGGCGGAAGAGCTCGCCGCCGAACGGCTGCGCCGCGATTTCGAAACCGCGCGCCGCGACTACGAGATGCAGATGCTGCGGCGCCAGATGGAGCGCGAGCAAGCGACGAGCGCGGCGCTCGCCGAGATCGATCGACGCAAGGACGACTTTCTCGCCATCCTCGGCCACGAGCTGCGCAACCCACTCGCGCCGATCCGGGCCGCGATCGAGCTCGTCAAGATGCGGCCCGAGCGGATGACGCCCAAGACGATCGAGATCCTCGATCGCCAGACCACGCAGCTGACGCGGCTGCTCGACGACATGCTCGACATCTCGCGCATCAAAGCGAACAAGATCGAGCTCCATCCACAGCGGCACGACCTGCGCGACATCGTCGAGCTCGCCGTCACCGCGGTGCGACCTCGCATCGACGAGCGCAACCACGAGCTCGTGGTCGAGGTCGGCGACGAGCCGGTCGACGTGCGCGGCGACGAGGTGAGGCTCGCGCAGATCGTGACCAACCTGCTCGTCAATGCCGCGCGCTACACCGAGCCGGGCGGCCGCATCGCGGTCAGGTGCGAGGCGAGCGCGACGACCGGCATCGTGCGCGTGACCGACAACGGCATCGGCATCGCGCCCGAGCTGCAAGACCGCGTCTTCGAGATGTTCGTGCAGGAGCGCGTGCGCCTCGATGGCTCGGGCGGGCTCGGCTTGGGGCTCGCGCTCGCGAAGCAGCTCGTCGAGCTGCACGGCGGTACCATCGAGGTCGCCAGCGCCGGCCGCAATCGCGGCACCAGGTTCGAGATCAGCTTCCCGCTGCTCGCCCGCGTCGCAGAGGCGCCGGCCTTGGCCGAAGGCAGGCGCGAGCGCACCGCGCCGCTGCGCGCCGTCGTGATCGACGACAACGCGGATGCGCGCGAGCTGCTCTGCGCGATGCTCGAGTCGCACGGTCACATCGTGATGAGCGCCGCCGACGGTCCCGGCGGGCTCGCGTTGATCGAGCGCGATCGTCCCGATGTCGCCCTCGTCGACCTCGGCTTGCCCGGGCTCGATGGGCTCTCGCTCGCGCGAGCCGTCCGGCAGCAGCACCCGAGCTTGCGCACTCGGCTCGTCGCGCTCACCGGCTACGGCCAAGCCGACGATCGCGAGCGCTCGAAAGCGGCCGGGTTCGACGCGCACCTGATCAAGCCGACGAGCGTCGACGACATCCTCGCGTCGCTGCATGAAGCTCGCAAATAGCGGTTGGCGCTTACGCTGCGCGCGCGAAGCCGCCGGCCATCGGCTCGGTGACGTCGACGAGCGCGTTCGAATCGAGCGTGCGGGCGAGCCCATCGACGGTCGTCGACGTCAGGTACGTGCCTGCCGCGACGAGCAACAACCCGGCTTGATTGCGAACATCGCCGGCGAGCACCATGCCTTCACGTAGCTCGACGCGGCGTAGCGCGCGGCCCTTGCACGGCAACGCGACCGCGGCGATGCGCAGCCGCAATCCGGTGCTCGTCGTCGCCGACCAGGTTCGCGCGTTCGACGCGTCCTCGACGCTCGCGTTGGTCGGCAACCCGATCGTCACGGCCATCGCGTCGTTACCGGCAGCACGCTTGATGGCGCCGCCGGCGACGTTCGCGAGCTCGCGTAGCGCGTCGGCGAGCATCGCATCCGACGTATCGCCGTCGAGCAACGCGCCGCCGAACGCCGCGACCATCTCGCGCTCGATGCCGATGCTTAGCTGCAGCTCGACTTTTTCGACCGCGAGGCTCAGCGAAACCGCGCCGCTGAACGCGATCTCGCGCGGTGCATCGTCGACCGCGTGCAGTCCGGTGCCGAGTTGCTCGCCCAGCTCGACCGAGACGATCGTGTCGAGCTCGCGCCACGCACGAACCTTGTCGAGGTCGGACAGCGGGCCGAACTCGACGGACTTCGCCGCGCCGCCCCAGCCACGCACGCGCTTGAGGCCGTCGACGCGCCCCAGCAGCTCGGAGCGCATCATCGACGCGGTGATCGCGAGGTCGTCGGCGCCGGCGTTGAAGATCGCGGTGATCTCGGCCTCGAGCGGCCGGCCGCACGTGACGATCAGGTAGTGGCGATCGCGCGTCGCGAGCGAGCGCAGGTGCTTGACGAACGCCGCGCCGCCGCCCGGCAAGTGCCAATCGGCGATGACGACATCGGCACCTCGCGGCAAGAGCGCGGACGCGCCGGCGGCGGTCTCGGCCTCGAGCACGACGTGGCCGGCGCTCGCGAGCCATTGCGCGAACCGCTGGCGCGCCGTGGCGTCGCCGTGTGCGAGCAGGATCTTCACCTCGCAAGAGTGGGTCGGCCGGCGCGGTCAAGCATCGAGGGCGCTCATCGGTTCTTCACCACGATCGCCGTGTTGAGCGCCGTGGCGAAGCCGAGCCAACCGAGATACGGCACGAATGCCTTCGCGGCGGCCGGCTCGACCTCGCGCGCCACGGCGGCGAACCCGATCGCCGTTGCATCGAGTGCGGCCATGTCGGCGAGCGCGAGACCTGGCTTGCGGGCACCGAAAAATAGCGGCGTCCACAGCGCGTTGAAGCCGAGCTGCGTGCCCCACAGCGCGAGCGCGCGCGTGCGCGCGGGCGACGGCTCGGCGCGCCAGATCTTCCAGCCCGCGTACGCGATCGTCGCGTACAACACGGTCCACACCGGGCCGAACGCGCGATTCGGTGGCTCGAACCGCGGCTTGCGCAGGCGGCGGAACCACAAGCCGTTCGGCCGACCCTTGCCACGCATCGCGAGCGCACCGAGTGTGGCCGCGCCGTACGCCAGTGCGCCGAACCCGAGCGCGACGAGGGCAGAATGCTTTCGCGTCATCCACGAATCGACTGCAAGCACGGCGCCGACAGCGCGCGAAAAACTAGCAGCGAGCGCGTGCGCGGCGACCTTCGCAGACAAACATCGTCTCGACGCGCGCGAGCGTCCAAGGATCGACCGACGAGCACCGCCCGAGCACGAGCAACGCTTCGAGCCACAACAACGCCTCGGGATGGTCCGCGATCATGCTCGATAAATCGGCCGCCGAGCTCGCGTGTAAACATCACGCGGCGGCGCGATCGGGATCGGCCGCGTCGACCGGCAGGCGGAGCGTGAACGTCGTGCCGCGACCCGGCTTCGACTCGAACGCGATGTCGCCGCCATGGCGCTGCGCGATCACGGTGCGTGCAATCGCGAGCCCTTGCCCGCTGCCCTTGCCGACGTCCTTCGTCGTGAAGAACGGATCGAACACGCGGTCCTTGATCGCGTCGGGGATGCCGACACCGGTGTCGGCGATCGCGATCACGATCGCGCGCGTACCGGCGTCGAACCGCGTGGCGATGCGCAACGTGCCGCGCGCCGGCACGTCGGCCATCGCATGCACGGCGTTGACGATGATGTTGAGCAGCGCCTGATTGAGCTCGCCGGCATAGCCGAGCGCGATCGGCAGCTCGCCGAGCTCGGTGACCACGTCGGCGACCTTCGCGCATTCGTGGCGCGTGATCGCCAGCGTGGTCTCGATCGCTTCGTTGACGTCGAGCCGCCGTTTCGCGTCGCTGCTCGAACGCGCGAACGACTTCACCGACCGCACGATCGTCGCGGTGCGCTCGAGGCATTCGTTCGCGAGCAGCAGCGACTCCGGCAGGTTGGTCGCCAGGAACTCGAGCTCGTCGGCCTGCTCGGGCGTGGCGGTGCCGTCGCGATACGCGCGCGCGATCGCGACGAGCTCGCTGGCGTTGTCGTCGACGAACGCGATGCTGCCCACGATCGCCTGCAGCGGCGTGTTGATCTCGTGCGCGATCCCGGCCGCGAGCCTGCCGACCGACTCGAGCTTTTGCGCGAGCCGCAGCTCGACTTCGGCGCGCTCGCGCATCGCGACCTCGCGGCGGAGCTCGGCGTGCGCAGCGGCGAGCGAGTCGGTCGCGACGATGCGCCGCCAGAACTCGGCGTTGAGCTGTTTGGCTTGGACTTCGCCGTAGACGAACTGGCTGAGCAGCGCGAACGCGAGCACGGCACCATCGCGCATCGGCAACATGAACGGCGCCGCGAGCAACGGCAATCGGCTCCAGCGCGACCACACGCCGTGGATGTAGAGATCGGGCGCCGCGCCGTACGTGCCACTCGCGCGAAAGACCAGCGATGCCGCGAGCAACAACATCGTGCTGGAGTCGAACCCGCGCAGCGCGACCTCGAGCATCAGGTACGCGTCCCACACGAACATGACCGAAGCCGCCGCGATCGCGACGACGCGCCGCCAGACATCCGGCTCGAGCTGACGCGCGTGTGTGCTCCGGTGGTATGCCACCGCGCGTGCGACCGCGAGGCCGAGCTGTATGCCCAACGCCGCGACGGTCGCACCGACATCGCCGGCCGGCGCGTCGAGGACGAGCAGCAGGTACGCGGCGAACAGCACGGGATAGAAGAACGACGCGACGCGGATCCGGCCGACGACCGTCTCGAGCGCGACGACCGTGCGGCGTTGGCAAACGTCCGGATCTGGATCGTCCAACGCCACCGGCCACGCGCGCTTCACAGATCGAGAAACGGCCGGATTTCAGCCGTGTTGAGCAACCACGTGCAACGGGGCGCGACGCCTCTCAGTGCCACGACACGCGCGAGAACGTCGTGGGCGAGCCCGACCCCGCGTCGCTGTACATGCCGAAGTAGGCGTCGCCGTCGACGGTCCACACATCGCTGACGTTCCACGCGGCGGCGGGCGGCGTGACCTGCGCGACCTGCGCGGCCGGCAGCCACGCGCCGTTCCACAGCAGCGTGCCGAAGATCGTCGCGCCATCGGCATACAAGACGGCGGGACGCGACGCGGCGTCGGTGGCGATCACCGCGTGACGCGCGCTGGTGCTCGCCGTCGGCGGCGGCGCGGCATCGGCGACGATCGCGCCGCTGCTCGGATCGACTTCGGCGACGTGCACGCCGCCGCTCGCGCCGTACGCGATCACGACGCCGCCCGACGGCATGCTCGCGAGCGACAGGCTCGCATCGCCGCGCAGTGCGGATGCGCCGAACGTCGCGGTCACGGTCGTCGCCGCGCTGATCGCGAAGTCGTCGTTCGCGGCGGGCGTGATCGTCCACGCGAGCAGCTTCTTGTCGACGGGGAAGCCGCCGACCACGACGATCGGCGCCGCCGTGCCGCCCGCGAGGTTCGAGCTGACCGACACCAGATACGAATCGGGGCCGTCGCCGGTCGGGTAGTCGTTCGCCAGCAGCTGATCGTCGCTGCCGCTTTGGCCGTGATCGGTCGCTTTCGCCCAATCCGCTTGGCTCGCCGGCTCGACGCCGGCCGTCGGTGTCGTCACCGCGAGCTTGTAGATCCCGGTCGAGCCGGTCGACGGTCCGGTGCCGGCGAACACGAGCCGGTGGTTGCCGCTCGCGTCGACGATCTCGGAGATGTCGCGCGGTCCCGGGCTATCGTTACCGTCGTCGAAGAACGAGAACGCGCTGCCGAACGCGAAGCCGGCGATGTCGCCGTTCGTGTACATCGGCTTCCAGGTCGCGTACTGGTCGAGGTTGGTCGTGTCGAGCCACGCGAGATGGAACGCGTGATCGATCGTGTCCTGACACGCGCCCATCGCATTGAGCCCGACGGCGTTCGTCGGGGCGAGCGCGTAGCGCGTCCAGGTCGCGCCGTGATCGATCGATACGTACGCGCGGATCGTCGGCATCCGGTCGCCTTCGCGAAAGATCACGAGGTCGCCGTTCATGCCCGGCGTGTTGTCGACAAACACCAGATGCGTGCCATCGGGCTCCGAGTCGGTCTGGACGACGCCTGCCGTATCGACCATGCCCGCCGCCTCGGTGAACGCGGTCGGCGGCGTGGTGTCGGCATCGGAGCCGATCGGGTTGGCGCCGTCGACGACGGCGTCGAACCCGATCCGGCCACACGCCCCGAGCGCGAGCAGGATAGCGAGTCGCCTCAAGTCGGTCCGCGATCGTGCGGTTTCTCGCCGCGCAAACTGACGACGCTGACTGCGACGGACCACGAGTTGCGGATCGCGAGCGCGAGGAGCTCGAGCGCGCCCGCCGCGACGATCGTCGGGCCGTGCGTGTCGCTCGGTTTGTCGATCGCCACGCCGCCGATCACGAGCGCGGCGTAACCGAGCGCCGGCAACAACGCGTATTGCAGCAAATCACTGCGCTCGCGCAGCGCATTGCCGCGCAGGCCTTCGAGCACGACCGATGCCGCGTAGATGATGCCGAGCGCCCCGACGGAACCGCACGAGATCGCCGCCGACAGTCGCGTCTGCGTCGGAAACATCAAGGCCGCGGCGAGCACCAGCACCAACGCGAGCTGCAGCACCGACGGCGTCAGGTACAGCCGGATCTGCTTGGCCCCCGAGGCGGGCATGCGATCGCTCGCGAGCGTGAGCACGACGAACAACAGCCCGACCAAGGTCGCCGCGGACGCCGACATGATCAAATAGAAGTTGCCCCAAGCGCTCGTTTCCATCGCCGGGAAAGGTACCGCGGCTACAGCGTCAACAGCGCCGCGCAGTGCGCGACGGTCAGCATCCCGCGCTTGCGGAGTGTGTGCGATAGCGCCGCGCGGACCTCGGGATTGTGATCGTAGGCGCGCGACGTCGCATAGAACACCTCGACCGCAGCCGAGTCGGTGCCGAATTCGGGATGGCCGACGAGCAGGAACCGCACGAGCGCGACGCGCAGCGCGAGGTGCATGAGGTGCTCGAACAGCGTCTCGGACACCGGAAACCAATCCTGGAGCCAATAGTTCTGGCTGTAGCGCGCGGCGTACCGATCGAGCTGCTCGGCGTGAGCGCCGCGCCGCGCGAGATGCGTCTGCCACAGCGGTTCGGGGCCGATCGCCGTCAGCCCCGCGAGGTCGCTCGCTCCGTGCACCGCCGCGTTCTTGCGCACGAGCGCGGCGAACGCCGGCGACGCATCGGCGCGCGCGTACAGCATGCCGATCACCGACTCCAGCGCGAGCCCATCCATCGCCGAGCTCGCGAGGCGCTTGGCGTGGAGCTCGGCGCGACCGTCACGGACCTCCGCGATCACGCCGGCGAGCCGCTCGGGCTCGGCGATCGTTGCCTCGCGGTGATAAAACGGCGCCAACCGCGTCGCGAGCTCGGCGACGAAGTACAGCCGACTCGCGAACGGAAACTCGTCGGTAACGCAGAGCTCGACGATCGCATCGCGAACCGTCTCGAACGCCGCGAAGTACGGCGGCGCGCCTTCGCGCGCGAGCGAGAGCCGCACGTTCTCGCGACCGAACGGCTCGCGCGTCGCGGGCACGAGCGCGCCATCGTCGGCGAGGAGCACGAGCCGCGCGACCTCGGGGCACGACATCCGGCCCGTGAGCTCGAGCCGATCGCCGAGCTGGCCGATCACGCGCGGGTACGACGCGCACACGTCGGGCAACGCGGTCTCGCCGAAGCGCGCGTGCACGCTGCACAGCCCGGCGCCATCGAGCGCGGGGCACGCGCGATCGGCGAGCTTGCGCAGCACGACGATGCTGCCGCCGCGCCCGTTCGCGACGCGCGTCACGAGGTCGTCGGCGTCGGCGCCGAGCGCGCCGGCGAGCCGGCCGTAGTCCGCTTGCGAGATCGGCACGTCCCACGCCTTGCAGCACGTGTCCTCGCACGCCGTGCCGGCGCACTGGAACCGCGTCATGTATCCCGCCGCGACGTGCTCGGCCATGCCCCCGCGATCTTACGCGCCGAACCAGGTCGCCAGCGCCTCGCCGAGCCCGCGATCGGTGCCGTCGCCGACCCACGCGACGTAGCCGTCGGGCCGGATCAGCACCGCGGCCGGCGCGGCGACGGCACCGATCACCGGCAACTCCCACGTGCCCGAATATCGCGCGTCGACGCGACGCACGCCGTCCGCCGATGGCACCGGCTCGCCGAAACCGAGCAGCACCGGCCGCGCCTCGTGCAGCAACGCGAACACGCGCGTGGGCCCATCGGCGGTGACGAGATCGAGATCGGGCATGCGCCGGCCGAGCAGCGGATGTCCCGGGCCGAGATCGTAGTGAATGTCGAGCCCCGACAGCATGCCGGCGTATCGTTTGCGCGGCTCGTCGAGCTTCAAGACATCGGCCATCAGCTCGCGCATCGCGGTCGTCCGAGCGTCGCCGCGGCTCAGCGCGGTCGCCGCCATGCTGAGCTTGAGCACGCGCGCGCCGATCGGGTGCCGCTCGGCTTGATACGTATCGAGCAAGCTCTCCGGCGACGTGCCGTGGACGACTCGCGCGAGCTTCCACCCGAGGTTCATGGCGTCCTGTACGCCGAGGTTGAGCCCCTGCCCGCCCGCCGGCGAATGGATGTGCGCCGCGTCGCCGGCCAACAGCACGCGCCGCTCGCGGTACGACGCCGCCTGGCGCGCCGTGTCGCTGAACCGCGACAGCCACGTCGGGTCGTGAACGCCGTAGTCAGTGCCGTACACGGCGACGAGCGCGGCGCGCAGATCGTCGAGCGTCGGCGAGTCACCTTGCTCGACGCGTGGCTCGATCAGCACCGCGCGCACGCGCTTGCCATCTTCGAGTCGGCCGAGGCCGTTGACGCCTTTGTCGCCGTGGCGAATCCCCAGCGCGGGCTCGGCGGTCATCTCGACTTCGGCGATCAAGTAGCTCACCGATGCATCCCAACCCGGGAATGCGATGCCGGCGTGCTTGCGGATCACGCTGCGGCCGCCGTCGCAACCGACGAGGTACTGCGCGCGCAACGACGTGCCATCGGACAGCGCGACGTCGACGCCGGGATCGCCCTGCGTGAAGCTCGTGACCTCGCGCTCGCGATAGGTCGGGACCGCGAGCTCGACGACCCACGCCGCGAGGATCTTCTCGATCTCTTTCTGCCACAGCGCGAGCCCGTAGTTGTGCCGCGTTGGAAAGTCGCTGAGGTCGAGCGCGATGCCGGCGAAGAAGTTGACCTGCATCGCCTTGCCTCGCGAGAGCAAGCGCTCCGCGATGCCGCGCTGATCGAGCTCCTCGATCGTGCGAGCGTGCAGCCCGCCCGCGCGCGAGCCCTCGAGCTCCTGGTCGGCGCGCCGCTCGACGATCGCGACATCGACGCGAGCGAGCGCGAGCTCGGCCGCCAGCATCATTCCCGTCGGACCGCCGCCAACGATCACCACAGCATGGTTCGTCATGGCCGACGACTCTGCAGCACGACGTGGGGCTTGCGGCAAGCCCCCGCGTCTGGCACAAGGTAGAAGTGGAGGGGGTGGGCTGCGTGGCCCGCCGCGTCACAGCGCGCAGTAGCTGGGAAACGATGCGGGCAAGCCGCTCGCGTACGGCGACGGCCATGCGCCGAACCCGTTCGCGGCGAAGAACATCGCGACGCTCGGTGCAGCGTCGAGCGGAATCGAGTGGCCCATGCCGTGATCGCAGATCGCGGCGAAGTGACCGGCGCTGGTCAACGTCGATTGATACAGCATGCTCGCCGCCTCGAAGTCGACGCCGAACACGTCGTCGTTGCTGCCGCCATCGAAGATCAGCGCGGCGAACTTGTTGTCGGGATCCTCGATCGCGGGCGTGAAGCCCGGCGGGATGCCGCCCGAGTACGTCGCGACGCTCGCGATATACGCCGATCGCATGAAGCTCACGGCGGTGGTCTGCAACGCGCCGGCGCTCATCCCCATGCTGTGGATGTGCGTCGAGTCGATCATGTTCGCCTGCGCGAGACACGCGACGACCTCGTCGGCGACGAGGAAGTCATCGAGCTTCGGGCTCATGTTGACGATGAACCACTCGAACTCGCCCGCGGTCGGATCGGCATACGGCGTCGCGACGATGCCGCCCGCTTGCTCGATCGTGGTCTCCGTCGCGCCGAGCGAGTACGCCGCTTCGAGCGTCGAGCTGCCGGTCGCGTACCAATAGACGATCAGCGCGCTCTGCTTGCCGACCTTCGTCGGATCGAACGCGAGGTTGACCTTGCGCGGCGGGATGCCCGCCGGCGCGAACGTGACGTCGCCGGGCGCGATCGTCGGGCACACGCCGGTCGGCGTCGGCAGCACCGGCGTGATCGAGTCGATCGTGGCGACGTCGTTGGTGACGACCGCATCGCCCCCTCCAGCCGCACGGGCATCGCCGCTCGTGCCCGGCGATTTCGACGCGCACGCGAACAGGATCGTCGACATCGTCGTCGCGGAGAGGATTCGCATGGCGGTGGATGGGAGCACCGGCGATGGCCAGCTGCCATGACCGGTTCGGGCCAATTACTTGACCCGCCCGAGCCTGGGCGCTTTGCCCGTCCAGCGCTTGTACGCGCGGCTGAACGCACTCGGCTCCGAGAACCCGAGCGCGAACGCGACTTCCTTGATCGGCAGCTCCGCCCCGAGTAGCTCGTCGGCACGTTCGCGCCGCAGCTCGTCGACGACCGAGCGCAACGACTGGCCTTCATGTTCGAGGTGACGCCGCAAGCTGCGCGCGCTGGTGCCGAGCTTGCCGGCGACGCTCGCGTACGACTCGGCGCCGCCGAGGTTGGTCGCGACCGTGCGGCGCACTCGATCGACGAGCACGCTGCGCGGCTGCGCGGTGGTGAGCTTGGAGATCGTCGTCTCGAGCGCCGCCGAGGTCACTTCGTCGGCGGTCGCGAGCGCGAGATCGAGCTGATCGACCTCGAATGCGAGCTCGTCGATCGCGGCGTCGAACTCGACCGGCGCGCCGAACACCGCGCGATACCTCGCCCGCGCCGATGGATCGCCGGCGTGCGTGAACGACACGGCAGCGAGCGCGAACTTGCCGCCGGTCGCGCCGCGCGCGCGCAACGCGAGCGACGCGAACGCGAACTCGGTGAGCGTCTTGCTGTACGAAGCGCCCGGCACCGAGTGCTGGCGCAGCGTCGCGCGCGGGGTCGTCTCGTCGAGCGTCAACGTCGCGCGGCTCGTGACCATCGCGTAGAACTTCACCGCGCGCGTGATCGCGTCGCGCACGGTGCCGCTGAGCCACACCATGTGGCCGAACAAGCCGAGCGGGCGGACCACGGCGGCGCGTGCGAGCGTGAGCGCGAACGCCGGATCGCCGCGCTTGCGGGCGAGCTCGTCGAGGCGCGCGTCGACGAGCGCGCCGGCGATGTACGTGTTCGGCGTGGCGCCCGCGTCGATCCCGAGGCCGTCGAGGAACGCCGCCGAATCGATGTCGAGGCGGCCCAACAGCTCGGCGAGCGGGCGCAGCAGCGCGACCGAGATGCCGTAGACGTTGGCCATGGCACGGCGACTTTCGCCTTCCTGCGTGCTGCCCGCTACCGATATCATCGGTGGCGTGACGAGGTTTGTCGCGATTGCCGACTGGCTCGTCGCGTGCTCGAGTCACGGCGCCGGCCCGAACGTCGACACCGCCGACCCGCAGTGCCAGACCCGGCCGACCGGCAACATCGTGTCGGCCACGCTCGGCCAGCTGCCGGCGTACGACGGCAGCGCGATGCACGACCTGAGCTTCACGCTGTTCGTCGGCACCGGCACCGAGCAGACCACGCTCACGCCGCTGCCGATCTTCGAACAGACCGAGGATCACCTCGTCGCGATCGATGTCGGCGGCAACGTCATGGCGACGACCGATCTCGCGAGCTGGACGTGCCTCGGCCAGGCGCCGCCCGACGCGCGATCGATCGGCTCGCTCGACCGCACGACCTATTTCGGCGGCGCGGCCGGGAGAATCTACGGTTTCCCGGCGCCGTCGTGGTGAATCACGGCCGCCGCGACATACAGCGCGGCGGCGATCACGAGCGCCGTGGTCGATCCGGCGACGCGCAGTGCGAGCACCGCGACGATTCCGCCCGCCACCGAGGCCGCACCGTTGATCGCCCACAAGCTGGCGATGCGATCGCCGTGGCGCGCGAGCAGCGTCGGGAACGGACCGCCGATCGCGAGCCCCGCGGGCGCGAGCAGCACCGCGACGATCACCAGGCGGCCGCTCGAGATCGCGTCGAGCCACGCGAGGTCGCGCACGAGCATCGCAGTCACGGCGATCGCGAGCGCGGCGGCGAGGCACGCCCACGCCACGCCGCGGCCGAGCCGGCGCCACCGGTCACCGAACAGCAGCGCGCCGGCCGCGCTCCACGCGAGCAAGCTGAACAGCACGAACGACACCGCATATAGCGTCCCGCCGGCGGCGAGCGTGAACCGCTGGATCAGCGCGAGCTCGACGCACATGAACGCGCCGCCGAGGCACGTCGCGACCGCGGCCGGGCGCACGAACGCGCGCGCGTCGCGACGCCGCTCGACGATCAGCACGACCACGAGCACGATCGCGCCCGCGAGCACCCACAACCGGCCAGGCTCGGCCAGCGCGGTCGCGACCAGGCCCTTCGTGTTCTGAAAGAAGTACGGACGCTCGTCGTGGACCGGCGTGAGGTCGTCGCGATCGGTGGCGCCGAGCTGCGCGGGGTCGAGCAGCTGCGCGCGGCGCTCCGGAGGATCGCCCGGCCCCCACAACAATTCGGCCGGATCGACGTCGAGCCGATCGGCGACGTCGAGCGGCATCGGCGACGTCCGCACGACCACCATGTAGCGATACGCGGTCTCGGGCCGAGGATCGCGCAACACCGCGATGCCTTCGAGCGCGCGGTCGCGATCGCCGCCGAGCGCCTCGATCACGGTCAGCAGCTGGCGATACGCGTTGCCGGGATCGCTGTGGATCAGCACCAAGACGCCGGTCGGGCTCAAGTGGCTCAAGTAGAGCCGCACGGCTTCGACCGTGTACAGGTTCGCTTCCATGCCCGCCGGCTGCTCCGCGTGGACGTTCCCGGTCAGCGCCAGCGCGAGCTCGATCAGGTCGTAGCGCTCGTCGGTGTCGGCCAAATATCGCCGCGCATCCTCGGTAAACAAGC
Organism: Kofleriaceae bacterium; assembly: GCA_036271395.1. GTDB lineage: Bacteria > Myxococcota_A > Polyangia > Haliangiales > Haliangiaceae > JABFXX01. The sequence goes on from DATBAS010000245.1 coordinate 30,739, forward strand.
GCACGCCCGGCTGGTGATAGACATCGCCGGCGAAGTGCTTCCAGCGCGCGAGCACGCCGCGGATCGCCGGGTTGACCTCGACCGCGTCGACGCTCGACGCGCCGTATTTCTTGGCGAGCCACACGCTCGCCCCCGCGCCGGCGCCAAGCACGAGCACGTGGTCGGGATGCAGCGCGCGATACGGCAACGCCATGAGCAGGCCCCACGTGGTCTCGAACGCGGCCGCCTTTGCGCGCGCGGCTTCCACCATGTAGGTCGGGCTCATGCCATCGGTGAACACGCCGAGTCGCTCGTCGCGCTCGCCGGGCGTGCGGTGCACGTCGAGCCGGCCGAGCGGGCTCCACGCCGAATCGACGACGTCGTGCGGCGACGTCGTCGTCTCGATGATCGCCTTCTCGGATTGCCCCGATCGCAGCAGCGCGTGCAGCGGGCCATCGGGCAGCGGAAACACCAGCAAGCTCGTGCACGCGATGGCGATCACCGCGACCGCGGCGCGACGCTGCAGCGCCAACGTGCAGCCGACGAGGCCGAGCCCGAGCATGATCTGCGCCGGTGACAGCGGGCCGATCAGCTGAGGCGCGACGAGGCAGCCGATCGCCGCCGAGCCGAGGTCGATCGCGTACGTCGCGCGTGCGACGTGGCTGCCGCGCTCGGCATACGCGTCGGAGACGAGGACTCCGGCAAACGCGAACGGCACGAGCGCGACCATCACGAGCACCGGCAACGGCGCGCCGGCGATCGTCGACGCCGCGAGCATCCACAGCGCCGCGGCGAGCCCGAGCGCCGCCCAGTCGATCGCGCGCGGCCATCGCACGCGCACCGCGGCGCCGATGCCGAGCCCGAGCAGCGCGATCGACAGCGCGGTCGAGGTCGCGTGCGAGCTGCCGATGTACGCGAACAAGCGCGTCGACGTGAGCTCGAGCACCAGCGTCACGAACGTGACGATCGCGATGGTCGCTACTAATCGTCGGCGCACTTGGAGTACGTGCAGTGGTGCGACGCGCAGTCGCTGTCGAACGTGCACGCGACGCCGGTGCCGAGCTCCTTGGAGTCGCCGTTCGACGCGCACGCGCCGTACGTGCACTCGCCCGACGCGCAGTCCGACGAGAACGTGCACTTGACCCCATTGCCGAGCTTCTTGTCGCCGTCCTCCGATGCGCACGCGCCATAGGTGCATTCGCCCGACGCGCAGTCCGACGAGAACGTGCACGCGACGCCGTTCGCGAGGCCATGCGTGCGCGCCGGCGCGGCATCCGGCGCGACGTTCGCCGCCGGCGTGCTGCGACCGCCACCACCGCTATTGGCGGCGCGACGCTTCGCCGCGGGCTTGGCAGCGATCGCCGCAGCCGCGCGCTCGAGCCGGCCGATCTCGCCGCTGCCGGAGCCCACCGGCGGCGTCGGTGCCACGGCCGCGGATGCCGTGGTCTTGCACGCCGAACCGGCCCACGGCGGGCACGCGATCGCGTTCGGCGCATCGGGCTTGTCGCACGCGACGACCGAGACCAAGAGCCACCAGAGCCGGTTCACCCGCATGAGCTTTCAGGTCGACGCGTCACTTCGATCTGCACGAAAAAACGTCGGCGCTCGAAATGTTCTCATGGAAGCGCATGCCTCGACTACGAGCCGATCTGCGATAGACAGTCATCATGGCGCGCCCGCCCACCGGCTTCGTCCGCGTTCGCGGTGCGCGCCAGCACAACCTCAAGAACATCGACGTCGAGATTCCGCGCGACGCGCTCGTGGTGTTCACCGGCGTGTCCGGATCCGGAAAATCTTCGCTCGCGTTCGGCACGCTGTTCGGTGAAGCGCAACGCCGCTACCTCGAGTCGGTTTCGCCGTACGCGCGGCGGCTCTTCGACCAGGTGCCGGTGCCCGAGGTCGACGAGATCGATGGGTTGCCGCCGGCGATCGCGTTGCAACAGCAGCGCGGCTCGCCGACGACGCGGTCATCGGTCGGCAGCGTCACGACGATCTCGAACCTGTTGCGCATGCTGTATTCGCGCGCCGGCACGTATCCGCCCGGCCAGTCGATCATCTACGCCGAAGGGTTTTCGCCGAACACGCCGGAGGGCGCGTGCCCGACGTGTCATGGCCTCGGCCGCAACTATTCGGTGACCGAGAAGTCGATGGTGCCCGATGACTCGCTGACGATTCGCGAGCGCGCGATCGCGGCATGGCCACAAGCGTGGGGTGGCCAGAACCTGCGCGACATCCTCGTGACGCTCGGCTACGACGTCGACGTGCCGTGGCGCGCGCTGCCGAAGCGCGAGCGCGCGTGGATCCTATTTACCGACGAGCAGCCGACGGTGCCGGTGTACGCCGGCGTGACGCCCGCCGAAGCTCGACGACTGTTCAAGCGCAAGGCCGAGCCGAGCTATATGGGCACGTTCTCGAGCGCGCGGCGGCACGTGTTGCACACGTTCGCGAGCACGCAGAGCGCGATGATGAAGAAGCGCGTGCAGCGCTACATGCTGAGCACGCCGTGCGCGACCTGCGGCGGCAAACGGCTGCGGCGCGAAGCGCTCGGCGTGACGTTCGCCGGGATGGACATCACCGAGCTGTCGCGCGTTTCGCTGGAGCGACTCGCGGCGATGTTCGCGCCGTACGCGGATGGCCGCGAGACCGTCGATGCCGTGGCACATCCCGAGCGCACGATCGTCGCCCAGCGGATCGCGGCGGACCTCGCCGCGCGCATCGCCGTGATGCTCGATCTCGGGCTCGGCTACCTCACGCTCGAGCGCAGCACGCCGACGCTGTCGCCGGGCGAGCTCCAGCGCTTGCGGCTCGCAACCCAAGTGCGCTCGAACCTGTTCGGAGTGGTCTACGTGCTCGACGAGCCATCGGCAGGCTTGCATCCGGCCGACACCGAGGCGCTGCTCGCCGCGCTCGATCGGCTCAAAGCGGCCGGCAACTCGTTGTTCGTCGTCGAGCACGATCTCGACGTGATCCGGCGCGCCGACTGGATCGTCGACATCGGGCCCGCCGCCGGTGACGGTGGCGGCGAGGTGCTCTACAGCGGACCGCCGGCGGGCCTCGCCAACGTCGACGCGTCGCGCACGCGCGAGCATCTGTTCGACGATCGACGGGTCGACGATCGACGGGTCGACGATCGACGGGTCGACGCGCGCGAGCCACGCACGCCGACCGGCTGGCTGCGGCTCGCCGGGATCACGCGCAACAACCTCGCCGGCCTCGACGCCGCGTTCCCGATCGGCGTGATGACCGCCGTCACCGGCGTCTCCGGCTCCGGCAAATCGACGCTGGTGAGCCAAGCGCTCGTCGAGCTCGCCGCCGAGCACCTCGGCACGCGGCTCGACGACGGCGACGACGACGACGATGACGACGATGCCATCGCGACGCTCGGCGGCCGGATCACGTCGGGCATGGCGGCGTTTCGCCGGCTCGTCCGCGTCGATCAAAAGCCGATCGGCCGCACGCCGCGCTCGAACCTCGCGACGTACACGGGCCTGTTCGATCCGGTCCGCAAGCTGTTCGCATCGACCAAGGCCGCGCGCGCTCGCAAGTTCGACGCCGGCCGCTTCTCGTTCAACGTCGCGAAAGGTCGCTGCGCGAACTGCGAAGGCGAAGGCTTCGTGTTCGTCGAGATGCTGTTCTTGCCGAGCGTCTACGCGCCGTGTCCGGTGTGTCACGGCACGCGCTACAACGCGAAGACGCTCGAGGTCACGTACCGCGACCACACGATCGCCGACGTGCTCGCGCTCACCGTCGACGCCGCGCATGGCTTCTTTGCCGACGATCCCGCCGCTGCCGCGATCACGCACGCGCTCGAGGTCGTGCGTCGGGTCGGGCTCGGCTATCTCCGCTTGGGCCAGCCCGCGACCGAGCTCTCCGGCGGCGAGGCACAGCGCATCAAGCTCGCCGCCGAGCTGCAGCGCAAGGAGCACAGCGACACGTTGTTCGTGCTCGACGAGCCGACCACCGGGCTTCATCCGGCCGATGTCGAGAACCTGATCGCGCAGCTGCAGAGCCTCGTCGATGCCGGCAACACGGTGATCGTGGTCGAGCACGAGATGCGCGTCGTCGCCGACTGCGATTGGGTGATCGACGTCGGTCCTGGTGCCGGCGAGCGCGGTGGAACGATCGTCGCGGCGGGGCCGCCGGCGGAGATCGTCGCGTGCGCTGCGAGCCGCACGGCGCCGTACCTGGCGCGCGCGATGCGCCCGACTCGACACCGCCGCGCGTCGTGACAGCGCCGTGATAGGCTGACTCCTCTGTCGTGACGACCACGCAGCACGACTCGATCGTCCCGAGCGAATGGTATTGCCCGACCTGCGAACAGCTATTCGCGAGCGGTGAGCGATGCCCGACCGACGGCACGCGCCTCGTGAAGGTCACGCCGCGAACCGATCCGTTGCTCGGCCGCGATCTCGAAGGCCGTTACACGATCGTCGAGAAGCTCGGCGAAGGCGGGATGGGTGCGGTCTATCGCGGCACGCAGCACTCGGTCGGCCGCGAGGTCGCGATCAAGGTCATCACGCCGAGCTTGGTCTCGCACACCGAGGTCATCAAACGCTTCCTGCGCGAGGCAAAGCTGGCGAGCCGGCTGTCGCATCCGAACGCGGTCGGCGTGCTCGATTTCGGCCAGACCAGCGACGGCGTGTTCTATCTGGCGATGGAGCTCGTCAAGGGCCGGACGCTCGACGACGTGTTCCGCGCCGACGGCGCATTCCGGCCCGAGCGCGTCGTTCGTATCGGCACGCAGATCTGCGACGCGTTGGCAGGCGCCGAGGCGCTCAAGATCGTGCACCGCGATCTCAAGCCGTCGAACATCATGGTGCTCGACGGCACGCGCGACCTGATCAAGGTGCTCGACTTCGGCCTCGCGAAGTCGGTCGCGCCCGATTCGGCGGCCACGACGATGACCGGCTCGGGCGCGCTGCTCGGCACGCCGGCGTTCATGCCGCCGGAGCTCGCGCTGGGTCAGCCGTGCGACGGCCGCGCCGATCTGTACTCGCTCGGCTGCATCCTCTACTTGCTCGCCAGCGGCCGGCTGCCGTTCACCGCAACCAACGTGCACGAGCTGATCGCCTCGCATGCCGGCGAGACGCCGCCGCCGATGATCAACGTGCCCGATGCGCTCGCGCAGGTGATCGCGCGCCTGCTCGAGAAGGATCCCGCCGCGCGCTACCAGACGGCCGCCGAAACCCAGGCTGCGCTCGACGCCGCGATCGATATTCGCGCGTTCCAATCGCAGCCGAACCTGAGATCCGGGATGCGCCTCGGCCCGGATGCGAGAACCGACGCGCTCGCCGCGACGCACATCGGGACGTCACCGCCGACCGTTTCACTGTCGCCACGCCCGCCATCGCGGCGCCGCTGGCCGCTCGCCGTCGCCGCCGCGCTCGTGGTGCTCGCCGCCGTGATCGGCTTCGTCGCGATCGGCTCGAACGCCCCGACCAAGCCGGCGACGCCGCCTCCGGCCGCCGCACCGCGGATCGCGCCCGCGGTCGCGCCGGTGCCGGTCGACGCCGCCGAAGCGATCGCGATCGACGCCGCGATCGACGCCGGCACGCCCGATGCGGCGGTACCGCCGAAGCCAGTCCGTACCGTCAAGCATTCGCGCCCGCCGTCGACGACGACCGTCGACGCCGGCATGCCGTTCTGACGGCTACGGCGCCGGCGCGACGGCGATCACGATGCCCCACGGCTGGCCCATTTCGGCCGCACCGGTGACCAGAGAGACCGAGTTACTGCCGAGCAGGCCGGCCGTCGGTTGCGGGAACCACCCGACGGTTTGCGAGGTCCATTCCATCTGGGTCTTCAAGTTTCCCTCGTCGGTGAGCTGCGCGAGCAACATCAGCTCGGTGGACAGCTCTTCGATGACCGTGCCGTTTTGATTTTCCCAGTCGGCGCCTGCCGCCACGACGGCGACGCAGTTGTTGGTCGTGGTCGCGTCGGTTTCGCCGGTGACCTCCGCGTTGGGCGACTGGACCGCATCGCTGCCAAGATGATCTTTGGAGTAGTCGATCGGGTTCGACGTGTCCGCACCCGCGATCGCGATCAACGTCATCGCGGCGTTCTGGCTGCCTCCGGTTTGCGTGTAGGCCCCTTTGTACACAGTGGGCTCGACGTTCGCGATGCCGTACGCGGCGAAGTACGTCTGGCCATCCGCGCCGTACTTGTAGTCGAACAGCTTCGTGAAGTTGCTTCCCGGCAGCTCGAAGTCGTCGTCGATGCCGTTGTCGACGTTCGCGATCAACAAGACGAGATCGCCGGCGAGGATCCCCGTCGTCGGGATCGCGTAGCCCGAGCCGCTCATCCCTGATGAATGGCCGAAGTCTTCGCTGTAGTACGCATTCGCGATCACGCGCGGCACCATCTTCATGACGGTACTGCTGCCGCTGCCACTGCCGCTGCCACTGCCACTGCCACCGTCGCTCGCGTGACCATCGCCGCCCGTCGAGCCTGCGTCGCTGTTGCCGGTCTCCGATGGCGGCGACGGCTTGAGCAGACACGCCGGCAGCGCGAGCAGCACCAGCAACGATCGCGCGGTCATCGCGACCACCCCACGGTGACGAGCGAGCCACCCGGCGTCGGCGACACCGAGACCTGCACGCTTCGCTCGTCCGCGCGGTGCCCGGTCAGCTCCATCACGAGCCCGACGCCAACCGCGACTGCGCCCGCTGCGTACAGGCCGATCACCACCTCGCGGCGCGTGTCGAACGTGCCCGACCACTGGTCGTACGCGCCTTTGTCGGTCGCGCTGGAGAGTTGATCTCGCGCGGTCTTGAACCACGTCGCCTCGACGATCGCGCCGGCGACCGCGAGTCCCGCGCCGGCGCCCATCACGATCCACGGCACCGGCCGCACGCGCTGCGGAGCCGGCACCTCGGCCACGGGTGCAACGGCGACGGGCCTCGTCGCGATGATCGGAGGCGGCGTCGACGCGACCTCGGGCTGCGCGGCCGCGCTCGACTGAAGCTTCAACACCACGTGCTGCGGCTTGCGATCGGCGATATCGATCGCGACGTCGGCGCGCGCATAGCCCGGCGCGGTCGCGCTGATCACCTGGTGCCCGAATGGCAGGTGGATCACGCGCGCATGAAACGTCTCGTCGGGCGCGAAGCTCGACACGGTCAGCTCGGCGGTCACGCCGGCCGGCTCCACCGCGATGTCGACGGCCGCGACGTCGACCGCCGCGAGCCGCGCCGCGAGCTGCGCTTCGAGCGCGGGCAACCAGCTCGGCAGGGGATCGGCCGCGCTCGCGAGTCGCGTGCAGCGCTCGATCGCGATCTCCGCTTGTGGCCACAGCTCGCGCCGCGTGTACGCCAGGCCGATCAGGCACCAGTTGGTCGCGCGCGGCGTCAGCTTGTCGGCGGCCTTGAACGCCGCGATCGCCTCGCTGTAGCGCCCGTCCTTCGCGAGCTTTTCGCCGCTCGCGCGGAGCTGGTCGCCGCTCGGATCGGCAGCGGCGGTCGCGATCAGCACGCAGAGGAATGCACAAACCGAAACCGCGTCCCTCACATCACCAGCGTATCACCGCGTCGCCTCGAATGCGTCGACGACACCGATCACCCTTTGCCTACCTCGATCGCGCGACCCTCGGCGCGCCGCGCTGCGAATCATCATGCGGAGCGTCGTCCGGATCGCGGTCGGCCTGGTCTTGGTGATGGTCGCGTGGCGGCATGCACGCACCGAAATCCCGTCGACGTCACCGCGCGCGCCGAGGAGCTACGGCATGCGTCGTGCCCGGTCCACGAGGTCGACGGCGCGTGTATCGAGCTCGGGCCCTCGGCGACTGCGACAAGGCGCTACCGAGCGCGTTCAGCGCCGAGCGCGGCGCGCCACGAGCGGCGCGAGCAAATCGGCGAGCTCGGGATCATCTTCGCGCGCGTGCGCGAGCAGGTTGCGCTCCTCGAGCGCCTCGGCCCGAACGAGCTGCGCCAACCGCACGGCGGCGGCGCGACCGCGGTCGGTGCCGGCGCGCGGCTCGATCACGCCGAGCAGCGCGCGCACTTCGTCGAGGACCTCGGAGCCGACCGTGTTCGCCCAACCAGCCGCGTGACAGCCGCGCGAACGCTGGACCGCGATGCTGCAATCGCCGCCGATCAGCTCGCACAGCAGGTGCGTGCACGTCATGCGCGCGTGAGCTCGACCCATTGCGCGCGCCACGCCGGCGGAGCGAACGGGTCGCCGAAATACTGCGTCTCGTGGACGACCTTGCCGTCCTTGAATTCCATGATGCTCACCGTGAAGAGCTTGGCGCCGCCGAGGTACGCGATCGTGTATTCGGTGATCCACAGCTCGCCCGATCCGACGATCCGCTTGATGTCGAAGCCCGATGGTTTGCCGGGATGGTGGCTGCGCAGCGCTTGCAGGTTGCGTCTGCCCACGATCCGCTCGCCGGACTGCGGATAATCGCAGATCGAGTCGTCGGCGTAGATGTCGTGCTCCGCATCTTGATCGCCCGACGCGGATGCCGACCAGTGCCGATCCAACGCGGCGCGGTTTTCTTGCTCGCCCATTGGTCACGGCTGTAGCACGTCACGGCAGCGCGATCGGACCGTGCAGGATCTGGAGTATCGCGGGCTGCCCGGGCAAGTGGAACGCCGGCGCGACGACGCCGCGATCGGGATAGAACGCTTCGAGCCAGAGCTGCTGCGGGCTCGTCGCGTTGCCGCCGACCGGGCGGCTCGAGTTGATCGCGATCCAGACCATCGGCTCGGCGTTGCGATTGCCCACGCGCGCCGGTGCGATCGGCGATGCCCAGTGCGCGAGCTGGTCGAGCGGATCCGTCGTCAGCAGGACCATGGTGCCGCTGCCGTCGACGCGCACCGCCGACGAGCTGGACGGAATGTCGCCGTCGCTCGGCGGGGGTTGAGAATGCCCGAACGCGACCCAGCGGCCATCCGACGAGAGCTCGGGGAGCACGACGCCGTTGACGTCACGCACGAGATCGACCGGCGGACCGACCGCGAGCTGCGCGGCATTCCACGATCGTATGCGGAGCACGTTGCCGACCGGCTCCGAGCTGCCGCCGGCGTCCAAGCTGACGTACGCCACCGCGCTGCCATCGGGTGCGATCGTCGGCGCGGCGACCGAGTCGGTCGTCGCGATCGGCCCGATCATGGCGCCGGTGGTGCCGTCGCGCAGCGAGATCGCGCCCTGCCACGCACCGAGCAGCGCGCCGCTCGGATCGAACGCGGCGGTCGCCCACGGCGAGGTCGATGCGGGATCTGACTGCGAGAGGACGGCGCCGGTGTGTGCGTCGAGGATCACGCCGTTGATGAACGGCGTCGATGTCGCGTTGGTCAGCGCACCGATCTTCGTGCCGTCGGCAGACACGGCGAGGTGACAGCCGATACACATGCCATCGGGATTCGCGGCCAGCGGCGCGGCGCTGCCGGCCAGCATGTCGTAGCGCCACAACCCAGGATGGTCGGCATCGGTGATCGCGCCGACAACGGCGATGCCGCTGACGAGAATGGAGCTCGCGTCGAGGTCGGCGATTTCGAGCCCGACGGTCGTGACCCGCGAGGTCGCAGGCGCGCTGCTCTGCAGGCTCGCGACCTCGAGCTCGACGGCACCGCCGCGCGCGGTATGCGTGATCGCGCCGACCTCGCTCGCGGACAGCTCGAGCTCGCGCGGCCCCGCGACGCCCGGCGCGTCGATCGCGAGGTCGAGGTACGGCGCGGTGACGCTGATCTGATGCGTGTCGTCGAGATCGTTCGCGGCGAACGACACGACCATGCGGCCGAGCCCCGGCGGCAGCACGGCGCCATCCTGCGGATCGACATGCGCGTCGAACGGCGGCGGCGACGCCATCGAGAACGCGGCGGCGGCGGCCGCCGGCGTGCCGTCGACGATGCGCCGGCCGTGCACGTGCGCGGTCGCCTCGATCGACGTCGCGAGATCGCCGTACGTGATCTGGATCGTCGCCGCGCCGCCGGTCAGGCCATCGCTGGCCAAGCTCGCGCCCGCGAGCTCACCGAGCGGAGCACCGTCGAGCACGAAGCTCGCGCTCGTCGTGACGTCGTCCTCGGTGCCATCGTCGTGGACGAGCACGACCTGCATCGCCGCGGTCGGCGCCGGCAAGGCGAGGTCGACGGCGAGGTCGATCGTCTCGGGCTCGACGCGCAACGACCTCGACGCGTCGATCACCCCCGAGCATCCCGACACGACGAGGCAGGACACGAGCCAGACCCGTTGCATGGCCGGCTGAATTGCAAGCGCTGCACCGCGGGGTTACGGGGGTAGGCCCCGGGAATCACATACGGGTCTGCCGACCTCTGGGACACGAGCCCCAGCGCGGCGAATCAGCCAGGTTACAGGCGTACCGGCCGCCGTTTGAACGAAAACACCCTAGTGCGCGAGGTCCCCGCGCACTTTAGACAATCGAGCTTCTCGACACGACCCGCGATTTAGGAGACACAGACGGCGAGCCCGCTGGGTTCATAAGGAGCAACGATGGCTGAAGGTACGATCAAGCGTCTTACGGATAAAGGTTTTGGTTTCATCGCGAACTCGTCTGGCAAGGACCTGTTCTTCCACACGTCCGCCCTCGAAGGCGTGCGGTTCGAGGACCTCCGTGAGGGCCAGGCGGTGAGCTACAACGAGGGCGTCGGACCGAAGGGTCCGCGGGCCGAAAACGTGCGCCCTATCTGACGGCCGAGCACACTGCGCCACGCCGCCGATTCGCGTAGGCGGGCGCATCTAACGCGAAGAAGCCCGAGGAGCCTCACCGGCTCCTCGGGCGTTTTTTTTGATCAAGCGGAAAGCAGAACGTGGCGACGATTAAAGGCTGGGCAGACTCGCCGATGCTACGCGATGCCTTCACGATCTGGAGCTGGTACGCGAAGACCGGGGACGTCGACACGCTCGATCTGTGGAGCGAGGTCCGAGTGCCCACGCTGCTGATCTACGGTGAGCGTGACCGTCTCGTGCCGGTCGATGACAGCATCGCGCAGATCGAGCACGCGCTCGCGGTCCACGCAGCTCCGGTGACGGCGTGGATCGCGCCGGCCGCCGAGCACAACCTCACGATCCATCCAGCGCCGGGCGAGGCGTTCTTCTGGTGGCACGCGGCACCGGGCGTGATCGATACGGTTGTCGCGTGGATCCGCCTGGCGGCCTCATGATCCGGCGACGCGGTCGATCGTGTCGAGACCTCGCGCGAGCGCCGTCAGTGTTTCGCTAGGAGCGCGACCAGCCCGTCGGCGATCGTGTGACGCCACATCGCGTAGTCATGGCCGCCGTGAAATTCGGCGTACGTGAGCGGGTACCCCTTGGCTTCGAGCACGTCACGCAAGCGCCGGTTCTGATCGCGAAGGTCGCCTTCGAACAGGCCGGTATCGACGTAGAAGCGCAGCGGCAGTTTCGGCGACTTGACGAGCTCGCGGATCAGTTCGCCGCCCTCCACGTAGTCCGGCACGTCCGCGTCGAACTGGTGCGGTCGAGCCCACAACGACGCCGAATTCGACAGCACATTGCCCACCGCGCTCGAGTGATGCACTCCGACGTACACGGACTCGAGCCCGCCGAGGCTCGAACCGGTCACGACCGTATCGGCAGCCGTGAGCCCTGCGTGGTAGTCGGTGCGCATCCTGGGCAATAGCTCGCCGACGATGAAGGCCGCGAAGGTCTCGGATTCGGCGAGGTCGCGCACGCGCTCGCTCGGGCCTTCGCTATCCACGAGCGCCGCGACGACCGGCGGGATCGTTTTCGCCGCGATCAAGTTGTCGAGGATACGAGGCAGCGGAATCGCCGGGTTCGGAGTGTTGCCGTAGACCTCGCCATCGAACGCGATGACGAGTGGGTAGTGTTGCTCGGGATCGAATCCCGCCGGCAGATACACGCCGAGCTTCCGCTTCTCCCCGAGCTTCGCGCTGTCGATCTCGATCGGAGTCACGACGCCCTTGGGCAGCGATGGGTTGTCGGCGAGCTCTCGCTGCGGTCCGGGAAGCTCGACCCGCGAGCCCAGGCCCTCGACGCGTGGGTTGTTCGGATCGGGAAACGGCACGTGCCGGTTGACGCCGGGCTCCGCGTGCGGTCGATACGGTCGATGTAATGGGGGCGGGCCGTCGTCCGTGTAGAACGAATAGGAGAAGTGCGAGTCCGCAGGTATCCGTCCACTCGCGTACCAGAGGTCGGAGCCATCGATCCGAGCCATCGCTGCCGGCTGTGTCCCAGCCGGGCCGCCGAGCACCGCGACGTACGGATCCTTCGAACGCATCACGAACGTGATGAGCACGCTGTCCTTGTCGCCGGGATACGGCTCGATGATCGGCGCCTTGCCTTTGAGGTCCGCCCAGAACGTATCCAATGCGTCGCGGTTGTGCGCACGAGCCGCGCGCCACGCGTCGAGGATCTTTGGGCTGTCGATGCGATCCTTCGCGAGCTGTTCTGCGTACGCGTCCGCAGTGATGATGTCGTCGAGACGCGCCTCGTACCGTCCTTCGGCGCCAACCGCCGGCTTCGCCCACGGCCGGACCTCGAGGTCGTAGGCTCCGGCGATCGTCGTCTCGATCACGAACGGCTCCGGACCATTCTCGCCGTTCGGGCTGTCGAACGTAGCGAGCTGTTTGCCGCTGGGATCGGAGACGTCGAGCACGACGTCGATGCCTTGCTGCATGACGACGCCGTTCACGACCATGTGGGCCCCGACTTCGATCCGATAGTGATGCGACTCGCCCCCGCGGATCGATCGCTCGATCGGCTTGCCGCGCTCCAGCGGGCTCGCCGCGATGGCCGGCTGCGCGGGCTTCTTGTCCTCGACCGGGCTTGCCTCCTGCGTGGGCGATGACGAGCACGCCGCGACCGACAGCAAACACGCGAGGAGCTGCGCAGAGCGGTGCCCGCGAAGACAGGACATGCGGCGAGTGTAATCAAGCAATCCGATGGAACGCATCGTCACGTGTCGGCGAAACCGCGAGTACCCTACGCGGCATGCGGAACACGTCCCTGTGGATCGCGGCGCTTGCCGTCGCCCTTGCCTGCGGTTGTAAGTCGAAGGAATCGACAGAAACCAAGCAGGAAGAACCGAAGCCGGCCGGAACGACGGTCTCCGCCGATCAGGTGGGCACGTTCACGTGCAAAACCATCGAGAACGAAGGTGCGGCCGGTAGCAATTCACCGTGTGTCGACGTCACCGATCACTTCGATGCGGCGGTCCCGGTCGTGCACGTGACGTACAGGACCGTCGATCTGCCCAAGTCCGGTGATGCCTACGTCATCCAGTGGATCGCCACGGACGTCGGCCAGGCGGCTCCCGCGAACACCGTGATCGCGACGGTCAACAAAACGGTCGAGGAGCTTCCCGCCGCGACGAACAGCTACACGCTCAACGGCTATCTGACGAAGCCGACGAACGGCTGGCCGATCGGCAAGTATCGCGTCGAGATCAAGCTCGGCGACAAGCTCGTCACCACGGCGCAGTTCGCGATCCGATAAGCGGCGGCGTTAGAAGCGCGAGCAGGGTTGTCGGCCGCGCCCGACCAGAACCATTCTGATCAACTAGCTCGCCGTGGCAGCACGGCGGTGATCGGACCTTCGATGTTCGGAATCGCGCGCTATCCTTGTTTGTGGTCAGCCCGCTCGATCAACCCCGTCTCGAGCCAATCGGCGATGATCTGTGGATTGCCGAAGGACCGGACGTCGCGTTCCACGGCTTTCCCTACCCGACGCGGATGGCGGTCGCGCGGCTCTCCGATGGATCGCTCTGGCTCTGGTCACCGATCGCGCTCGACGATCAGCTGCGCCGAGAGATCGAAACCCTCGGCGAACCGCGATACGTCGTCGAACCTAACAAGCTCCATCACCTCGCGCTGTCTCAGTGCCTCGCAGCGTGGCCATCACTACGTGCATATGCACCACCCGGCCTCGCGAAGAAGCGCGCCGACATTCACTTCGCAGGCGAGCTCGAAGACCAACCTGCGCCGCCCTGGCGCGACGCGATCGATCAGGTCTGCGTCGAGGGCAGTCTCGCGATGACCGAGGTCCTGTTTTTTCATCGCGCCTCGCGCACCTGCCTCGTCGGAGACCTGATCCAGCGCTTCGACGCGCGCATGATCAAGAAAGCTTGGCAACGTTGGTTGTTGAAGGCCTCCGGACTTGTCGGTGAGCAAGGCAGCACTCCGATCGAGTGGCGGATGTCGTTTGTCCACAGGAACCGTGCTCGCGCGGCGTTGGCTCACGCGATGGCATGGATGCCGGAGACTCTCGTGATCGCGCACGGGGTCTGGGCGCCGCAGAACGGTGCGCGCGAGCTCGCTCGAGGTCTCCGCTGGCTCGCCTGATCGCGCGGCATCGAATAGGCACGCCGAATGCGTTCACCAGAAGCCATGCCGGTGTGGCTTCTAGCGTGCGCATGGATCGGAGTCGGCCTGGGCATCGCGTGCGCGTTGTGTGTCGCCGCGGATCTGCTCGGCGGCAATGCGCAGCACATGTGGATCATGGATGTCGTATGGCCGGTGACCGCGCTGTGGGCTGGCCCTCTCGGGCTCTGGGCCTACTTTCGATACGGGCGGGCGGGGAGCAAGCGAGCCATGCTCGACGCGAAGCATGATCCGCCCGGGATCCAACCGTTCCCGATCCTCGTCGCGAAAGGCGCAACTCATTGCGGGAGCGGCTGCGCGTTGGGTGACATTCTTGCCGAGCTCGTATTCTTGGCGGTCCCCATCACCGTGTTCGGCCATCGAATGTTCGGCGCCTGGATCTACGATTTCGTCGCCGCGTTCGCGATCGGCATCGCGTTCCAGTACTTCACGATCAAGCCAATGCGCCACGAGTCGCCGCGCGCTGGCTTGAAGGATGCGCTCAAGGCGGACACGCTTTCGCTCACCGCTTGGCAGGTCGGCATGTATGGATGGATGGCGATCACGGCGTTCGTGATCTTCGGCCACGAGCTATCGCCGACCAGCATCGTCTTCTGGTTCATGATGCAGATCGGCATGCTCGCAGGGTTCGCAACGAGCTACCCGGTGAACTGGATGCTCTTGAAGCGCGGCCTCAAAGAAGCAATGTGAGGAGCAGGTCGTCTGTTTACAATGACGTCATGGTGGCGCCGACCTGGTTACGGGTCTCGGCGATGAGCTGAAACCGGTCTTCTCGCGACTTGTTCGCCGTTAGTCGCGACAGGACCGAGCGCAACGACGCGCTTCTCAACCTCGCGCGCGACGCGAATGATGGCGTCAACCAGCGCTTCATCGATGTCGGTCGAACCTTCGTACTCGGTGAGGTTCCGCTTTTTGTGAGCTGTATCGAGCACGCGCCACTCGGCATTCACTAGGAACGGTCTGCGGCAGCACCTGGAACACAATGTAACGATTGTCTGACCCGTAGCCCCGATGCCGAAGGGCCGCCAAGGAGAACGCGTGCGCCGCGTTGCACGCCAGATCGAAGCGGCTCTCGAGGCTGTTAGATCCGCTCGCGGCGTCGACGATCCGCACGGCTCCAGGCCATCGATCTCCTGCTGAACCGGAGGCAATGTCTTGAGCGTCCCGATGCGGCCTCCGAAGAACCGCGAGACCGGGCTGACAATGATTTACCTTTGGCGAAATCGCTCGGTCGAGCGATATCGCCCGAACCAAGTGTCAGGTCAGCGGCCGGCCATCGTCGTCGTACGCCGGCGGCACGTAAATATTGATCGTGACGAGGCGCGCGCGTTTGCTCGCGCGGATCTGGTGCGGCTCGCGCTTCGCGATCAACAGCAGGCTCCCGGGCCGTAGCTTCATGCTTCGACGACCGATCCGCGCCGTACCGCGCCCTTCGACGACATAGAGCCATTGTTCGGCCCACGCGTGCTCGTTCGCGCTCGACTCGCTGCTCGTCGCGCCCGGCGCGAGCGTCATCGATGCCGCCTGCGACGAGCGGGTTCGGTGCAACACGGCGAACTCGCGCCGGCGCACGCGCGTGGTTGCGATCGCCGTTGCCATCACGACCGCAAGATGATCTTCATCGCGTCGTCTTGCTTGCGCATGAACATGTCGTAGCCCTTCGCGGCGTCGTCGAGATTCATGTGATGCGATACGACGAAGCTCGGGTCGAGCTCGCCGCGCTCGATGTGACCGAGCAAGCGCTTCATGTAGCGATGCACGTGGCACTGGCCGGTCTTGATCGTGAGCCCGCGATTCATCAGCGAGCCGAGCGGGAACTTGTCGACGAATCCGGCGTACACGCCGAGGATCGACACGATGCCGCCGCCGCGACACGCGAGGATGGCCTCGCGGACCGCCATCGGCCGGTCCTGCTCGATCTTCAGCGTCTGTTTGACCTTGTCGTACGCGAACTGCGCGCCGTGGCCGTGGGCTTCGAGCCCGACACAGTCGATGCACGCGTCGGGGCCGCGGCCCGCGGTCAGATCGCGTAACACTTCCTGGACGTCTTGATCTTCGTAGTTGATCACGTCGGTCGCACCGGCTTGCTCGATCGCCATCTTCAAGCGATATGGAAACCGGTCGATCGCGATGATGCGCTCGGCGCCGAGCAACTTCGCGCTCGCGATCGCGAGCTGGCCGACCGGACCGGCGCCCCAAATCGCGACGACCTTGCGCGGCTCGATCTCGCAGAACTCCGCGCCCATGAAGGCGGTCGGCAAGATGTCGCTGAGAAACAGCACTTGCTCGTCGGTCAGATCGCTCTCGATCTTCAGCGGACCAAAATCGGCGAACGGCACGCGCACGTACTCGGCTTGGCCGCCGGCGAAGCCACCCGTCAGGTGCGAGTACCCGAACGCGCCGCACGTCGCGTGGCCCATCAGCTTCTCGGGCATCCAACCAGTCGGGTTCGAGTTCTCGCAGCACGAGAACATGCCGAGCTTGCACGACTCGCAATTGCCGCACGCGATGCAGAACGGCACGACGACGCGATCGCCGACCTTCAAGTTCGTCACGCCTTTACCGAGCTCGACGACCTCGCCCATGAACTCGTGGCCGAGGATGTCGCCCTTCTGCATCGTCGGCATGAAGCCGTTGTAGAGGTGCAGATCGGAGCCGCAGATCGTCGTGGCCGTGATCTTGATGATCGCGTCACGTGCATTGAGGATCTGCGGATCAGGAACCTGCTCGACGGAGACCTTTTGTTTGCCCATCCAGCACGTCGCCCTCATTGGTGCGCTCCTTTGTCGGCCGTCGGCGGTGTCGGAATGAACGGGAGCTGCGTCGTCTTGACGTGATCGGCGGGCTTCGCCGGCTGCGCAGCGTGTGGCAGCACGTGTTGGCTCGCATCCGAATACAAGACCTCGCCGGTTTCGAGGACTTGTTTGAGCCGGCGCAAGTCACCTTTGACCTGCGGCTTCGCGAACAGCTTCGCGAGCAGCGAGCTCGGCGCGCGGCCGAGCACGCCGAGCTTCATCTCGACGCGCACCTCGGTCATGTCGCGCGCGGGAGCTTGCGCGAATGTGACGCGACCATCGAGCTCGAACGGCGCGTCGGCGACCGTCTTCCACGCGATCGACTCGCCCGGACGATCGTCGACGATCTCGGCGTTCCACGACACCGTGCCGCCGGCCGGCAGCTTCGCGGTCCATGTCGAATGCGTCGTATCGGTTTGCTTGACCGAGTCGAGATAATCCATGAACTCGGGCAGCCGCTCGAGCTTGCGAAAGAAGTCATAAACCTCGCGCGGCGATTTCGCGATCGTCACCGAGAACACGACCGGATGATTCGCGGCTTCGAACGCGCGAGCCGCGCGAACGCTCGCGATCATGTCCAGAGCGGCGACGCCGGCGATGGCAGCCGCCGCTCCGGCGAGCCGGAGGCCATTCGCTTTGCGATGCGTCGCGGCGACTCCGATCATCGCGAGGTCGAGCGCGTCACCGGCGACGCGCAGCCACAACGGCAACGGCCGGTTCGGCATCATCAAGATCGCGATCCCGGTGCCGAGCTCGCGCACGCCGGCAACTCGTAGCGCGAGCGCGGCGCCTCGGGTCGGATGCGCACCGACGAGCTTCGCGAGCAGCTTCGGCGTGGCGATCTCGGTCAGCCCGAGCGCGACACTGAACCAACCGAGACCGCGACCGAGCTTGCTCGGCCCGGATGAATCGGAGCGCGGCTGGCTCCGCAATGCGTCCAGAGATTTCATGCTGCGACCGTGTGCAAGCGCGACTCCATTCAACTCGTGCACGGCCCGCGTTCGAAGCGCGCGTATACGCACGGCCGCGCGATCGGGCGCCACGACGTCGCCATCACGATCGAAATCGTGGCCGCGTGTCGTCCGTTCGCGCTGGCAAGTAAGCTGCACCGCGCGCCGAGGTGCCTATTGATCGAAGAGGGTTCTTGGCGCGCGGTGGCGGCTTCGTCGCGCTCGCGGCGCTCGGCAAGATCGCGCGCGCGGATCAGGTCGTGTTGCCGCCGCTCTCGGCAGCTTCGGAAAAACCCGCGGTCGACGAGCCGCCCGGCGACGCGCCGGACAAGCGGGTCGGCGTAGCGATCGTCGGTATCGGCCGGCTCGTGCTCGAGCAGATCTTGCCCGGCTTCGAGAAGTCGAAGCACACCAAGCTGGTCGCGTTGGTCAGTGGCCACCGCGAAAAGGCACTCGTGATCGCGCAGCAGACTGGCGTGGATCCCAAGCGAGTCTACGACTACGCGAGCTTCGACAAGATCAAGGACGATCCCTCGATCGACGCCGTGTACATCGTGTTGCCCAACATGTTGCACGCCGAGTACACCGTGCGTGCAGCCGCGGCGGGCAAGCACGTGTTGTGCGAGAAGCCGATGGCGACGACCTCCGCCGATGCGCAGCAGATGGTCGATGCGTGCAAGCGCGCGGGCCGGCGCTTGATGATCGGCTATCGAATGCAGTACGAGCCGCATCAGCGCTACGCGATGCGGCACGCGCGCGACAAAGCGTTCGGCAAGATCAAGCTCGTCGAAGGCCACAACGGTCAGAACATGGGCGATCCGAATCAGTGGCGGCTCAAGAAGTCCGCCGGCGGCGGCAGCCTGATGGACGTCGGCATCTATTGCCTGAACACGACGCGGTTCGTGCTCGGCGAGGAACCGACGTGGGTGCAAGCCAGCATGCACTCGACGCCCGGCGATCCGCGCTTCAAGGACGTCGACGAGATCGCGATGTTCCAGCTCGGATTTCCGAGTGGCGCGCTCGGAACGTTTTCGTCGAGCTTCGGCTCGCACCGTTCGCAGCGCTATCGCGTGGTCGGCGACAACGGTCGCTGGATCGATCTCGATCCGGCGTACGCGTACGACGGCCTCGAGCTGTCGATGAACCAGGTCACCGGCAAAGACGAACAGCGCGCGAAGATCGCGCTACCGCAGAAGCAGCAGTTCGCGCTCGAGCTCGATCACTTCGCGCAATGCGTGCGTACCGGCCGGCAGCCGTTCACGCCCGGAGAAGAAGGCGTTCAGGACCTCAAGTTGATCGAGGCGATCGTGCAGTCGGCACGTGAGGGCCGGCGCATCGAGCTGCCTCACATCGCAACGCTCGATGCATTTCGTGGCACGCCACCCGCCGACGCATAGCTACGCCTGCGGCAGGAAATTGATGCGGGCCATACGCCGCGGGATCGGTACGGCGACTGCAGCGACCGCCGGCATGGCAATCGAATCCAAACGCAAATTCGCAGTGGTCACCGGTGCATCGTCAGGAATTGGCTTCCAGCTCGCAAAACAGGCGCTCGAGCACGACTTCGACGTGCTCGTGTGCGCAGAGGACCAATCCATCGAACAGGTGGCGACGCAGCTCGTCGGCAAAGGCAGCGTGCACGCCGTTCGCGCGGATCTACGGACGCGCGAAGGCGTCGACCAGCTCGTGCAAGCCGTCAAGGACTCGCATCGCCCCATCGACGCGCTGATGCTCAACGCCGGCGTTGGCCTCGGCGGGCCATTCCTCGAGACGTCGTTGGGCGACGAGCTCGACATGATCGACCTCAACTGCAAGCACATCGTGATCGGCGCGAAAGCGCTCATTCCCGGGATGGTCGAGCGCGGCCAGGGATGCGTCATGGTCACCGGCTCGCTCGTCAGCACGTCGCCCAATCCGTTTCAGGCGATCTACGCCGCGACGAAGGCGTTCGTGATGTCGTTCGGCGAGGCGCTGCGCTACGAGCTCAAAGACACCGGCGTGACGGTGACCGTGCTGCAACCCGGCGCGACCGAGACCAACTTCTTCCGGCGCGCACGTCTGATGGATACGGCGGTCGGTCAAGCCAAGAAAGACGACCCGGCGCTCGTCGCAAAGAACGGCTTCGCGGCGATGCTGGCGGGCAAGGACTCGGTGCTCGCCGGTGGCTTCAAGAGCAAGGTCGAAGGTCTGTTGAACGAGATCCTGCCGGAGACCGTGAAAGCGAGCCAAGCGGCCAAGACGACGAAGCCCGGCTCGGCGAAGTCGTGAGTCGATCGAGCCGCGGTCATGGCTCCAGCGTCGCTCGCGGATCCAGCGCGCTCGCGCGTCCTGCCTCGTGAATCGCGAGCCGCGTGAGCACGCCGGCCGCCGTGCCGAGCATGCCGGCGATTCGAGGTCTGCGCAGCGTCGTCGCGACCAAGCTCGCGCGCTGTAGCCAGCGTGCACCGCGCCACATCGCGCCGGAGCGGCCTTCGCGAAGTGGTGCGCCGACAACGCCCGTGCCGAGCCGTGCTTCGACCGCGCGCGCCGCGGCAAGCTCGGCGGTCTTGGTCGCTAGCGCGAAGCGACGCACGAGCGGAGAGCGTGCTCCGGTCAGCTCGAGCAACGATGCCGCGGCGGCGCCGGCGGATGCACCAAACAGCACCGGCATTACAACGCGCGCACGATTCCACACCGGGATTGCGGTGTTTCCGATCAACACGCCTGTGTACGTCGATAATCCGCCGCCGGTGATCATCTGCGCGACGCCGATCGCGTCGAGCCGCTTCGGTTGGCGCACGAGCTCGAGCGCGCCGAGCAAGGTGGATGCGCCGAGGATCCACGTGCCGACATTCATCGGCGACGTCGGGCGCACCACTCGTATCATGTGATGGAAGCGCTGCGGCTTGCCGAGATCGGCAACGAGGAGTGCCGCGCCGATCGCTTCGCCCGCAGCCGAGATGATGCTCAATCGCTTGGCGAGCCGTCGGTCGCCGACCAGCAACGCGGCGCCGCGCAGCACGGCCGACGCGCCCGCGACGCCTCCGGCGTAGAAGTACGCCGGGACGAACCACTTCCACGGCGCCGGCTTGACGACTGGCAAGTCGTAGTAGCCGACGTGCTCGGTCGTGACGGCCGGCGTCGGCGCGACGTCCGCGTGATGAGCCGCGGCATCGGCGAGGATTTCCGCAGCCGGCGCGGCGGCGACGAGATGTGCGTCTTGCTCCGCCGCTTCGGCGTGCGAGTCGCTCCGGTTCGGATCGAGGCCGCGCTCGATCGCGCGTGCGACAAGGTTCTCGCTCATTCGTTCCCTCCAAACAATGCGGCGCCGATCGCGATCGCGCCCAATGCGGCAGCGGCGATCCCTGCTGCAAGCCACGAGCGACCGACGCCGTTCGTCGGCACCTGCGGATCGGGCGGAAGATTGAACGCCTCGGGCCGATCGTCGAGCAGGAAGAACGCGTGCAATCCACCGGTGCCGGGCTGCGACTCGGCCGAGTCGCCATAAAGCGTCGCGCGGACGCCGCGCTCGCGCAGCTGCGTCACCCGCGCGGTTGCTTTCTCGCGCAATCGCTCGAGCGGGCCGAACTCGATCGAATCGGTCGGACACGCTTTCGCGCACGCGGGCTCGAGCCCGCCGTTCAAGCGGTCGTAGCACAGCGTGCACTTCCACGCGCGACCGTCGTCCTCGCGGCGCGCGACGACGCCGAACGGACACGCGGGTATGCAGTACCCACAACCGTTACAGACGTCGGGCTGGATATAGATCGACCCGTGCTCGGTGCGAACGATCGCGCCGGTCGGGCACGCCTCTTGGCAGCCTGCGCGATCGCAGTGCTTGCAGACGTCGGACATCATCTTCCATGCGATGCCATGCGCGTTGCTCTGCTCGGCGAACAACACGTGGCGCCATGTCGACGCACCGAGCGCGGTCGTGTTGTCGTACGAGTGACCGGTCAGCGCGAAGCCGTCGTCGGGCAGCTCGTTCCATTGCTTGCACGCGACCTCGCAGGCTTTGCAGCCGATGCACAGCGTCGTGTCGGTGAGAAATCCAACCGTCTCGCTCACGACTTCACCTGCTTCGGCTCGGCGCTCGGTTGACCGACGCCGGGTTTGTCACGCAATGGATGCAGCGGCGTCTGTGCGCCCTCGCCGATCGCAGCTTGCTGCTTACGCGCGCGCCGACCGGCGAGCAAATCGCACGTCGCGACCTTGCTCTCCGGAATGTGGACGCTCGGATCGCCGACGAGCGGAAACAAATCATTGACGACCGCACCGTGCACGAGCCCGATGCTTCCCCAATGATATGGCACCGCGATCTGGTGAATCGTGCCGCCACCGACGTGCAGCGGCGACAACCGCCGCGTGACCATGGCGCGGCACTCGAGCTCGGCGCGTGCGGTTCGCAACGTCGCCCAACCGCCGTGCTCGATGCCGAGCTCTGCGGCGAGCTCGACGGAGACTTCGACGAACAGCTCGGGCTGCAGCTCCGATAGCCACGGCAACCACCGCGACATTCCACCGGCGGTGTGATGCTCGGTGAGCCTGAATGTCGTGAGCACATATGGATACCGCCTGTCGCGATAGGCACGGTGATAGGGATTATC
This sequence comes from Kofleriaceae bacterium, assembly GCA_036271395.1. GTDB lineage: Bacteria > Myxococcota_A > Polyangia > Haliangiales > Haliangiaceae > JABFXX01. Next base: position 53,364 of record DATBAS010000245.1, read on the forward strand.
GCGGCGACGCCACTGTAGGCGAATCGGATTGCACTGTTGCTTGTAGAGCAGATTCTCGATCACCGATTCTTGTGGCTCGTAGTGCGTCGGCAACGGCCCGTCGATGATGCCGGAGGGTGCGAATAACCACCCGCGCGCGTCGCTCTGCATGATGAACGGCGCGTCGCCGCGAATCGTCGCGAGTCCCGACGCATCGGGTGGCGGCCGATACGACGGCGGCCGATCGACGATGAAGTCGGGGACGTCCTCGCCCACCCATTGCTGTTTCGCCTCGTCCCACCACACATAGCGCTTCGCGGCGCTCCACGGCCTGCCATCGGGATCGGCCGACGCCCGGTTGTACAAGATGCGGCGATTCGCCGGCCACGCCCAACCCCACTCGGCCGCGACGTACGATTGCTCGCGCGCCGGTTTCCGTCGCGCGGCTTGGTTGCGCCCGTCCGCGTACGCGCCGGCGTAGATCCAACAACCGCTTGCGGTCGAGCCGTCGTCCGCGAGCTCCTTGAAGCCGCCGACGAGCTTGTCGCCGGCGTGGCCGTTGATCTCGCGCAGCACGGCATCAGCGCTCGGCTCGTCGTCGCCGTAGCTCCATGTCAGCGCGCGGATCGCGCGATCGCGGTCGCGCTCGGAGCTCGCGTAGCGAGCCTTCAAACGCTTGCCGAGGTGATACGCGAACCACAGCTCGCTGCGCGCGTCGCCGGGTGGCTCGACGGCTTTCGAATGCCACTGCAGGAGTCGCTGCGTGTTCGTGAACGAGCCCGCCTTTTCGGTGTGCGCGGCCGCGGGAAAGAAGAACACCTCGGTCTGGATGTCGGTGGTGTTGACGTCGCCGCTCGCGATCTCGGGCGCGCTGCGCCAAAACTCGGCGGTCTCGGTCGGCGCGAAGTCACGCACGACGAGCCACTCGAGCGCACGTAAGCCTTTGCGCTGCAACGGACCACCGACCGTGCCGACCACCGGATTCTCGCCGACGACGAGATAACCGCGAACTTTGTTGTCGGCCATCAAGCTGATCGTCGCCATATGCGAATGATCGCCGCTGAGCATCGGCAGCACATCGAACATGAAGTCGTTCGCCTTTGTCGCGTGCTCGCCGAACCACGCCTTGAGCAGCGAGACGATGTACTTCGGCATCTCGCTCCACCAGCCGCTGTCGCTGCGATGCGTGTGGATGTATTCGGCGAGCGTGTGCGCATGACCGACGAACGGCATCGGGAGATATCCCGGCAGCAGATCGAACAGCGTGGGGATATCCGTCGAGCCCTGGATCGATGCGTGACCGCGCAGCGCCATGATGCCGCCGCCGGGACGACCGATGTTGCCGAGCAACAGCTGCAGAATCGCAGCGGTGCGGATGTACTGCACGCCGACCGAGTGCTGCGTCCAGCCGACCGCATAACAAATCGCGGCGGTCTTGTCGCGACCCGACGCTTTGCATAGCGCTTCGGCCACTGCGGTGAACTTGTCGCGCGGGATTCCGCAGATCTGCTCGACGAGCTCCGGCGTGTAACGCGCGAAGTGGCGCTTGAGGATCTGGAACACGCAACGCGGATGCTGCAGCGACTCGTCGCGCGGCTCGTCGATGCCTTTCGCGAGCTTCGCGTCCGGATCGCGCGCTTCGATGTCGGCGATGGCTTCCTTGTGCCCGCTGCCCGGCACCATATCGACACCTTCGTATTGCCAACTATCGATCTTGTACTTGCCGTTCTGATAACCGCTGAATAGGCCGTCGAGGTTCTCGGTGTCTTGAAACTCGGGTTTGACGAGGTTCGCAGCGTTCGTATACGCGACGACGTAGTCGCGAAAGTAGCGCTCGTGCTCGATCACGTAGCTCACGAGGCCGCCCAAGAACGCGATGTCGGTGCCGGTTCGAATCGGCACGTGGATATCGGCGACGGCACTCGTCCGCGTGAACCGCGGATCGACGTGGATGATCGTCGCGCCGCGCGCCTTGGCCTTCATGACCCAACGAAAACCAACCGGATGACACTCGGCCATGTTCGAGCCTTCGATCAGGATGCAGTCCGCGTTCTGCAGATCCTGTTGGAAGGTCGTCGCGCCGCCGCGACCTAGCGAGATGCCCAGACCGGGCACCGTCGACGAATGTCATATTCGAGCTTGGTTCTCGACTTGAATGATCCCGAGTGCGGTGTAGAGCTTCTTGAGCAGATAATTCTCTTCGTTGTCGAGCGTGGCGCCACCGATGTGCGCGATGCCAGTCGTGCGACGCACGACGCGACCGTCCGGCAGCGCGTGCTCCCACGTGGCGTCGCGGGTCGTGGCCACGCGATCGGCGACCATGTCCATCGCGGTCTCGAGCGCGATCGGCTCCCACGTCGTGCCGCCCGGTCGGCGATAGAGCACGTGCGACGCGCGATGATCGCCGGTCACCAACTGACGTGTCGCCGCACCCTTCGGGCACAAGCAGCCCTCGGAGATCGGCGAGCTCGGATCGCCTTCGATATCCGTGATTTTCTCATCCTTGACGTAGACGAGCTGGCCGCAGCCCACTGCGCAGTACGGACAAACCGATGATACGACGCGATCGGCAGCTTCCGTTCGAGGGCGAAGCGTCTCTGTTCGCTCGGACATCGCCGAGCTATCGAGCGCAGTGAGATCGCGGCGCACGATCTGTCGCAGCAGCGAGGGCAAACGGGGCATTGCCTGACAGGTGTTGCACTGCGTGCGCCGACTTGTCCTCGATCGCTATGCCGCCTTCAACGCGTCTGCCGACCACTGCAGCGCCTCGGCTCGATCTCCGCAGCCCGCGAACTCGACGCGGATATCTTCGACGAGCTTGTAGGTCGAGAAGAACGTCTCGATCTGAGCGCGCAGTGCTTATCGACCTCGTCGAGCTCGCCGATCTTGCTCACGCTCGGGTCGAGCGTCGCGACCGCGAGCAGCTTGTGCTCGGCTGGTGTCTTTTGCTCCTTGATCGTGAAGCCACCGACAATGGTGCCTTCGACCGTCGTCAACGGCAGCAACGGCTCCGACGTGATCACGAGAATGTCGAGCTCCATTATCATCGGAGCTAATCGTGCGTGGAATGAACCCGTAGTTCGCAGGATACTTGCTGTCGGGGGCCACCACGCGACCGAGCTCGAGGTGTCCCGTCGTCTTGTCGAGCTTGTACTTGCAGCGCGACTGCGCCGGAATCCCGCACACCGCGACGAGCGGCTCGTCGACCTTGTCGATCCTCCGCACCTTCTTGAGCCACTGCGTGCCGTATTGCATGCGGCGAACGAATGCACGTGTCTGCCAGCCATCGGGCGCACGCCGAGCATGCGATCGCGACGGCGAGCTCGGGCCGCGACGGGTTCAGCGCTTCGACGTCCCTTTATGAGAGCGCTTGCCGCCGCGCTCGCTCGACTTCGTATTCGAACCTTTGCCGCGGCCGCTGCCACTCCTCTTGCCGCCGTGCGTTTGCTTGTTCACCGTCGCCCACGCGATTGCCTTTGCCCGCTTCGACGAGTGGCCCTTCTTGGCCGACTTCTCGATCTTCGCCGCCGTGCGCTTTTGCTTCGACGAATAGGATTTCTTGCTGCCTCTTGCCATGCGAGCGTTCGAATGCAGCGATCGGACCAGGCACGCACCTTGGTTGCTCGACCGCATGAACGACGACAAGGTTCGCTACGCGGTGATCGGCCTGGGCGATATCGCGCAGGCCGCGATGTTGCCGGGTGTCGCGCACACCGGCAACTCGGCGGCGAGCGCGCTCGTCACCCAGACCAGGTAATCCAGCCGGGTTCGCGTGATGGCGGGCAGCTTCGTTGGGCTCACTCGATCACAGACTCTCGAAGATGCACACCACGCCTTCTCGAGGTCCGAGGCGACGAGGTGGTGCTTCGCAGGGCACCGTAGCGCTCCTTCAGAGCGCGCTCCTCGTGCAGGTACACGGGCCACTCCCTCGCATGGAATAGGTTCTATTCCATCCGACGGATGGTCGGCCCTGGACGCGTACTGCCGATCGGTCGGTACCTTCGCGACATGCTCCTCGCTCTTGCGGGCTCAGGCGCCCGTGGGCTCGTCGACCTAGCCATTATTCCGGGCCGCAGCGAATTGCGTCGATCGAAGAGACCGCGGAGCCTATCCACATGGACCGATTCGGAACCATGGAGGCGTTCGTGCGCGTCGTCGAGACGGGCTCGTTCTCGGAGGCTGCCCGCCAACTACGAATTGGTCAGCCAGGCGTATCGAAGGCGATCGCTCAGCTCGAAGAGCGCCTCGGTGTGAAGTTGCTCGTGCGCAATTCGCGCGGATTGGCGCCAACCGAACAAGGCCAGGAGTTCTTTCGTCACGCAAAGCGATCGATCGACGAAGCGCACGAGGCTGATCTTTCCGCTCGCGCGTCGGGAAATGGGCTGAGCGGACGCTTACGTGTTTCGGCCCCTGTCACGTTCGCACGACTGCAACTGGTCCCGCACCTGGGCGAGTTTCTCGACCAAAATCCGGATCTGGAGCTGGACTTCGTCCTCGATGACCAAAACGTCGACTTGCTAGAAGCCGGAATCGACGTCGCTCTGCGAATGGGTCAACAAGCGGACTCGACACTGACAACTCGACGTATTGCGGAGAGCCCGCGCCTCGTCGTTGGTACGCGCGCCTACTTCGACAGATGCGGGATCCCGACGTCACCCGCCGCTCTCATCGAGCGTCAGGCGATCATCTACGATCAGCCCCCAGGGGGTACGACGTGGGAATTTCACTCCGACAACGTCTCAGAGACCGTGACGACCCGTGGGCGTTTCCGCGTCACTGCAGCCGAAGGTCTTCGAGCGGCCGTCCTCGCGCACCTCGGATTCGCCGTTGCGTCGGGCTGGTTGTTCGAGGCGGAGCAAGAACGCGGGGAAGTGATCACTGTTCTCGACGAATGGACGCTTCCCGCGGTCTCTCTCTGGGCCGTCTTTCCAACCGGCAGGCAACCAAA
>DATBAS010000246.1:0-65764 GCA_036271395.1 Kofleriaceae bacterium
CATCGCGGCATTCTACGCCGAGGCGCGCTACCATCGCCGTGATGGGGATCCTTTCGGCTCGTTGGGCCGCGCTCGGCTTGCTCGTACTCTCCTGCGGCGGCTCGCAACACGGCGGCAACGACGCCGAGCCGCGCGTCGTCACGTACGGTCCGCTCGGTCTCAAAGCCGACGCGAAGAACCAAGGCCTCGCGGTGATCTTGGGCACCGATACGCACAACGGATCGACGGTGCTGCCGCTGCCGGTCAACAGCGCGAAGGCGCAGGTCGACGCGATGTATGTCGTGATGGGCGGCAGCGGGCCGGCGAGCGGCGGCATGACGCCGGTCAAGTTGACGACCGCGCCGAACCCCGACAAATCGGTCCAGGTCGGCATCTTCGAAGAATTTGCAGGCGGCACCGGGGAGCAGTGGCGCGCCGGGGTTTGGGTCTCGGCGATCGTCGCGGCAACGACCCTCGGCAAGGATCTCACCGACTTCACGTTTTCGGCGGCGTCCGGCGGCTACATCGACGGCGCATCGGCGTCGGGCTTGATGGCGGGCGGCTTTCTCGCCGCGCTGACCGGCGTGCCGGTCGATCCGACCGTGACGATGACGGGCATCATCAACCCCGACGGGACGATCGGTCCGGTCGGCGGGATTCCAGAAAAGTTTCTCGGCTCGATCGCGAAGGGCAAGAAGAAGCTCGGCTACCCGATCGGCATGCGCATGGCGAAGTCCGAGGCAAGTGGCGAGAACGTCGACCTCGTCGAGCTCGCGAAGCAGCACGGCGCCGAGGCCGTCGAGATCGCCGACGTGCACGAGGCGTACAAGTTACTCACGCACAAGGCGCTGCCCGACACCGTGCCAGTCGCCGAAGCCGACATGGCGCTCGATGCCGGCACGAGCACCGCGCTCGAGGCGAAATACAAGGAATGGCAGAAGCAGCTCGCGACCGAGTGGGCGTCGATCGTGCAGCTCGACAGCGTCGGCAAGCTGCCGAAGGTCGTCGTCTCGCTGCGCGACTACACGAAGCAGTATGCCGACAAAGCGGAGGCACTCCACAAGCAAGGGGCGATCGGCGCGGCGTACTCGTCGATCCTGCAGGCGTGGACGTTCGCGACGACGACGAACGCGGTGATGGACGTGGTCGGCAAGCTGCGCGCCGGCAACGTCGACGGCGCACTGTCGACGTTCGAGACGTTCCAGAAGCTCGGCGAGAGCTCGACAGCCGTGTTCGAGAAGATCGGCGCGCTCAAGCCCAATACGCTCGGCGGGCACCTGCAGATGATGTCGGCGTTCAAAGCCGCGCTGACCAGCTGGGTCTATCACTCGCTCGCGCAGCAAGCGGCTTCGCAGGCGACCGCGCAGCTCGTCGAGCTCGGCAGCGCGCCGGCCGCGCAGCTCGCGACCGCGGACCTCGCCGACCAAGTCGCAAATGCGGTGGCGCCGGCGCTGCTCTATTTCGGCCGCGCGACCAGCGAGACCACGCTCGCGATCCAGCAGCTCGACTTCGAGCACGAGGACAGCGTCACGTACCTGTGCTCGATCCCGAACGTGCATCGGATGTCGACGTCGTTTCAGTCGGCGGGCGCGGCGGGCCTCAACTACTTCGACCAGCTGCTCGTCGAGCCGCTCGCGAAGCAATACGAGATGAGCGCCGATGAAGCGCGGCAACGCTTCGCGATGGCCGAGCCCGATTACCTCGTCGCGTGGACCGTATCCAAGCTCGCCGACAGCGAGGGCCTGCCGAAGGATCTCAAGACCGCGTGGGGCGAGCACTCGCTTGCGTGGGGACTGCTCTCGCTCGCGGGCAGCGAGCTCGCATACTTCGACTCCGCGCAGCTGATCGCGAAGTACTACTCGCTCGGCGTGACCACCGACGACAACAACAAGGTCAACAAGCTCGAGTACGAGGAAGCGTTCACGAACATGCTCGCATCCGCGGAGCGCAACGCGCGCGCGAACGCGCGGGCGGCACGCATCGCGGCCGGCGCGATTCCGGTGCAAGCCAAGCTCGCGTATCAGCTCGCGAGCATCGAACGCGGCGGTGACCTCACTGACAAGATCGACGCGCTCAGCGAGTTTTGGGCGAGCTCGGCGTTCTCGCAGACTGCCGTGATGCTCGCCCGCAACTAAGGGGACGGTGTCCACTAAGACAACTTGTGCGCGCCAACAGCGCGACTTCATTGACCCGCGAGTTCCGGACGTCAACTAGCCGTCAATGCGCGCCTTGCAGCTCACGGCAATCCAGTCGCGCCGATCTATCGATCCGTGACGTCGGGATCTACAAGTTGACGTCCGGATCTCGCGAGTCTGTGATCTCGCGGGCTTCGCGCGCATAAGTTGTCTTAGTGGACACCGTCCCTTTGGGAGCGGAGGAGCTCGGCGATGTCCTTCTGGCCGGCGGGGTCTTCGATGAGCGTGATCGGCTGATCTGCGAGGAGCTGATCCTCGAGGATGATCTCGACGGCCCGGCGAGCGCCGATCAGGCCGCTGGCGCGACCGGGCAGCTGCAACGACCAGTCGCTGACGTTCGCGCGCGTGACCACGCCGAGGATCCACGCGAGGTCCTTGCGAAACCGCTCGTCGGTGTAGCCCTTCGCTTCGCCGAGGCCGAACCACATCACGCGGCCGAAGCGGAGCCGGCGGCCGGGCGGCAAGAGCATCGTCTCGCCGGCATCGGCGGTCGCGCGGGTCGACTTGACGAGGCGCGAGAGCCGGCCGCACAAGCGCCAGTCGGCGAGCCCGGCGGCGCCACGCAGCGGGCGGTCGTCCTTGAAGACGGGCAACACGAGGCAGTCGCGCGCGGCCTCGTCCCACCGCGCGAGATCGAGGGGCAGGACGTTCAGCGCCATCCGCTACGCCTCCGGCGATCGGCCGACCGCGGCCGCGATGCGATCGAGCACGCCGTTGACGAATGCGGATGACTCCGCGGTGCCGAATCGCTTCGCGAGCTCGACGGCCTCGTTGATCACGACCTTGACGGGCACGTCGGGCGACGCGAGTAACTCGGTCGCGCCGAGCCGCAAGATGTTGCGATCGACGCGGCTCATCCGCTCGAGCCGCCAATTCTTCGACGACGTCGCGATCAGCTCGTCGACCTTGGCCGCGTTCGTAGTCGCCTTGCCGACGAGGTCCTTGGCGAATTCCTGCGCTTCGGGCTCGATCTCGAGCTCGAACTCGCTCGCCCATGCTCCGACGGCGCCGCTGAGATCCGCGGCGGCGTCGTTGTCGCGCGCGTAGAGCAGCTGCAGCGCGTACGCGCGACCGCTGCGGCGGCTGCCGGATCCGGTCATTTTGCTTTCGTCACGCGCCCACGCGACTTGTTCGCGAGCGCCTTGAACAGCTGTGCGAGCTCGATCGCCGTCATCGCGGCGTCGAAGCCTTTGTTGCCGGCCTTCGCGCCCGCGCGATCGAGCGCCTGCTCGATCGTGTCGGTCGTGAGCACGCCGAACGCGACCGGGATCTCACTGCTCTCGGCGGCACGGCCCAGGCCGCGTGCGGCTTCGCCCGCGACGTAGTCGAAGTGCGGCGTCGAGCCGCGGATCACCGCGCCGAGCGCAACGATGGCATCGATGCCACCGCGCGCGATCACCCGGCGCACGACCTGCGGCAGCTCCCACGCGCCGGGGCAGCGCACGAGCTCGATCGCATTGGCGTCGCCGCCGACTCGTACGATCGCGTCGACCGCGCCGGCGATCAGCGGCTCGACCACGAGCGCGTTGAACCGGCTCGCGACGATCGCGAACCGCAGGCCCGCAGCGGACAAGGTGCCCTCGATGGTGGTCGCCATGACGCTTCTGTATACATCAACTCGACTTCGTCGCGCTCGCGCGCGTCTGCCGCGTCGCCGGAATGGGCACGCGCTCGACCACCTCGATGCCGAAACCTTCGAGGCCCGAGATCTTGCGGTCGCTCCAGATCATCAAGCGGATCTTCTTGCAGCCGAGGTCGGCGAGCACCTGCGCGCCGAGCCCGAAATCGCGCAGCGCCTCGGATGATTGGTTCGCGTTCGTGAAGCTCGGCCGCGTGACCTCGCGCTGGAGCACCAGACGCTCGAAACTGCGGCCGAGCGTCGTGCGGTTGCGGTTGAAGATGTAGAGCAGCACGCCGCAGCCGGCCTCGTCGATCGCAGCGAGCGCGCGGTCGAGATCGGGCCGCAGGTCGAACGGATCGGCGAGCGGATCCATCGCGGCGACGCGCACGAGCACGGTGCCGCCCGCCGCCGACACGCCGGCGACGTCGCCCCGCACGAGCGCGAGATACTCGGTGTCCTCGACGTCGGTCGCGTAGTAGTGCGCGACGAACGGCTCGCCCGGCCCGAGCGAGCCGGGCCGCAGCGTGCCGGTGCCCTGGCAGCGCACGATCCGCTCGCGCTGCAGGCGATACGCGATCATGTCGGCCACGGACAGCACCATCAAACCGTGCTTTTGTGCGAACTGCTCGAGCTCGGGCAGCCGCGCCATCTCGCCGTCCTCGCGCATGATCTCGCAGATCACACCCGCGGGCTTGAGCCCGGCGAGCCGCGCGAGATCGACCGAGCCTTCGGTCTGGCCGGTGCGCACGAGCACGCCGCCGCGCCGCGCGCGGAGCGGGAACACGTGACCGGGCGAGACGATCTTCGCGGGCCCGGCGTCGTCGGCGATCGCCGCGCGGATCGTCGTCGCGCGATCTCGCGCGGAAATTCCCGTCGACACGCCGTGGCGCGCTTCGATCGAGACGGTGAATGCGGTGCCGAGCGACGCTTGGTTGTCGCGCACCATCATCGGCAGCTCGAGCCGATCGATCATCGAATCGTCCATCGCCAGGCAGATCAGGCCGCGCGCGTGCGTCGCCATGAAGTTGATGTGCTCGGGCGTGACGAGCTCGGCCGCGAACACGAGGTCGCCCTCGTTCTCGCGATCTTCGTCGTCGACGAGGATCACCATCTTGCCCGCGCGGATTTCGTCCAGCGCGCGCTGCACGCGTTCGATCGAGCTCGACATCGTCGTCACTTGGGGCCTCCTAGCAATTTCTCGACGTGCTTGGCCAAGATATCGGTCTCCAAGTTAATGCGCGCGCCGATCGCGAGCGCGCCGAGCGTCGTGTGCTCGCGCGTGTGCGGGATGATCGCGACCGAGAACGTCTCGGCGTCGACGGCGTTGACGGTCAGCGACACGCCGGCGACCGCGATCGAGCCCTTCTCGACGATGTACCGGCCCAAGTGCGTGCGGATCACCAAGACCAAGTTTGCGCCGAGGTCGCGGCGCTGCACCAGCTCGCCGGTGCCGTCGACGTGGCCGGTCACCCAATGGCCGCCCATCCGATCGCCGACCCTGAGTGACCGCTCGAGGTTGAGCTTGCTTCCGACCCGCGCGTCGCCGAGCGTCGTGCGCGCGAGCGTCTCGGCGCCGGCGAGCACGGTGTAGGTCTCGCGCGTTGTCTCGGTCACGGTGAGGCACGCGCCGTCGTGACAGATCGACTCGCCGATCGTCAGCTCGCCGACCGGCAGCTGCGCCGGCTTGACGACGAGCACCAGCGCGTCACTGCGCCGATCGGCGCGCGCGACGCTACCGACATCTTCGACGAGCCCGGTGAACACGAGCGACGTTTACCACGGCCGTCGCGCGATGACCTTGAGATCCTCGCCGAGGCGAGTTGGCTCGCCGACGAGCCGGAACCGCGGTGCACTGGCGAGCCGGTCGACGCCGGCGCCGCCGACCCAGCTCGGCGCGGCACCGCCGACGACGATCGGCGCGATGTAGACCGCGAGCTCGTCGGCGAGATCGGCCGCGAGCAGCGCGCCATGGAGCTCGCCGCCGCCTTCGACCAGCACGCTCGTGATGCCGGCTTCGCCGAGCTTCGTCGCGAGTTGATCGAGCGGCACGCGGCCGGACTTCGTCGGCTTGAACCGCCAGACGTCGGCGCCTTTGACGGCGCCCTTCGCGCATGTCGCGACGATCACGCGCGCGCCTTTCGCGAGCAATTTCGCCTTTGCCGGGGTTCGCAACTTCGAATCGACGACGATCCGGATCGGATCGCGCGCCTCCGGCAGCCGCGCGGTGAGCTTCGGATCGTCGGCGAGCACGGTGCCGATGCCGACCATCACCGCATCGTGGGTATCGCGCATGCGATGGACGTCGGCGCGTGCGGGCTCGCCGGTGATCCACCGCGACTCGCCGGCGCGCGTCGCGATCTTACCGTCGAGCGTGATCGCGGCTTTGAGCGTGAACGCGGGCCGGCCGAGCCGGGCGAGCGTGAAGAACGGCCGGTTCGCTTCGTCGCATTCGGCAACGAGCGCGCGGCCGACCGTGACGTTGGCGCGTTCGAGCTGCGCGATGCCGCCGCCGTGATCGGTCGTCGGATCGACGCTGCCGATCACGACGCGCGCGAGGCCCGCCGCGATGACCGCGGGCGCGCACGGTGGCGTTCGGCCGTGATGCGTGCACGGTTCGAGCGTGACGTACATCGTCGCGCCTTGCGCCCGACCGCCGAGCTGATCGAGCGCGACGATCTCCGCGTGACGCGTGCCGGCTCGCTCGTGCGCGCCTTCGGCGAGCACCTCACCGGCTTTGCCGATGATCACGCAGCCGACGATCGGATTCGGCGCGGTGCGGCCGCGGTACCGCTCGGCGAGCTCGAGTGCGCGGCGCATGAACGCGTCGTTGTCGGACACGATCGTCTGCGCGGCGTGCGCCATCCGCGCCTGCGCCCGGCCTGCGATCGATTTGACCGCGCGCGCGGCCGCAACTTTGGCGTGCCTATCCCGCGGCATGGCCGCCGCCCGTGACCGCCGGGTGCGCGTCGGTGGTCTCCGCGTTCGCGTCACCGACCGGCAGCGGCACGCCTTCGCCCGTGGTCTCCTCGCGCAGCGATTCGAGCTCCTTCGCGAATTCGTCGAGGTCGCGGAAGTCGCGATAGATCGACGCGAACCGCACGTACGCGACCTGATCGAGCGCGCGCAGCTTGGGCAGCACGCGCTCGCCGACGTCGCGCGCCGCGATCTCGCTGAGCGACAGCTCGCCGATCTCGCGCTCGACATCGAGCGCCAGCGCCGAAACCTGATCGCGCGAGACCGGCCGCTTCGCGACGGCGGCGTGAATGCCATGCTCGATCTTGTTGCGATCGAACGGCTCGCGGCGACCATCGGCTTTGAGCACGAGCGGCATCGATTCTTCGATGCGCTCGTACGTCGTGAACCGGCGCGAGCACGCCTCGCACTCGCGGCGGCGGCGGATCTCGCGGCCATCCTTCGAGACGCGGGTCTCGATGACCTTGTCTTTCTCGTCGGTCGAGCAGAACGGGCAGCGCATTAGAGCTTGTTCAGCTTCTCCACACGCCGCGCGTGGCGATCGCCCAAGAATGCCGTGGCTCGGAAGGTCAGCAACGCGGCCTCGGCGACACCGCCGCCGATCACGCGGCCGCCCATCGCGACGATGTTCGCGTCGTTGTGCTGGCGCGCGACCTCGGCCGTGTAGCTGTCGTGGACGAGCGCGCAGCGCACGCCGTGGATCTTGTTCGCGGCGATCGAGATGCCGATGCCGCTGCCGCACGCGACGAGGCCCAGCGTGCCGGGCTCGCCCACGACGCGCTTGCCGACCTCGGTGCCGAAATCGGGATAGTCGACGGATTTCTCGTCGTGCGTGCCGATGTCGACGACTTCATCGCCGAGCTCGCGGAGCTTCGCGACGAGCGCCAACTTCAACGCCAGGCCCGCGTGATCGGAGCCCGCGAACCATTTCATCGAGCACCCTCGCTCGCTACGCGGGCGCGGTCGCCCGCGGTGCTTCGCTCGCTCGGCACTCAGTCGCCCTTGTATCGGCTCATCACGAGCGCCGCGTTGGTGCCGCCGAAGCCGAAGCTATTCGACATCGCGTGATCGACGCGCAGCTCGCGAGCGTGGTTCGGGATGTAGTCGAGGTCGCACTCTGGATCGGGCGTCTCGTAGTTCGTCGTCGGCGGCAACACGCCGCGCACGATCGCGAGCGCGGTGATGCCGGCTTCGATACCGCCGGCGGCGCCGAGCGTGTGACCCGTCATCGACTTGGTCGACGACATCGCGAGCTTCTTCGCGTGATCGCCGAACACGACCTTGGTCGCGATCGTCTCGTTCTTGTCGTTGAGATCGGTCGAGGTGCCATGCGCGTTGATATACGCGATCTGCGACGGCGCGAGCTTGGCGTCGTCGAGCGCGACCTTGAAGCATGCCTGGGCGCCGCGGTGGTTGGGTGCGGGGGCCGCGACGTGGTGCGCGTCGCTGGTCGCGCCGTAGCCGACGAGCTCGGCGTAGATCCGCGCGCCGCGCTTCTTCGCCGACTCGAGATCTTCGAGCACGACCACGCCGGCGCCCTCGCCGATCACGAAGCCGTCGCGGTCTTTGTCGAACGGCCGGCTCGCGTGCTGCGGGTCGCTGTTGCGCGTCGACATCGCGCGCATCGCGTTGAACCCGCCGCAGCCGAGCGGCGTGATCGTCGCTTCGGCGCCGCCGCAGATCATGCCGTCGGCGTAGCCGTGGCGGATCGTGCGGAACGCTTCGCCGATCGAGTGCGCGCCCGAGCTGCACGCCGAGACGTGCGAGAAGTTCGGCCCGGTCGCGCCGGTGCGGATCGAGATCATGCCCGGCAGCTCGTTGATGATGATGTCGGTGACGAAATACACGGAGAAGCCGTGGCGCGGCCCCTTCGCGTTGACCGACATCTTCGTGTCTTCGATCGTCTGCACGCCGCCGAGGCCTGCGCCGATGTAGCTGCCCCAGCGGTGCTCCTGGCCGGCCGGCACTTTCGTACCGAGGCCCGCGTCTTCGACCGCCATCATGCCGGCGGCGACGCCGAACTGCAGGAAGCGATCGAGGTGCTTGAGCTCGCGCTTGTCGAACCACTTGCTCGGCTCCCAGCCTTTGACCTCGCACGAAAACGTCGTGGCGAAGTTGGTGGTGTCGAACAAGGTGGTCGGCGCTGCGCCGTTCTTGCCGGCGAGCAGCGAGGACCAGGTGGTTTCCAGATCGTTGCCGATCGGCGTGACGAGCCCGATGCCGGTGATGACGACTCGACGCATGGTCCTCGATTTCTAGCGCGAATTATTTCGCGTGCGACTTGATGTAGTTGACGGCGTCCTTGACCGTCTTGATCTGCTCGGTGTCTTCCTCGGGGATCGTGATCTTGAACTCCTGCTCGAACGCGAGCACGAGCTCGACGACCGCGAGCGAGTCCGCCTTCAGATCGTCGATGAACGACGCGTCGGGGCGCAGCTGCTCGGGGGAGACCTCGAGCTGATTGCAGATGATTTCCTTGACCTTGCTCTCGATTTCGTCAGGCGACATGTTCGTCCTTAGGTTGATAGTTCAGATCGGTCTCTACATCAACAGGCCGCCGTTGACGCGGATGACCTGACCGGTGATGTAGCTGGCCTCTGGGCCGGCCAGGAACGCGACGGCGTTGGCGATGTCGTCGGCTTGGCCGATGCGACCGAGCGGGATCTGCTCCATCAGCTTGGCGCGCGCGGCGTCGGGCAGGTGATCGGCGGTCATCGCGGTGTCGATATAGCCGGGCGCGATCGCGTTGCAGGTCACGCCGCGCGACGCGAGCTCGCGCGCGGTCGACATCGTCAAGCCGATGATGCCGGCCTTGGACGCCGAATACGCGGCCTGGCCGCCGTTGCCCATCTCGCCGACGACCGACGACAAGTTGATGATGCGACCGGCGTCTTTCGCGCGCAGCAGCAGCGTCGCCGCGGCGCGCGTGGTGAAGAACGCGCCGTTCAAGTTCACGTTCAGCGTCTTCTGCCACTGATCGTCGGTGAACCGCATGAGCAGGCCGTTGATCGCGATGCCGGCGTTGTTGACGAGGATGTCGAGCTGCTTGTGCTCGCCGCCGATCGCCTTGATCGCGTCGGTGACCGCCGGTCCGCTCGACACGTCGAAGCCGCTGATCGCGCCCTGCCCGCCGGCCGCGTCGACCTCGCGCGCGACGTTGGTCGCGTCTTGCTCGCGCGTCGATCCGTTCGCATCGGGCAGGAAGTTCACGATCACTTTCGCGCCGCGATGGCCGAGTGCCACGCAGATCGACTTGCCGATGCCCTGCGACCCGCCGGTGACGAGCGCGACCTTGCCAGAGAGTGCTTTATCGTTGATCACGAATTGCCTCCAAACCCTGCGACCTCGTGCGGCTCGCCGATCGACGTGATGGTGATGGAATCGGCGATCCGCTTGACCAGGCCTTTGAGCACGGCGCCCGAGCCGAGCTCGTACGCGGTCGTCACGCCGGCCTTGGCGAGGTACTGGATCGATTCTTCCCAGCGCACCGGCGCGGTCACTTGCTGCACGAGCAGCTGCTTGATGCGCGCCGGATCTTGCGTCGGCTCGGCGGTGACGTTCGCGACGACCGGGACGCTCGGCGGCTTGATCTCGAGGCTCGCCATCGCCGCGGCGAGCTTGTCGGCGGCCGGCTTCATCAGCGAGCAATGGAATGGCGCGCTCACCGGCAGCTTCTTCGCGAGCTTCGCGCCCGCGGCTTTCGAGCCGGCGATCGCGCGATCGACCGCGGCGACGTGGCCGCTGATCACGATCTGACCGGCGCCGTTCATGTTCGCGGGCTCGACCGGCTCGCCGGGCTGCGACGCCGCCTCGCACAGCGCGCGCGTCTTCGCGAGATCGAGGCCGATCAGCGCCGCCATCGCGCCCTGGCCGACCGGCACGGCCTCTTGCATGTACTGGCCGCGCAGGTGCGTGAGCCGCACGGCATCGCCGAGCGCGATCGCGCCGGCCGCGACGAGCGCGGTCCATTCGCCGAGCGAATGCCCGGCCACGATGTCGAACGTCAGGCCCTTGTCGCGCAGCGCGCGAAACGCGGCGATCGACGTGGTCAGGATCGCCGGCTGCGTGTGCTTGGTCAGCACGAGCTGGTCTTCGGGACCTTCGAAGCAGATCTGCGACAGCTGAAACCCGATCGCGGCGTCGGCTTCGTCGTAGGTCTGCTTCGCGATCGGCGATACGAGCGCGAGCTCCTTGCCCATGCCGACGCGCTGGCTGCCTTGGCCAGGGAACAGGAGCGCCGTCGTCATCGCGGGCCGTGTGTCTCACGGGATGTGCGAGAAATGAAAGCGCGATCGCGTGCGTATCGCATCGCGCAGTGCGTCGCGACCTGCGCGCGTGAACGGGCGTCGTCAAACCCTACGCAACCGTCGCGATTCACGACGTAAACTGGTGGTCCCGCGTTTGCTGAAGAACGCGGTGCGATGCGAAATGCTCTCCTGGCGTTGTTGGTCGCGTGCGGTGGCGGACACGGTGCGCAACCCGATGCGGCGGCGGTCGCGGACGCGATGCCCGATGCGATCGCGCCGGACGCGGCGACACGGCTACGGCTCGCGAACGGCGGCGTGCAGCTGCTCGTGACCGGCTCGGCAACCGGCTTTCAGATCACGCCGGCCGATCTCGCGACCGACTCCGACGTGATCGAGATCCACCAGGAATACTACGGCGTGCCGTGGGACGAATTCGCCGCGGGACTCCCGCCGCCGGCGGCGTGGCAGGCGACGATGGACGCGATCGCCGCGAGCGCACACGCGACGGGCAAGCCGATCTTCTTGTCGGTGTCGATGCTCGACGGCACGCGCAAGACGCTCGCGCCGAAACCAGGCAACGTCGCGAACTGGGCGGCGAGCTGCTACGACTTCGCGAGCGATGGCAGCGCCGCGACGTACGAGCACGCGTACGACGCCTACGTCGCGTGGATGATCGATGAGTTCCAGCCGACGTGGCTGAACTTCGCGATCGAGGTGAACCTGTTCTTCGAGAGCTGCCCGAGCGCGGCGAGCGGGCTCGTGACCGCGGCGAACGCGGCGTACGCGGCGATCAAAGCGAAGCAGCCGAGCCTCATCGCGTTTCCATCGTTCGAGATCGATCACCTGTACGGCGTCGCGACCGGCTCGTGCGCCGGCGGCGATCAGGCGGCGTGCTTCGACGCGAACTACGCGGTGATCGCGCCGATGATGCGCGACCGCTTCGCGATGTCGAGCTATCCGATCCAGCTCGGCGGTATGAGCGTCGCGCAGCTGCCGGCCGATTGGTTCACGCGCGGCGCGGCGCGCGGCGGCGAGCGCGCGGTGATCTCCGAGACCGGCACGAACGACACGCCGTTGGCGATCGACGACCCCGTCAACGGCTGCTTCACGGCCGTGCCGGGCAGCGACGGCGATGCGTCCGCGTATCTCGCGCGCGTGCTCGACGATGGCGCCGCCGCGAAGATGGATTTCGTCAACTGGTGGTCCGATCGCGATCTCGTCGACGCGCAGCTGATGACGAGCTGCCCGTGCACGTTCGATGCGAATTGGTGCGCCGTCGACGCGCTGTTCCGCGGCTCCGACGTGGCGACCGAAGACGCCGGCGAGCTCGCGCTCAAAGCGTTTGGCACGATGGGCTTGCGCGACTATGCCGGCAACCCGAAATCGTTCTATTCGATCTGGCAGGCGGCGCGGTGAGCTACGCGAGCACGCCGAGCGCCGCCGCGAGCTGATCCGGCAATTTGCGCGCCGCGAAGTCGGCCGCCGCGCGGATCGCGCTCGCGATCGCGGTCGCGTCGCTGCGGCCGTGCGCGATCACGGCCGGCTTGGTCACGCCGGCGAGCAGCGCGCCGCCGATCTCGCTGTAATCGATCCGCTTGGCGAGCGCGCGCAGCGCCGGCTTGACGAGCGTGGCGCCGATGCGTGCGCGCGGCGTGGTCTCGAGCTCGCGCTTGACCAAGCCGAACAAGCCCTCGGCGATGCCTTCGCAGGTCTTGAGCACGACGTTGCCGGTGAACCCGTCGGTCGCGATCACGTCGACCACGCCGCGGAACAGGTCGCTGCCCTCGACGTAGCCGACGAACTGAAACGGCCCGGTCGCCGCGGCGAGCAGCGCGTGCGCCTCGCGCGTCAGCTGCGTGCCCTTGCCGGGCTCGGCGCCGTTCGCGAGCAAGCCCAACCGCGGGCGCGCGCGGCCGTGGACCACGCGGTCGTACGCCGCGCCGAGCACGCCGAACTGCGCGAGCTGCGCCGGCTTGGGCTCGACGTTCGCGCCGGCATCGCACAGCACGAGCGGGCCCGACGGCGTCGGCAGGACCGTCGCGATCGCGGGCCGTTCGACGCGCGCGATCCGGCCGAGCACGAACACCGCGGTCGCGAGCATCGCGCCGCTGTTGCCCGCCGACACGACGGCGTCGCCGTGACCGTCGGCGACGCGCTGCACGGCGACGCGCAGCGACGAGTCGGGTTTTTGGCGAAATGCGTGACCCGGATGGTCGTGCATCGTCACGACCTCGGTCGCGTGGATCGTTTCGATGTGCGCGTGGTCGTAGCTCGCGAGCTCGCTATCGATCCGGCCGCGATCGCCGACGAGCGTGATCGCGATACCGGCCTGCGCGGCACGCACGGCGCCGGCGACCTCGGGCATCGGCGCCCGATCACTTCCCATCGCGTCGACGACGACGCGCAGACGACTACTCTTCCGCGGACTTCTTCGCGACGATCTGCTCGCCGTTGTACTGACCGCAGGTCATGCACACGCGGTGCGGAACGCGCGGCGCGCCGCAGTTCGCGCACGCTTGCACGGTCGGCCGGTTCTCGCCGGACTTTTTGCTCCAAGCGGAGCGCTGATGACGAGTGAGGGCTGGGCCGCGTCGACGTTTTTGCAGTGCCATGGCTGTCTCCGAGCCGGCGTGAATACCGGTTCAGGAAGGTATTTTCAAGCCCTTGAGTGCCGCGAGGCGCGGATCGATGGGCGGCTCGCACGTGCAGGTGGCTGAATTGAGGTCGATTCCGCACTGCGGGCACAGTCCCTTGCAGTCTTCGCGGCATAACGGCGCGTAGGGCACGGCGAGCACGAATTGCTCGCGGAGGAGCGGTTCGAGGTCGATCGTCTCGCCGTCGAACGGAAACAGGTCCAGATCGCCCTCATCGACCTCGGCGCCATCCTCACCGGCTTCGACGCCATCGTCCGCCGGCATCTCGCTCGGCGGCAGGAACGTCACGCGCAGGCGCTCGTCGATCTCGAGATCGACCTCGCCGACGCAGCGACTGCACGCGACCAGGACATGGCCCTTGAACGTGCCGGCCGCGAACGCATGGGTGCCCTCGGCGTAGAGCTCGAGGTCGGCGACGCCATCTCCGGCGCGCGGATCGGGATCCGGTCCTCCGAGCGCCTCGCGCATCGGGTGGCCTTTGAGCCACTCGCCGACGCGCTCGGGCGGGACTTCAAAGCGGCGATGTGCCGGCAGCTCGCGAACGAGCACGCGGTATGGAGACGCTTCCTTGGCTTCTTTACCCATAAGCGAGCGCGGCAGTATAGCGTCGGCGCATGCGGTGGCTAGCGATAACGGCGCTGTTGCTCGCGTGCGGAAAGCCCGGCGCCGACACGAGCCCGATCGACTACGCGACGATCGGGCCGCTGTCCGGCGACGCCGGCAAGACCGGCTGGCGCTTCGGCGTCGCGACCGCGAGCCAGCAGATCGAGGACATGAACACCTCGACCGATTGGTACCTGTGGACCGAGCCGACGGCACAAGGCGGGCTCGGCAACGACACGTTCGTCGGCAGCGCGACCGACGGCTACACGATGGACCTCTCGGACCTCGCGCTCGTCAAGCAGATGGGCCTCGACAGCTATCGGTTTTCGATCGAGTGGGCGCGCATCGAGCCGAGCCCCGGCGTGATCGACGAGGACGCGATCGCGCACTACCGGGCCGAGCTCCAGGCGCTCGTCGACATGGGGATCCGGCCACTCGTCACCATCCATCACTATTCGATGCCGGTGTGGGCCGCCGATCCGCGCGATCCGGACTGCGCGACGATCGGCTCGGATAATTTATGCGGGTTCGGCAGCCCGATGGGCCCACAGCTCGCGCAGGCGATGGGCGCGCATGCGGCGCTGCTCGCGCAACGGTTCGGCGATCTCGTCGACGAATGGGGCACGGTCAACGAGCCGACCGTGTGGTTGCTTGCCGGCTACGGCATCGGCACGTTTCCGCCGGGCAAGTCGAACCTCAACAACCTCGTCGGCGCGCTCGGCCCGGCGCTGCGCGACTACATCGCGGCGCACGCGCTGATGTACCAGGCGATCAAAGCGAACGACACGATCGACGCCGACGGCGATGGCATCGCGGCGTCGGTCGGGCTGTCGATGTCGGTCGCCGATTGGGAGCCGGCGCGCAGCAATCAGCCGTCGACCAACCCCGACGACGTCGCGGCGCGCGACAAGCTGGTCTACCTGTTTCACTACCTGTTCGTCGACGCTGCGATGACCGGCATGTTCGATTCGGATCTCGACGGCACGCCCGACGAATCACACCCCGAATGGGCGAACACCGTCGATTGGCTCGGCCTGCAATATTACTTTCGCGCGGGCGTGACCGGCGATCGCGGCCTGCTCGACGGCCTCACGCCATGCACGAGCGGCCTCGATCTCGGCGCGTGCTTGCCGGCGCCCGATCCGACGTACTGCGTGCCGCAGATGGGCTACGAGGCGTGGGCCGACGGCTTCGAAGGCGTGCTCGAGGCCTACGCGCAACGCTATCCGACGCTGCCGCTCGTCGTCAGCGAGTCGGGCATCGCGAGCGACTCGGGCACGCGGCACGCAGAAAACCTCGTGCGGTCATTGGAGACGATCGAGCACGCGCGCGCCAAAGGCGTCGACGTGCGCGGGTTCTACGAGTGGAGCCTCACCGACAACTTCGAGTGGGCGCAGGGCTTCGCGCCGCATTTCGGCTTGTACAGCGTCGATTACTCGGACTACAGCCGCACGCCGACCGAGGGCGCGACCGTGTTCGGCCAGATCGCGCAGAGCCGCACGCTCACGCAAGCGCAGCGCGAGATGTACGGCGGCACCAGCTCGATGACGCCCGATCCGCAAGCAGGCAGCAACGACTACTGCGTGCAGGTTCACTAGCGATACGGCGCGAACCCCGACGTCGCGAGCGCGGCGAGCTCGTCGGGCGTGTACGCGTCGGCGCTGCCGAGCGGCAGCCGCTCGCGGATCCACAAGATCACGAGCTCGCGCGCGCGCTGGCCGGCATCGTCTTCGGTGCACTCGTCCCACAGCTCGAAGACGATGCGCCGCCGCGCCGAGGGCTCGCGCGTGCTCGCCCATAGCTGCTCGAGGTTCGCGCGCATGCGCTCGGCCGCATGCACGAGCTGGTCGGCGCGATACGCCTTGCCGTGCTCGGCGCGCTCGGCGAACGTGTCCTCGAGCAGCTTCTTCTTGCGCGACGCGTACGGATCGCCGACGAGCTTGCGCTCGAGCCACGACGACACATCGGCTTGGCCGTTGATGATGCCGCCGGTCGGATTCTTCGGCGGCGACGGCCCCGCGTCGGGATCGATGCACCTGAGCTCGTCGTAGTCGGCGCAGCCGTTCGGGATCTCGTTCAAGTGTTGCCGGCGATCGTAGTGCTCGAGATACGCCTGCTCGACCTCCACGTCCTGGTACCAATCGCGCAGCATGTGGTGGATCGCATCGGGCGCGCCCTCGACCTCCGACGGCAGATGGCGAAGCGCGTCCAAGCTCGGCAACAGCGGAATCTCGATCGTGAAGTCGGGCTGATCTTGGAAATGCGCCGTGCCGTCGGGATCGACGCGCATCGTGGTGACGCGATCGTGGACGATGCCACGACCGTCGTGGCTCCACGCGATGGGGCTCGGGCCGGCCGGATCGTCGAGCTGCTGCGCCGGCGCGAGCGCCGCGTCGTGCACGCGGAGGTCGAGCGCGCGCATGTGCAACAGCGAGCTCGTTCCGGTCGATCGCGGTGGCGCTGGCGACGTGCCGGTGTCGTCGTTCGGCGGCGCCGTCGATGACGCGAAGGATCCGATCGCGCGCGAGCCGCCGCCGCCGCCGCGCGACGGTGTCGTGGTCGTCGTCGCTGCGAACGTCACGAGCTCGACGTCGATCGCAATGGGCGATCGCGGTCGCGGCGCGATCGCCGTCATCGTCGGCCGGCGGAACGGCCGCGGTTCGTCGGCGATCGAGAGCACGAGCCACACGGCCGCGCCCGCGTGAACCGCCGCCGACGCCAGCCACGCCGCCGAACGCATGTGGCGTTACGACGCGCCGGCGCGATTCAGGGTTGCACGGTACGCACGATGCCGTCGGGGACCTTGATGGTCGCGAGCGCGGCATCGAGCGCGGCACGCGAGCCGCCGACCAGCGCGACGACGACCGGAAACTGGCCGCGATGTAACACGACCGTGTACTCGGGCTTCGACTCCAGCCGCACGAACGCCGACAGCGGTGTCGTGTCGACGTAGATGCGCTCGAGCGCCGGCTCGCGCGCGGTGACGATGATCGGAATCGCCTTGGCCGGCGTGACGATCGCCCCGGCGCGAATGCCTTCGGGCTGGATCAGCGCGAGCGCGTGCTCGACCGCGACCTCGTTCGTGATTCCGAGCTTCGTCATCTGATCGCGATCGACGATCGGCTCGAGCTCCACGGCCTGATCGTCGCCGAGCGTGCCTTGCACCGGTATGCTCGCGGCGCGCAGCGCGGCGACCAGCGTGCCGAGCGCGTCGTGCAACGCCGCTTGATCGGGGCCTTGCAGGTCGATCGCGATCGCGCCGGGCGCATGCACGGCGAGGTCGGGCACGAGCTGGGCGGCCTGCTCGATCTCGGCGCGCGCATCGGCGCTGGCGTGAAGCGCGATCGTCGGCGGCGCGAGCTCGCCGCGGCGATCGACGCCGACCTCGACGAGCGTCGCGACCGGCGCGAAGCGCGAGGCGATCTGGTAGCGCAGCTGCACCGACGCGGCGGCGCTCGTGACGACCTCGAAGTCGTCGGCGAGATCGTCGGGCTCGGCGCGCAGGTCGATTCCCTGCGGCAGCGCTCGTCGGATCGCCGGCAGCTGGGCATCGAGCAGCTTGCGCGTCTCGGCGCGATCGGCGCGCGATTGCGAGGCGATGGTCACGATCACAGCGCGCTTGCCCTCGGCGAACCCTCCGCACGTCGAACGATCGGTGAGCGAGCTGGCCGCGACGTCGCGCAGCAACGGAGTCGGCACGAAGTCCGGCGATGCGGCGGAGCCCGACTTCGCGGCAACGTCGGCCAGCACGTCTTCGATCGTCTTGCCGAACCCGACAAGCGACTGCAGATCGATCTCGATCTTCCACACCGGCGGCGAACCGCACACCGCGACCTCGCCGACGCCGGCAACCTGCGCGAGCGTTTGCGCGACCGCCGACTCGGCATACTCGGCGATGTCGGAGAGAGGCAACGTCTCGCTCCGCATCGCGAGTCGCAGCACCGGCGGATCGTCGCCGACCTTCCGGTACGTCGGCGGCGTGGGCATCGCCTGCGGCAGGTCACCGCGCGCCGCATCGATCGCCTGTTGCACCTCGCGCGCGGCGGTGCCGAGCGCCGTGTCGGTGAAGCCGAGCCAGATCGTCGTCTCGCCGCGCACGCTGCGACTCGTCATGCTGGCCAGCTTCGCGAGCTGGCCGAAGCGACGCTCGAGTGGCGCGGCTACGTTCACCGAGACCGCCATCGCCGATGCGCCCGGCAGCGCCGCATGGATCGTGAGCGACGCGGCCGGCGTGCTCGGCGGCGCCGGCGCATGCGTCGATCGACATGCCGCGATCGCGGCCAGCGCGGCGAGTCGGTTCACGACTTACCGAGGCCGGCGGCGAGCTGCGCGACGAGCTGCGCGACGCCGCCATCCGCGACGCGCTCGACGAGCGCCGTCCCCACGACGACGCCATCGGCACCCGCCGCGACGAAGCGGCGCACATCATCGGCCGTGCGGATGCCGAACCCGACGGCGACCGGCGCAGCCGCGGCACGGCGGATCGCGTCTAGTCGCGCCGGGTCGATCGCGCCGCGCGCGGACGCGCCGGTCACGCCGACGAGCGAGATGTAATAGACGAACGGCGGCAAGAATTCGGCGAGGCGCGCGATCCGCGCGGGTGTCGACGTCGGGGCGACCAGCGGGATCACGCTCACGCCGTGCTTCGCGAGCGGCGCCGCGAGCTCGCCGAGTTCGTCGATCGGCAGATCGACCGTGAGCACCGCATCGACGCCGGCTTGCGCGGCTCGCTCGGCAAATCGCTCGACGCCCATCACGAAGATCGGGTTGTAGTAGCCGAACAACACGATCGGCGTGGCGACACCGCGGCGGCGCAGCTCGGCGACGGCATCGAGCGCACCGGCGAGCGTCGCACCGGCCGCGAGCGCGCGCTCCATCGCGCGCTGGATCGACGGACCATCTGCCGACGGATCGGAGAACGCCACGCCGAGCTCGAGCACGTCGGCGCCGGACCGGCACGCGTGCTCGATCACGTCGATCGATTCGCTCGGCGCCGGATCGCCGAACGTCAGATACGCGACGAGCGCCGCGCGATCGCGGTGCTCGAAAGCCTCGCGCAAGCGGCTCATTTCGCGCTCCGTCGCGCCGCGATCGTCGTCATGTCCTTGTCGCCGCGGCCGCTGAGCCCGACGACGATCGTCTTCGCGCCGGTCGCGACGACCTCGCCGAGCGCCGCGATCGCGTGCGCCGTCTCGAGCGCGCACAAGATGCCCTCGCTGCGCGCGAGCTGCTCGATCGCCGCAAGCGCTTGGTCGTCGGTGCGCGCCAGATAGCGCACCGCGCCGGTCTGCTTCCAGTACGCGTGCTCTGGCCCGACGCCGGGATAATCCAGGCCGGCGCTGATCGAATGCGCGTGCGCGATCTGGCCATCCGGCGTCGACAACACGTAGCTCTTGCTGCCGTGCAGCACGCCGACCGCGCCCTTGCCGAGCGTCGCCGCGTGGCGCGGCGTGTCGACGCCCTCGCCCGCTGCTTCGACGCCGAAGCACGCGACCTCGCCGATCATCGGCGCGAACAGCCCGGCCGCGTTCGAGCCGCCGCCGACGCACGCGACGAGCGCATCGGGCAGCTTCGGCAGCTGGTCGCGCACCTCGCGGCCGATCACCGATTGCAGGTCGCGCACGAGCCACGGATATGGATGCGGTCCGGCAACCGAGCCGATCAAATAGAACGTCTCGGCGACGTTGGTCACCCAGTCGCGCAACGCCTCGTTCATCGCGTCTTTGAGCGTCCGCGTTCCGGACGTCACCGGATGGACCTGCGCGCCGAGCAGCTTCATGCGCTCGACGTTGAGCGCCTGGCGCACGACGTCTTCGGCGCCCATGTAGATCTCGCACGGCACCCCGAACAGCGCGGCGACGGTCGCGGTCGCGACGCCGTGCTGGCCCGCGCCGGTCTCGGCGATCAGGCGCCGCTTGCCCATGCGCCGCGCGAGCACCGCCTGGCCGATGCAGTTGTTGATCTTGTGCGCGCCGGTGTGATTGAGGTCCTCGCGCTTGAGATAGATGGCTGCGCCGTGCTGCGCCGACAAGCGCGCCGCGTGATAGAGCAGCGACGGGCGGCCGACGTAGTTCTTCAGCAGATCGTCGACCTCGGCCCAGTACGCGGCGTCGGTGCGCGCGGCGCGCCACGCGGCTTCGAGCTCGCCGATCGCGGGCATCAGCGTCTCGGCGACGTACTGGCCGCCGAACTCGCCGAAGCGGCCGTTCTGCGGGATGGGCAAATCGGTGACCTTCATGCGGACCTCACAGCCGCGACAAACGCAGCAACGCGCGCTCGATCTTTGACACCGGGCGCAGCTTCGACGCCGCTCGCGACATCGACCGCCCACGGTTTCACGCGAGCGATCGCCGCGGCGACGGTCTCCGCCGACAAGCCACCGGCGAGCACGATCGGCCGGCCGGTCGCGAGCTGCGCGATGCCGTGATCGAACGGTGCGCCGCTGCCGCCGCGCGCCGGCGTCGGCGAATCGAGCAAGATCGCATCGACGGGCCAGGCATCGAGCCGGTCGATCGACTGCGGCGAGCTCACCGCGATCGCCTTCCACACCGGGCGATACACGGCGGCCGCGATGCGCGCGCACGCATCCGGCGTCTCGTTGCCGTGGAGCTGGATGATGTCGAGGTCGACGCGCGAGGTCACCGCGAGCACGTCGGCGACGCTCGCATCGACGAACACGCCGACGAGCTTCGCACCCCCGCAGGACCGCGCGATCGTCGCGATCATCGGCGCGCGCTCGGGCGAGAGATAGCGCTTCGACTTCGGCCAGAAGTTGAGCCCGATGAAGTCGGCGCCCGCCGCTGAAACCGCGGCGGCATCATCGGCCAGCGTGACGCCGCAGATCTTGACGCGCGTCATCGCAACAGCTCCTCGAGCGCCGCGCCCGGCGAAGCCTGCCGCATCAGCGACTCGCCGACGAGGATCGCGTGCGCACCGGCATCGCGCAGGCGGCGCACGTCGTCGGCGGTGCGAATGCCGCTCTCGGCGACGAGCACGATGTCGGCGGGCACGCGCTTCGCGATCCGCGCGGTCAGCTCCATGTCGATCGTGAACGTCGCCAGGTCGCGGTGGTTGACGCCGATCAGCGTCGCGCCGATCGCGAGCGCGGCGTCGAGCTCGCGATCGTCGTGAATTTCGACCAGCGCGTCGAGGCCGTAGTCGGCCGCGACGGCGGCGAGCCGGCCGAGCTGTTCGCCCCGCAACGCGGCGACGATCAGCAGCACTGCATCCGCGCCGGCCGCGCGCGCCTCGGCGATCTGGATCGCGTCGATCACGAAGTCCTTGCGCAGCAGCGGCGTCGATACTGCCGCACGCGCCCGCGAGAGAAACGCGAGGTCGCCGTCGAAGTAGTCGCGATCGGTGAGCACGCTGATCGCGGTCGCGCCGTGGCTCGCGTAGTCGCGTGCGATCTCCGCGACGTCGGCGCCGGGCCGGATCGGGCCGGCCGACGGCGACGCGCGCTTGATCTCGGCGATCGCGCGCATCGGCTCGCCGGCGCGTCGAGCCAATGCCGCGCGAAATGGCCGCGGCGGCGGTGCGGCGAGCGCGGCGGCCGTGATGCGACCGCGATCGAGCACCGCGAGCTCGTCGCGCTTGGTCGCCAAGATGCGCTCGAGGATGCTCATCGCGACGCCCGAGAGGTCGTGGCCCAGTGCTCGAGCACGCGCGTCGCCGAACCGTCGCGCGTGGGTGCGATCGCGCGCGCGTAGCACGCCGGCAAGTCATCGAGCGCGCCGTCGAGCAGCGCGAGGCCGAGCGCGGCCGTCATGCCCGCGGCGTGCAATGGCGCGCCGGTGACCTCGCCCGCGAGCACGCCTGTCATCACGCGCGCGTTGTGCGCGATATCGCGACCGGCCAAGCCCGCCGGATCGACATCGGCGAGCCCGAACGATCGCGGTGACAGCGTCAGCGACTGCACGCACTCGCCATCCCACAGCGCGACGTGCGTGGCGCCGGCGACCTCGAGCTCGTCGAGCCCGCGATGACCGTGCACGACCGCGGCGCGGCGTAGGCCGAGCGCGCCGAGTGCGGCCGCGACCGGCTCGCACCACCGGCGATCGTAGACGCCGACGACTTGGTGGCGCACGTGCGCCGGGTTGGTCAGCGGCCCGAGCAAGTTGAAGATCGTGCGCGTGCCGAGCTCTTTGCGCACACCCGCCGCGTGGCGCGTGGCCGCGTGAAACTTCGGCGCGAACGCGAAGCCGATGCCGGCCGTCGCCATGCAGCGCTCGACGATCGCCGGCTCGGCATCGATCGCCACGCCGAGCGCCTCGAGCACGTCGGCCGAGCCGCACCTGCTCGATAGCGCGCGATTGCCGTGCTTCGCGACCACGGCGCCGTTGGCCGCGAGCAAGACCGCCGCGATCGTCGACACGTTGATCGTGCACGCGCCGTCGCCACCGGTGCCGCACGTATCGATGCCGCGCTCGGGCTGCGGGCAGACGAGCGGCGTCGCTCGGGCGCGCATCGCGGTCGCCGCACCGACGAGCTCGTCGATCGCTTCGCCTTTCGCACGCAGCGCGACGAGCAGCCCGCCGATCTGCGCCGGCGTGGCGTGGCCATCCATCAGCTCGCCGAACACCTCGGCCATCTCGTCGCGTGCGAGGTCGCGGCGATCGAGCGCGCGTGCGATCGCGGCAACGATCACGACGCCATCCGCAGAAAGTTTGCGAGCAACGCCTTGCCCGCCGTCGTCATGATCGACTCGGGATGAAACTGCACGCCCTCGACACGCAGCACCTTGTGGCGCACGCCCATGATCTCGTCGTCCCACGTCTTCGCGGTGACCTCGAGCACGTCGGGCAGTGATCCGGGAGCGATCACGAGCGAGTGATAGCGCGTCGCGACGAACGGGTTATCGATCCCGGCGAACAGGCCCTTCTCGTCGTGAAAGATCTTCGATGTCTTGCCGTGCATGATCTTCGACGCACGCACGATGTGACCGCCGTAGACCTGGCCGATGCACTGGTGGCCGAGGCAGACGCCCAAGATCGGCACGGTCCCGCCGAGCGCGCGGATCACATCCATCGAGATGCCGGCTTCGTTCGGCGTGCACGGGCCCGGCGAGATCACGATCGCGTTGAAATTGCGCTCGGCGATCGCGGCCACGGTGACCGCGTCGTTGCGCTCGACCGTCACGCTCGCGCCGAGCTCGCCGAGATACTGCGCGAGGTTGTACGTGAAGCTGTCGTAGTTATCGACGAGCAAGACGTTCATGACCGTGTCCTCGCGATCGCGACCGCGCGCAGCACGGCCCGCGCCTTGTTGATGCACTCTTCGAATTCGAGCTCGGGGATCGAATCGGCGACGAGCCCGGCGCCCGCTTGTACGAAGATCTGATCGCCGCGGCTGACCAGCGTGCGGATCGCGATCGCGAGATCCATGTTGCCGGTGTAGCTGACGTAGCCGACGGCGCCGCCGTAGATGCCGCGCGCGTGCGGCTCGAGCTCGTCGATGATCTCCATCGCGCGGATCTTCGGCGCGCCCGACAACGTGCCCGCCGGGAACGCCGCGCGCAGCACTTCGGGCCACGCGACGCCGGCGCGCGCGTGACCGACGACGTGCGAGGTCATGTGCATCACGTGCGAGTAGCGCTCGACCACCATCTGTTCGACGACGCGCACGCTGCCGACGGTCGACACGCGGCCGACGTCGTTGCGGCCGAGATCGATCAGCATCAAGTGCTCGGCGCGCTCTTTCGGATCGGCGAGCAATTCGGCGGCCAAGCGCTCGTCGTCCTCGGCGGACGTGCCGCGCGGACGCGTGCCTGCGATCGGCCGCAGCTCGACGCGCCCGTCGGCGAGCCGCACCAGCGTCTCCGGCGACGCGCCGGTCACACGCGCCTCGGGAAACTCGAGGTGAAACATGTACGGCGACGGATTGATGACGCGCAGCGCGCGATAGACATCGAGTGGCCGCGCGCCGGCCGCGGGCATCGCGAACCGCTGCGACAGCACGACCTGGAACGCGTCGCCGGCGAGGATGTAATCCTTCACGCGATCGACCGCGGCGAGATACGCCGACTTGCCGAACGACGATTCGGGAATGTCGTCGCGGAGCGAAGCGACGTTCACGGAGACGCCGAGCTCGAGCTCCGGCAACGGCGTCCGCGGCGCGCGCAGCTTCGCGACGATCGCGTCGATGCGCTCGCAGGCGCTGGTGTACGCGGCGTCGGCTTTCTCGGGCCGCGTGACGTACGGCGTCGCGACGACCTTCAGCGTCTGGCGGAGGTTGTCGAAGATCAGCAGCGTGTCGGTGATGACCATCGCGAGCGGCGGCAGCGCGACGGAGCCGCTCGGGCCCGGCGCCGGCTTCGCGCGTGCCGGCAGATCTTCGAACGCGCGCACGCAGTCGTAGGCGATCCAGCCGACCGCGCCGCCCCAGAATCGCGGCAAGCCGGGCACCTCGACCGGCTCGAGCTCGCCCAAGACCTCGGCGAGCGCATGCAATGGGTCCGACGCGGCCCAGCTCGCGGTGCGATCGGGGCCGCCGCCGTCGACGTCGTGCCAGGTCGCGCTCGCGGTGCCGGCGTTCCACGTCACGACCGCGCGCGGCGCGACACCGATGAACGAGTACGCGCCCCAGTTCGCGCCGCCGACCACCGACTCGAGCAAGAAGCTGTGCTCGCCCGCGCCGAGCGCCGCGTACGCCGAGACCGGCGTGTCGCCATCGGCGAGCAGCTCGCGATACACCGGGATCAAGTTCCCGCGCGTCGCGGCGGCGGCGAACTCCTCGCGGCTGGGAACGTGCACGGAAACTTTATACCGCGGTATAGCTTCGACCATGCACCCCGCCCTCGCGAAGACGATCGCCGACGTCGACCCCGCCATCGCCGAGCTGATCGCCCTCGAGGAGCAGCGCCAGCGCGACTCGATCCGGCTGATCGCGTCGGAAAACTATGTCTCGGGCGCGGTGCTCGCCGCGACCGGCTCGATCCTGACCAACAAGTACAGCGAGGGCTATCCCGGCAAGCGCTACTACGAGGGGCAGAAGTACATCGATCAGATCGAGCAGCTGTGCATCGACCGCGCGAAGGCGGTGTTCGGCGTCGATCACGCGAACGTCCAGCCCTACTCGGGCTCGCCGGCGAACCTCGCGGTGTACTTCGCGTTCGCCAAGCCGGGCGACACGATCATGGGGCTCAACCTGCCGGCCGGCGGTCACCTCACGCACGGCGCGGCGCCGACGATCAGCGGGCAGTTCTTCAAGAGCGTCCAGTACGGCGCAAATCGCGACACGCTTCGTGTCGATCTCGACGAGATGCGCGACCTCGCGCGCCAACACCGGCCGAAAGTCATCTTCTGCGGCGGCACCGCGATCCCGCGCACGATCGAGTTCGCGGCATATGCCGAGGTCGCGAAAGAAGTCGGCGCGATCCTGGTCGCCGACATCGCGCACATCGCGGGGCTCGTGGCCGGCGGCGCGCATCCGTCGCCGGTCGCGGTCGCCGACGTGATCTCGACGACGACGCACAAGACGCTGCGCGGCCCGCGCGGCGGCATGCTGATGTGCAAGGCCGATCACGCGAAGGCGATCGATCGCGCGGTGTTCCCGGGCTTGCAAGGCGGCCCGCACAACCACACGACCGCCGGCATCGCCGTCGCGCTGCACGAAGCGAAGACCGACGCGTTCAAGACCTACGCGCACCAGATCGTCGCGAACGCGAAGGCCCTCGCGGCGGCGATGCTCGAGCACGGCTTCGCGCTCGTCACCGGCGGCACCGACAATCACCTGATCTTGGCCGACCTCACGACCAAGAACGTATCCGGCAAGATCGCCGCGAAGGCGCTCGACGTGGCGGGCATCGAGCTCAACTACAACTCGGTGCCGTTCGATCCGCGCAAGCCGTTCGATCCGTCGGGCATCCGGATCGGCACCGCGGCGGTCACGAGCCGCGGCATGCGCGAAGGCGAGATGAAGCAGGTCGCGGCGTGGATGGCGCAGGTCGTCGGCGCGCCTAGCGACGCTTCGCTGCACGCGCGCGTTTCGGGCGAGGTGCGCGAGCTGTGCGCGAAGTTCCCGGCGCCCGGCCTGCTGGTCTAATTGACTGCGCACCGCCACGCGGCGGTGCTGCGCGCCCGGCATTCGCCGGGCTTGCTTCGAGCAAGCTCACCACGCGATCCAAGATCCGGTGCGCGACTTCGCGTTTGGGTCCGGCCGGAACGTCGGCGACGCCGTCGCGATCGACGAGGTGCACGTGGTTGGTATCGACCGCGAAACCGCTGCCGGGCTCGGCGACATCGTTGGCGACGACGAGGTCGCACTGCTTCGAGACCAGCTTGGCCTGCGCGTTCGCGATCACGTCGTGGGTCTCGGCGGCGAAGCCGACGAGGACGGGCCGATTGGCTTTGCGCGCCGCGCCGAGCGCGGCGAGCAGATCGGGATTGGCGACGAGCTCGACCGACATCTTCGGCCCCATCGCGCCGCGCTTGAGCTTCTCGCCGGCGACCTTGGCCGGCCGATAATCGGCGACCGCGGCCGTCATGATCACCACGTCGGCGTCTTTCGCCGCGTTCGTCAGCGCCCACTGCAGCTGCGCGGCGCTCTCGACGTGGCTGGTCTCGACGCCGATCGGCGGCGCGACGCCACTCGGGCCGAAGATCAGCCGAACGCTGGCGCCACGGCGCTGCGCGGCCGCCGCGATCGCCGCGCCCATCTTGCCCGAGCTGCGATTGCCGACAAACCGCACCGGATCGATCGCTTCGTACGTCGGTCCCGCGGTGACGACGACCTTCACGCCCGCGAGATCCTGCGCCGACAGCACGTGCGCGGCGGCCTCGACGATGTCGGGCGGATCGGCCAACCTGCCGGGCCCGGTCCAGCCGCACGCGAGGTAGCCCTCGCCCGGCGCGACGACGTGATAACGCGCGACGGCTTGCAGCGTCTGCAAATTCGCCTGCGTGATCGGGTGCGACCACATGTTGACGTTCATCGACGGCGCGAGCAGCACCGGCGCCTTCGTCGCCAGCGCGATCGCGGTGACCGCGTCGTCGGCCATGCCCGCGGCGAAGCGCGCGATCACGTCGGCGGTCGCCGGTGCGATCACGACGAGGTCGGCGTCGTCGGCGAGCTGGATGTGGCCGATCGTCGATTCTTCGGTGAGCGAAAATAGATCGGTGAACACGGGATGGCGCGTCAGCGCCTGAAATGTCATCGCGCCGATGAAGTGTTGCGCGCGCTCGGTCATCGCGACGTGCACGGTCGCGCCGGCTTTGTCGAACAGCCGCACCAGCTCGGCCGCTTTGTACGCCGCGATCCCGCCCGCCACGCCGACGACGATCTTCGCGCCTTGCAGCGGGTGCGCGGGATCGCGCGGCCCGCGATCACTTCTCGGTCCAGACATTCTGGCAATGTACTCGATGTGAGGTGGTTCGCTCTCGTCCTGGCCGTCAGCTGTTCGGCTCCGGCCAAACAGCCGGTGGTCGCGGTCGCCGCGCCGATTCCGACCGATGCGGCTGCGCCCGACGCTGCGCCCGACGCTGCACCGCCGATCCCCGACGGCGATCTCGCGAACGCCAAGCTGCTGTTCGACCAGCGCGCGTGCAGCTCGTGTCACACGCTCAACGGCAGCGTCCGCGTGGGGCCGAGCTGGCTCGGGCTGTGGGGCACCGACGAGAAGCTCGAAGACGGCCGCGTCGCACACGTCGACGCCGCCTACGTTCGCAAATCGATCGTCGATCCGCTCGCCGATATCGTCGCCGGCTATCCGCACGCGATGCCGTCGTACGCGCAGGCCCTCAGCGATCAGGAGATCGACGATCTCGTGACGCTGATCTACTCGCTGCGCAGCCAGTAGCGAGCGCGCAGCACGCTCGTCGCCCAGACGAGCAGCGACCATACGGCGGCGGCGTACAGCCACGCCGAGTGCGCGCCGAGTCCCACGAAGCCGTGATCGAGCTGGCCCGTCGTCATCGCGTATCGCGCGACGCACGCGACGACCGTGATCGACGCGCGCGCTCGCAACGACGAGCCGCCGGGCCACGACCGCACGATCACGATGCCGCCCAGCTCGCACGCGATCAGGTCGACCGTGTCGCTCGGCGGCGCGCCGCGATCGCGACGAAGCCGATCACCGCGAACACCGGCGATGCGCGACGACGACCCGGCATGTCGGCACGAACTCGCACGGTGCGCACGCGATCGAACGCCTGGCGACGGAGCGCTATTCGCCGATGTGCGTCGCGACGTACTTGAAGCTCGTGTAGTCGTCGAGGCCGTGGCGCGAGCCCTCGCGGCCCAACCCGGAGTGCTTGACGCCGCCGAACGGCGCTTGCGCGGTCGACACCAAGCCGGTGTTGACGCCGACCATGCCGGCTTCGAGCGCCTCGGCCACACGCGTCTGCCGCGCGCCGTCGTTGGTCATCAGATACGCGACGAGGCCGGCGTCGGTGTCGTTCGCCTGCGCGATCGCGTCGGCTTCGTCGTTCGCCGTGCGCAGCGCGACGACCGGCCCGAAGATCTCCTCGCGCCACAGCGCCATCGCCGGCGTGACGTCGCCGAGCACGATCGGCCCGACCAAGCGTGAGGTCGGCGACTTGCCGAACAGCAGCTTCGCGCCGCGCGCGACCGCGTCGTCGACGAGCCGCTTCACCTTGTCGACGGCTTTGTCATCGATCAACGGGCCGAGATCCGGCTTGTCCATACCGCGGCCTGTCGTCAGTGCGCGGACTTTGCCGAGCAGCTGCTGCGTGAACGCGCTCGCGACCGGCGCCTCGATGATGAAGCGGTTCGCGGCGACGCAGCTCTGACCGGTGTTGCGAAACTTCGCGATCATCGCGGCGGCGACGGCCCGCTCGATGTCGGCGTCGGCGAGCACGACGAACGGCGCGTTGCCGCCGAGCTCGAGCGAGATCCGCTTGAGATCGCCGGCGGCTTGGCGCATCAGATCCTGGCCGACGCGCGTCGACCCGGTGAAGCTGACCTTGCGGATCTTCGGCGACGCGAGCAGCTGCGCGCCGACCTCGGCGTGATGCGTCGATGGCACGACGTTGACCACGCCGGCCGGTACACCGGCGCGCTCGCACAGCTGCGCGAGCGCGAGCGCCGATAGCGGCGTCTGCGCGGCTGGCTTGCTCACGACGGTGCAGCCGGCGGCGAGCGCGGCGCCGAGCTTGCGCGTCAGCATCGCGTACGGAAAGTTCCACGGCGTGATCAGCGCGCACGGCCCGACCGGCTCGCGGGTCACGACGATGCGATCGCCGGCGTTCGTCGCGGGGATGGTCTCGCCGTAGATGCGCTCGGCTTCGCCGGCGAACCAATGGATGAAGCTCGTCGCGTACTTCACCTCGGCGATCGATTCGGCGAGTGGCTTGCCGTTCTCGCGCGTGCAGATTTCGGCGAGCCGCGCCTGGTTGTCGGCCTGCGTCATCTGCGACGCGAGCTTGCCCAGGATCGCGCCGCGCGCCGGCGCCGGCATCACGCGCCAGGTCGCGAACGCGTCGTGGGCGGCGTCGATCGCGCGCGCGACCTCGGCGTCGCCGCAGTCCGCGACGTCTGCGATCACGGCGCCGTCGAACGGATCGACCACGGCGAACGTGCGCTCGCAGCGCTGCCATTTGCCGGCGATGAACGCGTCGCGTGCGAAGTCCATAACCGATCTGTACCGCGGGAGTGTTATAGAGGCACTTGATGAGCGATCGTACGCGCGCGTTGGCCGTGTTCGGCGTGGTCGGCGCGATCGCAGCCGCGGCCGGCTACTACTTCTTCGAGGTCTATCGGCCGAGCCAGGTCAAAGCCGAAGCGCAGGCACAAGTCGCCGAGTGGGAGACGCGATGGAATTCCGCGCGCGGCTGCTTGCTCGGCGCGACGCCGGGCTCGCCGTCGACGCGCGAAGCGCTCGCGATCCACGACCTCCAGCCCGATCCGTGGGATCGCGGTGCGTGCACGGCGCTGATGGGCAAGCTCACGCGCGGAGATGTCGCCGACACGGGCCTGGCCGACGTCGAAGCCGCGTGGCGCACGCTCGATCACGCGGCGACGAAGGCTGCCGCGGCGTTCGCCGAGCACGCGGCAGGCAACTGGTCGCAGATCGGCGGCCCGCTGCCGGCTGCACTCGATGCGCTCGATGCCGCGCGCGCGAAGCTGCGCATCGAGGTCGGCCTCACCGTCGAGCCCAAGCCGATCGCGCCGCTGCCCGCCGTGCAAGTGCTCGCGCTCGCCGACGGCAGCGACGCCGTGATGACACTCGATTTGCCGGCCGCCTCCGCACACGGGCTGGTCACGTTCGGCAAGACCAAGGCCGATCACGACGTGCAAATCGCGCTGCCGATCGGCGGCGCGCCGAGCGTGATGCGCGTCGGCGCCGGCTCCGTGCGCGGCGTGCCCGACGCGACGTGGGGCGCGACGATCATCGACGGCAAGCTCGCGATCGGCGCGATGGATGCCGACGCGAAGATCGCGGCGCCACTCGCGACCGATGGCAAGCGCGTCGCATCGCTCGTCGCCGCGCTCGGCACGCTCGCCGACGGCACCGTGATCTACGGCGGCGAAGGCACGATGGGCGTCGCGCACGTCAAAGCCGGCGCGGTCACGCTCGAGCCACCGATCGCGATCAACGAAGGCGGCGCGGCGATCGACACCGACGGCCGCGCGGCGGTGTGGTGGACCGCCAATGCCGGCTCCGCGTCGGTGCGCGCGTTCGGGTTCGGCGAAGCCAGCGGCGTAGCGGTGCCGAGCCCCGAAATGATCAGCGCCGGCTGTTTGACGGCCGATCACGCGCAGCTCGGCGACGCGCGCTTCGACGGCACGCGCGTCGAAGCCGAGGCCGGTGCGCCGAGCCTCGACGTGCTGGCGTGCTCGCGCGACGCCGCGCTGCTCGCCGACGCGATCGACAAGGTCACGTTCGCGATCTGCGGCGCGACGTGCCGCAAGGTCACGCAAACGCCGAGGCCGACATACGTCAACGCGGTCGCGCTCGTCGACGGCAAGCTCGTCACGCTCGAGCATCACGACGACGTGCTCGCGGTGTGGCGCGACGGCCACGTGACGTTCTACAGCGCGCCGGCCGAAAGGTTCGGCGGCCATCATGCGGTCGCTTGGAGCGACGGCAAGGTGATCGAGCTACCGCTCACCACCGATGCCGGCGTCATCGTGCTGCGCGTGCCCGCGCATTGAATACATCACGTCGCTGCGCAGCACGTACTTCACGCCCGACGTCACGCGCGCGCCCTCGTGGAGCTGATGGTGCTGGAAGATCAGCGCCGTGCCCGTCGATGGCACGACCTCGCGGCCGTCGTCCAAGAACCGCGTCGAGCCGCCACCGAATCCGTCGTTGAGGTAGACCATCAGCGTGAGCTGGCTGCGCTCGGTCGGGCTGCGCCGGAACGCGCCGTCGAAGTGCGGCGCGAACTGCTGACCCGGCGCATAGCGATAGCAGCGGAACCGCTCGTTGACGCCGTGCTTGTGCGCGCCGCACACGCGGTCGGGCAACACCGGCGCGAGTCGAGCGTAGAGCGTGTTCGCGAGCGCGATGTCATCGAACATCACGCGCTGGTTGTTGCGGACCTCTGGCATCATCACGAAGCCGCGATCGGTCGTGATCGGCGCATCGGTCGGCCCGAGCGCGTCGATCCGCGCGATCATCGCGGCACATTCGGCCGCGCTCAGCACGTGCGGCACGGTAACCGCGAGCGCCACGGCGTGATCGAGGCTGTCGCCGTCGACATACGGCCGGCCGCGACCGGCGATTTCGATCTGCATGCGTTAGTGTAGCACAGACACGAATGTGCTTCAAGCGAGCTGTTTGGCGAGCGCGCGGGTCTCGATCACGTTGTCCTCGATCGAGCAGTAGGTCCAGCCGCCGTAGCGCCCGACCGAGTAGATCGATTCGGCGGCGAGCGCGGTCTTGAGCCGTGCGGTCTCGGCGAGCGATGC
The DNA here is from genome assembly GCA_036271395.1 of Kofleriaceae bacterium. GTDB lineage: Bacteria > Myxococcota_A > Polyangia > Haliangiales > Haliangiaceae > JABFXX01. The sequence goes on from DATBAS010000246.1 coordinate 32,144, forward strand.
GCGTGTGATGTGGACGTACGCCGGATCGAGCACGACGTGGTGCGATGCGACCAGCCGCTGATCGGTCACGATGCCTTCGCGCACGAGATCGGCGAGCACGCGCGCCTGCAGCGCGTCCACATCGAAGTCCGTGCTCGCCGCGCCGATCTCGACGTACAGGCTCATGCGATCGCCGCCCAAGATGTTGTCGTACCAGCCGACGCGATAGAAGCTGACCTCGCGATCGGGGAAGTACATCCAATGGATGTCCCGCGGGCCCTTCGCATCGAAGCCGAGGTTGAACACGAGCACGCGATTCGAGGTGAACACGCGCGGGTCGTGTTCGATGGCGGCGAGCTGCGCGAGCTTCGGCAGCGGCGCCGAGCTGATGATCCGCGAATACGCGATCTCGCGCTTCGGCGTACGCACGCGCTTGGCGGCGCGATCGATCGCGACGACGGGCTCGCCACAGGCGATCGTGCCCGCCGGCAGATCGCGCTCGAGCGCGCGGATGTACTGCACGGCGCCACCGGCCGGATACGTGAAGCTCGCGTTGTAGCCGTGCGAGCGTTTCCCGGGCCGCATGTTCGCGATGATGTCGGCGATGTCTGCGTGCGGAAAAAATCGACCCATCGCATCTTTGTCGAGTGCGTCGAGGCTCGTCGCGTAGAGCTTCTCGTTGTACGGCCGCAAAAACTTTTCGGTGATGGCTTTGCCGAGCCGCGCATCGAGCATCTCGCCGAACGACTGCGGCTCGCCGCCGGGACGAAAGTACAGCTCGACGAGACACTCGATGAATTCGGCTTTGGGCAGCTGGTGGATGTGAGTCTGAAACGGAAAGTCGATGTCGAGGCCCGCGTAGCGGATCTTCGCGATCCGCTCGACGGTGCGGACGTCTGATCCATCCGGCATCCGCGCGCGCAGCCACGCCTCGATCGCCGGATCTTTGAAGTGAAAGAAGTGGCCGGAGTAATCCCACACGAAGCCGGCGCGCTCGACCGTCCGGCAGTAACCGCCGGGCTCGTCGGCGGCCTCGAGCACGATCACGCGCTGGTCGGGGTGCAGCTCGCGCCACCAGTTCGCGAAGCTCAAGCCCGAGACGCCCGCGCCGATCACGACGATGTCGCTGTTCTCCTGATTCACAGAACGTCGCTTCGCTCCGCAAGCCGCGCGATCTCGTTCTTGAAGATGCGCCGCGCGATCGCGATCGCGCAGCCGTACGTGCTCTCCATGCCGAAGTACGACAGCGACTTCGACAACAGGCTCTGCCGCCGCGAGTACGGCGTGTCAGAGGCGTAGTGGATCACGCCGAAGTCGAACGACGTGGCCTCGACGAGCGACACCAGCTCGTCTTTGGGATGCCGGCGCGGCTCGGCGATCTCGTATGCCGCCGACAAGTACGGGCCGGCTTCCATTTCCATCACGGTGTAGCCCTCGCGATAGAACACGTCCATGTACTCGCGGTTCTGCAAGAACGCCGAGCGCACGGTCAGCGCCTTCTGATTGTCGAGCACCGTGCCGTGGCGCATGAACGGCTGAACGTCGGCGGCGGTCAGCGCGTTCTTGAACAAGTACGTATTCGACGAATGCTCGTCCTGCACGGCCTTCGAGATCATCACGTCGCCGACGCGGCCGTTGAGCGTCGCCGCCTTGCCCATGATGTAGATGCCACGGAGCTCGTCGACGCCGAGCGAGACCGCCGACAAGTGGTGATACGCGGCCATGCCGAGCGGGTAGTCGATGTTGATGATGACGGCGTTGCTCTCGCGGAGCCTATCGATGCCGGTGACGTGGACGCGCGGATCCAAGTTGTCGGGCACGAGCTTGCCGAGCTCGATGATCTGCGCGTCGATGTCGATCTTGCCCGGCGAAACGACCGCGCGCAGACCGGCGGCGCTGTCCGCTTCTTGCACGGCGTCCATCCGGCCGGCCTCGTGGATGAACGCGCGCAGCGAGTAATACAGGATGTTGGTGGCGAGCGCGTCGTCGTGATTCGCCATCGCCTCCTCGTAGCGCGGCGCGAGATCCTCGAAGTTGCGGCGGCGCAAGAACGCGACGATCTCCTCGCGATGCATGCGCGCGTAGCCGCCGAACAAGTTCGCGAGCGAGTGGCTGTTCGATGACACGAAATAGATCGGCCGGCCGGTCGGCACGTGCGGCGAGATCGCGTTCCACCATCGCGTCGCCTGGCGCTGGTACTCGCGGAACGAGCCATCGAGCAAGCGCACGAATAGATCGCAGTCGTGGGCGATCATGTCTTCGAGGATCTGGTTCGAGCGCGGCCCGAGCGCACCGCGCAACCGCGCGACGCCGGCCTCGTCGAAGCCGATCGCCGCGGCGAGCGCGATGTCGTCGCCGACGTCCGTGATGCGGCCCTGCAGGAGCTTGTCGCGCAGCTTGTTCCACTCGATCTGATACGCGGTGACGATCGGCACCAGGTCGTCGATGTCGGAGCCCGACGCGATGAACACGGCGAGCGTCTGCTTGCCGTCGTAGCGCAACGGCCGCCGGCGTCCGCGGGTGCGCACGATCTCCCACGACTCGATCGGGTAGCCGGCCGCGTCGAACTGCGCGAGCGACTGGCCGAGGACGATGCGGCGCACGCGCGGCATGCAATCCGGCAGACGGCCGGCGCTGTACGCGAACGCCGCGACATCCGGGTCCGGGCTCTCGGCGCCCAGGTGCAGGCTCGAGCGCGCGAACAGGTGCGACTCTTCGAACGCGCGCACGCGGACGTCGCCGCTCGAGCGCAACAGCGAGTAATAGGTGCGGGTATAGAGGTCGATCTCGTCGCTGGTAGCGCGAGGCGGCTGGCGATCCACGACTACAGGGTAGATCACCGCGCCATGGGGCAGGCAGCTGGCGGGAGCGCTTTTCCTGGCGGCCGGTTAGTGCTAACCAGGGGCCCTAAACGAGGTCATCTTGAGCAAGGAAGAGCTGGTCCATCTCGACGGCGAGGTCATCTTGATCGCGAAAGGCGGTAACTTTCGGGTCAAGCTCGACAACGGCCACGAGGTGCTGGCGAAGCTCGCCGGCAAGGTGCGACGCCACCGCATCCGCGTGGTGCTCGGCGACCGCGTCACCGTCGCGGTTTCCCCCTACGACCCCACGCGCGGGTTCATCGTCTACCGCCAGCGTTAAGCGTGGCTTAGCGCTGATACGCGACCGGCGATGTCGCCGTCGAGCAACATCTGTCGAGTCGAACGCGCCGCGCAACCTCGCGCTGCTCGAGCTCGATGTCTTGCGCATCGTCGCCGGCGAGCGCGAAACCGTCGCCGACGCAGCCGCAGCCGACAACCGGCGGGCGCCAACGCATCCTGCATTATACGCTACGCTTCCAGGGCATGGCCGAAACGCCGCTGTACGTCGGGATCGATCTGGGCACGACCAACTCCGCGGCGGCGGTGTTCGACGGCGAGCGCGTCTCGGTCGTGCGCAACGCGCAAGGCGCCACGGTCACGCCATCGATCGTGCGCATCGACAAGCAAGGCCGCATCACGGTCGGCACGCGCGCGCGCCGCTTCGTCGAGCAAGATCCGGCGAACACCGCGGCGGAGTTCAAGCGGTTGATGGGCACCGAGCGCGGCATCGAGTTTCCGGCGTCGGGCGCGAAGAAGAAGCCCGAAGAGCTGGCGGCCGAGATCTTGAAAGCGCTGCGCCAAGACATCCAAGATCAGCTCGGCGTCGCGGTGGAGCGCGCCGTGATCTCCGTGCCCGCGCTGTTCGAGCTGCCGCAGAGCTCGGCGACGAGCGAGGCCGCGCGGCTCGCCGGATTCGAGCGCGTCGAGCTGCTGCAGGAGCCGATCGCATCGGCGCTCGCTGCGGGCTGGCGCGCCGAAGAGGATGCGACCGGGACGTGGCTGGTGTTTGATCTCGGCGGCGGCACGTTCGATGCCTCGCTGCTCGAAACCCGCGACGGCCTGCTCCGCGTCGTCGGCCACGACGGCGACAATTTTCTCGGCGGGCGGGACTTCGATTGGGCGATCACCGAGCACTTGGCGTCGCAGCTCGCCGTCGTGCCGAGCCGCAAGAACCCCGAGCACGCCGCGGCGTTGCGTGCGCTGAGACTCGCCGCGGAAGACGCCAAGATCGAGCTGTCGCGCAGCGATCGCGCGCAGGTCACGCTCGCGCAACCGCTCGCGATCGACGGCCACGAGGTCGACGTCGATCTCGAGCTGACGCGCGCGAGCGTCGAGCGGCTGGTCGCACCGCTCGTCGACCGCGCGATCGACGTGTGCGCGCGGCTGTGCACCGCGCACGGCCTCGGCGCCGGCAAGCTCGCGCGCGTCGTGCTCGTGGGCGGGCCGACCGTGATGCCGATCGTGCGCCAGCGCGTCGCGGCTCGGCTCGAGACGACGATCGCCGAGGGCCACGATCCGATGACGCTCGTCGCACAAGGCGCCGCGCTGTACGCCGCGACCGCGGCGCTCGACGGCCGCGCCACCTCGCATGCGCCGCAGACGGGCCGCCAAGTCTGGCTGCAGTATCCGGCGGTGTCGTCGGATCTCACGCCGCACGTCGTCGGCAAGTTCGTCGGCGGCGACCATCCGGCGAAGGTCAAATTCGTGCGCAACGACGGCGCGTGGTCGAGCGGCGATGCAACCGTCGGCGGCGATGGCACGTTCGTCACGACCGTGACGCTGCTGGCGCGCCGCGCGTGTACGTTCGAGCTCGTCGCGACGGCCGCCGACGGCACGCGCGTGCAAGTTTCGCCGCCCGCGATCACGATCGTGCAGGGCCTGACGATCGGCGATCCGCCGCTGTCGCGGACGCTCGGCGTCGCGCTCGCGAGCGGCCACGTGCAGGTCTACCTCGAGCGCGGTGCACCGCTGCCGGCGCGCCGCACGTTCACGCATCACACCGTCGAGACCGTCGCGCGCGGCAGCAAAGACAGCGTGCTGCGCATCCCGATCGTGCAGGGCGAGATGATGCAGGCGCACCTGTGCCGGCTCGTCGGCACGCTGGACATCGGCGGCGATTCGATCAACGACACCGTGCCGACCGGCTCGGCCGTCGAGGTCACGATCGAGCTCGATCGCGGCGGCCGACTCGCCGCGCGCGCGCTGGTGCCGAGCATCGGCCAGGTGTTCGAGCACGTCGCGCACTTGCTCGTGCCCGACGCGGCGCCCGAGGCGCTCGACGCCTCGATCCGCGAGCTCCGCAAGCAGCTGATGGAGCTGCGCACGGACGCGTTCCGTCACGGGCTCACGCAGGTGATCGAGAAGCTCGATCGCATCGAAGCGCGGCTGTCCGAAGCCGAGCGCGACATCGACGCGGCGCACGGCGGCGATACCGACGCGGCGCAACGCGCTCGGCGCGCGCTGCTCGACGTCGACGCGACGATGGCCGAGGCCGATCTCGCGAAGAAGTGGCCGCAGCTCGACGACGAATCGCGGCGCACCGCGATCGGCGCGTCGTCGACGGTCGGCATGCACGGCACCGACGCCGAGCGCGCGCTGTTGCAGGACGTGCTCGCCGCGATGGACAAGGCGCGCCGCGACAAGGACGCGCCCGAGCTCGAGCGCCAGATGCGGCTCGCATCGCGGCTGTCGTCGGCGGCGTTCAACCGCACCGCCGAAGCGTGGGAGTGGTACTTCGAGGACGCGGCCTCGGAAGTCTCGCGCGCCCGCGATCTGCCGCGCGCACACAAGCTCGTCGGCGAGGGCAAAGCGGCGATCGACCGCGGCGATACCGACGAAGTGCGCCGCGTGGTCAAAGCGCTGTGGAGCCTGCTGCCGGAAGACAGCGAGGCGCGCAAGCGCGGCTTCGACTCGGGAGTTCGATAGTGGCCGACGCCGGTGCGCAGATGATCGCAAGCTCGACCCACGTCGAGCGCGCAGCAGCGCCGAAGGCGGTGCGCAGATGATCGACAATCCCTTCTTCGTGCTCGGGCTCGCGCCCGATGCGAGCCGCATCGAGGTCGAGCGCGAGGCGCAAAAGCTGCTCGGCATGCTCGAGCTCGGCTTCGCCGACGCGCTCCACTACGCGACGCCGCTCGGGCCGCAGCCGCGCACGCCGGAAACCGTGCGCGCGGCAGTCGCTGCGCTACGCGATCCGTACCGGCGTCTCGTCGCCGAAGTCTGGGCGCGTAACGCGCCATCGCCCGCCGCCGCGCCGGCCAGCGAGATCGTGCCGCCGTCCGGCACGCCGGGCCTACGCGCGAAGCTGGGGTGGCGCTGATGTTCGCCCTGCCCTACATCCTGTTGTTCCGCCTGCAGCGGTTGGCGCTCGACGCGCGCCGCCGCGATCGCACGTGGCACTACCTCGCGTGGTCGGTGGTCGCGGGCGTGCTCGCGGCGCTGCTGCTCGTCGTGCTCGCAGGCACCGTGCTGGTGCTCGTGTCGGTCGACCTGTGGTGGCTCGCCGTGCTGCTCGTGACCGTCGCCGGCGTGCCGCTCGTCCAGTCGCAGCTCATGCGCCACGTCGTCGTGCCGCGCGGTTGGTATCGCTTCGCGTTCTGGCTCGGCCACGTCGGCACCGCGCGCGACAGTGACGCCGACGCGCTCGCGTTCTCCGCGTGGGCGCAGCTGCGATCGCCCTCGCCCGCCGGCGAAACGTGGATCGCCGCGCGACGCGACCGCCGCAAGCCGCTCGGCGATGCCGAGATCGTGACGACCGCGCTGCTCGCGGCCGGCCGTGGCGATGTCGAGACGGCGCGTCGTCTGCTGCGCTCGACGCTCGACATCGTCGAGCACCATCCGCTCGTGCGCGAGCTCGCCGGCGAATGGCTCGCGTGCGACGCGGCCGAGCGTGGCGCGTGGAACGAGCTCGCCGCCGATGCCGCCGCCGCGCGATTCCCGGCGACGCCGCTCACGTACTTACTCGAAGCCATCGCCGCCGTGCGCGGGGGCGGTGGCCCGAGCCGGATCGAGCTCTACGCGCGCTGGCTGATCGCGCCGCATCGCCGCACCACGTTCGCGCTGCTCGCCGCCGCCGGCGCGCCGGTCGATGTTGCGCCGCCGATCGCGGTCGCGATCGACGATGCGCCCGACGCGCCGGTTGCCGATGGACTGCTGCCGCGCGCGATCGCCGCGCAGCTGGCGCTCGGCTCGCGCGCCGACGCGAAGCTGCTCGCCGCGACGGTCGCCGCGTGGGATGCCGCGCTCGCCGATGCCGACACGCGGGCGTGGCTCGCGCGCCGCGCGCTCGAGCTCGACGCGCCGCTCGGTGCGGCCGAGCGCGCCGTGCACGACGTCGCCGCCGCGGCCACCGACCAGCTCGCGCGGATCGCCGACGCACGAACGCTGGGCGCGCCACCCGCGCGCGGAGCCGTCGGCGAGCCGCTCGCGCGCCGCCTGCGCCACGGCCGACTCGATGCGCTCGAAGCCGGGTTCTCGCGTTGGGCCGATCGGCGTCACGATGGGACCGCGCGCGTTCCCGTCGACGAATGGCGCGAGTTCGTCGCGTTGCGCGGAGCGTACGAGAGCGCGGTCGCCGCCGGCGGCTTGGAGCTACGCCGGCTCGCGTTCCCGCACGCGTACAAGACCGGCGTCGCGATGGCGGTGTGGTTGTGGAACGCGCGCGACGAGTACGCGCTGTCGCATGCGATCTCCGCGTGGCTCGCCGGCGAAGCGCTCGCGGTCGGTGACTCCGAAGCGATCGACGTGTGCAATCGCAACGCGCGGCTCGCGGTGCCGACGCGCAACGGCAAGGTCACGACTGCGTAAGCTGACGCAGCGCTGGCTCGCGCTCACGATCGCGACGTCGGTGGTCGCGCGCCTCGATGGCGGCTGGCTCGCGTACTGGGCCGCGCTCGAGCCGTCGCGGATCTGGCGCGGCGAGATCTGGCGGCTGGTGACGTGGCCGTTCGTCGAGCTGACGCCGCTGTCGCTGATCCTGACCTGCGTCGCGATCTATCACTTCGGCGGCGAGCTGTCGTATCGCTGGGGCGAACGCCGGCTGCGCCGCTTCGCGATCGAGCTCGTGCTCGCCGCCGGCGTCGTGACGTGCCTGCTCGACGCCGCGTTTCACCACGGCGTCGCGCGCTGCGGCGGCTGGGCGATCGCCGACGCGCTCGTGATCGCGTGGGCGCGGCAGTTTCCGACGGCGGTCTTGCAGTTCTACGGCGTGCTCAAGCTGCAAGGCCGATCGATCGTGCAGCTCGTGGTCGCCACGTCGATCGTCTACGCGCTCTACGCCGGTCCGATCGCGATGGCGCCGGAGCTCGTCGCATGCCTCGGTGCGGCGATGTATCCGCGCGCGTGGTTGCAGCGCTGAACGCTCACGAAGTGCGCGAAGACAGCCAAGGCGACCGCAGCGTGTAGTTGAACGCGAACGGCTGCGTCATGTCGAACAGGTCCGTGCCGCGCACGGTCACCTGGCCACGGACGGCGAACACGCCGCCGCCGGCCGACGCGCCGACGTTCGTGAATGCATCGTCGTATGATTTCCACGACCAGAAGTAGCCGACGTCCGTGCCGACGACCGGGACATTCGTCCACGTATGGTCCCGCGTACTGATGAAGTACGGGTTGCCGGACTCGTAGCGCCACCACTGGGCATCGTCGATGTCATCCCGTGGGTTGACCACTTGCACCAACATGTCGACGAAGACTTCGTCGCGCACCAGATCGTCCGAGTATCGGATCTCCATCGTGATGCCGAACGGATCCGTGCGCTCGAACGAGCTCACCGGTATCCAGCCATCGCTCGGATTCATCGTCCATACGCCCGCGATCGATATCGACGACACGGCCTAGCGCTCCCGCTTCGCGAACGTGCGTTGCGGCTCGACGGCCGGTTGGCTCGCCGCCCGAAAGTGAGCTGCCGTTGCCTCGCGGAATCGCGTCAGTGCCAGCGGCTTCACGCCCGCGGTCTTCGGGACGCTCGTCGGCTTCTTGGTCGTTGTCTTTTTCCCGCCCATCGCACCCTCCTCCTGTCCCGATCGAGTTAGCCATCGTTCGGGCGCGCGCGCAATACCTCGCGTCACTTGTGCCAGTCGCAGCCGAGCTCGTCTTGCGCGACGTGACAGCGCAGGCACATCCGGCGATCGCCGCGATCGAGCGCGCGGCACTGTGCACTGCCGCGCCAGTTCGGCGGATGCGGCGATGCATGGGCAGCACCCGGCTGCGCGCTGTGGCACGTCAGGCAATCTTCTTCGCGGTGACACGACGTGCACTCGGAGATGTTGCGGCGCGCTTCCTGTGAATGCAGGTTCGGTCCGCCCGCGGTCTGGCTCGCCCAGCCCGGCGGATGAAAGAACCTCGACGGATCGCGCGGGCTGAACTGCGACTCGGCGCGCGTGCCGAGCCCCGAGCGCTCGTGACACGCGACGCAGAACGACTCGAGCCGGTGACACGCCGAGCAATCGGGCTTGCCGCGGCGCGCGTCGACCGCGTGGGTCATCACGTAGTCGCCCGGATGAAAATCCATCGGCTTGACGCTGCCCGTGTGGCACTCGACGCACTCGGATTTGTCGTGGCACGCGTTGCACGTCGCGCCGACCTGTCGCGCCTCGGTCTTGTGATCGTTCTTGAAGCCCGGCCCGTGCATGTCACCGAGGCCGTCGCGCGCCGGCACGAGCACGCCGTGCTCGAACGTGGTCTCGAGCAGACCGGTCTCCTTGGCGAGGTGACAATCGATGCAGTGCTCCGGCGCTTCGCCGGTCTTGTGGCAGGTCAAGCACGATTGCATCGTCGGCAGCTGGCGCGTCGTCGCGAGATCGATGGAGCGCACCGGATGGCAGCTCTCGCATGCGGCCTGCGCGTGCGCGGCGTGCTCGAACTTGAGCGGCGATGGCGTCTCGTAGATCTGCTCGACGATCTTGCCCGGCGCCCAGCCGGGATGACACGACGCGCACGCCGCGGTCGGCGTGGCTTGCTTCGTCGGATCGTCGCGATCGATCGCGTGACACGCGCGACACTGCGTCTCGGTGGGCTCGAGGTTGTCGACGGCCGAGCGCGACGTCGCGCCGTTCGGATGGCACGTCTGGCACTGCGCACCGCGCGCGAGGTGCTTCGCGTGCGAGAAGATGAGCGGCAAGCGCTGCAGCGGATACACGATCGGCGACCAATCGTCGGGGCCGTCGTCGGGCTGCACCGGCTGCGCGAGCACGCCGGCGCACAGCGCGAGCACGATCGTGAAGACCAGCCGGGTTTTCATCACATCTCCGGCATGAACGCGAGATCGAGCACGGCGATCACGCGGGTTTGGAGGCCATAGACCGCATCGCGATCGGCTTCGCCGATCAGGTGAACCGCGGCCCATTCGGCGACCCGATACGTCGAGCTGACGTTCGCGGTGCTCGTCACGTAGTGCGGCGCGCCGAGCCCGGCGGTCGCGTCTTCGGCGACATCGAGCACGCCGAATCGCCCGCGCAGCCAGAACAGCTGCGTCGGCTTCCAAGCCGCGGTCGCGGTGCCGCCGACGCGCCGGCCGCCGTAGCCACCATCGGCGAGCGCGTCCAAGCTCGCGCGCCATGCGGCGCCCAATGCCCGCTGCACGCCGGCATCGCCGCCGCCGGCATAGCTCGAGACATCGTCGTCGGTGTTGGCGTACTTGCGGATCCACGCGTCGGCGGTCATGCGCCATGGCCCGCGCGGATCCCACTTGTAACCGAGCCGCAGATCCGTCGTCGGCTCGATCGAGAACGCGTTGAAGATCGAGTCGCCGTCGAACGTCGGATAGAAATACTCGACCGCGGGCTCGATCGTCGAGTTGCCGGTCTTGAGCCGCACGCCGGCGTCGGCCCGATCGAACACGCCGTGCAAGATCGAGTAGCGCACGTCGCCGTAGGGCTCGAGCGTGACGCCGGCGCCGGTGTCGACGTCGCCGTGGAATCGCGCGTAGACACGCTCTTCGTCGAGGCCGGTCGACGGCGCCTGGCCGAGCTCGTCGGGATAGATCGCGGCCGTATCGGACCACGTGCGGCGATAGCCGACCTCCGCCGAGAAGTTGCGGATGTTGTGGGTCGCGAGCGTGACGCCGATCGACGGCTGATCGACGTCGCGCTGCGGGCAGTACTCGTAGTTGCTCGAGAACGGCAGGTTTTCGCTCGAGCGATTGCGATCGATCAGCTGCCACGTGCCGGTCCCGGGCACAGGTCCGGCGACGTACTCCTGGCAGCCCGCGCCCGACGTGCCATCGAGCTCGTAGGCCGACACGCCGAGCGGCGAATTCGCACGCACGCGCAGGCCCGCCGACGCCGAGACTTCGAACGGCACCGGCAGATCGTACTTCGCGACGGCGCCGTCGATCGCGGTCGCGCCCCAGCCGTCGTCGACCAGCACGCGGCCGACGTTGACCGACAGCGCGTCGTCGAGCAAGCCATCGAGCGTCAGATAGCCGTACATCAGCTCGATGCCGGTGACATCGGCGGCGAGCTCGGGGATCACGTCGAGCGCGCTCGACACCGTCGGGCCGGGCTGCACGATCGAACCGTTCGTGTACGTGCCGAAATCGTGATCGACGCGGATGTAGCTCTGCCACGAGATCCGCAGCCCGCGATCGGGCAAGTGCGACTTGCGGCGATACGCCGACAGATTGCCGATGTCGGTGATGCGCAGCGCGAGCGTCTGCGTGACGATGCGGCGGCCGAGGATCAAGTCCGGCCCGACGAGCTGGAAGTCGCGCAGCTGATACGCCTGGCCGATCGTGTCGGCGTGAAGCCAGAACTCGTAGGCGTCGGCGCGCGGTGCGAGCGCGATCGAGAGCGCGACGACGGCCGAGCCGATGCGCACCCCGCGGGACATCGCCGCCGACGGTATCACTGTCCTCGCGACACGATGACGCTCGACACCTGGATCGCACCGTTCGCGGTGGCCGCGATGCCCCACTGCCCGACCGCGCCCGCACCCGGATCGTTCGACAGATCGCAGCTGAGGATCGTGGTCTGCGACTTGACGAGCATCGCGCTAGCCGTCGTCGCGGTCACGGTGAACGCGACGCCCATCGCGAAATCCGCGGCGGCGATCGAGCCGCTCGAGCACAGCGGCGTGATTTCACCGGCGATGCGACGCTCGATCACCGGCGTCTCGCCCGGCACGAGCTGGATGTCGAGCAGCGAGCCCGGCGCGGTCTGTTGCGCGATCAGCACGACGCCGCCACCCCCGGACGCGACCGTCGCGCTGACCGTGCCGGTCGCGGTGCGCACGCCGCCGACGAGCGCGCGTGCGGTGAGATCATCTGCGGGCGCGGTCAGCGTCAGCGTCGACCCGAGCATCGTGGTGCCCGGCGAGGTCGGCGTCAGGACGCCCTGCGTGCCCGATGGCAGCGCGACGACCTGCTGCGAATTCGGCCCGACGAGCGATGGCCGATACAGCCACGTCGTCGCGCTCGGCATCGCGCCGCCGCCGAGCACGAGCACGCTGCCGTCGGGCAAGCGCACGAGCGACGGTCCCGGCAGCGGCGGCGGCGCATCGCCGGCCGGCGTGATCTGCGTCCACACCTGCGTCGTCGGATCGAACGCGCCGATCATGGCGTCGCCGATCGCGACCACCGTGCCATCCTCGGCGAGCGCGAGCCGCGCGCCGTCGAGCGGCGGCGCGAACAGCGCGGGACTCGCCGACGTCGGAACCGGAACATCAGGCGGCACGATCGAGTCGGCGCCGGTCTGCGCCGAGCCGTCGAGCGCGAACGCGCTCAGCACGGCGCCGCCGTCGAGCAGCGTCGCATCGGCGTACATGCCGGTCACCGGCGTCGCCGGCAACGGGCCGTCGATGACGATCTCGTCGCCGCTCGTCGGATCCGAGCTCGCGGCGGCGAGCAACACGCGGCGCGAGCCGTCCTCGAGGGGACCGGGGTCGAACAGCGCACCGCCGAAGCGCGCGCTCATCGCGGGCAGCGTCGGCTCGGCGGTCGGCATCGAGACCCGGCCGTCCGCGTCGACGGTGTAGACCACCGACGTCTGCCACGCGAGATCGGCCGAGCCGCACGCTGCGGCGGCGGTCGCGCAGCCACCGGCGATCAACAAGCGCGTGTCGTCGAGCGCGAGCGACGCGTGGTCGACGCGCAGGTCTTGCAAGAACGATGGCGGCGAGAACGCCAGCTTCACCGGGTCAAACACGGTCGCGCCTTGGCCGACGCTCATCGCGACGCGGCCATCGGGCAACGTCGCGAGCGACGCGCCATCGAGCGCGCTGCCGAATTGCCCCGGCACCGGGACCATCACGAACGTGGCGGTCGACGAATCGTAGTATTCGGCCGCGGCGCCGCTGCCGCCGTCGAGGCCGCCGACCACGAGCACGCCGTCGCCGGCGCGCGCGATCGCCGGATGTAGCCGCGGCGCGACCATGTCGCCGGCGTGGCAGAAGCCGTTCGGCGGCAGCATCGCGATCGGCAGCACGGTGCCATCGGCGAGATCGGCGAACTCGGCGATCGGCGCGGTCTTGCCGATCGCGACCGGCTCGCCGCCGGCCGACAGCTCGATGCCGAGCTGCAGCGTGCCGGCCGGCAAGCCGTCGAGCGTGTCGGCGGTAAAATTGAGCTCCTGCGCCTGCGTATAGGCGGTGATCTTCATCGCCACGGTCGAGGCCGCCGGATTGCCGCAGTCGTCGGTAGACGGCAGCGCGATCGGCGCGAGCGTCACGCGTGCCGCGTGCTGGTTGCACGCGCACATCAAGCTGGCGACGAACGCTCCCCGAGCGAGCACGGATCGACATGATACTCTCGCGGCGATGCCCGAGGTCGGATCCGACCTGCCGACGACGTTCGGCAAGTACTATCTGACCGAGAAGCTCGCCACCGGCGGGATGGCGGAGATCTACCTCGGCAAGCTGATCGGCCCCGGCGGGTTCGAAAAATCGCTCGTCATCAAGCAGATCCACCCGAAGCTGTCGGGCCAGCGCCGCTTCGTCGACTTGTTCGTCGCCGAGGCCAAGACGCTCGTCACGCTCGCCCACGGCAACATCGTGCCGGTCTACGAGCTCGGCGTCATCGACGACACCTACTTCATCGCGATGGACTACATCGACGGGCCGACGCTGTACCGGCTCACCGAGCGCATGGCCGCCAAGGGCGAGCGCATGTCGCCCGCGATCGCCGCGTGGATCGCCGCGCGGATCTTGGACGGCCTCGACTACGCGCACCGCAAGGGCGAAGGCGTCGTGCACCGCGATCTGTCGCCGCGCAACGTGATGCTGTCGCGCGATGGCGAGGTCAAGATCGTCGACTTCGGCATCGCGGTCGCGCTCGGGGAGCCGGGCGAAGGCGAATCGACGCAATCGGCGCCGACCGGCTCGTTCCCGTACATGTCGCCCGAGCAAGTGCGCCGCGAGCCGCTGACGGCGCAGAGCGACCTGTTCACGGTCGGCGTGCTGCTGTGGGAGATGCTCGCGGGCGAGCGCTTGTTCGCGCGACCCGACCCGGACGCCACGCTCGGCGCCGTGCTCGGCGGGGCGATCCAGTTACCGTCGGAGCTGCGCGCGGAGGTGCCGGCGAGGCTCGACGATCTGGTGATGCGCGCGCTCGAGCGCGATCAAACCACGCGGTGGCCGAGCGCGAGCGAGTTCGTCGCGGCGCTCAACAAATACCTCTACTCGCTCGACGACATTCCGGGCCCGCGCGAGGTCGCCGCGCTGGTCGCGCAGTTCTGCCCGCCCGAGACGCGCCGCCAGCCGACGCACATGGAGCGCGAGCTCGAGCCGGATCCGCCGAAGGGCCCGACGACGAAGATCGTGCCGAAGGGCAAGAAGCCGAAGCGGCATCAAACGTTCGCGACCCACGTCGAGCTCGAAGAGATCCTCAACGCAGGCCCGACGACGAAAGTCGCCGAACCGCCCGAGCCCGAACGCGAGCCCGATCCCGAGATCGTCGAAGTGCGCCGCCCGAAGCGCGCCGATCGCGTCGAGGTCGCGACCACGCCGCCCGACGGCGATCGCAAACTGCCGGCCCCGGGTCGGGGCTTCGTCGTGATCCTCGGGCTCGGCGCGCTGGTCCTGTCGGTGTCGGCGATCTTCATCTTCTTCGAAAAGCGCGACGACGTGCTCCACGCCGGCGACGACGATGCCGCCGTCGCGCGCGATGCGGCGATCGCGTTCGTGCCGCTCGACGCGGCGCCGGCGATCGCCGTCGTGGCCGCCGATGCCGCGCCGATCGCCGTGGTCGTTCGCGATGCCGCGCCGATAATCGTGCGCGTCGCACGCGATGCAAGCACCGTCGTCGATGCCGCCGCGGTCGCAGTGACGGCCGGCTCGGCGACGCTCAACCTCGGCGCGAGCCCGTGGGGCGAGGTCTACATCGACGGCAAGAAGCAGGCGGCGCACGCGCCACATACATTCACGGTCAGCGCCGGTTCGCACGAGGTGAAGATCGTGTTTCCGGCCGAAACGCCGGCGCCGTCGAAGACGTTCTCGGTGAACATCAGCGCCGGCGAGACGCAGTCGTTGATGGCCGACTTCTCGCACTAACGTAGACGCAGAGCTCTTCGTCACCGCGCGCGTCAACAGTCGCGGACCGTTCGTGTTCGCGCTCGACACCGGCTCGTGCTGCTCGATCCGAGATCGCCGCGATCGACGGCGTGCCGGCGACGAGCTTCGCGCTGTGGCAAGTCCAGGACCGGCTCGAGCGCGCCGGCACGCGGGTCGCGCTGGTCATCATGCGCGACGGCGCCGCGTTCGATCGCGAGCTCGCGCTACGCGCGCTGTTGTGATCAATGCGTGAAGCCCGAGCCGACGTCGACGATCGGGTTCGGCTTGCTCTCGGTCGCGATCACGATCGCCGTGATCGCGCCGGCGACGATCAGCGCGCCGACCCCGCCCCACAGGTACGGGTTGCGGCAGACGTCGCAGTGATGCACGACGACGCGCGGCTCGATCACGCGCGGATCGCCGAACACGGTCGGCGCGTAACGCAGCTCGGCCGTCCGCAGCGAGCTCCACGCCGAACGCGCGGCCGCGAACACGCCCGACGCGTCGGCGTAGCCGATCTCGACGACCGCCGTGCAGCGTGCGGGCGCGCCGGCGCAGCGCTGGACGAGCAGCGTCGGGCCACCGCTGCGATCGGTTTGGGCCGCGAGCACGATCTCGTCGAGATCGGCGAGCTCGAGCACGCCGTCGACGAGCTCGCCGGCGGCCGCGTCGGGCATGCCGAGCGTCGCGCCGGCCGCGAGCTGCGCGGCGCGCTCGTCGCGTTCCAGCTGCATGTCGATCCGCTCCGGCACGGCCCGCTCCGGCACGGCCCGCTCCGGCCGTGCCGTCGTCGCGGTGATCGCGACCGCTTGGCCGCGCGGGCGATAGCCGGGCGCGCGCGCGATCGCGACGTGCTCGCCGGGTGCGAGCTCGATCGTCACGGGCGAGCGCCCGACATCGCGACCATCGACGGTGAGCGTCGCGCCGGCCGGATCGGTCGCGATCGTCGCCGCGCGTACGAGCGGCGCTTGGCCACGCGCGGCCGCGACGGCCGCGATCACGTCGGGAGAGAACTCGAGCTCGGTGATCGGCCGATCCGGATCGAGGGCGAGGGCGAGCGCGATCGCGGCGCGCGATTCGGCGCCGCGGCCGAGCTGCGCGAGCACCGCGCCGAGCCGCAGCGATGCATCGGCGTACACGATCGACGCGCCCGGCAGCGCGAGTAGCTCCTCGGCGGCGGTGCGCGCCGCGGCGAGGCGCGACGCCGCGAAGTCGAGCTGGACCTGCGTGTACGCGCGCCAACCCTCGTCGATCATCTCGCGCACGTGCTTGAATTGCGCGAGCGTGGCGACCGGCACGGCGCCTTCCGATGCCGCGAGGCGCGCGTCGCCGACGGCGTCTTTGATCACGCGTGCCGTCCCCGCTTCGCGCAACACATCGCCGAGCGCGGCGGCGACCTCGCCGCGATGGCTCGCGGCCGCGATCACGCCGATGCCGTCGGCATTCGCCGACCCGGCAACAGCGATCACCCCCGCGATCACCAGCGCGCGCATGGCCACGAGTATACTCGCGGCATGGACTTCGAATGGCTCGAGACGAGCCCGCATCCCAAGCACGGCGCGAAAGCGCGCGCGCACCACGCGGCGGCCGAGCTCGCCGATCGGGCGGGCACGCTGTATCGGCTCGGGTTCTCGCAGGCCGCCGCCGTCGCGCGGCTGACCGCACGCATCGCGTGGGAGTTCGATCCACCGAGCAAGCAGGGCTCGCACAAACGCCCGGCCTCGCTCGACGATGCCGCGATCGCGAAGCTCGTCACCGAGACGTACGCGCGCCGCCCCAAAGGCGAATGAGATTGGTTTCGAAGGCGTATTCGCGAGCAGGCCTCGCGATCGCGCTCGCCGCGTGCGGGACGCCCGCGCACGCGCCGCCATCGCCGGTCCGCGAGCTCGATGCCGTGAAGCTCGCCGGCGACTGGCGGTGGATCTTGCGCACCGACGAGGCCGGCACGTCGCGCATCGAGACCGAGGATTGGCATCTCGCGCCGAGCCCGTCGGCGCCGCTCCAGCTCGTCGGACGCTACGTGCGCACCGTCGAAGTTCGCTCGCTCGATCGCGTGCCGTTTCGCTGCAACGAGCGGCCGTGGTACCGGCAGCGCGCGGTCTACGACGTCAGCGTCGCGCTCGGCTCGAACGCGAACCGCTTCGACATCGCCGAGACCGGCTACGCGACCGAGCCGTCGCCGTGCGACCACGGATTTCGCCACGTCGGCGCGTATCGCGCGACGCTCACCGGCGATCGCCTCGCGCTCGCGTGGGACGGCGGCGTGCAGACGCTGTGGAAGATCAGCTCCGAGCAACGCCCGCTGCCGTCGCAGCCGTGGCCGGCGCAGTTCGAGCTCGCCGGGCCGTGGCGGTGGGACGCGACCTCGTACGACGCCGATGGCAACCTGCGCGACGAATCGGAGTGGTGGGAGCTCACGCGACGGTCCGACACGATGATCGACGCGACCTATCGCCGGCGCGTGACCACGCGGTCGCCCGATGGCTCGCCGATCGCGTGCGCGGGCGCCCCGAGCTGGTCGTTCGACGACGTCTACGTGCTGCAAGGCGAGCGCGAAGAAGCGCACTGGCACTTCCACGAGCTCGCGGTCGAGCCGGGCGACCATCCGTGCCTGCGCGCGACGCCGAAGCGCATCCTCGATGAAGCGACCGCCGAGCAGATCGGTGACTTCTTGGTGCTCGAGTGGCGCGGCAAGCGCCGCCAAGTCCTCTATCGCGATCCGGCCGAGCGCGGCGACGAATAGACCTTCGCGAGGTAATCCTCGATCATCCGGTCCGACGAGAACCGCCACTGCGACATCGCGATGCTCGCCCGCATGATCGCGAGCCACTTGCCGCGATCGTTGTAGGCCGGCAGCACGTCGCGATCGAGTGCCTTGTAGAGCAAGCCGCGATCGCGCTTGTCGATCTTCGCGGCGGCGTCTTCGTCGAACGCGTCGTCGCTCGGATCGGCGTCGCCGATCTTCCAGCCGGTCACGCCGTGCTCGCAGCCTTCGGGCCACCAGCCGTCGAGGATCGACAGGTTCGGCACGCCGTTCATCGCCGCTTTCATGCCGCTCGTGCCCGACGCTTCGAGCGGGCGGCGCGGGTTGTTGAGCCAGATGTCGGCGCCGCGGGTCAGCGCCGCGCCGAGCGTCATGTCGTAGTTCTGCAAGAACACGATGCGCCCGGGATGCTGCTTCGCGGCGGCAACCAGCTTGGTAACGATCTCCTTGCCGGCGACGTCGCGTGGGTGCGCCTTGCCCGAGTACACGAGCTGCACGCCGCGATCGAACAGCCGCGCGAGCGCCTTGTCGTCGCCGAGGATCAAGTCGGCGCGCTTGTACGCCGCCGCGCGCCGCGCGAAACCGACGAGCAGCCGATCGGTGCGCAGCCCGACGCCGGTGCGATCTTCGATCAGCTCGACGAGCTCCTGCTTCATCGTCTGGTGCGCCGCCCAGAGCTCGCTGTCTTGCTGCGCGCGCGCCTTGTCCGGAACCAACGCGGCGCGAATCCGCGCGTCTTGCCACGTCGGCACGTGCACGCCGTTCGTGATGCTGATGATCGGCGCCGCGCCATCGATCGCCTTCCACATCGCGCGCGCGGTCTCGCCGTGGAGCTCCGCCACGCCGTTCGCGATCCGCGCGAGCCGCAGCCCGGCGACGGTCATCGAGAACGGATCGCCGCCGATCTGCTCGAGCTCGTGTTCGCCGAGCCCGCAATCGGCGCTGAGCTTCTTCATCAATGCGAGGTCGTGGATCTCGTTGCCGGCCGGCACCGGCGTGTGCGTCGTGAACACGACGTGCGGCTTGAGGTTCGCCAGCTTTTGCGCGAGCGACTTGCCGCCGAACGTGTTCGCGCGGACCAGCTCGAGACCGGCGAACACCGCATGACCTTCGTTGAAGTGGTAGACGTCGACGTCGTTGCCGAGCGCTCGCATCAAGCGCACGCCGCCGACCCCGAGCACGATCTCCTGCGCGAGCCGGTCGTCGCCGCCGCCGCCGTAGAGGCGCTTCGTGATCCAGCGGTCGGCCTCGCGCTCGGGCTCGAGCAGATACAGCGTCGACTTGACCAGCCGATCGACCTGCCAGCACTGCAGCGGCACTTTCTTGCCCTTGATCGTGACGTCGAGCTTGACGTCGACGCGGCGCAGCACGTCGCGCGGAGTCTTCGGATATTCGTCTTTGATCGCGCCGGCCTTCGTGATCACCTGGCGCGTGTAACCCTCGTCCCAGAACAGCCCGATGCCGGTGATCGGCGCCCGCAGATCGCCCGCCGACTTCATGTGGTCGCCGGCGAGGATCCCGAGGCCGCCTGCGTAGATCGGAAACGCGGGATCCAAGCCGTACTCCATGCAGAAGTACGCGACGCGGGGTGCTGCCATGCCCCGGAACGTGCCAGGCGACGCCTCGCGAACACAAGCGCGGCCGGCAGGATCGCAAGATCGCGTGTTGCCGAACGCAACGATTACTAGCGCTCGCATCCGCGAGCCAGTACACAATGGATAGGGTGAAGGCCAAACGGCCTCTGGTTTCGGCGGACGACGCGGCGTTGTTCATGGCCGCGGTGAAGGACGCGCGTCCGCTCGCGAGCTCCGATCGCGATCGCGTGCCGCTGCCACCCGCACCGGCATCGGTCGTCAAAGTCGCCGAGCTTCCGGCCGAGGTGAAGCTCTCGGTCGAAGGCGACGTGCGTTGCTTCACGGCGCGCGCGCCCGGCGTTTCGCTGTCACAGGTCGCGGAGCTGCGCACCGGCAAGGTTCATCTCGAAGCGACGCTCGATCTGCACGGCTGCACGGTCGAGGCCGCGCTCGGCCAGCTACGCCAGTTCTTGTTCGAGTCCAAGCGGCTCGGCCGCCGCCGCGTGCTCGTCGTCCACGGCAAAGGCTTGCACTCCGACCACGGTGCGCCGCTGCGCGATGCCGTGCTCGGCGAGTTGCTCGGCGCGGCGAGCGGCTTGGTCCACGCACTCGCGAGCGCGGCGCCCACCGACGGTGGCGATGGTGCGACGTACATCATGATCCGAGGTGGCAAGTGAAGCGCATCACCGGTTTCGGGCTCGCGTTGCTCGCCGCCGCACGCTTCGCGAGCGCCGAGCCGATCGCGACGCGCTCGCCGACGTCGGGCGCGACACCGCCGGCGGCGGCCAAGCCGCGGCTCGACGGCGCCCACGCGCGCGTGTCGTTCAGTCAAGCCGGCCGATTGTCCGAGAACATCGCATCGCTCCGCGGCCGGCGCGCGGAGCCGCTCAGCGCCGAAGAGGTCACGGCGAAGCAGATCGAAGCGCTGCTGCGCGGCCCGCTGCGCTACGGCGTGACCGGCATCTACGTCGCCGACGCGAGGTCCGGCGAGGCGCTGTTCGCGGTCAACGCCGACGATCCGCTGAACCCGGCGTCGAACGTGAAGATGATCTCGACCGCGACCGCGATCGAGCTGATGGGACCGCAGTTTCGCTATTCGACGCGCGTGCTCGGCGCCGAGCCCGACGCGGCGGGCACGATCCACGGCGACATCTACTTGCTCGGCACGTGGGATCCGACGCTCGAAGCCGGCGACTTGGATCAGCTCGCCGAGCAGCTCGTGATGCGCGGCGTAAAAGCGCTCGACGGCAACGTCGTCGTCGGCTCCGATCCGCAGCGCGATGGGCTCTACCACGCATCGATCCCGATCGAGGTTCGCGCCGGCGCGCCCGGCGAAGCGCCGACCGCGAGCGCGCCGCCCGGCGTCGACTTGCTCGCGTTCGACATCACCGCGAAGACCGCGAAGACGGCACAGCGCCCTCGCCTGACCTACGCCGCGCAGAGCACGACCGACGCCGCCGGCCAGCTGCGCGTGCACGTCGCGATCGCCGGCACGATCGGCAAAGCCGGCGTCGTCGCGTACGACCTGCCGATGATCGAGCACACGGCGGCGGCCGCGCAACTGCTCCGCGCGGCGATGCGCGCGCACCAGATCGACGTCAAAGGCAACGTCAGCTCGCGCGAGCTCGGCGACTTCATCGGCGCCGCGGTCACCGCGGGCGGCTTGCCGGCCGAGCTCGCCCGTCACGACTCCGCGACGCTCGCCGAGATCGTCACGAAGGTGAACAAGTGGAGCATCAACTGGCTGGCCGATCGCGTGATCGAGACGACCGCCGGGCTCGCGCATCGCCAAGCGCCGACGATGGCCGGTGCGCTCGACGCGATGTACGACTGGCTCGATCGCCACACGCACGTCGCGAAAGCCGACGTGCTCGTCGATAGCGGCAGCGGGCTGTCCTATCACACGCGGATCACGGCGCGCGAGCTCGTCGCCGTCGTGCGCGATGCCGCCGGTTTCACGGCTCCGAACGCCGGCTCGCAGGCGTGGCTCGGCTCGCTGTCGATCGGCGGCACCGACGGCACGCTCGGCCGCCGCTTTCGCACGCCGAACCTGCGCGGGCTGGTCCACGCGAAGACCGGCACGTTGTCGACGGTGATCGCGCTCTCGGGCGTGCTCGACGTCGATCCCGAGCGCCCGCTCGTGTTCTCGATCGTCACCAACGGCGATCGCCCGTTGCAGAAGGCGTACGTGCGCAAGGCACACGAGCAGCTCGTCGGCCTGCTCGCGGCGTACGCGGTGCGCACCGCGAAGATCGCGCCGCCGGCGCCGGTGGTCGTGCCGTCGCTCGCGCCGAACCTGCCGCCGGCCGACGACGCCGAAGAGCCCGACGTCGAAGTTCCCGAGACCAACTACTGAATCTGCACGACCTGCTCGGTCCACTGCGCGATGTGATTCGACGTCGTCAGATCCTGGAACGGCAGCGCGAACGGCACGAAGCTCGGATCGTTGCCCGCGGGCGCATCGAGATCGACGGCGGCCATCCACAGCAGCGTGCCGCTCGCATTCTCGTCGGGCTCGGTGCCCGTCGGCGGCGATCGCAACCCATACTTGCGCGTCGACGCGAACGTGATCCACGCGAGGTGCCCGCCCGCGCTGTTGGTCTGGAACGTGAACGGATTCCATTTCGGGAACGTGTTGGTGAGCGCGGTCGTCGAGCCGTCGGCGATGCCCGGCTTGTTTGCATTCGTCATCGCGTACGCGGCGCCGCCGCTGTTGCTGTCGACCACCATCAACGTCGCGGTCGGATCGGAGTCGGCGTCGCACTCCTCGCCGGTCTGGCTGTTCGACGTGCATGTCGAGTGATCGAAGATGATGAAGTGATTGTCGGGCCCGTACGCCGGGTAGTAGTTGTTCTCGAGGTTCGAGGCGGCCTGCACGAGTAGCTGCGGCGTGCCGCCTCCCGCCGCGACTTGATAGATCGAGCCGTTGTGGAACCGCTGGCAGGTCCCTGCGATGCCCTGCGTGACATACGCGATGCGGCTGCCATCCGCCGACCAGTCGGGGTGATCGGTCGGGTGCGTCGCCGAACCGCCGACGTCGATCGTGTTGACCAGCGTCGACGCCGTGCCGTCCATGATCATCAAGTTGAAGTTGGTCGCGCCGGTGTCGGCGTAGACCGCCGCGTATTGCGAGCCACTCGGATTCCACGACTCGAAGATCGATTTCGGCGTCGAGCCGAACGTGTTCATCACGGCCTTGGTCGCGACGTCGACCAGCGCGGTGCGGCCATCGTTCTGCCCGTTGACCTCGGCGACGAGCTTGGTGCCGTCGCGCGACAGCGCGTGACAACCGATGCACGCACTCTCGAGCTCGGTGCCCGCGTACTTCTCGCCCGAGCCGGCGCCGGAGCCGAAGTCGTAGCGCATGATCGATTCGGTCGTCGTCGTCCAGTAATAGAGGCCGCCGTTGATCGGATCGTTGGAGAACTGCAGCGCCATCGAGCTCGACGTGCCGACCCCGGTGCCATTCGCGTCGGTGCCCTGCAGCGACCAGGTCAGCGGATCGCCGCCGCGATTCGTCGCCGACAGCCAGCTCCACAGCGTCGGGTCGGGTTGGAAGATGCAGCCGCTGTTCAGCGGCGTCGTGCACGCGAGGTACACGGTGACGTCGGTGACCGTGTTCTTGAACGACAGCGCGAACGCGGTGTTGCTCGTGCCGGGCAAGAAGTGGAATTCGAGCCGCCCCAAGTTCGGCGGCACGAGCACGCCGTCGTTCGGATACATCAGCGTCGGTGCGCGCGTCGGGTCGGCCGGCCCCGAGAACACGCTCGTGTTCGGCAGGCCGGTCGAGTTCGGATCGGTGTACGTCGCTTGAAACACGAGCGTGACACCGGTCGTCGCTTGCACGCTGCCGGCTTGCGCGACGACCTGCGTCGCGCCGCCGTGATCGGTGGCGCTGGTGAACGCGCCATCGGCGCCGAACCCGCCGAGCGTGCCGTCGGCCAGGCTCAGCGGTACGAGGCTCGTGACATCGGCGGTGTTGCCGTCGCCGTACGTTGCCATGACCGTGTATTGCGACGTCGCCGCGACGCCTTGCGCGATCGTGAGTGTCTGGTTCGCGGGTGTGATCGCGAGCGCGGTCACGCCGTCGAGGCCACCGTCGGGTCCGCCGCCTCCACTGTGGTGAGAGGAGCACGCACCCAACACGACAACCACCAAGAGACTCAAACGCATAACCATCGCACTAACAAGTGCCGAGCCAACTCGCGCTCGATCAGATCGCGCACCACGCTGCACGAGCGCATCGCCTACATCGGCGACGGGGCCGACCGTTCCGGGAACAGTCGACCCCAGTGACAATTTTCGCGCTACGGCTTCACGAACCTCAGCACGA
The DNA here is from genome assembly GCA_036271395.1 of Kofleriaceae bacterium. Taxonomy (GTDB): domain Bacteria; phylum Myxococcota_A; class Polyangia; order Haliangiales; family Haliangiaceae; genus JABFXX01. The sequence continues at coordinate 56,138 of DATBAS010000246.1, forward strand.
AGCGATCGCTCGTGCCGCGACGCGCACCGGCGGCGCGGGGCGAGCTGCTCCAGTCGCGCGTGTCATCGGGATTGCGCAGCACGTCGGTCTCGCGGCCGAGGATGAAGCCCGCCGAGAGGACTTCTTCGGTGACGACGTCCTCGTCGATCCGATGCAGCGTCTCGGTGTCGCGCAAACCGCTGCCGTTCGCCGCGCTCGAGTCGACGATGCCGTACACGCCGCCGGTCTTCAGCGCGTCGAACACCGCCTTGTTCATCTTCGCGCGGTCGTCCTTGTGATTGACGACGTCGTGGTAGTTGAGCACCGTGATCACCGCGTCGAGGTTCTTCGCGTCGGGCGGGAACGGCGCGTCGGGCGGCAGCTCCGACATGGTGACGTTTGCCATCGCCGGCTTGGCCGCGCGCGCGGACCACGGCTTGCGCAGGAACTTGTCCATCGCGTCTTTCGGGTTCTCCGACCACACGTGGCCCTTGTCGCCGACGACGCGCGCGATCAGCTCGCTCGTATAGCCACCGCCCGCGAACAGCTCACCGACCTTCTGGCCGGGCGCGATGCCGAAGAACGCGAGCACCTCGCCCGGCTTGCGGCCGGCATCGAGACGCCGATCGTCATCGCTGCGATCGGTTGCGGCGATCGCGTCTTTGATCGGCTGCGGCACGTCGGCGGCAGGCGTGTACGGCGGAATCGGCGCCGGCGCGGCCGAGCCTTGTGCCGATCCGGTCGCGACCGGCTCCGGCTTCTCTTGCTGCTCCGCCGCCTTCTTGTTGCCGCACGCGATCAACGCGATCGCCAAACACAATCCGATTGTCTTCGTCATGGCTAGTCTTCCTGCGCGAATGATTGCGCGAGCGTTTCGAGCACGCCTTGATCCTCGAGTGTCGTCGTGTCGCCGCGCGCCTTCGATCCCGAAGCGACCTCGCGCAACAACCGCCGCATGATCTTGCCCGAGCGCGTTTTCGGCAGCGCCTCGGCAAATCGGATCTCTTCGGGCCGCGCGAGCGCGCCGATCTGCGCGGCGACGTGCTCGCGCAGCTCCTTGGCGAGCGCATCGTCGGCGGTGACGCCCACGCGCGGCGTCACGAAGGCCACGATCGCCTGGCCCTTGAGCTCGTCGGGCCTGCCGACGACCGCCGCCTCCGCGACTTTCGGATGCGAGACCAGCGCGCTCTCGACCTCCATCGTCGACAGCCGATGCCCGGCCACGTTGATCACGTCGTCGACGCGACCCATCACCCAGAAATAGCCATCGTCGTCTTTGCGCGCGCCGTCGCCCGCGAAGTACACGCCGTCGATTTCACCGAAGTACGTCTTCGTGAACCGCTCGTGGTCGCCGAAGATCGTGCGCAGCATGCCCGGCCACGGTTTCTCGATCACGAGGAACCCACCCTGGTTCGGCTTGCACGGCGTGCCGTCGCGCAAGATGACGTTGGCCGCGATGCCCGGCAGCGGCCGCGTCGCCGAGCCCGGCTTCGTCGGCGTCGCGCCCGGCAGCGGCGAGATCATGATGCCGCCGGTCTCGGTCTGCCACCACGTGTCGACGATCGGACAGCGATCGCCGCCGATCACGCGGCGGTACCACATCCACGCTTCGGGGTTGATCGGCTCGCCGACCGAGCCCAGCAGTCGAAGCGACGTCAGGTCGTGCTTGCCGGGCCACTGATCGCCGGCGCGCATGAACGAGCGGATCGCCGTCGGCGCCGTGTACAAGATCGTCACGCCCCACTTCGCGATCAGCGCCCAGAACCGATCCGGTCCCGGCTGATTCGGCGCGCCTTCGTACATCAGCACCGTCGCGCCGTTCGCGAGCGGCCCGTACACGACGTAGCTATGACCGGTCACCCAGCCGATGTCGGCGGTGCACCAGTAGATGTCGTCGTCTTTGAGATCGAAGACGTACTTCGAGGTGTACGCGGCGAACGTGAGGTAGCCGCCGGTCGTGTGCAAGATGCCCTTCGGTTTCCCCGTCGTGCCGCTCGTGTACAGCGAGAACAGGGGGTGCTCCGAATCGAACGCGGCCGGCTCGTGCTTCGCCGGCGCGGTGTCGACCGCGTCGTGCCACCACACATCGTGCGCCGCGTTCCAGCCGATCTCGTTCGCGCAGCGCTTCACGACCAGGACGTTTTGCACCGCGGGCGCCATCGCGACCGCCTTGTCGACGTTCGCCTTCAGCGGCACGATCTGGCCGCGCCGCCAGCTGCCGTCGGCGGTGATCACGAGCTTGGCCTTCGAGTCGTTGAGCCGATCGGCCAGCGCCTCGGCCGAAAACCCGCCGAACACGACGGTGTGCGGCGCGCCGACCCGCGCGCACGCGAGCATCGCGATCGCCGCTTCGGGCACCATCGGCAAATAGATCGCGACGAAGTCACCCGCGGCCACACCGAGCGCGGTCAGCGCGTTCGCCGCCTTGCAGACCTCGCGATGCAGTTGGCCGTACGTCAGCACGCGCGTGTCGCCCGGCTCGCCTTCCCACATCAGCGCGGCCTTGTTACGGCGCGGACCGTGCGCGTGCCGGTCCAAGCAGCTCACGCTCGCATTGAGCGTCCCGCCGACGAACCACTTCGCGTCGGGCAGCTTCCAATCGAGCACGCGCGACCACGGCTGCTTCCACTCGAGCGCCCCCGCGATCTCGGCCCAGAAACCATCTGGATCGTTCGCCGCGCGGTCCGCCAAGCGCTCGTAGTCCGCCATGCTCTTCACGAGCGCGTGCGATGCAACCTCCGCCGGCGGCGGGAAGCTGCGGTGCTCGACGAGCACCGAATCGATCGAAGACTCCGTCGACATGTCAGCTCCTTTTAGATGATCGCGATCGCTTCGATTTCGACCTTGGCGTCGCGCGGCAAGCGCGCGGCCTGCACCGTCGAGCGCGCCGGCGGATCGACCGGAAACGCCTCGCCGTAGATCGCGTTGACGGCCGCGAAGTCATCCATGCTGGCCAAGAAGATCGTCGTCTTGACGACATGGTTCCACGACGCGCCCGCCGCGGCGAGCACCGCGCCGAGGTTCGCCATCACCTGGCGCGCTTGCGCGTCGACACCGCCTTCGACGATCGCGCCGTGCGTCGGGTCGAGCGCGATCTGCCCGCTCGTGAAGATCATCCGCCGCTCGCCGAGTGGAACGCTAACCGCTTGCGAATACGGCCCGATGGCTCCCGGTGCCGTCGCCGTTCGCACGATGGTGGGCTTCATGCGGCGGTCGTATCACAGGCACGGGATTGACACCCGACCGGCCCGGTTGCTACACAACGAAGCCTCTCGGGCGCTTAACTCAGCGGCAGAGTGATTCCTTCACACGGAATAAGTCGGGGGTTCAATCCCCTCAGCGCCCACGACAGAACCGCTCGGTCGCCGACGTGACCGAGCGTTTCGCGTTTCAGCGAGCACGACCGCGAACCTGACATTCGTGCCGCGGTTCGGCAGCCCGTGCCGGCGACTCGACGCGGCCAACCGGGCGAAATCGCGCGCGGCGACCTGGCGCGCGACGTGAGTTGGGCACGCGCATGCGATCGCTCCGTGTGGCCATCTTAGTCGTCGCTGCGTTCATCTGGTGTGCCGAGCACGTCGCGGACGCGTGCGGTTGCCTGTCGCCGCCCGATCCGGCGGTGACCCCGGGCGATTACGCGGTCAACCAGAGCGGCGAGCAGATCATCTTCGAGGTCACGGCCGGCTGGGTGACGGCCCACGTCCTGATCCGCTACGCCGGAGATCCGACGCAGTTCGCGTGGCTCGTGCCTGTTCCCGAAGCGCCCGACTTGTCGATCTCGCCGGTATCGGCGTTCGGCCTGCTCGATCAAGCGACATCGCCGAGCGTGGTGGTCGAGACCAACGATCTCTGCCCGCAATCGCCGTGGCAGTGCCATTACGACGAGCCGTCGCACCCGGTCGGCTGCGGCATGGCCGCTGATTCGGCCGCGCAGACGAACACCACGTTCGATGCGGGCGCGGCGGCATCCGACGCCGCGAGCGGCCAACCGCCGGTCACCGTGATCGCATCGCAAACCGTCGGCGATTACCAGACGGTCACGTTCAGCGCGACCGACGCCGGCGCGGCGACGGCGTGGCTGCAGAGCAACGGCTTCATCGTCAACTCGACGACGTCGATCTACATGGAGTCGTACATCCAGCAGAACATGGTGTTCGTCGCGGCGAAGCTCGTGCCCGGCGCGAGCACGACCGCGATCGCGCCGCTGCGCATGCACTACCGCGCCGCGTATCCGTCGATCCCGCTCATCCTCACCGCGGTCGCGGCGCAACCGCACCTCACGGTCACCGCGTTCGTGTTCGGCGATCAGCCGTTCGCGCCGATGGGCTTGCCGGTCGTGACCGTGCCGCAGACGCGGATCGCCGCCGACCCGCACGGGCGCGTGAATTATCCGATGGTGCTGTCGCGGGCCGTCGACGATGCCGGTGGCAGCGGCTTCGCGGTCGAATATCGCGGCACGTCCGATCCGTCGGCGGCGATCAGTAACAGCTGCTGTAGCGGCGACGGCGACGTCTGCGGCCTCGGCAACAACGGCGTGTGCGAATGCCCGGCCGCGGCGTTTGACCAGAGCGACTGCGCGTCGCAGCCGGATCTGGTCGCCGGCGCGCAGCTGCTGCAAACACTCGCGTCGACGTACTCGACGCTGACGCGGATCACGACGCGGCTGTCGCCGGAGCAGATGACGTTCGATCCGACGTTCGCGCCCGACTACGACAGCGGGCTCGTCGGCATCGCGTCGCTTGTCAACGTGCAAGACAGCCTCGCGAGCTGCGCCGCGAGCGTGGTCGATCAAGCCACGTACGCCGCGGATCAAGCTCGCCAAGGCTGCGCGGCGATGTACTGCGGTATCGGCGCGGAATGCGTGATCACCGCGTCGGGTCCGGCGTGTGCGTGCGGCGATGGCCAGGTCGCGCAGCAGTTCACCGACGAGGACAACCAGCCTTCGGTGACGTGCGTGCCCGCGACGCCGACGGTCGATCTGCGCGCGGGCGGCGCGATCTTGCCCGACGCGTGCGGCGACGCCAGCTGCGGCGACGGCGAGTGCATCGATCGCAACGGCATCCCGGTGTGTGCGTGCAATACCGGCGCGGCGGCGACGCTCGGTTCGCTGTCACCGCTGTGCGCGCCGATCATCAGCATGACCGGCTCGCCCGGCGCAGAAGACTTCAGCGGCGCGCTCGCCGAGCTCGCGGTGTGCACGCCGCCGCCGCCCCAGTGCTACGGCGCGAAGCTCGAGTACGTCGGCGCGCAGAACCCCGGTGTCGAGTGCGGCAACTCGACGCCGCCGGTCGACGACCAATACCAGCCGAGCTCCGGCGGCTGTCGCGGCACCAAGGCGCAACCGCCGCTCGCGTTCTTCGCCGGCTCGCTCGTCGTGCTCGTGCTGGTGCTGCGCCGCCGCCGCGGAGTGCAATGAAGCGATCGATCGTCGTGGTGCTCGCGTTCGCGTGCCGGCGCGACGTGGTGATCACGCACGGCGATCTGCCGGCGGCACGCATTCCCAGCGCGAGCGGCGCGTTCGCGCCGAGCCTCGTCGCGATCACCGGCACCCGCGACGCCGATACCGGCACGACGCTCGCCGATGTCGACAGCTGCGCGAGCTGCCATCCCGATGCGGCCGCGCAATGGAGCTCGAGCGCGCACTCGTTCGCCTCGTTCGGCAACCCGATCTATCGCTACGACGTCGAGCTCGTGCGCGGCTCGCTCGGCAAAGCCGCGAGCCAGCACTGCGGCGGCTGTCACGACCTACCGCTGCTCGTCGACAACATGATGACGAGCGCCGAGCCGATTCCCGCCGGCGATCTGCGCGCGCACTCCGGCGTGACGTGCCGGCTATGCCACGGAGTCGCGCGCACCACGTTCGACGGCAACGCGAGCTACGTGTGGAACGCGACGCCGCCCGATGCGCCGGTGCTCGGCGACGCCGCGTCGATCGCGCGCCACAAGCAGCAGGTCACGACGACGATCGACAGCTCGCTGTGCATCGGCTGCCATCGCGGGTTCCTGCCGCGCGAGCTCGGCTTGCCGTCGCACCTCGGCGGCGTCGACGAGACCGGCGCGTGGCAGAGCTCGGCCTGGACGGGCAACGACATCGCGCTGCTCGATCGCGTCGAGCCGAAGACGTGCATCGACTGTCACATGGAGCGCGTGCCGGCCTCGCCCGGCGAGCTCGGCGCGAAGCACGGCACGATCGCGTCGCATCGCTTCGTCGGAGGTCACACGTGGATGGCGAGCATGCGCGGCGACGCCGAGCAACTCGCACTGACACAGGCAAAGCTCGAAGGCGCGGCGTCGATCGATGTCGCCGGACCGAGCGCACGCGCCGGCGCGCGCCTCGAGTTCGACGTCGTGATCCGCAACTTGCTCGTCGGCCATCGCTTCCCGGGCGGCTTGCTCGACGTCCAGGACACGTGGGTCGAGGTCGCCGTCGCCGATCGGCGCGGGCGCCGGCTCGCGGATTCCGGCTTCGCGCACGCGACCGACGCCGACGATCGCGACGCGCACGTCTTGCGCACGCTGATCGTCGACGCGGACGGCGAGCTGCTCGACGAGCACCAGCTGACGAAGTTTCGCGCGCAGATCGCGACGCGCACGCTCGCGCCGCGTGCCGCGCAGGCAATTCGCTACGGGTTTGTCGTTCCGAGCGACGCCGCGTTGCCGCTGAGCGTCACCGCGCGGCTTCGCCATCGCAGCCGCACGCTGCACATGCAAGCCGAGGCGTGTCGCGCGGCGCAGACCCCGGAGGGTCGCGCGTTCATCGCCGGCGCACGCGGCGCGCGCGGCGTGGAGCTCGATCCGTGCAAGCCGCAGCCGATCACGCTGGTCGCAGAGGCGCACGTCGTGCTCGGCGAACGCGCGGCCGACTGGCAGCGGCTCTACGATCACGGCATGGCGCTCGCGGCGACGATCGTCACTCGCTTGCCCGAAGCGCGCGCCGTGCTCGAGCTCGCGCACGAGCGCGCGCCGGATCCGCGCGCGCGCGCGATGGTCGCCGTACAGCTCGGCTGGGTCGCCGCGCGCCAAGGCCGCATCGCCGACGTGCTCGCGTATGCGCGCGAGGCACGCGAGCAATCGGACGCGCCCGCGATCGACGCGTTTGTCGCCGACGCGTACGTGCGCGCGAATCGCTGGGCCGACGCGATCGCGCCGGCGAAGTCGTGCACCGAGCGCGCGCCGAAGAACGCCGCGGCGTGGGCGCTGTACGCGCGCGTGCTCGTCGCGATCGGCGATCACAGGAGCGCGCTCGCGGCGGCGACGCGTGGGCTCGAGCTGGCGCCGCGCGACGCCGATCTGCTGCGGTCGCAAGCGACCGCGCTCGCCGCGCTGCACGATCCACGCGCCGAAGCCGCACAAGCCGCGTACGTGACGTACCGCGCGCCCGACGACGCCGCCGGCCTACGCATCCGCTGCGCGCAGCGGTCCGCGACGTGCGCGCGCGATCGCAACGCGGTCGAGACGATCGAGCTGCGCTTGGAGTAGCCCGGCCGTGTCGCCTCAGATCCGTCGCGAGCGCCGAGCTTTCGACATTCCGGATCGGTCGCACACGAGCACGTGGACGTGGACGTCGGATCAACCGGACCGAGCTCGGGTTTGGAAGCTCGCGAGGACGCCTCGAGACCGCTGCTTCGCGGTCGCCGGGAAGAAGCGCGGGCCGGCGTGCGTTCGTCTTCGAATGCCGGCCCTGATCACGCGCGATGAGGCGCTCGCTCGAATTCGCGACGAAGGTGGCTCGCCGGCGTGCCTGATGTGCGCCGTGCGCGATCGCGCGGTCGGTGCCACGTACGCCGTCTACGAAGACGACGACATCCTCGTGGTGCTGCCGCGTTACGTGCGGCGCTGGGGCCACGTCGTGGTGATGCCGCGCGCACACGTCACGACGTACACGGGTTGCGATTCGGCACTATGGACGCGGATCAATTGCGACGCGCTTCACGCCGCGAAGATGCTCGAACGGATCCGATCGCCGCTGCGAATTTACGTGACGTCAACCGGAAGCAGTGCGGGCGAGCTGACGCAGACATCGATGCATCTCCACGTGCATGTGATCCCGCTCTACGACGATCACGATCGCCCGGCCGACGTGTTCAGCTGGCAAGGCGGCGTGCTCGTCGCGGAGCACGCCGAGTGGGAAGAGCTGCGCCGCGAATACGCGCGCGAGTGGGCTCACGGATTCGTCAGGGGCGCACCGGTCGGCGCATCCGCCGCGAGCGTCTTGGCGAGCGCGTCGAGCGCGTCGGGCGTCGGTCGATAGCGCGCGTTGTCGAACGCGAGCGCGGCGTGCCACTGCCGGATCCACGCAGTCGAGGAATCGTGCGCGAGCGCCTCGATCATCGCGCGCTCGGTCTCGAGCTCGTCGCGCACCGCCGGCGTCGCGACCTGCCACGACGCCACCATCGCGGGATTGCAGATCACGAACTCGCGGAACGGCACGGCGGCGTGCGGCTGGACGTGAAACATCGCGCCGATCCGCTCGGGATGCGCGACGACGTCGGCGATCGGAACTTCGACGTTCGTGGCATCGACGAAGCGAAACGGATCGGCCGCGGCGGGCTCGAATCGGCCGACCCACGCGTCGCGCTTGAGCTCGACGCGAATCACCTCGCTGCCGTACGTGCGCGGTCCCAGCCCGAGCACGGTCGCGAACGGCGCCGGCCACGCGTAGCGGCGGCGCGACAGCCGCGAGCTCGTCAGCAGCATCCGCGCGACGTCGCGGCCCGGGCCGCCGCGATGCGCGACGCCTGTCAGCGCGCGCAGATATGGCGAGACAAATCCGCCGGTCGCGATCGTCGCGACCAGCAGCTGATGCGAGCCGCGTAGCTTCGCGATCGCTGCCGCGGTCGTCCAGGTATAAAGCACGGGCCGATAGAAATCCTCGTCGGTCACCGACAGCGCCGCGAGCTGCTGCGCCGCATCGACGGACGTCCGCGCGGCGGCTGCCGGATGCTCGCCACGCGCCGCGAGTATCGGCGATGGCAACGGCCGACACGCGAACACGGCAGCGACGAGACCAGCCCGCGCGCGGAACGAGCGCATCGACGAGCAACGATCCGAGTCGCGGCGCTATTCCGCAGCTCGCGCACGCCGTTGCGCTCGACGCGCGTAATCTCCGAGCCGACTGCTCGTGGGTTGTCACGCCGATCGCGATGTTGTAATCGCGTCGTATGCGCACGTGGGTCTGGCTCGTCGTCGCCGCGTGCGGTCACTCGAGCGACCTGTCGATGGGCTCGAACGCGCCCGTGCACGATGGGCCGACCGACGCTGCGACGATGATGAGCGGCGTGCCGTACGGCTCCGACGGGCCGGTGCCATACACCGTGCAGACCGCGACGTTGACCGCGGGCACGACGTTCAACATCACCGCGTATCTTCCGACGACGAGCGGCCTGCATCCGGCAGTGTCGTTCGCCGCGGGATCGCAGCAGACGGCCGCGGGCTATGCGCCCTACGGCGAGCGACTCGCGAGCTACGGCATCGCGGCGATCATCGCGGACGATCCCGGCGTGCTCGTCAACACCGGCGCGGTCGTCACGAACGCGGTCTACGTCGTCGCGACATACATCCCGAATACGTTCGCCGATACGATCGACACGACGCGGATCGGTGTCGCCGGGCATTCGCGCGGCGGCGCGGCGAGCTTGGCCGCCGCCG
>DATBAS010000247.1:0-6945 GCA_036271395.1 Kofleriaceae bacterium
CGCGCCTCGGCGACCTCGCTCAGCACGGCCTTGATGTTGAGGCTGTTGAACGACAGCCCGAGATCGAGCAGCTCGCGGGAGCACGCATCCTTGATGATCACGGCGAGCTCGTCGTCCTCGCCGCGCTTGGCGAGCGCGTCGGCGGCAGGGCTGCCTGCCGGCGCGGGCGCGGTGCGCGCGTTGAACAGCTGATCGTGCCACAGCAGATTGATCGCGCGGCGGCCCGCCGATGACAGCACGTCGGTGAGCGTCGACAGCTGCTCGCTGGCCGGCTTCGAGAAGAACTTGTTCGCGGCGGTGTTCACCATCGCCTCGTCTTCGCCGACGCTCACGATCGCCGATGCGCGCACCGTGACCTTGACCGGTGCCGGCCGGCCGTCGGTGTCGATGTCGGCCGTCTGATCGGTGATCTCGATGTCGACGTTGATCGCCTGCGCGGGAATGCGCCGCACTTGCGTGATCACCGGGACGATCATCGCCTTGCACGGCCCGCGATAGATCTTGAGGTTGCGCCCTCGGCTCGCGAGCAAGATCTCGCCGGCGTCGACGCTGCGCAGGAACGTACTGATGATGATCGAGGTGAGCAGCAGGACCGCCACCACGACCGACCCAGCGATGATGAGTTGCACTTGCACGACGAACCCTTTCCGGGCGAACACGCCCTCATTACGACCTCAAGATAGACACGGTCAGTCGCTCGCGCTCGGGTTCGACATCCTCCACGCGGAGGCGATCGCCGACCTGAACCGGCACGCCGACTTGCGCGTCGACGAGTCGGGCGGAGAATTGCACCAAGCGGCCGTCACGCACCACCGAAACGATGCCACGACCGTTGCGAAACGCCGTCACCGCGGTTGCGTCGGCCATCACGACGTCGGTGAGCGGCGAGCTCGGCTCGCCCTGATAGCGGAATAACACGCGCCACAGCGGCGTTACCGCAAACCGTTCGACGATCGCCGTCGGCACGAGCGCGGCGAGCGCGGCCCAGCCGAGCGCCAGATGAGCCGCGACGAACACGCCGCCGAACGCGCCGTAGAGCGCGAGCAGGCTGAACACGAGCCGCGGCGATGGTAAGAACCGTGTCAACGAGCTCGGCGCGTGCACGAGCGCGGTCGACTTGCCGCCGACGGGCGCGAGCTTGGCCAGGTTGCCCGCGTGGAGCGCACCGCGCACGCCGCCATGAACGTGGAGGCCGTGGACGCCGGCCGCGCCGTGACGGCCGAGCGCCGGCAGCGCCATCGCCACGAGCCCCGCAAGCCCGACCACCATCAGCGTGAGGAACATCACCTAGACCATGCGTCTCGGCGACCGCGGCGTCAACGCGCGCCCGAAGCCTGACGCGTTCGCGGCGAACGGCGCTTGATCGACGTCGAGGGCGCCCGCTGCTGCATCGTCGAACAACCGCGCCCGATCAACCGTTATCGTCGGTCTGAAGATCGACGAACCTGAGGTTGGCCTTGTAGTCATCGATCGTCGTCGGCGCGAACACCGCGACGCGAATGAGACCTTTCACGTCGGGCGAAGCGACGACGACCGCTCCCCGCGACGGCCAGACCATCTCGGCGCCGGGTAGCGTGTCATTGCGCCACTGATAGTCGAGGCGGTGCTCGGGCGGGCCGAGCGACTTGATGAAGGCGTCGGCGGCGCCGGGCGGGTACGCCGCGTCGAGCAACACGATGTGGCCGGTGGCGTCGAGCCAGGCGAGGATCTTCGGAAGCTTCGCCGACGAGAACCACTTGATCGTCATCAGTGCCTTGCGGTCCGCGAGCACGCCGCGTGACTCGGTGTCGAGCGAGTGCAGTACGGCGGCCGCGTCGGTGAGCGTGCACGTCGCCGGGATCGGGCGTAGCTGTGATGGATCGCCCGACGCGAACGCGGTGATGGCGGCGGAGCATGCGGTCGCGGGAGGGGACATGTGTGGCGAGGTTGGTGGTGGCGAGCAGCCGAGCGTGAACGCCAGCGCGAGCAAGCAGCTGCGGATCATGCGCCGATCAGCTTGGTCTCGCCGAGGAAATACGCGGCGTAGAGGTTGTTGATGCCCACGACGCCGACGAGCGCCTTCGCGCGCGAGACCGCGTCTTCGTAGCCGTCGCGATCGAGGTCGGGCTCTTCGTCGTCGTCGGGAACGCGGCCGAGCACCTGTTTGCGCAGCTTGGGATCCTTGACGTTGACCTGCGAGAGCACGGTGCGCGCGAGCAACTCGGTCACGCCTTCGGTCAACGTGTGCGCACCTTCCGGATCGGTCTTCACGAGCTCGTTGCGGAACTTTCGGAACGTCGGGTGCGTGAGCGAGTGCATGTACTCGTGCACGAGCGTGCCGAACTTCTGCCACAGCAGCGCGCGCTCGCCGTCGTCGGTGCCGTCGCTGTTGCGCTGGATGCGGATCGTGCCGGTCTCGTCGGTGGAGGCGCTCCAGGTCGCGGTGATGAGGAGCAGCTCTTTCTCGCGCACGGCGGTGACGCGATCGAGCACCTTGTCGAGGATCTCGTGCTCGTCGGAGCGCGAACGATCCGCGGAGTGCTCGCGGTCGAGATCGTGAAACTGCGACTCGGTGTTCGTGATGTAGCGGGCGCGCGCCCTGGCATCCTTGCGCCGCCTGTCGGCAGATTCGGCCTTCTGGTGAGCGGTATCGTCCTCGTAACGATCGACGAGGTTCGTGCCGCCTTTCATCTTCGCGCCGGTCGCCCAACTGCCGAAGACGGCATCGACCTGATCCTTCGCGGCGTTGCCCGCGCCTTCGAGCTGGCCCATCGACAGCTTCGAGCCGTGCTCGTGGTGGTGCTCGAGGTCCTTCGCCGTCGCGTAGCGGTCGTCGATCGACGCGAGCAACATCGCCTCCATGCGCGGGCCGTACATGCCCGCGGGGATCGTCTGGTGGAACTCGCCGACCTCGCCGTCTGCCTTGCCGGGCGTGATCACCGATCGCGCTTCCTTCGCGGCGCCGGCGTCGAGCTCGTGCGTTTCGTCGAGCAGCACCGGCACGTCCTTGGCGTCGGTGCCCTTCGCCGTGGCGTGAACGCCGGGTGGTGCGTGCTCGGCCGCGCGCGCGTAGCGCGACAGATCGGACGTATCCTTCTCGATCTTCCGGAAGGTCGCGCCGTCGAGAGTGCCGTCCTTCGCGCCGACGCCCTCCTTGATCTGGTAGCGCTGGACCTGATCCGCGGTCACCTGGTCGTACGTGCCGGTGACGTCGATCGGCCGGTACTCGAGATCGAACAGCGCCTGCTGGACCTTGCGGACTGCTTGGCCGGTGTCGCCGAGCTTGAGCGTCTTGCCATTGCTCTCGATGGCACCGAGCGTCGCGTCGCCGTGGAAGCGTGTACCGCCGGGACCGTCGTCGTCCGCCTCGAACGCGAGATCCGAGGCGCTCTTCGCGCGGTGATCCTGGATCGGTGCGACGGGTGGGATCGAGCCCTGGTACGAGAACGTCGTCGACGACGTGGATTGGTCGGCCTCGGCGCCGGACTCGGCGGTCGCGTTACCACCCTCCGCCGGCGTCTTGTCGGCCACTCCCCTCACGCGGCGAGGGTACCTCAACGCTCGAGCGTTCGCTCGGAAACGAGCTGCGGGCTGCTACCGCGGCGTGTCCGGTGGTGCGGGCGTCGCATCGTCGTCGGAGTCGTGGAGATACTTCTTGCCGCCGCGCTCGGGGTTAAGCGTGGTTTGGTCGGGGTAGCTCTCGGTGTCGGGCAACGAGTCGTCGTGCCAGTGCGCGTTCGCGACGGCGGCGAGCATGCAGTCTTCGAGCTCCTTGTCGTCGAGCCTCGACTCCTGCGTCTTGACGTCGGAGAACGTGACCTCGCCGTTCCTGATGTGGCCGACGAACGAGAACCGGATCCACTGGTTCATCGTGCGGCGATGCAAACCGCCGTGGTAACACGACATCGCCGCGCGGCTCGCCATGCGCGGCTGTCGATCGATGAAGCGATCGAGGAACTCGTCGCTGTTGGCGTTGACCTTGGCGTCGCTGCCGGGCTCCGGCGCGGGCGCGGCGATCTTGATCGGGGGTCGCGCCGGCGGTGGTGGCGCGATCGTAGGTACCGGGCTCGGCGGCGGTGCGATCGGTGCGGCGTCGACCTGCGAGCGGATCTCGTGCAGCATGAAGACGAGCAGCGCGATGATGGCAAGCGCACCGACGACCAGCAGCTTCCGCATTGCTCAGTCGCTACCGCCCCACTGATCGGCGCCGTACAAATCGAACTCGGCGCCGCCCGTGACCGAGTTGTCGGCGTTGAGCTCTGGGTTCAGCGTCCAGACTTTCGTTCCGGTCGAGTCGTAGAGCCCGACGTCGCCCTCGCACAGACCGCTGCCGCCTTCGGTGACTTTGATCGTGGAGTGGATGTTGGGATCACCCGACTGCGGCGTATACGAGAAGTTCTCGATCGGATCGCCGTTCGGATCGGTCGAGGTCGTGCCGGTGAACTGATACTTCGTCAGCGGCGTGGGTTCCTTGCCGGCGGTCGCGCACGTATCGACGTTGCCGCCGGTCATCGTGTCGGTGTTCACCGTGAGCGAGAAGCTCCACGCGCCGATCGGCCAGCAGCCGGTGAAGTTCGCCGGTGGGGGATCGGCCGTGTTCGGAACAAACGTGCCCGCTGACGAGTAGAACGTCGAGCACACGATTCCTTCTTGCGACATCCCGGCTTCCGACGGTGGCCCCTTGTACCCTCCGTCGGACGTTCCGCCGCCGCCGCCCGGGCTCGAACCCGACGTACATGCCACGATCGTCAAACCAAGCAGACCAGTGATCCCGACGACACGCATGCCAGACCGTGAGTGCAACAGAGGTGCCTTGTCGAACATCGGTGGTTTCATCATACAGACGCGACGTTGCAGTGGGGAGATGCGCCCGTGCGGGGTCTCGAGTCATCGAACGCCACAGCTGCTTGCGCGCGGGAACGCTGGCTGCAGACAATCACCGCAGATGAAGGTTCTGGTCAGCGCGCTCGCGACGCTCGCGCTTGTCGCGTGTCGCGGCAACTCACATGAAGCAGCGCCGACGGTGGCGCCGATCTCATCGCTCCCGACGGTGATGCCGACTGCGGACGCGAGCGTCGCGGCCGAGACCGGCAGCGCCGCCTCTTCCGACGACTACACACCCGGCGAGTTCAAAGCGGGGATGTCGCGGTTCAAGGATGTCGGCGTCTATCTCGACGGCAAGCCGGTCGGGTTTCTGTCGTTCGGCGAGCTGCCGATCACGCTCAAGCCGACGTGGGTCAAGCACAAGATCAACATCGAGAAGAAGATCGACTGCAAAGACTGCCCGATCTGGGCGTGGGACGAGCAGCGCTACTACCGCTTCAACGATTACCTGCGCGCGATCGGCATCGATCCGAAAACGGTGCGCGAGCTCCACGTGCAGGGGCCGAAATCGACGAACTCGATCGTGGTGACCGGCCGCGACCTGATGCAGCCGAAAGCCGACGAGTTCATGTTCTTCTTCGGGCTGCACATCCGCGGCAAGCCGATCCCGCACGTGCCGCTCGACTTCGGCAACGGCCACGATCCCGACAAGATCACCGGCGTGATGATCTACATCAAGAAGACGCCGCCGACGTTCGACGGCGGAGGCTATGTCCTCGACGGGCGTCCCATCGACGGCGTTCCATATTTCGGCGAGCCGCTACGCGGCGGCGTGCGCGTCTACCTCGACGACAAGCTCGCGACGATCATCAAGCGACAAGACCTCGACGCGAAGCAAGCGATCACCGGCGGCGATGGCGAGCTGAGCTGGAGCTTTTGGGGCTATCTCAAATCGCGCGGCGTCGACACGTCGAAAGTGGTCGAGGGCTGGGTGATTCGCAGCGACATGCGCGAAGAGAAGTTTCCTGCGAAAGACCTCGCGACGATGTCGTTCGAGGCGCCGTCGAAGTCGGGCAAGAGCCAATCGGGAGCGGTGCTGCTCGGCGATCAAAAGGTCGTCGCCAACGTCATCGCGCTACACACCCGCGCGATCAAACCGGACGAGCTTCCGGTCATTCGTCCCCACGAAGACGATTGATCTGGCTGGGAGTGAAGTCCCCGAACTGGGGGCTGAGCCCTCATGTGTGGTCCCTGGACCGACGTTCAAAACCCCGATGGAGTCCTCGGAGTTACGGCTAGGGTCGCGGACTCCCAGGATCGGGAAGTCTGCGCACCATGTTGCACTGGGATGACACAGTTACAATCCGATGACTTAGCTCCTGTGGCGAAGGGCACGACAGTTGCTGATGTTCGGAACACCACCCCCTAAGGAACCCAAGCCAATGACCAACAGCAAACTCCCGATTGCCCTTCTCTTTGGGGCAGGATTGTTCGGTTCGTCCATCGCCAGCGCTGACGTTGGCGGTGCGACCTCGCTCAAGGTCTTTGGCTCGTCCAAGACGGATGTCGCCAAGCAGGTGACCACCAGCACCACGACGACCGCGGCGCGGTTGCGCCACGATCAGAACAACCAGCCCGGCCACGAGCAGCCGGCGATCGCGATGTTCGTCGGTCCCAACGGCGACGGCAAGACCGGCATCTACGTCGATCGCGCGTCGAACCTCTACGTCCCGGGCTCTGGCATCGCGGCGCAGAAGCCCGTCGACGGTGGCAACGGCACCGGCGGCGATGACAACCCGGCGCAAGGCGCGATGGCGATGTTCCAGCTCTCGAGCACCGGTTGCGCGGGTGGCGCGGCCGTGTGTGCCCAGCTGGTCTCGTCGTACGCGCCGATGTTCATCACGAGCCACGCCTCGTACGAGTACCGCGCGTTCAACCAGCCGAACGCGTACGCGATCAACGGTGGCTCGGCGATCGCGGTCGAATACAACTACCGCGTCAACAACGGGAACGCCCGGACGACGCGTTGGCTGCAAGTGTTCAACATGCAGGGCCAGCAGATCCTGCTGAACAGCAAGACCAACAAGCTCGCGGAGCAAGAGATCTACGCGAAGTCGAACGACGACTGCAACATGAACATGG
>DATBAS010000248.1:0-24744 GCA_036271395.1 Kofleriaceae bacterium
CACGGTGCGGCCGTAGATCCGATCGCAGGTGCCGTACATCCGGCACGGCACCGGCGTGAACGTCGCGTACGCGACCGAGCGATTGGTCGCGTCGTAGCGCGCCATCGCGTACATCGGCGGCGTGTGCAGATTCATGTACGGATGGATCGCGTCGCACACGACGAACTCGTCGGTGCTCGGCCACGTGCGGCGAATGCACCAGCCGTGTTGCGCGTGCCACGCGCGAACCTCGGCGCGCGACAGCTCGTACGGCAATCGGTCGGTGACGAGCGAGCGCGTGATCGGCATCGCCGGCTCGGGATTCGCGTGGCAGCCGGCGCCGACCGCCATCGCGACGATGAGGAAGAAGCGCTGCATGATCGTTGCTTACCTCCCGGCGCGGCACCGGCGATGAAGACTTCGTGACGTGGCATAACCGCACGGCATGGGCGTGTTCGATTGGCTGCGCGGCAAGCCGGCCGCGACGAAGACCGATAACAAGACCACTCGGTTTTTTCGCGAGAAGATCGCCGAGCGCGTGGCGGCCGGCGACGTGATCGCGATCGCGAATGCCGCGTCGGCGCTCAACGGCAGCGGCACCATGGTTTTCGGCATGGTGCCGTCGCACTTTCCCGGACGCGAGGAAGTGCGCAACGAAGTGTTCGAGGCGCTGCGCACGATGCTGCCGAGCATGCCGCACGAACAGTGTTTGGCCGTATTCGATATCGTCGCGCGTGGAGCACTTCCCGTCGACGTGACGGGCCGGCGCGAACGCTGGGACACGGAGCGCCGCGCGCTCGTCGCCGACATCTCGACGCGACTCGGCGCGCTGATCGAGACGGCGACGGCCGTGCAGCTGGTCGAGGCGTGCGTGTCGTTGCGCGCGCAGGGCAACCGCGTCGTCGTGCTCGGCATCGAGATCCCGCGCTTCGATTCGCTGCGCGAGCAGCTCGAGACGCGCGCCCTCGATCGCCTGCGCGCGCTCGTGCCGACGCTCGAAGGCAACGCCGGCCGCCGCGTGCTGTTCGACATCCGCAACAGCAACCTCGACATCCACGTCGGCACGCGGCTCGCCGAGCTGGCCGAGCAGCATCGCGCGCACGTCGAAGTCGCGCTCGCCGCTGTGTCCGACGAGCCGCGCAACCCCGCGCTCGATGCCGCGCTCGACTCCGGCGATCCCGCCGCGTTCGCCGTGCTCGCCGACTGGCTCGCCGAGCGCGATCATCCGCGCGGCGCGCTGATCGCGCTGCAGCTGCGCGCCGAGATCGACCGTGGGCTCGAGCCGGATGTCGCCGACCACGTCGCCGCTCATGCGTTCGCGTTGCTCGGCGAGCTCGCCGACTACCAGACCACCGAGGACCATCCCGAGCCCGAGCGCCCCGCGTTCGTGTGGCAGCGCGGCTTCATCGATTCCGCGCTGTTGACGATCGACGATAACGTCGGCCGGGCCGCGCACTCGCTCGTCGAGCTGTTGCAGCTGCTGCTCGCGCACGGCTCGGCGCGCCGGCTTCGCGAGCTCAGGCTCGGCGTCAACGCGACCCACGACGCAGGGCTCGCCGAGCTCGTCGCGATCCTCGGCGCGCATCGCCCGCAGCTGCGCAAGCTCGTGCTCGGCGAGTTCACGCGGGAGCAAGCCGAGATCTCGTGGTTCATCGTCGGCCCGACCGCCGGTGTGGCAGTTGCCGGAGCTGCGCGAGCTGGTCGTGCGCGGCGCCGACATCGAGCTCGGCGCGATCGAGCATGACGCGCTCGAGCGGCTCGAGATCGAGACCGCCGGCTTGGCGCAAGCAACCGCGCGCCAGCTCGCCGCGGCGAAGCTGCCGCGCTTACGCCACCTCGACATCTACTACGGCGGTCCCGACTACGGCGGCAGCGCCGAGCTCGCCGATGTTCGTGCGCTGCTCGAGCGCCGCGACTTCCCGGTGCTCGCGCACCTCGGCCTCAAGAACACGTCGATGTCCGATGCGATCTGCGAGCTGTTGCCGCGCTCGCCGCTCGCCGCTCAGCTCGGCGAGCTCGATCTGTCGCTGGGCACGCTGACGGCCGCCGGCGCGCGCGCGCTGATCGCGAACCGGCGCGCATTCGGCGCGCTCGCGACGATCGACGTATCCAAGACGTATATAGATGATGCGGCGCTCGTCGCGCTGCGTGCGGCGTTCCCGACCGTGATCGCGCACGAGCTGCGGCCCGATGACGGCCCGGACGAGCGCTACGTGGCTCTGGGCGAGTAACCGTGCCGAACGGCGTGACCGCACGCACGCCGGTACGCCGCCGGTACGCCGCGTGTCCACCGCGTCCACGGCTCGCGGATCTCGTGCGTCATGCGCACGCCTTTGTTCGGCGAAGAGCCGGTCCACGAGCTTCGCGGGCTCGCGGCGCTGAGCGATCCGGATGATCCCGTAGCCGCGGTCATCGACCTGCCGATCCTGGGCGCGCGTGGTGACGGCAAGACGCAGTTCATCGTCCACGCGATCCGCGCCCTGCGCGCGCACACGCCGGCGCTGATCGGCGCCGAGCAAGCGATGAACCGCGAGGTCATGCGCGCGGTGCTCGATCCGCGCTCGCCGCGACCCGACGCGACGCCGCCGGGTGCCGTGCCGCACTTCACGTTTCGCGTCCGCGGTGCGGGCCTGATGTCGCGACTCGGTGCGCTCGGCGCGCTGCGCCTGTTCGCGCGGCTCGGCGCGCTCGGCGCACTCGTGTTCGGTGCGGTCGTCGCGGCCGTCGGTGCCGTCCTCGCGGTCGTCGCGCGCGCGGGCGCCGCGGGCTGGCTGCTCGCGGCATGCGGGGTGCTCGTCGGGCTGATCGCGATCGTGCGCACGCGCCATCGGCTCGCGCAGCTCGGCGATGTCGAGATCGTGTTCTGGGACGTCGCCGGCGAGCAGGTCTACTCGGCCGCGGCGGCTGATTACTACGCGCTACTCGGCTCGCTTGTCGATGCACGCCGGCGCCGCGCCCACGAGCTCGGTCGCTCGTACGCGTTCGCACCGGTCTTGATCTGCAATCCGCTCGCGCTCGGCACGTTGGACTCGGGCAGCCCGTACGAGCGGCTGCGCGAGCTGCTACCGCTGTTCGCGGCGCACGGCGGCGATCCGCGCGCGCTCGTCGCGATCAATCGCTGGTCCGTCGTCGATCCGATCTGCACGCGCGGCGCGCCTCGCGACGAGATCGTCGCGGTCACCGCGTGCGCGCACGGCGAGCCGGCCACGCCACCTCACGAGGTCGCGCGCGACATCGTGCGGTCGTGCTGCCTCGACGTCGAGTCCGGCCGCGACGGCGACGTGCGCGTCGACTACCTGCGCTACGACACCGCGATGCGCGCGTCGGTGACCGCCGACGACGGCAAGCTCACGTACGACTACGAAGAAGGGCCCGGCGCGTTCAACGGTCCCGCGCGCGCGCGGTTCTTGAGCTGGCTCGTCGGCATGGTGCGCTTCGATCGCGCGGCGGTGGCTCCGATCGCCGCCGCCGAGCCCACGCCGCTCGCGATCGGATCGATCGCGCCGATCGCGAAGTCGCCGTACGCGCCGCCCGAGCCGATTGCGGCATCGGCCACGGCGACGACGGCAACGCTGGAGCCGGTGCCCGAGCAAGTCTGGGCGAGGCCGCGATGACGATCGCGCACGCGTGGCTGCAAAAGCACGCCACGCCGACCGCACGCGGCGGCGAGTTTCACTGGCATCCCGCCGAGAACGCGTTGCCGGCGTTGATCGAGCGGCTGCACGGCGCGACGCCGCCGTGCGTATTGTGGGAGCTCGCGCCCGGCCGCGTCCTGTGGGCGCAGGCATTCGCGGCCACCGCGCCGAGCGACAGCCGCCGCTACACCGGGCTCGTCGCGACGATCGCCGCGGCCGCGAACGCGACGCCGGCGGAGTTGCTCGCCGAGCTGAACGTGCCGGCCGCGGAGCCGTGGAGCACCGGTTCGACGACCGGTTCCGACGAGCTTTCGCGCGCCGCGCTCGGCGACGGCGTCGCGATCGCGCAGGCATTGTTGTTCGGCGGCGATGCCGAGCTTGCCGCGCCGACACATCGCGAGATGCCGCGCGCGATCGCCGAGCTCGAGGCGCTGGTGCCTGCCGACGTGGTCGCGGCGCGTGCGCGCACCGGCACGTGGCGCGCGCCGCGCAACATCGCGACGCTCGCGCGCGCGTCCTACGAGCCGGCCGCCGAGCTCCTCGCGGCTGCCTGGCGCGGGCGCGGCACGCCGTGGCGCGCGACGATCGAGCTCGCGCGCTCGCAGCATCGCGACATCCGCGACGTCGCCCGCGCGATCGCCGTGCCCGATACGCAGCTCGAGCGCGCGCTCACGATCGCGGAGCGTGCGGTGCTCGGCGAGCCGCTCGCGTGGCCGCGTGTCGTCAACGCATGGGGTCGCGGCAAGCTCGCCGCACCCGACGTGACCGTGCGCATCGCCGACGCGCTCGCCGCGCGCGTGATCGGCGAGCTCGCGAGCGGCCGCGACGGTCGCGCCGCGATCGCCGCCGTGCGCTGGCACGCGCTACTTCCCGCCGCGCGCCGCACGGCGCTGCTCGCCACCCTCGCCGAACGCACCGCGTGCCTCCAGGAGCTGATCGATGCGTGACGCGGCCAAAGCTCTCGACGATGTCAGCGATCACATGGGCGAGGTGTTGCGGCAAGCCGATGCGCTGCTCGCCGAATGGAGCGGCTTCGCGGCCAACGTTCGCGCGCAGGTCGAGCACGAGGCGCGGACGATCGGCGATGCCGTCGGCGGCGCGATCGACGAGGCAATCGCACGCGGCGTCGACGAAGCGGTCGCGCGCGCGATGGGCGATCGGCTCGCCGGCCAGCTCGCGCAGCTCGCGAACGAGCTCACCAAGATCGAGAGCCGCGCCCGCGCCGCCGCGCGCTCGGTCGCCGATCAGCGCACCGTCGATCGCCGGGCGTGGTGGCTGCTCGGCGGCGGCATCGCGCTCGCGAATGCGCTGCTCGTGCTGATCCTGCTCAAGCCGGCCTCCGCGCCCTCGCCACCGCCGGAGCCCCCGGCGACCGCGATCGTCGTGCCGACCGCGACGGTGATTCCGGCCGATGCACCGGTGATCGAACGCGATGCGGACATCGGGCCCGGATCGGCGGTGCCCGAAGCCAAGCCGGCCGCCAAGCCGATCGTCGCAAAGCCGGGAGCGACGCGGGCGCATCGATGATCGCCGTGCTGTGGCTCGCCGGGCTCGTCGCGCTGGCGCTCGCCGCGATCCTCGCATCATCGCGTGCGCGCGCGATGCCGAGCGACGTCGTCGGCCGGGCGGCGCCGCTCGCCGCCGCGATCGCCTGCGCCGGCCTGGTCGGCAGCGCGGCGTGGGTATGGGGCGGCGCGTTCGCGACCACCGGCCGCGCCGATCGGCTGCGCACCGGCGCCGCGGTACGGCTCGAGCTCGCGTCGATCACCGTGCCGTTCGGCACGC
This sequence comes from Kofleriaceae bacterium, assembly GCA_036271395.1. Taxonomy (GTDB): domain Bacteria; phylum Myxococcota_A; class Polyangia; order Haliangiales; family Haliangiaceae; genus JABFXX01. Next base: position 5,400 of record DATBAS010000248.1, read on the forward strand.
GCGCGATCGCGATCGGCCACGCCGACGGTGACGATGTTCGCGTGCCCGGCGACGGCGAGCTCGCGCGGGTCGGCGCCGATGCCGTCGTGCAGCCCGCCGATGGCGCCGGCCTCGTCGCCACCACCGATCTGCGCGTCGCGCTGGCGCTCGCGTGCAACACGCAGCGCACGCCGTTCGCGCTGCCGGCGAATGCGACGGTGATCGCGGTCGCCTGCGATCGCAGTGAGGCGGTCGCGATCCATCGCGAGCCGAGCGTGCTCGCGCTCTCCGCGTTCGGCCCGAGAGGGGTGCCGGTGCACGCGATCGCGCACGCCGGCGACGTCGTGCGGATCGGCGACGATCGCACCGCCCTGCCCGGCGTCGTCAACTGGCAGCTCGCCGCCGCGAGTGGCGCCGCGACGCTCGTCGAGGTCCCGCGCGATCCGACGGATTGCGCCGCGTGGCGGCATGCACGCGTGACGGCCGACGGCGCCTGTGCGCTGACGGAGGGTGGGTTCGCGCTCGTCGCGCGGCCGATCGTGCCCGATGCCGCCGCCGTGATCGGCCGCGGCGTGCGCGCGGCGATCGCGATCGGTGTGCCCGCGCTCGCGATGCTCGTGGTGCTCGCGCTCGCCCGGCCCAGCCGGCGTCGCGCCCACGTGCTCGCCGGCGCGTTGCGGCTCGCGCTGCTCGCGTGCGTGCTCGCGGCGCTCGCGTGCTGGCGCTTGGTCTGGGCGCATCGCATCGACGCGCTGCGCGAGGTCGCGCTCGGCTCGGCGGGCTCGCTCGTGCGCGCGAACTCGTTCGCCATCGCCGCGCTCGGCGCCGTGATCGCCGGGCTCGCGTGTGGCGTTGCGGCGACCCGGCGAAAGCCCGCGTTCGCGCTCGTCGGCTGGGCTGTGTGGCTCGCCGTCGGGCTCGCGATCACCGGCGCGCCGACCGAGCTGACCACCGTCCACGCCGGCGCGCTCGCGCTGTCGGCGATCGCGACCGTGCTGCCGTGGTATCGAGTCGCGGCGAGCGATCGCCGCGCCCTCGCGGTCCTCGTCGCGATCGGGGGCGCCGCGACGGTCACGCGCGCGATCGCACCGCATCTCGTGCTCGCCAAGCTCGGGCTCGCCTGGGCATGCGTGATCGCCGGTCAGGCCGCGTTGCGTGCCGTGCTCGCGCCGTCGACGTCTCGCGGCTCGAGGATCGCGCTGCCGATCGCGCTCGCGTTCGCCGCAGTCGCGCTCGCTCGGCTCGACACCGGCGTGACCGTCGCTATCACCGGCAGCGGCCTCGCGATCGCGATGCTCGTCGCCGGCCTCGACGCCGTCTACCACGCCGGCGCCGCCGGCCGGCTCGGCGTACTCGAGCGCGAGCACGCGCGCCTCTTGTTCGTCCACGGCACCGGCGCCATCGCGGTCGCCATCGCGGTCGCGAGCTGGGTGCTCGCCGCCGACGAGCGCGTGCTGGTCGCATCGACCACCAGCTGGGTGTTGTGCGCGCCGCTCGTCGTCGCCGCGCTCTACCTGTCGACCGCGATCGTCGCGCGCACCCATCGCCGCGCGGTGCTGCCGTGGCTGGTCGCCGCCGCCGCCGCGACCGCGCTGTTCTGCGCGCGTGGCCCGCTCGTGGAGCGCGCGAGCGAAGGCCACAGCGTCGCCGCGGCGCGCGTATCGGCGGTCGTGTCGCCCGGCTATGCGCTGCTACGCGACGCGCGTGCGTTCGCGCAGACCGCGTCGGCGTGGCGCGAAGCGATGCTGCCGACGACGATCGTCGAAACACGCGATCACGAAGCCGCCACGGGCGAAGGCTACTTCGGCGCGCACCTCGCCGATCCCGGCGTCGTCAAATCGATCGACAACGACTACGTCGCGGTGCTGATCGCGCGCGAAGCCGGCGCGGCCGGCGTCGTGCAAACGCTCGCGCTGCTCGCGATCCTGGCGCTCGCGATCGCGGCGACTGCGAGCGTACGGCTCCGCCATGCGAGCGCCGAGCATCGCGCGCGCTGGCTCGTCGCCGCCGTCGCGTTCGTGCTGTGCATCTACCAGCCGCTCGCCGCGCTCGGCGTGCTGCCGCTCACCGGCATCGGCTGGCCCGGCATGGCGCTCGATAGCCCGGCCGATCTGTGGCTGCTCGTGGTCGGCGCGAGCTGGTGCTTGTTCGGCGGCGGCGAGATCGTTCACGACAGCGTCGACGAGCGCGTGCGGCAGACGCCGAGGTTGCGCCGCGCCCGCACGTTGGTGCTCGCCGCGCTCGTCGTCGGGGGCGCGGCCGCGATCGCGCTCGTCGCACGCGCCTCGGCCAGCGCGCTCGCGCGAACCGCCGGCGACGACGACCGCATCGCCGCGGCGCTACACTACGCCGGCTCGCTCGCGTGCCCGTGGCACGACCACGACGGCACGGCGCCGAGCGACGTCGTGCCCGCCGCGCTCGAGTCGTCGCCGAGCGATCTCGACACGCAGCGCTTCGATCGCGAGCTACGCGCGAGATGGTCGCTCGAGCGGCCCGGGTTGATCGCGTCGCTCGCCACGTGCCGCACGACCGGCGACGCGGCGGCGTGCACCGCCGACCTCGCGCTCGGCTGGCCGAGCGTGCATCTCACGGTCGCGCACGACGACGCGGGCTGGCACGGCAGCTGTGCGGTCACCGTGCCGCGCGAGCTCGAGGCCGCCTTGCATGCGCGCCCGGTCACGAAGGGCGCGCCGCGCGTGCGCGTGGTCTCGGCCGCGATCGGCGCCGCCGCGCGCGATCTCGGCGAGCTCGACACCGGTGACGCCATCGTGCGCATTCGGCCGGGCGCACGCGACGACCTCGGCGGCGGCGCGAGCATCGACGCGACCGGTACCGCTCCGACGCTGCGCGGCGCCGCGCAGCTGTTCGTCGCGTCGCCGACCGGCTGGCAGCGCATCGTCTACGAAGGCTCGGTCGCGCTCGACAAAGAGGCGTTGATCGTTGCGAGCGGGCGCGTCGTGCTGTTCCGGCCGGGTGCGAACACGCTGCTCGCCGACGATCTCGATCGCGCCGGCGAGCGCACGCGCCGTGCGTATCCGTACGCCGCCGCGTTGCCCGAGCTCGGCTGGGTCAACCCGTGGGATGTCGATCGATCGCTGGGCCTCGACGGCTGGATCCACGCGGCGCTCGCGCGGCCCGCCGCATCACCGGCGAGCTGCGGCACGCTCGCCCCTCCCGCCATCACGCGCGACCGCGTATGCACGAGCGCGCCCGGCAAGGTCACCGAGTGCCGCATCGCGCTTCAGCCCGAGCTCGCGAAGACGCTGCGCGCGCTCGCCGACAAGCTCGCCGGCGATGCCGAGCCGCTGACCGGCCACGCCGTGCCGCCGACGCGCATCGCGTACACCGTGCTGCGCGGCGACACCGGCGAGCTGCTCGCCCAGGCGAACGTAGTGCCCGGCCGCGCGCCGCTCGCGTACGCGCCGAAAGACGCCGCCGCCGAAGCCGAGCTGATCCGGCTGCGCGAAGAGCGCGGCGATGGCGATGCCGAGCGCGTCGACTGGAACTTGCCGATCGCGGTCGGCTCGACGTTCAAGCCCATCGTCTCGCGCGCCGCCGAGCTCGCTTTTCCAGCGCTGATCGATCAGCTCACGCTGACCGCGGCGGCGACGCCCGGCGGTTGTCGCGCGCATCGCGGCAAGCCGGTCGATCCGCTGCTCGGCCATTGCCCGCCGACGTCGCTCGCCGACGATCCGACCACCGCCGATCTGCACGACTTCCTGGCACGCTCGCTCAACTGGTATCAGGCCGCACTCGGCCTCGTCGGCTTGGCGCTGCCCGATGGCGAGCTCGTGCAAGCTGGCCAAGTGCGCACGCTCGCCGAGGTCGTCGGCACCGATCTCGCGAGCTGGCCGACGAAGTCTCCGCTGGTCGTGCGCGACGCCAAGGGCCCGATCGTCGACGCGCACAAGATCTGGATCGACGGGCTGCGACGCGCGCCGCTGTGGCAGCGGATCGAGCAGCTGCTCGGCCGGCCGTTGTGCACGCTCGGCGATCGCGCGACGTGCCGCCGCGACAGCGAGCGCGCCGACGTGTGCGCCGCCCGCGCGTTGCCGATCGATCACCCGAGTCGCGATCTGCGCGAGCTAGTCTCGCTCGGGCCCGATCGCATCGACTTCTACGGCGACGACCGCCCCGGCCAGACCGCGGTGCCGGTGCGCGAGTACTTCCAGCTGCTGCGCGGCTCCGGCGTGCACTCGATCGGCTCGCTCGCACAGCTCGCGGACGCATTCGGCCGCGTCGTCTACGACGAGTCGCGCGGCCCCGCAACGCTCGCCGCATCGTGGTTCCCCGCGCCGGCGACCGGCACGCTGCCGACCTGGTCGTGCGCCAACGTCGGGGGCCACGCCGCCAAAGTCCGCGGCGACGACGGCGGCCTGTGCGCGGTCGTGCAGGACGGCGGCACCGCGCACGGCGTGTTCGCGAGCGTGCTCGTCGATCCGCACGTCGTCGTCTACGGCGCGAAGACCGGTACGACCGATTCGCTCGCCGATCTCGCGCACGACCCGATCTTGTGCGAGGCGTGGAACCGCGTGCACGTCGCGCAGAGCCAGCTCGCGTGCGGCAAGCAACCGCCCGACGACAGCCTGTTCGTCGTCGCGTTCGGCGTGGTCACGGATACCGGAACGATTCCGATCACGCTCGCGATCCAGCTCCAGCGCGGTGGCAAGAGTGCGGCAGCGCGCAGTGCGCCCGCGTGGATCGCCGCGATCGCGCACTACCTGCGCGGCGATTGAGTGGCCATGGTGGAGGCATGCGACCGATCCTCGATGGTGACCGCGAGCCCGCGCTGTATGCAGCCGAAGCCCTCGTCGCCGAGCTGCAACGCGGCTGGGACGCACGCAACGCGGAAACGACCGATGCGAGCTGCGCCGCCGACGTGATGTGGGGCGGCCCGTTCGGCGCGATCGTCGACGGCTACGACCAACTGCACGCGATCCACGTCGCGCTCAAGGCAAAGCGAGTGTCGCCGACACGATTCCAGCTCCAGCGCGTGCTCGCGCCGATGCCCGGCGTCGCGATCGTGCACGTCAAGCGCGTCGCGCTCGGCGACGGTTTCTCCGAGGTCGCGATGTACGTGCTGATCGAGCGCGCGGGTCGCTGGTGGCTCGCAGCCGGCCAGAACACGAAGGTCGAGCCCGGTAAATCGGCGACAGACCACGCGAGATCGCCGGGCCGTTGACACCTCGATTGTTCTAGTTATATTAGAACAAGTGCTACTTCGCATCGACCCGTCGACCGACGAACCGCTGCACCAGCAAATCGCAGCGCAGGTTCGGCGCGCGATCGCCGACGGCAAAGCTCGCCGCGGCGATCAGCTGCCGCCGGCGCGCGAGCTCGCCGCGTCGCTCGACGTCAACATGCACACCGTGCTGCGCGCGTACACCACGCTGCGCGACGAAGGCCTCGTCGAGATGCGGCGCGGCCGTGGCGTGACGGTGGTCGCCAACGATAGCGCGCCGCGTGCGCGCGTCGTCGAGCTGGCGCGCGAGCTGCTCGCGGAAGCGCGCCGGCACAGCCTCGATCTGCGCGAGCTCAAGAAATTACTGGAGAGCCTGTCATGAAGCGCACCGTCCTCGGTCTGATCGTCCCGTTCGTGTGGCTGGTGGCCGCGGTCGCGCCGTTCGCGATCGCGTGGCATCACCTGCCCGAGCCGATCGCGTCGCACTGGACGCTGTTCGGTGAGCCGAACGGCGCGATGCACCGCACCTCGGCGGTCGCGTTGCACGTCGGGTTCGCGCTGCTCGCCGCGATCGGCGCGTACGTCGTCACGCGACCGGGCGATCACCCGCGCGGTGTCGCGACCGGCGTCGGCGTCGCGACGTTCGTCGGCAGCTTGTTCGCGGCGATCGCGATCGCCGTCGTGATCGCGAACTACGACGCCGAAACGTGGCAGGACGCCCACCAGCACGTGCTCGCCTTGCTCGTCGCACCGGGCTTCGCCTGTGTCGCGACGGTGATCGCGAGTCGCGCCGCGCGTTCACTCGACCCGGCACCACCGCGGATCGCGCCGCTGTCGAGCGTCGGGCTCGGTGCGACCGAGCGCGCGACGTGGGTCGGCGGCGCGCGCAACCGCGGATTCGGCGCCGGCGGGATCGCGGCGCTCGCGCTCGCGGCGGTCGCATACGCGCTCGGCAACACGCCGACCGCGATCACCCTCGCGCTCGCCGGGATCCTCTTGGTGCCGTTTGCCGAGCTGCAGGTGCGCGTCGACGATCGCGGCCTCGCGATCGGGTTCGGCCCCGCCGCGTGGCCACGAGTGCACGTCGCGCTCGCCGACATCCGCAGCGCGCGCCGGCTCGACATCTCGCCGATGAAGCACGGCGGCTGGGGCTATCGCGGCAGCTTGACGGTGTTCGGCAAGGCCGCGGCGATCGTGCGCGGCGGCGATGGGCTCGAGGTCGAGCTCGACGGCAACCGCACGCTCATCGTCAGCACCGACGACGCGGCGACCGCCGCCGGCTTGCTCAACGACCTCGTGCGCCGCCGCGAGCAGCACCGGATCACGTGATCGATCGCGCCGCGTGTTACGGTTGCTGGATCGTCGACGCCGTCGAGATCATCGGACCAGTCGCAGACGCGAACGGGTTTGCCCGCGACACCGTGCGCTTGCTCGAGCGTTACGCGAGCGCGATCGACGCGCGCGGCATCTGCCCGTACATGCGCGCCGGCGGCCTCGGCGACGTCATCGTCGTGCTCGATCGCGCGCTCGACATCGACCTCGCATGCGGCGCGATCGCGCGCACGACTGCCGAGGTGATCCACATCGTGTTTCCGCTCGCACCACGCGACGGCGCCGGCGCGCGCGCATTCGAGCGGTTCTGCAACGACGTCGCGACGCGGGTGCGCGGCCGCGGCTCGGTCCACGCGGCGTTTCACCCGGCGATGGCCGGCGGGCGCGAAGACGCCGATCGCCGCGTCGGCCTGGTTCGCCGCGCGCCCGATCCATTCTTGCAGCTCGTCCCGGCTCGTCTGCCGGCGCGCTCGCACGCGCCGGCCGTCTTCGATCTCGACGCGCTGCTCGCCGAGCTCGCCGCGCTTCACGCCGAGCGCGACGCGCTCACGTCGTGATCGTGATCGTCGTGCCCGAGAGCGTCGCCGCGTACATCTTGAGCGGCCGATCAGCCGGGCCGCGCAGCACGCTGCCATCGGTCGCGAACTCCGAGCCGTGGCACTCGCACTCGACGTTGCCGGTCGTCGCGCTGTAATCGACGATGCACCCGGCGTGCGTGCACACCGCCGACAGCGCGATCACCTCGGTCGCCGACGTGCGCGCGACGAGGATCGTGTCGCCGTCGGCGTCGAACGCCATCGTGCCGCCGACCTGCGTCAGCGTCGCGTTCGCGGCGTCGGTCAGATCGATGCACGTGCCGCCGCTGCACGTCGACGTGGTTGCGGGTGGAAGGTCGGCGCCGTCGCCGCAGGCATCGAGCAACCATCCGGCGAGCGCGGCGATGCCGATTCCTTCAAGCACCACGCGCCGAGAACAAACGACGGGCAGCTTGCGAATCACCGGCTCAGTATGCAGCAGCGACGCCGGCGTGAATGGTGAAGACTGGTGGCGCGCACGTTTTGTACACTACGGCAGCTGCCGCAGTCCGCCACCGCATGCCGCTTCGAGCCACTCGAAACCCGGCGCCGGCGCGAACACGAGCTCGTCATCCGCATCGGCGTCGCCGCCGCCGCCGGTTTGGCCCGGCGCGCTGCACACCAACGCGTCGGCGTGGCGATCGCGTGCCGCGTTGCAATCATCGCCGGGCGCGGCGGCTTCGATCGCGCGGCGCTCGCAGTGCAACGCGAGCGGCTGCATGTCGTCGGTGGTCAGCGCCAGCTCGGCGCCGTGACGCGTGCCGCGATACGTGTGCGCGGCACGGCCATCGGTCTCGACGAGCGTCGCGCGATCGCCGTCGAACGACAGCTCGAACGTCGTGATACGAGTGGCATGGCGCTGGCGAAACACGTAGTGCGCAGGCGCCGGCGTCGGCGTCGGCCGTTTGGCGGGCGCGCCGCACGCGGCGGCGAGGACGATCAGCAGGCAATAGCGCACGTCGCCGGCGAGTATCTCAGCTCGCGACGACGCGCGCGACCGCGACGAAGTGACAAGCGCAGCCGACGATGATCAGCGCGTGGAAGACTTCGTGATAGCCGAACACCGCAGGCGACGGATCGGGCCAGCGCGACGCGTAGACCGCGGCGCCGATCGTATATGCGACACCGCCGGCGACGAGCGCGGCGAACGCGATCGGATCGAGCGCGGCGTGCACCGTCGGCAGGTACGCGAGCACGACCCAGCCGACGGCGACGTAGAGCACCGACGTGATCAGCCGCGGCGCGTGCGGCCACAGCAGCGCGCGCAAGATGCCGAGACCGGCGCCGGTCCACGCCAGCGCGAGCAGGCGCATCCCGGCCGTGCCGCCGATGCCGATCATGCAGAGCGGCGTGTACGTGCCGGCGATGAACGCGAAGATCATCGCGTGATCGGCGCGGCGCAGCCACCCGAACGTGCGCGGCGTCCAGTCGGCGCGATGTAGCGTCGCGCTGGTGCCGAACATGCCGGCGAGCAGCGCACCGTAGATCGCCGCCGAGATCGCGCCTTCGCGCGCGCACGCGACCAAGCCGATCGCCGCCGCGATCGCGACGTAAAACGCGATGCGGTGGGAGACGCCGCGAAGTCGAGGCCGTTGCGCTGCGATCGTCACCTGGCCAGCATGGCCCTCGCTCGGTCGCAAGCGGGCGATGATTAGGTCACGGAACCGTCAGTCGCCGGTCAGCGTGCGAGTTGAACTCGCGTCGGCCAGCTCGTAAGCTGGTCCGGCCGTGATCGGGACGCAAATCGGAGCTTACCGCATCGTCGAGCAAATCGGCGAAGGTGGCATGGGCGCCGTCTATCGCGCCGAGCACGTGATGATCGGGCGCGCGGCGGCGGTCAAGGTGCTCCACCCGATGTTCGGCGCGCGGCCGGATATCGTCGCGCGGTTCTTCAACGAGGCTCGCGCGGCGACCCAGGTCTCGGATCCCGGCATCGTGCAGATCTTCGATTTCGGCCAAGCCGCGGATGGCCGCGCCTACATCGTGATGGAGCTGCTCGATGGCGAGCCGCTCGACCAGCGGCTCGCGCGCGCCGGCGCTCTGCCCGTCGGCGACACGTTGCGGATCATGCGTCAGGTCGCGAGCTCGCTCGGCGCGGCGCACGCGCGCGGCATCATCCACCGCGATCTCAAGCCCGAGAACATCTTCTTGGCGCGCGATCCGGAAGTCGCGGGCGGCATGCGCGCCAAGCTGCTCGATTTCGGCATCGCGAAGCTGACGCAGGATCAGACCGGCCCGAAGACGAACACGCAGGCGATGATCGGCACGCCCGCGTACATGTCGCCCGAGCAATGCCGCGGCGCCGGCCAAGTCGACCAGCGCGCCGACATCTACTCGCTCGGGTGCGTGCTCGTGAAGCTGCTCACCGGAGCGCCGCCGTTCGATGCATTCGGCGCGGGCGAGCTCATCGTCATGCACATGCAAGTGCAGCCACAGCCGCCGTCGGCGCGCATGCCCGGCATTCCCGCCGAGCTCGATCAGCTCGTCCTGCGCTGCCTCGACAAAGATCCGGCGCGCCGCTACAGCTCGGGCAGCGAGCTCGCAGTCGCGCTCGATGCGTTGTTGTCGCGAATCTCGACCGCGCCGTCGGCGATGACGACGCCGGCGATGACGACGCCGGCGATGAGCACGCCGCTCGCGTATCCACACACGCCGGCGCCGACCACGCTGTCGTCGGGCGCGGGCGTCTCGCTGGTCACGTCGGTGCCGCGCAAGAGCCGAACCGGCGTGTGGATCGGCGGCGCGATCGTCGTGGTCGCCGTCGCGGCCGGGCTCGCGGTCGTGGTGAGCGGCGGCGACAAAGCGCCGGTCGCCGCCGCACCGCCGACGCCGGTGCCGGCGCCTGCGCCTCCGCCACCCGTTGCCAAGCCCACGCCCCCGGCGGCTCCGGCGCCGACGAATCGCGACAACGCGATCGCGCAGATTCGCGTGACGATCGAAGCGTTCCACGGCTGGACCAAGGCGCATCCCCGCGATGCGTGTCCGACCAGCGACGAGCTCGGCGCCGCGGCCGATCCGTGGGGTGGTCGGCTCGTCATCACCTGCACCGATCAGCCCGGCGATCAGATCGTCGGCGTGATGTCGCCGGGGCCCGACGGCAAGCTCGGGACCGGCGACGATCTCGAATCGTGGGCGCTCGGCGCCGACATCGCGCAGCTCGCGCGCGGACCGCGCTGGCATCCGGCGCCCGCGGCGCAAAAGCCGGTGATCAAGGCGCACCCCAAACCGCAGCCGGCGACCAACGACGACGACACCGCGATTCCGGATCATCGATGAAGCGAGCAATCGTGGTTGCGATGTGCTGCGGTGGCTCGATCGCGTCGGCCCAGCCGGCCGCGAGCGCGCAAGCCGAGGTGCTGTTCGACGCCGGCAAGCAATTGATGGCGCAGAAGCACTTCGCGGACGCGTGCGCGAAGTTCGACAGCAGCCAGCAGCTCGAGGCGAACGTCAACACGCTGCTCAACCTCGCCGACTGTCGCGAAAAGACCGGCCAGCTCGCGACGGCGTGGGGCATGTTCCTCGACGCCGAGCATCAGCTGCGCGACTCCGGCAAGAAGAAGCTCGAGACGCTCGCCAAGAACCGCGCGGCGAAGCTCGAGCCGCGGGTCTCGAAGCTCGCGATCAAAGTGCCTGCGCACGAGCCCGACGGGCTCACGATCATGCTCGGCGATCACCCGGTCACACCCGGCACGTGGAACACCGCGCTACCCGTCGATGGCGGCACCTACGCGATCACCGCATCCGCGCCGCATGCCCAGTCGTGGTCGATCTCGATCGCGGTCGGCAACGAACGCGATGCCAAGGTCGTCGACGTGCCGGTGCTCGTGCCCGCGTCGGCGCCGCCGCCTTCGGTCGTCGCGACCGAGCCCAGCGCGCCCGATGCTGTCGCGAGCGCGCCGTCGGCGCCCGACCAGCCCGAGGAGCCGGTCGCGCATCATTCGCGCGTGCCGGCGATCGTCGCCAGCATCGCGACGCTCGCGGTCGGCGGCGTCGCGCTCGGCTTCGAGCTGTCGAGCCGCAGCTTGTACAGCCAATCGCAAGCCGAGGCGAACGACGCGGTGCAAACGTCGGAGTGGCAGTCGGCGAACGACCGCTATCACGTCGCGCAGGGCCTGGGCATCGCCGCCGTCGTCGGCGCCGGCGTATCGGTGTGGTTGTGGATCCGCTCGAGCGGCTCGAGTGATCCTGCGAGCGCGATGATCGTCCCGGTCGTCGGCCCGAACGGTGCGGGGCTCGCGATCACCGGCGCCTGGCGTTGACCTAGTCGGTCACGGTGACGTTCATCGCCGTCGTGCCCTCGAGGATCGTCGAGCAATTCAGGTCGAGCGAAACGCCGTCGCTGCCGAGGTGTTGGAAGATCGTCGTCGATAACGTGCCTTGCCACGCGCCGGTCACGCTCACCAGGTCGAGCATTCCGGTCTGGCCCTGGTAGGCGTCGTGCACGACGCCGCTGCCGTCGATCTGATCGGCGAGATAGACGCACGCGCCGCAGTTTGTCGGGTCGCCGTTCATCTCGGTCGCGAGGTTGTACGTGCCCGGCGCGATGCCGGCCGCGAACTGCGTCGTCCCCGCGCGCAAGACGATGATCAGCGCGACCTCCGGCGTGCTCGAGACCACCGCTTGATACTGCAGTTGCTGCTGCGTGCCGCTGCCGGTGGTCGTCGCGAACTGATCCGAGCCCGAGCTCGTCTGCGCCGGATACTCCTGTGCGAGCGGACAATCACCCGCGTCGTCGAACGGAGCGCCGGCGTCGGAGTGCGAACCGTCGACGTGGCCCGACGCGCCGTCGCTCGCCACGACATCTGCGGGCCGCGGGTAGCTGCACGCGGCGATCAACGCGGAGACGATGCCCATCCGCATGACTACGGCGAGAATGCCACGTTCATGTTGATCGGGCCGCCGATCTCGGTCATGCAGGTCGGATCGAGTGACGTTCCGTCGCTCGCGACGCGCTCGAACGTCGCGGTGCTGAGCGTGCCGGTCCACATGCCCTGCGCGGCGAGCGCGGTCAACGTCAGCGTGCCGGTCTGCGCGAGGTAGACGTCGTTCGGCTGGCCGTTGCTCCCGAAGTCATCGAGGACGAGCACGCACGCGCCGCAATTCGCGGGATCGTTGTCGAGCTGCATCGTCAGATCGAACGTGCCGGTCGACACGTCGCCGGGAAACTGCATCGTGCCGGCGATCAGCTCGACCGCGAGTTGGATCTGCGGGTTCTCGACGAGCAGGCCTTGGTAGATCTCGACGTGCGGCACGTTCGAGCCGGATGCCGGCTCGTCGCCCGCCCCCTGGTTGGAGCCAAACATCGGCGCTGGAAACGACGGCGGAACCAAGCAGCCGCCACTGCCGCCGAACGCATCGGCCGCGATCCCCTGGTTCGAGCCATCGAGCGATTGCGCCCGTGCGTCGATCGGCTCGACATCCGCCGGCTGCGGATAGCTGCACGCCGCGATCAGCACGGCGATGACGCCCATCCGCATCGCGCACGATCATACCGCGGCCGCGACACCACCGAGACAATCTAAGTACGCGCCGCGACAGGCTGCGACATGGTTTTCGGGGGTACCGATACGCGGCGAAGATGGTAATCAAAGACGCCATGCGGGTCGTCTTCGCTTCCGTCCTTGCTCCACTCGCCGCGCTCGCGCTCGCGCTCGGCGCGTGCTCGAAATCGCCCGCAGCCAACGCGCAACCGCAGCAGATGCCGGCTGCCGAGGTCGGCGTCGTCACGGTCAAGACCGAGTCGGTGACGTTGCAAGCGGAGCTCGCCGGCCGAACCGCAGCGTCGCTCGCGTCGGACGTGCGCCCGCAGATCAGCGGCATCATCAAAGCGCGTACCTTCGTCGAAGGCGCCAAAGTGCAGGCCGGTCAGATCCTCTATCAGATCGATCCGGCGATGTATCGCGCGACGTTCGAAGAGGCAAAAGCCGATCTCGAGAGCGCGAAGGCGACGCTCGAATCCGCCAAGGCCAAGGACGACCGGTTCCAAGGCCTCGCGAAGATCGAAGGCGTGTCGAAGCAGGAGGCCGAAGATGCGCGCGCCGCACATCAACAGGCCGAAGCAACCGTCGCGCTGAAAACGGCCGCGCTCGAAGCCGCGCGGATCAACCTCGACTACACGCAGGTCAAGGCGCCGATCAGCGGCCGCATCGGCAAGTCGGCATTCACCGCCGGCGCGCTCGTCACCGCGGATCAAGTCGCGCCGCTCGCGACGATCCGTGCGCTCGATCCGATCTTCGTCGATCTGACCGAATCGACCGAGGAGCGGCTCAAGCTGCGCGCCCAGCTCGGCTCGGGCGGCCTCGAGGCCGGCAGCACCAAGGTCAAGCTCGTGTTGCCCGACGGCTCGACGTACGCCAAGGAAGGCACGCTGCAGTTCGCCGAAGTTTCGGTCGACGAATCGACCGGCACGGTCACCCTGCGCGCGCAATTTCCGAACCCCGACGACGTGCTGCTGCCCGGCATGTACGTGCGCGCCGTGCTCGATCAGGCGATCGACACCACCGCGATCTTGGCGCCGCAGCAAGGCATCACCCACGACGCCAAGGGCAACGCGGCGGCGATGGTCGTGGGCGCCGACGGCAAAGTGGAGCCCCGCACGCTCGTGGCGGACCGCGCGATCGGTGATCGCTGGCTCGTCAGCAGCGGGCTCAAAGCCGGCGACAAGCTGATCGTCGAGGGACTCAACAAGATCGGGCCCGGCATGCCGGTGCACGCGACCGAGATCGCGCAAGGCTCTGCAGGGTCCCAAGGATCTGCGGCCAAGTAGATGCTCGCCCGATTTTTTGCCAGCCGGCCGGTGTTCGCGTGGGTGATCTCGATCGTGATCATGCTCGCAGGTGTGGCGTCGATCATGGTGCTGCCGGTCGCGCAGTACCCGAACGTCGCGCCGCCGAGCGTCAACATCGGCGCGTTCTACTCGGGCGCGTCGGCCGATACAGTCGAGGCGAGCGTCACGCAGGTGCTCGAGCAAACGCTGACCGGCATCGACGGCCTGCTCTACTTCTCGAGCTCGTCGAGCTCCGACGGCAGCTCCGGCATCAACGTGACGTTCAAGCAGGGCACCGATCCCGACGTCGCGCAGGTGCAGGTGCAGAACAAGGTGCAGCAGGCGATCCCGCGCCTGCCGACGACCGTGCAGCAGAGCGGCATCGTCGTCACCAAGTCGCAGAACAACTTCTTGATGATCGTCGGCATCTACGATTCGACCGACAAGTCGACGCAAGGCGACATCGCCGATTATCTCAACAGCACGCTCTCCGATCCGATCGCGCGCGTCGACGGCGTCGGCACGATCCAGGTGTTCGGCTCGAGCTACGCGATGCGGATCTGGCTCGATCCCGCGAAGCTGTTGTCGTTCTCGCTGATGCCGACCGACATCGAAGCGGCGATCCAGGCGCAGAACGTTCAAGTCTCGGCCGGCAAGATCGGCGCCCAGCCGGCGCCGCCGGGCCAGCAACTCAACGCGACCGTGACCGCGCAGAGCAAGTTGCGCACCGCCCAGCAGTTCAAGGACATCATCGTCAAGTACGACACCACGGGCGCGACGGTGAGGCTGTCCGATGTCGCGCAGGTCGAGCTCGGCAACGAGAGCTACGACGTCGACGTGCGACTCGATGGTCACTCGGCGTCGGGCCTCGCGGTGCTGCTCGCACCCGGCGCGAACGCGCTGTCGGTCGCGAACCACGTCAAGGCCGTCGTCGAGGGACTCAAGCCGACGATGAAGCCTGGTTGGCAGGTGGCGTATCCGTTCGACTCGACGAAGTTCATCCGGCTGTCGATCGAAGAGGTCGTCAAGACGCTGATCGAAGCGATCGCGCTCGTCGTGATCGTGATGTTCGTGTTCCTGCAGAGCTGGCGCGCGACGCTGATTCCGGTGATCGCGGTGCCGGTCGTGTTGCTCGGCACGTTCTGCGTGCTGCGCATCCTCGATTATTCGATCAACACGCTGACGATGTTCGGCATGGTGCTATCGATCGGCCTACTCGTCGACGATGCGATCGTGGTCGTCGAGAACGTCGAGCGATTGATGCGCGACGAGCATCTGTCGCCGCTGGACGCGACGATCCGCTCGATGAAAGAGATCACCGGTGCGCTGATCGGCGTCGCGACGGTGCTGTCGGCGGTGTTCTTGCCGATGGCGTTCTTCACCGGATCGACCGGCGTCATCTATCGCCAGTTCTCGATCACGATCGTCGCGTCGATGCTGTTGTCGGTGTTCGTCGCGCTGACGGTCACACCGGCGATGTGCGCATCGCTGCTGCGGTCGACCGGATCGCACGCCAAGCGCGGCCCGTTCGCGTGGTTCAACCGCGCGTTCGATCGGATCACGCACGGCTACCAGCACGGCGTCGCGCGCATGCTGAAGCACGCGGCGCTGTGGTTGGTGCCGTTCCTCGCGATCGTCGCGGTCATGGGCTGGCTGTTGATGCGGCTACCGACCGGCTTCTTGCCGCCCGAAGATCAGGGCCAAGCGATGGTGATCTGGACGCTGCCGTCGGGCGCGACGCTGTCGCGCACCGAGGCCGTGTCGAAGGTCGTCGAGCATCACTTCCTCGACACCGAGCACAAGAACACGTCGGGTTTGTTCACGGTGTCGGGCTTCTCGTTCGTCGGCGTTGGCCAGAACACCGGCATGGCGTTCGTCGAGCTCGCCGACTGGGATCAGCGCAAAGGCAAGCAGAACGACGCGGCGACCATCGCGAACCGCGCGACCGGCATGCTGCAATCGGTGCGCGACGCGCAGGTGTTCGCGTTGACGCCGCCGGCGATCCAAGGCCTCGGCCAATCCGAAGGCTTCACGTTCCAGCTCCAAGCCACGCCCGGCACCGATCGACCGCAGCTCGCGACGCTACGCGACACACTGCTCGGCGCGGCGAGCAAAGATCCGAAGCTCGCCGCGGTGCGCCGCGGCGACTTGCCGGAGACGCCGCAGCTCAAGATCGACATCGATCAGGCGAAGGCGGTCTCGCACGGCGTGGCGCCGCAATCGATCACCGACACGCTCGCCGCGGCGTGGGGCGGCGTTTACGTCAACGACTTCATCGATCGCGGCCGCGTCAAGCGCGTCTACGTGCAAGGCATCGCGAGCTCGCGCTCCAAGCCCGAGGATCTGGCGCAGTGGTACGTGCGCGGCGGCAGCGGCAGCATGACGCCGTTCTCCGAGTTCACGACCACGCACTGGACGTACGGCGCCGAGTCGCTGTCGCGCTACAACGGTCTTGCCGCGTACGAGATCGACGGCCAGGGCGCGCCCGGCACGAGCTCGGGCACCGCGATGGACGAGATGGAGAAGCTGCAGGGCCAGCTGCCGCGCGGCACGACGTTCTCGTGGTCCGGGTTGTCGTATCAGGAGCGCCTGGCGAGCGGCCAGACGCTCGAGCTCTACGCGATCTCGATCCTCGTCATCTTCTTGTGCTTGGCCGCGCTCTACGAGAGCTGGAGCGTGCCGTTCTCGGTGCTGCTCGTGATCCCGCTCGGCATCGTCGGCGCCGTGCTCGCCGCGACGCTGCGCGGGCTCGAGAACGACGTGTACTTCCGCGTCGCGCTGCTCACCACGATCGGCCTATCGTCCAAGAACGCGATCTTGATCGTCGAGTTCGCCGAAGACGCGTACCACCGCGGCGCATCGCTGTTCGATGCCGCCGTGACCGGCGCGCGACTGCGCCTGCGGCCGATCGTGATGACCTCGCTCGCGTTCGTCGCCGGCGTGATGCCACTCGCGCTGTCGACCGGCGCCGGCGCGAACGGCCGCGTCGCGATCGGCTCGGGCATCGTCGGCGGCACGGTGACCGGCACGCTGTTGGCCGTGTTCTTGGTGCCGGTGTTCTTCATGATCGTCAGGCGCCTGGTCCGCGGTAAGCGCGCACAGGTGCCGTCGTGAAACGGCTCGCCGCGCTGCTCGCGATCGCGGGCTGTTGGTCGATGGCGCCGAAGTACGAGCGGCCGGCGGCGCCGATCGCCGCGACGTTGCCGGGTGGCGCCGGCAGCGCGTCGCTCCCCGAGCTGAACGCATTCGTGCGCGAGCCGAAGCTTCGCCAGATCATCCACCAGGCGGTCGGCCAGAACCGCACGGTCCGGCAAGCGCTCGCCAACGTGCAGGTCGCGCGCGCGCAGTATCGCGTGCAGCGCGCGCAGCAGCTGCCGCACATCGACGCGACGGCGTCGGCGACCGACGCGAGCGTCTATTACGGCTTGCCCGGCACACCGACGGTGACCGCGACGTACTACCAAGCGACGGCGGGCTTGACGGCGTGGGAGATCGATCTGTTCGGCCGGCTCAAGAGCCTCTCCGACGCGCAGCTGCAGCAATATCTCGCGAGCGCCGAGACCGCGCGCGGGACCCGCATCACGCTGATCGCCGAGCTCGCGACCGCATACCTCACGTACGCGGCCGATCGCAGCCGGCTCGCCGTCGCGCAAGAGACGATGGCGAGCGGCAAGCGCACGATGGATCTCACCGAGCAGCTCGTCGGCGGCGGCACGTCGAACCGCACCGACTTCTATCAAGCGGAGACCGTGTTCCAGCAGGCCCGCGGTGACGTCGCGTCGCTGTCGGCCGCGATCGTCCAGGACCACGACGCGATCGATCTGCTCGCCGGCGGTCACGTCGACGACTCGCTGTTGCCCGACGCGCTGCCCGAGCAGGTCGATCCCGAATCGGCGGGGTGGTTCGCCGACGTGCCGGTGGGATTGTCGTCGAACGTCCTGCTGATGCGGCCCGACGTGCTCTCCGCCGAGCATCAGCTGATGGCGGCGAACGCCAACATCGGCGCCGCTCGCGCGCAGTTCTTTCCGACGCTGTCGCTGACCGCGACCGGCGGCATCGCGAGCGCCGCGCTCGCCGCGCTGTTCACCGGGCCGGCGTTCATCTACACGCTCGCGCCGGCGCTGACGATCCCGCTGTTTCACGGCGGCGCGAACGTCGCGAACCTCGATCTGTCGTGGGCGCAAAAGTCGGCGATGGTCGCCGCGTACGAGCTCGCGATCCAGACCGCATTCAAGGAGGTCGCCGATGCGCTCGCGACCCGCGGCACGATCAAAGAGCAGCTCGACGCGCAGGTCGCGCTGGTCAACGCATCGCAGAAAGCGCTCGAGCTCGCGCAGGCGCGCTACAGGGCCGGCGTCGATCCGTTCTTGACCACGCTCGTCGCCGAACGTGCGCTGTACACCGCGAAGGGCACGCTGCTGTCGACCCAGCTGCAAGCGATGTCGAATCGCGTCGAGCTGTATCGCGCGCTCGGCGGCGGCTGAGCCGCGCGCCGTCCGTTTTTTCCTCGTCGGGATGAGGCAAAGTGCTACAGTTTGCTCGATGCGCGTTGGCGCCATTTTGCTCGCGACGTGCGTCGCCATCGCCGCGGTGCGTGCCCCGCATTTGCGCCGGGCGCAGCCGACCGCGACGCTGAGCGCGCCGACCGCGCACCATCATCACGCGCGCTCGCATCGCTCGCCGGCGACCGTCGCCGCGCCGTTGCCGCTGCCCGCGCCCGAGCTCGCGCTCGTCGATCTCGCGATCTCCGTACCCGATGGCACGCTCGATCGCGAGCCGCTGACGCTCGTCGCGCGCGGCCCGCCCGGCGCGTAGCGAATCGCGTCCTTCACCAGCGTTTCAACCGTTCTGCGGGAGCCTCATGCGTTCTTCAGCAGCACCGTGTCGCGTCGTCGTGGTCGATGACGACGCCGCCATGCGCGACCTACTTTCGGTTCATCTCGGACGACTCGGTCACATCGTTTCGGCGCATGCGCGCGCCGCCGATGCGATCGCCGAAGCCGACGCGTGCGATCTCGTCGTCAGCGACGTCCGCATGCCGGGCATGGACGGCATCGAGCTGTGCCGCGCGATCCAGGGCCGCGTGCCGGTCATCTTGATCTCGGCGTTCGGCACGATGGAGACCGCGATCTCGGCGCTGCGCGCCGGCGCGGCCGATTTCGTGCCCAAGCCGTTTCGCATGGACGCGCTCGCCGCGGCGATCGCGCGCGCGCTGCCCGCGGCCCTGCCATCGGCGCGCGCCTTGCTCGGCTCGAGTACCGCGATGATGGCCGTGCGCGAGCGCATCGCACGAATCGCGCCGAGCGACGCGCCGGTGCTCGTCACGGGCGAGAGCGGCACCGGCAAGGAGCTGGTCGCACGCGCGATCCACACGGCGAGCCCGCGCGCGAACGGACCGCTGGTCGTCGTCAACTGCGCGGCGATTCCGGCCGCGCTCGTCGAGAGCGAGCTGTTCGGTTACGTGCGCGGCGCGTTCACCGACGCGCGCGACGCGCACGATGGCTTGTTCAC
>DATBAS010000249.1:0-17478 GCA_036271395.1 Kofleriaceae bacterium
GATTCAACAGCTCGCGACTAGCGACGGTTCTTCTTGCGCGCGGCCTTCTCGGCCTTGCGCTTGTCGCGCGACTTCTGCTTGTCGGCGTTACGCACGGCACCGACGACGACGATCGTCACGACCGTCGCGATCCTCTCGCGCGTCACCGGCGGTTCTTCTTGCGCGCGGCCTTCTCGGCCTTGCGCTTGTCGCGCGACTTTTGCTTGTCGTTCGCGCGCGGCGAGCCGACGAGGCTCTTCGTGCCCGGCGGCGTGTAGCCCTTCGGCAGGCCCGGAATGTTGCCGGAGGGAATCCCTCCAGGCATTCCCGGCATCGCGGGCATGCCCGGCATCCCGGCGCCGAGACCTTCGGGCAAGCCGCCGCCGGCGCCCATGAGCGCGCCGAGGTCCATGTTCGCCAGCTTCTTCATCTGCGAGAACTGCTTGAAGCCGGGGATCTTGCCCATCAAGCCGGTCGATGCGCCGAGCTGCACCATCATCTGGCGCATCTGCGCGAACTTCTGCAGCAGCTCTTTGACCTCGTGCTCGCCGCGGCCCGAGCCTTTCGCGATGCGCTTGACGCGGCCGGTGTGAAAATCGGCGCGGCGGCGCTTGGCCGACTTGCCGCTCGTCGTCGCGAAGTCTTCCCACGACGTCGACACGAACACCTGCGGGTCGAGCCGCTCCTCGAGCGTCATCGACGAGATCATCGCCTCGATCTTGACCAGCTCTTTGTCGTCGAGGTTGACGCCTTCGGGCAGACCGCCGCCGAAGAACGGCAGCTTCTCGAACAGGTCCTTGAGCGATCCCATCTTCTGGATCAGCCGGATCTGCTCGAGGAAGTCCTGCATGTCGAACTTGCCCTTGAGCATGCGGAGCGCGTCTTCTTCCGCTTTCTCCGCATCGACGACCTGCTCGAAATCTTTGACCAGGCCGACGATGTCGCCCATCCCGAGGATGCGCGACGCGAGGCCTTCGGGCCGGAACTCCTCGAGCTTGTCGAGCGACTCGCCCATGCCGAGGAACTTGATCGGCTTGCCGGTGATCTCCTTGACCGACAGTGCCGCGCCACCGCGCGCGTCGCCGTCCAGCTTGGTCATGATCACGCCGTCGAGGTTGAGGCGCTTGTTGAACGTCTCGGCGACGTTGACCGCGTCTTGGCCGGTCATCGCGTCGAGCACCAAGAAGATGTTCGCGGGCGTGACGGCCTTGTCGATGTCCTCGAGCTCTTGCATCAGCGGCTCGTCGATCGCGAGCCGGCCGGCGGTATCGAAGATCACGACGTCGCAGCTCTTCGCGGCGGCTTCGTGGTTCGCCTCGCGGCAGATCGCGACCGGATCTTTGCCCTCGGCCGAGTAGACCGGCATGTCGAGCTGACGGCCGAGCGTCTTGAGCTGCTCGACGGCGGCGGGCCGATAGATATCGGCCGCGCACAACATCGGCTTCTTCTTGTGCGTCTTCTCGAGATAGCGCGCGAGCTTGCCGACGGTCGTCGTCTTGCCCGAGCCCTGCAGGCCGACGACCATGAAGCCGGTCGGGCCCTTCTTCGCCCACTTGAGGTCCGTGTCGACCGGGCCCATCATCTTGATGAGCTCGTCCTGGCAGATCGCGACGAACGCTTGCTCGGGCGTGATCGAGCGCGTGCCGTATTCTTGGCTCTTCGCGCGGAGCTCGACCTGCTTGCCGCGCGCGGCTTCGCGCACGCGGTCGAGGAAGCGTTTCACGACGCGGAACTCGACGTCACCTTCGAGCAGCGAGAGCCGGACGTCGCGCAGCGCCTCGTCGATGACGTCGTCGGTGAGCTCGGCCACGCCGGTGAGGCGCTGGCGAGCGTTCCTGAAGCCCTTGCCGAGGATCTCTAACACAGCGGCGCTATAGCATTTTTGGCTAGACTTGTGCGCGACGAGCGATGGCGCGGACCTCGGGGTCGGCGTCGTCGAGCAGGCGGCGCAACGCGTCGCCATCGACCGGCGCGGTGTGCCGGATCCAGGCCGCGCGCGCGATCGCCGCGCGGATCTCGGAGCTCGGATCGCGCGACAGGTGCTCGATGATCGCGGCGTCGCCGTACAGCGGGAACTGCCACTCGAGCGCGTTCGCGATCGCCGCGCGCCGCAGCGGATCGGTCGACAGCGCCCACGTGGTCGCCAGGTGCGTTGCCGACAGCGGCGTGACTTCGCCGAGCGCGTTCGCGAGGCTGCGGCCGAGCATCGCCGCCGCATCGCGCGGGTCGATGTTGTCGCGATCGATCACGGAATCGCTGTCGAGATCACCATCGTCGGCGCAGTCGGCGCTTTGCGTGGCCGGCATCGCTTGCGCGACCGCGAGACCCGGCGACGCCGACAGCGCGAGGACCGTCAGCTTGGACAGCAGGTGGCGAAGCGGGATCTTGCGCATGGTGATGAGACTCCGAAGGTTCCCGTCCAGATGTCCGTAGACATGGCCGGTCAGACAGTCAAACCGCCCTAATGGGCAGGAGGATTCCTGCTATTTTCCGCGAGCATGCGCTGGGGACTTGTTGTCCTGCTATCGGCCGCTCCCGCGAGCGCGAGCCCGCTCACGCTCAAATGCGACGATGCCGCCACCGCGGACCTCACGATCGACGGCTTGCTCGACGATTGGCACTCCCAGGTCCTCGCACGTGTGGGCACGGCGCCCGACGGCGCGGTCGCGTTTCGCTGCGCGTGGGACGGCACGACGCTCGCGCTCGCGCTCGACATCGCCGACGACCGGGTCGTGCGCGTACGTGGCGGCAGGGGCCACGAGGACCACGTCGATGTCGCGATTCGAGCCGGCGGCGCGGCGATGAAGGCGACAATCTATCCCGGCACGCCGATCGCGCCGGCCAAGCTCGTCGTCCCGGCGAAGGTCGAAGCGGCCGATTCGCTCCAGCCCCACGGCTTCTCGATCGAGCTGCGGGTGCCCGCGTCGCGGATCGCAGGATTCTCGCCATCGACCCCGAGCTTCGAGCTCGGCATCGTGTTTCACGACTCGGATCAGGCGACCGGCGGCAAGGATACCGACATCCCGTTGGATGCGACGCTCGAGCTCTCCGATCGCAGCGACTTGCTCGGCGACTTCTTGCGCGCGACCAACCTCAAGAAGTCGGATCTGATCGCCGATCAGATGGCCGAGCTCGATCCGGATCGGCGCGGCAAGGAGCGGTTGGTCGCGGGCGGCACGGTGATCGGCGTGATCACCGATCAGTTCGCGTACGTCTCGCTGCCGGTGCCGCGCGCGAGCGATGTCAAAGCCGTGAAGCTGCTGCCGCTCGGCCCGCACGGCCAGCAGATCATCTCGGCCGTGATCCGCCAGTCGGGCAGCGGCGGCACGCGCGATCTCTTGATGCTGTGGACGGTGTGGAGCGCGCAGCTGCAGCCGCTGGCGCAGATCGAGATCCGCAAGGAGCAGGGCGGCAAGCTGCTCGAATCGACCTGGGCGATCAGAGGCAACGAGCTCGTCGTCACGCCGAAGCCGGCCGTCGGCTGGACAGAGGCGTCGTGGAACGAGCAGTCGGCCGACGACGCCGATCCGATCGCGCTGCCGTGGGACCACATCAAAGGCGGCACCGCGTACAAGCTCGCGGGCCACGAGGTCACGCGCCGCGACCTGCCGCCGGCGAAGCAACGCTAGTTCGGCGCGGACTCGCCGTGCAGCGAGTACAGCCAGTCGAGGATCACCTGCTGATCGGCCGCGCTCAGGATGTCCTGGCCGCCGGCGTGAGGCTGCGGCAAGTACACGAGCCACGACGTCGTCAAACTGTTGAGCTCCGGCGTGCCGGCGACCGTGTCGTAGCTCGTGAGATCGAGCCCGAACGGGTCGTTCGTGCCTGGCCCGGTGTGGCAGCCGCTGCTCGTGCAGTTCTCGACGAGGATCGGCACGACCTCCTGCACGAACGTCTGGCTCGGCAGCTCGGCCGCCGGCGACGGCGCGGCGTCATCGGTGCACGCCGTAACCCCGATAACGACCCATGGCAAAAGCCATCCCATCCTCATCATGAGATCGATGCTAACGGAGAATCGAGCTCGGCGGCGTTTTAGTAGCCGTCGCTCTGCGCTTCTTCGAGCCACTGCAAGATCACCGAGTCCTGCGACGCCGTGAACGCGGGACCTTCGTGCTCGCCCTTGGTCAACAGTTGCGACGACGCCGGGTCGCCGCCGCCGGTGAGCGCGGGTGTCGCGAGGATCGTGAGCGCCAAGGCCGTCGGTCCGGCAAGCGTCGCCGCGTGGCACGCGTTGCATTGCGATTGCAAGATCGGCTCGACGTTCGCGTCGAAGTCTTGCTCGAGCTGAGTGCTGCGCTGCATCGTACGGCTCACGTGACTCCCGGATGCGTGACCGCCGCTGACAAGCGAGGGCGCGGCTGTCAGCGCCGGCCGCGATGCTCGAACCGCCAGTCGCGGCGGAATTCATGACGTTCGCCGCCCCAGCGGCCGCGCTCGAAGCCGCGGTTGAACGCGCCGACGCGAGCATCGCGATAGCTCGTGTGGCCGCGGCCGCCGTCGTGGTGCCAGGGCGAAGCAGCGGCGACACCGCCAGTGAGACCGAGTGCGAGCAGAGTTGAAGCAACGAAGCGACGCATAGCTAGTACCTCCTGAGGAGGAGCTACAGCAGCCGACGTGCCATGCGCGTTTCGCGGACTTGCATCGCGATTGCCGCCGAATTCCTGCGAGAGCTGCATCGCGCAGCTGCCGAATTCGCAGCCGTAATCCGGCGTTAATCCGACGACGAAGCGACGTCGAGCAAGTCGGCGAGCTCGTCGTTGTAGAGCGAGCCCAAGTGGCGCCCGACGAAGACCTCGATCAGCTCGGGGTCGTACATCTTGCCGGCGGTCTTGCGCAGCACGGCCTCGCACTCGTCGAGCGGCAAGGCCGCCTTGTACGGGCGGTCCGTCGCCATCGCGTCGAACGCGTCGGCGATCGCGACGATGCGCGCGACCAGCGGAATGTCTTCGCCGACCATCTTGTCGGGATAGCCCGAGCCGTCCCAACGCTCGTGATGATTTCGCACGGCCGGCATGATCGGATGCAGCATCGCGATGTTCATCGCGATGTCGTAGCCCTTCACCGGATGCTCGCGCATGTGCTGCCACTCGGCGTCGTCGAGCGGGCCGGGTTTGAGCAGCACGGCATCGCGGATGCCGATCTTGCCGATGTCGTGCAAGAACGCGCCGAACTCGAGCGTCTCGAGGCCGTCGGCGGGATAGCCGGCTTCTTTCGCGAGCACGAGCGAATACGCGGCGACGCGGCCACAGTGACCCTTCGTGTACGGGTCCTTCGCTTCGATCGCTTCGGCGAGGCCGAACAGCGCCTGCCGGTTGGCGACCTTGAGCGCGGCGTAGCTCTCTTCGAGCTCCTTGGTGCGCTCGCGCACGACGGTGTCGAGCAGCACTTCGCGGCGCTGTAGCTTGCTCTGCTCGATCGACAATTTACGGACGAGCTCGCGCTGATCTTCGACGAGCTGCAGCAGCTTGATCGCCTCGCCGACGAGCGCCACCAAGCGGCTGCGCTCGCTCGGCCGCGCGACGAGGCGCACGATCGTGCCGCCGTGCGCCGGCCGATAGTCGAGCTCGACCGCTTCATCGGGCGACGACACCAGCGCGATGCGCACCGCCTCGGGCGCGTGCTGCGTGCTCGCTTCGAGCATGCCGACGCCGTCGAACGCGCTGGTCACGTGCTGCGCGACGATCACGTGCGCCGGATGTCCGCGCAGCTTGTTGAGCGCCTCGATTGTCGAGCGCGCGGTCTCGACGACGAGCCCGGTCGATCCGAGGATTTCGGCGAGCTCGCCGAGCGCCTCGACCTGCGGATGAGCAACGAGCGCTCGGAACCGACCCTTCACAAACGCACTATATCCGTGGCGAAGCTCGTCGCAACGGGTAGATTCTTTCCCTCGTGACAGAAGAAGTCACCGGCAATACACAAGGTTTGAAGGCAAGCGAGCTCAAGGCACTCGAGCGCTTGTATCGCCGCCGCGTCGCGCCGACGGAGGTCGTGTCGTCGGAGCTCGCGCAGCAGCTCGCCGAGCAAGCCGCGGAGCTGCATCGCCAAGTCGGCGTATTGATCGATCGCCGCGGCGCGATCCAGCACGTGATCGTCGGCGACGCATCGAAGCTCGTGCTGCCCGATTTCGGCCGTATTCGCGGCGGCGCCGGTCGCTTTCGCGGCCTGCGGCTCGTCCACACGCACCTGCGCGGCGAGCCGCTGACGCGCGACGACATGACCGATCTCGCGCTGCTGCGCTTGGATGCGATCGCGGCGATCTCCGTCGACGCAGCCGGTCGGGCCGGCAAGCTGTTCATCGGCCACATGGTGCCCGATGGACCGGCGCGCGAGCTTCCTGCCGAGCAGGCGACCTCGTCGCACACCGACTTCATCGAGCTGATCACGCAGCTCGAGCAGCAGTTCGGCCGCGCGCATCGCGTCGCATCGACCGATCGCGGCAAGGATCGCGCGCTGCTCGTTCACGTCGATATCGGCAAATCGAAAGACTCCGACGCGCGCGTCGCCGAGTTGCGCGAGCTGTGCCGCACCGCCGGCGTCAAGGTGCTCGATGTCATCGTGCAGCGCCGCGCCGAGCCGGATCCGAAGTTCCTCGTCGGTCGCGGCAAGCTCGACGAGATCTTGCTGCGCGCGATGCAGCTCGGCGCCGAGGTCGTGATCTTCGATCCCGATCTCTCGCCCGGCCAGGCGCGCGCGATCAGCGAAGCGACCGACATGAAGGTCCTCGATCGCACGATGTTGATCCTCGACATCTTCGCCCAGCACGCGACGAGCCGCGACGGCAAGCTGCAGGTCGAGCTCGCGCAGCTGCGCTACGTGATCCCGCGGCTGATCGAAAAGAACACGATGATGTCGCGGCTGACCGGCGGCATCGGCGGGCGAGGGCCCGGCGAGACCAAGCTCGAGATCAACCGCCGCCGCGCGCGCGATCGGATCAACCTGCTCGAGCAGCGCCTCGAAGCGCTGGCCGACGATCGCCGGCTGCGCCGCAAGCAACGCGGCCGTCGCGAGCTGCCGACGATCGCGATCTGCGGCTACACCAACGCCGGCAAGTCGACGCTGCTCAACGCGCTCACCCAAGGCGACGCGCTCGCCGCCGACATGCTGTTCGCGACGCTCGATCCGATCAGCCGCCGCCTGCGCTTTCCGCGCGAGCGCGAGGTGATCATCACCGACACGGTCGGGTTCATCCGCGACTTGCCCGAAGAGCTCGTCGCCGCGTTTCGCGCGACGCTCGAAGAGATGGCCGATGCCGACTTGCTCGTCCACGTCGTCGACGCGTCGGATCCGGATCGCGACGCCGAGATCCGCGCGGTCGAGGGCATCCTGGCCGATCTCGGGCTCGGCGAGAAACCGCGCGTGCTGGTCTGGAACAAGGCCGACAAGATCGATGAAGCCGACGCCGATCTGCTCGGCCGCGACGGCTTCGTCGTCAGCGCGCTCGACCGCGCGACGCTCGGTCCGCTCTTGCTAGGCATCGAGCGCGAGCTGTGGGCGCACGGTGTCGACGCGCCGATCGCACAAGCGTAAACGTAGTCATGCGATCTCCCGATCTCCCGCTCGACGAGCTGTTCGATGTTCCGCTGCTGATCGACGGGCGCGCGACCATCGACGTCCCCGATCGCTGGCAGCAAGGCCGCGGCGCGTTCGGCGGGCTCGTCACCGGCATCGCGATCCGCGCGCTCGAGCAAGTCGCCCCCGATCGGCCGCTGCGCAGCCTCACCGCCGAGCTGTGCGGGCCGCTGCAAGCCGGCGATGCCGATGTCGTCGTCGAGGTCTTGCGCGCCGGCAACGCGGTCACGACCGCCGCGGTGCGGCTCGTCCAGCACGGCGAAGTGCAAGCGCACGGCGTCGGCGTGCTCGGCAAGCATCGGATCGCCGCGACGCACGCGCGCATCGCGCCACCGCAAGCGCTCGCGACGCCGTGGCGCGACGTGCCGGCCGCACCGCTCACCGGCTTCACGCCGGCGTTCGCCGAGCATGCCGAGCTGCGCGTGATCGGCCCGCTGCCGTTCGCGGGCGGCAGCGAGGCGCGCCTCGAAGGCTGGGTGCGGTGGAAGCACCCGGGTACGCGGCGCGATGCGGCGTTCTTGGCCGCGTGTTGCGACTCGTACTGGCCGGCGCGGTTCTCGATCGAGCGCGCGCCGCGGCCGATGGCGACGATCGCGTTCACGTTTCAACCGCTCGCGCCCGCGCCGCAAGGCGACGCCGCGATCTTCTACCGCGCCGCGATGCTCGCCGAAGATGCCGGCTATTGCGTCGAGCAGCGCGAGCTGTGGAGCGAGGCCGGCGAGCTGCTCGCGCTCAACCAGCAGACGTTCGTCGTGATCAAGTAGATGGCGGATTGCCCTGATCGTCGAGCACGGTCAGCGCGATCGCCATCGCCTTCTTGGCGCGCGTGACCATCGCTTCGTCCTGCTTGATCTTCTGGTAGGCGCGCAGGACCTGGTCCTGGTAGTTCGTGTTCTCGGCTTCGAGCGCCTCGATCTCTCGACGCAGCTCGGCGATCCGCGTGTCGCGCTCGGCGATCGCCGCGGCGTGGGTGCGTAGCTCGGCGTTGCGATCGGCGATCGACTCGACCGCCGACGCCAGCTCGCTCTCGCTGCGCTTGAGCGAGTCGCGCGCGGACGACAGGCCCTTCTTGATCTCGTCGCGCTCGCCGGTCAGCTCGCGCAGCGCGCGGCCGTGCTCGGCGAGCAGCGCCGTGCGTTGCTGGTCGGCTTCGGCTTGTGCGGCGGCGAACGCGCGGTGGTGCTCGGCGTCCGCGACCGATTTCTGCTTGAGGAACTCGCCGTTCGCGAGCGCGATCGCGCGCTCGTGCTTGGCGTCGAGCTCGGCGCGAGCCTGCGTGTGCGCGGCGTCGGCGGCGTCGCGCTCGGCGTTGGCGCGGGCGGTCGCTTCGTCGCCGGCGCGCTTCGCGGTGAGCGCCGCGGCCCTCGCTTCGGCGACCTCGCGTCCGGCGGCGTCGCCGAGCTGCGCGAGCTTGTCGGCGTGGCGCGCTTCGGCTTCGGCGAGCGCCGCGCGATGTGCTTCGGCGGCGCGCTTGGCGGCATCGGCGACTGCTTCGCGATCGGCGGCCAGCTTGCTGAGCTCTTGCTCGTGCCTGAACGCCTGATCGGCGAGCGTGTTGCGATGCTCTTCGCGCAGCTCGCCGATCGCGCCTTCGTGTGCGGCAAGCAGCCGATCGCGCTCGGCCTCGCTCGCGGCGGTGGCGCGCTCGATCGAGATCCGCGCCTCGCCGTGTGTGCGCTCGAGCTCGGCGCGTTGTGCGCCGATAGCCTCGGTCAGCCGCCGCTCGGCGTCGGCCATGGCGGTGCGATGCTCGGCGATGGCGTTGGCGTGCTCGTGCGCCGCAGCGTCGGCCTCTGCGCGCAGCGCGGCGACCGCTTCGGCGTGCGTCGCATCGGCTTCGGAGCGCGCCGACGCGTGCTCTTCACCGAGCTCCTCGCGCACGGCGGCGAGCAATTGATCGCGCTGCGCGAGCTCGGCGCGGTGCGCGGCGTTCGTCGTCTCGAATGCGGTCTGGTGCGACGCCGTCGCGGCGGCGAGCGCTTCGCGTGTCTGCTCGAGCTCGGCGGTGAGCTCGCGGCGCATCGCGCCGAGCGCGCCCGCCTGATCGGCCTTGAGCGCGACCATGTCGGCCGAGTGGTCGTGCTCGAGCTGCGTGATCGCGTCGTTGTGCTCGCCCGCGTTCGCGTTGCGGACTTCTTCGATCGCCTCGTTGAGGGCGGCGCCGTGCGCGGCCTCGAGCTCTTCGCGCAGCTGGGCGAGCGCGGCGGTGCGAGCCGTGGACGCTTCGGTGCGGTGCTTGTCGAGCGCGGCCTCGTGCTCGCCGGTTACCGCGGCGAGGGCGGCGGCCATTTCCGCATTTGCCCCGGCGAGCGCACTCGCGGCTTCGGCATTCGCGGATGCCAGCTCGGCGCGATGCTTGCCGACCAGCTGCTCGCGCTCGCTGCGCAG
The DNA here is from genome assembly GCA_036271395.1 of Kofleriaceae bacterium. Classification (GTDB taxonomy): domain Bacteria; phylum Myxococcota_A; class Polyangia; order Haliangiales; family Haliangiaceae; genus JABFXX01. The sequence goes on from DATBAS010000249.1 coordinate 9,937, forward strand.
CGCGCGCTCGGCCTCCGATGCCGATGCGGCACGCGTCGCGCGCTCGGCCGCGAGATCTTTCTCGAGCTGGGCACGCGCGGTCTCGGCCGCGGCCTGCGCGGCGGTCGCGCGCTCGAGTTGCTGGCGCTGCTTCTCGAGCTGCGAGGCGGCGGACTTCGTGCTCGCTGCGAGCTCCGAGCTGCGCGTCGAGTCGTCGAACAACCGCTGCTCGAGCTCGTTGTTCTTCGACTCGAGCGTCGACTTCGCGTGCTGCGTGACTTTGAGCTTCTCGCGCGCATCGGCGAGGTCGCGATCGCGCGCCGCGAGCTCCGCCTTGGCCTGGCCGAGCTCCTTTTCCTTCGCGAGCATCGACTCGCGCAGGTTCAGGAACTGCGCTTCGCGTCCGCCTTTGGCGGCGGCATCGCCCGCCGCGCGAGCGCGCTCGAGCTCGGTCTTGAGCTGCGCGATCTGGCGCTCGAGCTCGGCGATCTTGCGCAGCGCTTTGCGGTCGAAGATGCCCGACTGCTCGTTGCGCGCGTCCTCGGCGACGACGTCGAGCCCGAGGTCGATCGCGGGATGGCTACCGGAACCCGCGGTTGTCCCGCCCGATCCGGTCGCGGTGCGCGAGATCACCGGCGCCGGCTCGGGCGCGGGTGCGACCGGCTCGGGATCCGGCGCTTCGACTTCGACCGGAACGTCGTCATCGAGCGCGAGCAGCTCGTCGTCATCGATCGGAATCGCCGGCGCCGACAGCGTGGGGACTTGTTGATCGACCGCGCTCTCGAAGTCCTCGACCATCACGTGCGAGACCTGCGGCACTTCGGTCTCGAGCTCGTCGCCGATCGGCGGCGAGTGGAGCATGGCGGGCTCGCCGTCGGCGGTCGTCGCGCGATGCGGCCGCTCGTGCGGCTCGTCGATGATGATGCCGGGAATCGAGCCGCCCTGCAGCGGCGGCGGCGTGGTGCCCCGGCCGCGGCCGTCATGGATGAGCTCGGGGATGACATCTTCGATGATCTCGAGCGTCGGCGCGGCCACCGGCTCGGGAACGGCGTCGTGGATCGGCGCTGGGTCGTGGACGTCGGGCGCGGCGGTATCATCGCCGAGCAGCGCGGCGAACGCGGCATCGGTCTCGGCCTCGACCACGTCGTCGATCGAAAGCCCGTCATTCGGGCCGACCGTGCGCGCGTCGTGCTCGTCGAATGCTTCGGCGGGCTCGTCGTCGACCACCGTGCCCGCGGGCGCTGCGATCGGCGCGTCATCGAGCATCACGTCGCCATCGGCGATCTCCATCGGCACCTCGGCGTCGTCCTGCACCGCGATCGCGAGATCATCCGAGGGATCGCCGAGCGCGATCAGGCCATCGATCTTGCCGACGAGCTCGTGGGTCGACATCGTGCGCTTATCGATATAATCGTCGGCGTGCGTCTTGAGGCCGCGGTGCTTCGCGAATGCCTCCGGCGGCACCGTGCTGGTCACGACGATGATCGGGACCTTCGACAGCGCGCCCTTCTTGCATTTCTCGAACACGCGAAAGCCGGCCTTCTTGGTGGCCTCTTCGATCGCGAGCACGATCAACGCCGGTGTATCCGCGCCGGCAAGCGCGAGCGCTTGATCGGCGTTGGCTTCGGTCACGATGTCGATGCGGTATCGCGCGAGCTCGCGGGTCAAGGTGTCGCGGAACCCGAGGTCGCTATCGATCAGCAGAACGCGGCGGTTCATCCCTGCCGCGATGATATCCGAACTGCGCGTTATTGCGGTCCGACGAGGCTCGTTTTGCCCACGAGGTCGATCAGCTCGTCAGCCGACAACGAGTCCGACGTGAACATGAAGCCATTGCGCTTGGCATCGACGTACGTGACGAACGGTTGGCCTTGGTCCTGGCCCACGTGGACCCAGCGGCCGTTCGCCTGCGTCTCGTCGCCATCGATCATCTCGCCATCGTGGAGATCGGTGACGACGAGCAGCTTGAGCACCGCGCGCCGCCCGTTGTGCGTGATCTCGTAGCCGAACAGCGCGCCGTCGTGGCCGTTGACCGAGACCCGGCGCCGCTCGAGCTCGCGGCTGCTCGGATCGTCGACGCGCGGGGAGAACGTCGCGGCCAGGACCTGCGCCCCGCCGTTCGGCGTCGCGACCTCGAACGGTTGCGCGCCGCGGATCTGCTTGACGGCGACCTTCGCGATCGACGCGTGCTCGTGATGCGATTGGACGCCGACGCCGACGAAGACGAGGATCGCGGCGGCGGCCGCGGCGATCGCGCTGCCCGGCAGCAGCCAGGCCGACATGCGCTTGCGCTCGGCGCGCGCGGTTTCGCGATCGGCGTTGTCGAGCGAGCGTGCGAGCCGCATCCGCATCGTATCGGTCGCGCGTGGCGCGACGAGCGAGCTCTGGATCAGGCTCTGATCGGCGCGCGCGCCGTCGATCTCGGCGCGGCACGACGTGCACTCGGTGAGGTGCGTGTCGAGCTCGTGGCGCTCCTCGGGAGCGAGCTCGTCGTCGAGGTAGGCCGTCGCAAGTGTATCGATGCTTTCACAGAGGCTCATTCGCGGTTTCCCCCCGTGCGCGACTTCTGCGCACGGTACTTCTCGAGATCGAGAGTGTCACGCATGTCTGGTTTGGCGGCGTCTGGTTTGGCGACATCGGCTTTGACGTAGCCTTCGGCGACGGCAAATTCGCGCAGCGCCTGAGCGAGCAGCTTGCGGCCGCGGAACAACCGGCTCATCACGGTGCCGACGGGGCACTGCATGATCTCGGCGATCTCCTTGTACGACAGGCCTTGCATGTCGCACAGGATCACCGCGGTTCGAAAGTCATCGGGCAGCTGCTCGAGCGCGCGCTGGACGTCGTCGGAGACCGAGTGCGCGAGCAGCCGCTGCGCCGGCGACTGGTTCGCGCTTTCTTGAACGAGCACGCCGTCGGTCGCGTCTTGCTCGGCGCTCGCGGCATCGAGGATCTCGCGCGATCGCTTCTTGCGCTGATACTCGTTGATGAACGTGTTCGTCACGATCCGCAGCAGCCACGCCTTGCAGTTCGAGTCCTGCTGGAACGAGTCCCAGAAGCGATAGGCGCGCAGCAGCGAATCCTGTACGAGATCTTCGGCATCGCGCGCGTTGCGCGTGAGCCGGTAGGCCGCGCCGTAGAGCGAATCGAGGTGCACCAATGCCTGGCGCTCGAACTCGCTGCGCTTCTGCTTTGCGGCCTGCATTTACAGCTGCATACCGCGCTGCGGCCCCGTTTGTTCCCGGCCGCAACGTCGCGAGATCACGCGCGGAAGGCTTGGTGCTTCACGCCGAGAGCCTCGGCGACCGCGGCGTGGGGCACGGTGCCCTTGTACGTGTTGATGCCCGAGACCATGTACGGCGTGTGCGCGACGGCCTTCTCGAGGCCGTGGTCGGCGAGCAGCGCGACGTACTTGATCGTCGCGTTCGTGAGCGCGTACGTCGACGTGCGCGGCACCGCGCCCGGCATGTTCGCGACGCCGTAGTGGATCACGTCGTCGACGAGGTACGTCGGGTTGTCGTGCGTCGTCGGGTGAGCGGTCTCGATGCAGCCGCCTTGATCGATCGACACGTCGACGATCACCGAGCCGGCTTCCATCCGCTTGACCATGTCTTTGGTGATGAGCCGCGGCGCGCGCGCACCGGCGATCAGCACCGCGCCGATCACGAGATCGCTCTCGAGCGCGGCCTTCTCGATGCTGAGCGGATCCGAGTACTGCGTCGAGATCCGGCCGGCGTAGATGTCGTCGAGGTACGCGAGCGTCTTCAAGTTGACGTCGAGCACGGTGACGTTCGCGCCGAGGCCGACCGCCATCTTGCACGCGTTCGCGCCGACGACGCCGCCGCCGATGATCGTCACGCGACCGCGCTTGACGCCCGGCACGCCGCCGAGCAGCACGCCCTTGCCGCCCTTCTCGCGCTCGAGATACGTCGCGCCGGCCTGCACGGCCATGCGGCCCGCGACCGCCGACATCGGCGTGAGCAGCGGCAGATCGCCGGGCGTCGGCTCGAGCGTCTCGTACGCGACGCCGTTGACGCCGCGGTTCAAGAGCTCCTTGCCGAGCTCCTGCGCCGCCGCCAAGTGGAGGTACGTGAACAGCAGCAGATCCTTCCGCATGCGCGGGAACTCGGGCGCGATCGGCTCTTTGACTTTGACGACCATGTCGGCCTGGCCCCAGACCTCGTCGGCGCTGTTCACGATCGTCGCGCCAGCGGCGATGTAGGCCTCGTCGGAGATCGCCGATCCGCCGCCGGCATTCTTCTCGACCATGACGCTATGGCCGCGCTGCTTGAGGATGGCAACGCCGGCTGGAGTCATGCCGACGCGATATTCTTGAGTCTTGATCTCTTTGGGAACGCCGATGCGCATGTGGATGGGCGCAGCATCGTCCTGCGGCGATGCGATTTCAATGTCGCTTCGCGACGATGATCGACGATGACCACCGTGACGCGTCGCGCAAGTCGGCGCGCGCCTGCGACTACTCGCCGCTGGCCGCGGCTTCTTCGTCCTTGCCGTGGCACTTCTTGTACTTCTTGCCCGATCCGCACGGGCATGGATCGTTGCGGCCGACTTTGGGCCGCTCGCGCTTGACCGGCGCGGTGGTCGCGCCTTCGCCCGCGGTGCGCGCCTTCGCGCCGCCGCGGCGCGCGCCAGCTTGCGCCTGCACGGCGGCGTCGGTCGCATCATCCGACTTGTCGGCGACGCCCTTTTCGATCATCTCGCGCTCGGTCTCCTCGATCATGGGCACCGGGCGCGCCTGCGCTTGCGCTTGCGGGATGACGCGGAACACCTTGTTCGCGGCGTTCTCCGAAATGCGCTGCATCATCTCGTTGAACAGCGAGAACCCGGCCTTCTTGTATTCCTGCTTCGGATCTTTTTGACCGTAGCCCTGCAGGCCGATGCCTTCGCGCAGACCGTCCATCGTCTTGAGGTGCTCGATCCATTGCGAATCGATCTCCTCGAGCATGAAGTGGCGCTGGAAGTAGAGGATCCAGTCGCGGCCGAGCTCCTTTTCGCGCTCGTCGAGCCGCTTCTCGATCTTCGGCCACGCGTGGTGCGCGGCTTCGTCGGGCGTGCCGGGCTCGATCTCGAAATCGATGTTGAACTGCGCCTTGAGCGCATCCTCGAGCTCGTCCCAATCCCAGTCGTCCTCGAGCTTGTCGGTGGACAGCACCTCGTCGATCACCGCCGCCATCCGCTCGTGCGCGAGGTCGTAGAGCCGCTCGCGCTGCTGGATCTGCGATGCGACGACCGCCTTCGTGCACAGCTCGACGAGCACTTCTTCTGGCCCATCCCACGCCTTCTCGACGTCGACGAGCGTGCTGAAGTAACGCCATAACTCGGCGCGCAAGATCCGCCAGCCGGGCCGCGTGTCGCTGACGTCTTCGCCGCGCGCGATCGCGGCGTCGCGCTCGGCGACCTTGGTCTTGAGCTCGGCGATCATCGCGGCGATGCGCTTCTTGGCATCGGGCGTCAGCGACTCGACGGTCCAGTTGCCGCTCTCGGTGACCGGCTCGGGCACGATCCCGGCCTTCTCTTCATCCTCGGTCGGCTCACGGTGGTAGCGGCCGTCGAGCACCTGGCGGCGCAGCGCGTAGATCGTCTTGCGCTGCTGGTTCATGACGTCGTCGTATTCGAGGACGTTCTTGCGGCGATCGAAGTTCTGGCCTTCGACTTTTTTCTGCGCGTTCTCGATCGATTTGGTCACCATCGGCGACTCGATCGGGACGTCCTCTTCGAGGCCCAGGCGCTCCATCAGACCCGTCATCTTGTCGAGACCGAAGATGCGGAGCAGGTCGTCTTGCAGCGACAGGTAGAACCGCGACGAGCCCGGATCGCCTTGACGACCCGCGCGGCCGCGCAGCTGGTTGTCGATGCGGCGCGACTCGTGGCGCTCGGTTCCGACGATCTTGAGCCCGCCGGCGCCCAGCACCTCGACGCGCTCGGCCTCGCACTGCGCCTTGAACTGCTCGACCAGCTCGGCGAGGCGCTTGACCTCGTCGAAGTCCGGTTGGCTCGAGCCGCGATACGGGCCGCCGGCGACCGTGCCGTCCTCGCCCTCGGCGGGCTTGGCGTTCGCGGCTTCGTCGGCGAGCTTTTGCTTCTCTTCTTCGAGCGCGTCCTTGGCCATCGCCTCGGGGTTGCCACCGAGCAAGATGTCGGTGCCGCGACCCGCCATGTTCGTCGAGATCGTGATCGCGCTCTTGCGGCCGGCCTGCGCGACGATCGATGCCTCGCGCTGGTGCTGCTTCGCGTTGAGCACGTTGTACGGCAGGCCCTTCTCGCGAAGGATCTGCGCGACGACCTCGGATTTCTCGACCGAGACCGTGCCGACCAGCACCGGCTGGCCGCGCTTGTAGCAATCCTCGATGTCGGCGGCGACCGCGCGGAACTTGCCTGCCTCGTTCTTGTAGACGAGATCCGATCCATCCTTGCGGCAGATCGGCTTGTTGGTCGGGATGACGCTGACGTCGAGCTTGTAGATCTCGTTGAACTCGGGCGCCTCGGTGTCGGCCGTGCCGGTCATGCCGGACAGCTTCTTGTACATGCGGAAGTAGTTCTGGAACGTGACCGTCGCGAGCGTCTGGTTCTCTTCTTCGACGGTGACGCCTTCCTTGGCCTCGATCGCCTGGTGCAGACCATCGCTCCAGCGCCGGCCCGGCATCTTGCGGCCGGTGTGCTCGTCGACGATCACGACTTTGCTGTCTTCGACCAGGTAGTTGACGTTGCGCTTGTACAGCGTGTGCGCGCGCAGGCCTTGGTTGACGTGGTGGACGAGCTGGATGTTCTTCGCTTCGAACAAGTTGTCGACGCCGAGCAACTTCTCCATCGCCTCGACGCCGTCGTCGGTGAGCATCGCGGAGTGCGCTTTTTCGTCGACGGTGTAGTCGACCTCGCGCTTGAGGCGCGGGATCAGGCGGTCGACCTTGACGTACCAGTCCGCCGATTGCTCGGCCGAGCCCGAGATGATGAGCGGCGTGCGCGCTTCATCGATCAAGATCGAGTCGACCTCGTCGACGATCGCGTAGTTGAGCCCGCGCTGGACCATGCGGTCGGGCGAGTTCTTCATGTTGTCGCGCAGGTAATCGAAGCCGAACTCGTTGTTCTGGCCGTAGGTGATGTCGAAGTTGTAGTTGCGCTGGCGCTCGAAGTCGTCGAGGCCGTGGACCACGACGCCGGTCGTCAGGCCCAGGAAGCCGGTCAGCCGGCCCATCCACTCGGCATCACGCTTGGCCAAGTAGTCGTTGACCGTGACGACGTGCACGCCCTTCTTGGGCAGCGCGTTCAAGTAGCAGGGCAGCGTCGCGACGAGCGTCTTGCCCTCGCCCGTGCGCATCTCGGCGATCTTGCCGGAGTGCAGCACCATGCCGCCGATCAGCTGGACGTCGTAGTGCCGCATGCCGAGCACGCGCACGCCGGCTTCGCGCACCGTCGCGAACGCTTCGCACAAAATGTCGTCGAGCGTCGCGCCGTTGTCGAGCTTGGTGCGCAGCTCGCCCGTGATGGCTTTGAGCTCCGCATCGCTCTTGGCTTTCATCGCGGGCTCGAGCCCGTTGATCCGGTCCA
>DATBAS010000250.1:0-26060 GCA_036271395.1 Kofleriaceae bacterium
TCCGGTTCCGGTTCCTGTTCCGGTTCCGGTTCCGGTTCCCGTTCCCGCTACGCGCGCTTGCTCGGCGGACGCCCGAACTGCCGCCGAAACGCGACCCCGAACGCGCTCGGCGTCGCATAACCCGAATCGAGCGCCACTTCCGTCACCGACTCGCCCCGCTCGAGCCGATGCAGCGCGTGAAACAGCCGCACGCGCCGCCGCCATTCGCCAACGCCCAGCCCCGTCTCGCGCAGGTAGCAGCGCTCGAGCGTGCGCAGGCTCGTGCCGGCCGCGCGCGCCAGCTCGCGGATCGACCGATCGGCGCCCGGCTCGCTCGCCACGAGCTCGGCGAAGCGGCGCGCACGCGGATCGCGCGGGGAGCGCAGCTCGTACGTGACATCTTGCGCGTCGGCGAGCTGATCGAGCAGCACCGCGGTGAGACGCGCTTGCGCGGGAATCGCGCGATCGAGCGCGCCGAGCTTGCTCGCGTGCAGGATCAGCTCGCGCAGCAGCGGCGCGACGCGGATCGTGCGCAGCGCACGCGCGTGGCGTGCGAGCTGCGCGGCGACGAAGATCGAGCGCATCGAGATCGGCGCGCGCATCACGCTCGCGTGCGCCGTGCCGGCCGGGATCCACACCGCGTGCTCGCTCGGCACCAAGCGCCGCGCGGCATCGGTGACGATCTCGAGGTGGCCGCGGATCGCGAACGCGAGCAAGTGCCAGTTGCGATCGCAGCGACGCTCCGTGTGGTCGTGCAGGAACGTGACCGGGAACGTGCGCACGCCGACCGTGCCGTCTGGATGGCGATGGCGCGTTTTCGACATCGTTTGGCATTCTAACGTGTGCGCGCCACAGCGCGAATGCGTAGTTTCGAGCCATGACCAACGGTTCGATCGCCCACTTCGCCATCAACGCCGACGATGTCGACCGCGCCAAGCGGTTCTATGAACAGGCGTTCGGCTGGAAATTCGCCGCGTGGGGGCCGCCGCGGTTCTTCATGATCGAAGGCGCCGGCACGCTCGGCTCGTTACAAGGCCGCCGCGAGCTGATCGCCGGCGCGACGACGGTCGGCTTCGAGTGCACGCTGGCGGTCGACTCGATCGACGCGACCGAGAAAGCGGTGCTGGCCGCCGGCGGACAGGTGGCGCTGGCGCGCTCGGTCATCGTCGGCGTCGGTACGCTGATGTTCTTCCGCGACACCGAGGGCAACGTGTTCGGCGCGATGCAGTACGACAGCCGCGCCGAATAGCTGCGAAATGGCTCTGCCCCGCGAGTTGCGATAACGTTTCGGGTCGAATGGGCATCGCGCTGGGCATCGACCTGGGCACCACGAACTCGTGCGCCGCGGTGGCAACACCGACCGGCGTCGAGTTCGTGCTCGGCGCGCGCTCCGAACGCATCCATCCATCGGTCGTCGCGTTTCCGTCGAGCGGCGGCGTGGTCGTCGGCGCGGATGCGAAGCGGTTTCGGCTCACCGAGCCGACACACGTCATTCACTCGGCGAAGCGATTTATCGGCCAGAACATCCGCTCGCCGCTCGTCCAGCTCGCGCTGACCGGCATCCGCTACAAGGTCAGCGAAGGCGCGAACCAGCAGCCGATCGTGACCGTGCGCGACCGCCGGATGACGATGCCCGAGATCTCGTCGCACGTGCTGCTGTACTTGAAGCGCTGCGCCGAACGCCAGCTCGGCGGCGAGATCTCCGATGCGGTGATCACGGTGCCGGCGAACTTCACCGACGCGCAGCGCCAGGCGACGAAAGAAGCCGGCCGGCTCGCCGGGCTCAACGTGGCGCGCCTGATCAACGAGCCGACCGCGGCCGCGCTCGCGTACGGCTTCGGCAAGAGCCGCGATCAGACGATCTGCGTGTTCGATTTCGGCGGCGGCACGTTCGACGTCAGCATCCTCAAGCTCAACGGCGAAGTGTTCGAGGTGCTCGCCTCCGACGGCGACTTCTTCCTCGGCGGCGACGATCTCGATCGCGCGCTCGCGGAAGTGCTCGCGGCGGAGTGCAACCGCATCCTCAACTTCGATCCGCGCCCGCACCCGGTGCTGATGATGAAGCTGATGATGGGCGCCGAGGCGATCAAGATTCACCTGTCGGAGAACGAAGCGGCCGAAGGCGAGATCGATGGCATCGATCTGCCGAACGGTCAGGTCGGCTCGCTGCCGTTCGCGCTCGCGCGCGCGCAGTTCGAGGAGCTGATCTCGGGCTACGTCAACCGCACGATCGAGGTCACGAACCAGGTCCTGACGCAGGCGCGGCTATCGCCCGGCCAGATCAGCGACGTGCTGTGCGTCGGTGGCTCGACGCGAATTCCGGCGGTGCGCCAGCGGCTCGCCGAAGTGTTCCGCCGCGAGCCGAACATCGCGATCAACCCCGACGAGGTCGTCGCGCAGGGTGCGGCGATCCAAGCGGGCAGCATCTCCGGCTCGCTGACCGCCGGCACCGGCATGGGCACGCGCGACGCGGTGCTGACCGATGCTGTCTCGCCGCTCTCCGCCGGAACCGCGACGCCGGTGCGCGGGCCGGTCGCGCGCCCGGTGTTGCTCGATGTCAATCCATCGACGCTCGCGATCCAGACCGCCGGCGGCTTCGTCGAGCGCTTGCTCGACAAGAACGCGCCGATTCCGATCGAGCGCTCGCGCGTGTTCACGACGCTGCGCGACAACCAGACGCGCGTCGAGATCGATTGCTGCCGCGGCGAGTCGCGCCGTTACGTCGAGAACGAGCCGCTCGGCACGCTCGTGCTCGATCAGCTGCCGCCGAAGCCGCGCGGCGATCTCAAGATCGAAGTTTCATTTCGTGTAGACGCCGACGGCATCTTGCACGTGCGCGCCGCGGATGCAGAATCGGGTGTGCGCCAAGAAGCGAGCTTGCTCGTGATCGGCGCTCCCGAACGAACTGCCTGATCATGACCACGCCGCGCGCAGAAGTTTTGTTGTGGGCGCGGCGCATCGTGGCGCACAAGAAGTCGCCGCCGCACGAGCTGCTCGAGCTGCCCGCGACCGCGACCGTCGATGATGCCCAGACCGCGTTCCATGCGATCGCCAGGCGCGCGCACCCGGATCTGCATCGCAGCGGGCTAACGCCGGAAGAGCTCGAGCTCGTGACGAGCGCGTACGCGACGGTCGCCGGCGCATATCAAGCGTTCAGATCGCAGCAAATGGCGACGAGCCGAATTCGGCCGATGGCGAGAGCCGATTCCGCGCCGATCGCGGCAACGCCGTCCGGTGTCGCACCGGTCGGCAACGCGTCGCAACAGATGACGCCGCGCGCGCTCGTCTACTATCGCAAGGCCGAGCTGGCACTGAAGCGAGGCGAGCTCGCCGGCGCGATGCTCCAGCTAAAAATGGCGATCGGAGCCGACCCGGCGTCGGCGTTCTTGCGCACGGCGTTGCTCGAAGTCGAGACCGAAGTCCGCAAAGGGCCGTGAATCTCGCCCGCCGTTCGGAGGCGATGACGAAAGCCTGGCAATTCGCTGACAAGCGTGCTCCAAAGCCTTCATAAGGTACCCGCGTGTCACGGATCACCACAGGAACTGCGATCACCGGCTCGGGCGTCTGGCACCCCGACACCATCCTGACGAACGACGAGCTCGTGGTCGCGTTCAACGAGTTCGTGCGCCGCGACAACGCGAAGCATGCCGACGAGATCGCGGCCGGCACGCGCGAGCCGCTCAAAGATTCTGGCTCCGATTGGATCGTCAAGGCGTCGGGGATCAAGCGGCGCTACGTCGAAGATAAAACAGGGCTGAGCGATCCCGAGCGGATGTGCCCGAACATCAAAGATCGGCCCGAGGATCAGATCAGCATCCAGGCCGAGTACGCGGTCAACGCGGCGAAGCTCGCGCTCGCGCAGGCGGGCCGCACCGGCGAAGACGTCGATCTCGTCGTGCTCGGCGCATCGAACCTGCAGCGCTTGTATCCGGCGATCGCGATCGAGGTGCAGGATGCGATCGGCGCGCGCGGCTATGGCTTCGACGTGTCGATCGGCTGCTCGGCCGCGACCGGCGCGACGATCATGGCGCAGCAGGCGCTGCAAACCGGCTCGGCCCGCTGCGCGCTCGTCGTGATTCCGGAGCTGACGACCGGCCACATGAACTGGCGCGAGCGCGACAGCCACTTCATCTTCGGCGACGCGTCGGTCGCGTTCGTGGTCGAGCCTCGCGAGCGTGCAAAGCCCGGGGCGTGGGAGATCTTGTCATCGCGGATGATGTCGAAGTGGTCGAGCAACATCCGCAACAACGCGGGCTATCTCGATCGTTGCGACCCGTCGACGCAGCTCTCGATCGACAAGCTCTTCCATCAAAACGGCCGCCGCGTATTCAAGGACGTCGTGCCGCTCGCTGCGAAGTTCATCACGGAGCACCTGCAGGCGCACAACCTCGCTCCCGCGCAGATCGGCCGCTACTGGTTGCACCAGGCCAACCAGAAGCTCAACGAGCTCGTCGCCGAGTACGTGCTCGGCCGTCCTGCAACGCGCGTGGAAGCGCCGATCATCCTCGATGAATACGGCAACACGGCCTCGGCCGGCTCGCTGATCGCGTTCTCGCACTACAACACCGACCTGCCGGCCGGCACGTATGGAATTTTGTCGTCGTTCGGCGCCGGCTACTCGCTCGCATCTCTGTTGTTGCAGCGGATCTAAAGCCGCTTATCCTTTGAGGGGATGAGCGACATCTATCGCGATCCCACCGAAGGCGCCGCCGCAAAACGCCAAGACCTGTTGCGCCGCCGGCGCGACGATCTCGCGACGATGCCGCACGCGATCCGGCGCGTCGTCGTCGCGCGCGATGCACGCGTCGCCGCCGGCCTCGCGATGACGATCGGCGGCGTCGCGATGCTCGCGACCGCGTTGCGCCCGGCGCTCGCCGCACGGCTCGATTCGATGTTGCCGGGCGTTCAGCCCGCGTCGATCTCGACGATGTTGTTCGGCGCGTGGCTGCTCGCGCTGCTCGCGTACATGGTGTCGCGCGCGCGCTCCGAGCATCGCTTCGCGGTCGCGATGTCGCGCTACGTGTTGCCCGGCCGCGATCTCGACTACGACCTGCAGCGACTCGATCACGAACGCCCCGACGAGATGGCGCGAGACATGGCGCATCGCCGCGAGGTCGCGTCGGTCGCGTGGCTCGTGCTCGGCGCGAGCCTCGCCGTGCCGGCGACGCTGCTCTACGCCGCGAGCGGCATCCACGCCGATGGCTGGCCGATCATGCGCGAGTTCGAAGCCGCGCTCGTCGATCACGCCCACGCGCTCGCGCTTTACGGCGCGATCGGCCTCGTCGGCGCGCTCGTGATGACGACGCGCGCAGCGCGCGTGTCGCGCGTCGCCGTGATCGACTTCGCCGCGACCGCAGCGATCGTCGTGCTGTCGCGCATCACCGCGTTGCCGATCGCGCTCGCGGTCGTGCCGCTGGTGATGGGCGTGCTCGTGCGCCGGCTCCGCCGCGAGCGGCTCGCGATCACCGCGCTCGACCCGGCCGCGGGCAGCGAGCTGTTCAGCCTGCGCGACACGCTGCGCGCGACGTGGCGCGGCTTGTGCGCGGTCGGCCGTGTCGCCGGCAAGCCATCGACGCTGCGCGCGGTGATCGCGATCGCGGTGGTCGCCGGCGTGTTCGTCGGCGGCTCACAGGCGTTGCGCCGCAAGAAGATGGGCCCACCGACCGCGCAACCGCAGATCGCGGTCGAACCGAGCGCGCCCGCGCACTCGGCGAGCTTCGATAAGTTGCCGTACCCGAATCCAGGCGCCGTCTACGGCTTCCCGAGCCCCGGCGTGTTCACGATCGACACGCAGCTCGACGCACATGGCTCGATCACGGTCTCCGATCTCGCAAACCTCGGTACGTTGCCGCCCCATTGGCTCGCGTCGATCGAGGTCAGCAGCGCGTCGGGGCCGGTCGACGTCGCGTTGCTGCGCGGCGACTTCGTCGAGATCGGCGCGTCGTCGCACACGTTCGAAGTGGGTTGCGTCGAAGACGGTGAGAATATCGAGATCGGCTTGCGCATCAGGAACCGCGGCGACATGCCGCAAGCCGTGAAGCTCACGCTCAAACCGACGCTGACGACCTGCGAGCCGCACGTCGAATAGCACTGTGCGAAAACGCCGCGGCGTCGACGTAGTCCGTGGTCCTACTGGCGTGGTTGAAATTACGTAGTTCTTCAACACAAAGCTCGAAGCTCTTGCGCACACATCAACGTGCGCGCGAGAGTTTACAGCATGGGGCGCTCATCGTTTGTTCTCGCCTTGCTTGTTGGAGGCTGCTCGACACAGTTTTCGTCGAAGACGTGCACGGTCGATAGCGACTGCGGCAACAACGCAGTCTGCGACGTGCGCGGCAGCGACACGTTGTGCGTCGATCCCGCCGACGCACCGATCCTCCTCGGTCAAAGCGCGCCGTTCTCCGGCGTCAATGCGTCGCTCGGCACCGACATGAACAACGGCATCCTGCTCGCGATCAACGAGCAGAACGCCAAAGGTGGCATTCGCGGTCGCATGATCTCGATCAACGCGCTCGACGACGGCTACGATCCCGAACAGGCAGAGACGAACGCGAGGATGCTCACCGACGCGATCGACACCGGCACGTCGCCGACGAACTGCCCGAATACGTCGGTGGGCGTGTCGAATGGTGCGACGCCCACACCGATGAACGTTCCGGTCTCGTTGACCGCGCTCGACCGCGGCTCGAACGGTGTGCTGTCGCTGGTCGGCAGCGTCGGCACGCCGACCGCCGTGCGCGCGACGCCCGTCGCGACCGAGACCCACACGATGTTCTACGGCGCGTTCACCGGCGCCGGCACGCCGTTGCGCGACACCACCGCGGGCGCGTGCCAGAAGTACGTATTCAACGTCCGCGCGAGCTACGCGCAGGAAGCGATGGCGACGGTCGAGTACTTCATGAACAACAGCGTCAACGTCACGACGACGACGAACATCATCTCGTTCCAGCAGAACGACACGTTCGGCAACGCCGGCTACAACGGCCTCGTCGCCGCGTGGCAGGCCGTCAATGCCACGACGACGACCCCGACGTTCCAGCAATTCAAGTACACGCGTAACGACAACACCAGCGTGCCCACCGAGGCGACCGCGGCGGAGGCATATCTGGCGACGATCGTGCCGACGTCGGGCACGCTCGACGTCGGCGTGATGATGACCGACGTGTACAGCTCCGGCTCGCAGTTCATCCAGCTGATCCGGCAGTGGCAGTACGGCACCGGCGGTCCCGGCGACAAGCTGCGCTTCCACTTCAGCAACATCTCGTTCGTCGACGGCAACGCGCTCGCGAGCGATCTCAAGAACGCCGGCACGTACACGTCGCCGAGCGGCCAGCAACCGTACACGACCGGCGTGCTCGTCTCGAACGTCGTGCCGAACTACGTGACCGACACCGCCGCGATCGTGACGAACTACACCAAGCTCGCCGCGGCCGCCGGCGAGCCCGGCGGCTTCACGTCGCTCGAGGGCTACATCTCGACGAACATCTTCATCCAGGGCCTGCTCAACACGACCGGGCCGATCACGCCCGACACGATGATCCCCGCGCTCGAGAACCTGCCGAACCTGTCGCTCGGCCTCGGCGCGACCGCCGGGTTCTCGTCGTCGAACCACCAGTACCTCGACTCGGTCTGGGGCACGACGCTCAACGCCGACGGCACGTTCATGGACACGTACTACTGGACGGTCGACACGTCGACGGCGCCGCTCGGCACGTTCATGTCGTTCTGAGCCCCGCGCGCTCGCGCTGTCGTACTGGTCTGCTAGCGTGACGCGCGATGTGGACCGCTGCGACTTCTGCGCGCGATGGCGACGGCGATACCGCCGACGTGCTGGCGCGTGCGCTCGCGCGGTTTGGCCACACCTCGCTGAGGCCGGGGCAAGCCGACGTCATCGCCGACATCTTCGCCGGCCGGCCGGTGATCGGCGTGATGCCGACCGGCGCCGGCAAGTCGCTGTGCTTCCAGCTGCCGGCGGTCGTGCTCGGCGAGCGCGGCGGCGTCACGCTCGTGGTGTCGCCGCTGATCGCGCTGATGAAAGATCAGGTCGACGTGCTGCGCGGCCGCGGCGTCTCGGCGGTCGCGCTGACCTCGCAGGCCAGCGCCGAGGAGCAACGCGACATCTTGGACGGCATTCGCGCCGGCACGTTCACGCTCGTCTACGTCGCGCCCGAGCGGTTTCGCAACGCGCGGTTCGCCGATGCGCTGCGCGGGATCGCCGGCTCGATCGCGCTCGTCGCGATCGACGAGGCGCACTGCATTTCGGAATGGGGCCACGACTTCCGGCCGGACTATCACCGGCTCGGCCAGCTGATCGCCGAGCTCAAGCCGCCGCGGATCGCCGCGTTCACCGCGACGGCAACGCCCGAGGTTCGCGACGACATCGCCGCGCAGCTCGGCCTCGTTTCGCCGCGCGTACACGTTCACGGGTTCGATCGGCCGAACTTGCACTACGCGGTGCAAAAGGTCGGCGGCGCCGCCGACAAGATCGATCAGCTCGTCGAGCTCGTGCGCATGCGCGACGGCGGTGTCGCGCTGGTCTACGCGGCAACGCGCAAGAACGCCGAGAGCTACGCGCAGGCACTCAAGCAGGCCGGCATGCGCGCGCGGGTCTATCACGCCGGGCTCGAGAACGAGATCCGCGAGAAGGCGCAGGATCGGTTCATGTCGGGCCAGCTCGACGTGATCGTCGCGACCAACGCGTTCGGCATGGGCGTCGACAAGAGCGATATCCGGCTCGTCGTTCACGCCGATATTCCGCGCAGTCCCGAGGCGTACTACCAGGAAGCCGGCCGCGGCGGCCGCGACGGCAAGCCGACGCGCTGCGTGCTGCTGTTCAACCACTCCGATATCCGCCTGCAGGAGTTCTTGATCGATGCGTCGTATCCGTCGGCCGAGCTACTGCGCGGCATGTGGAAGCTGCTGCACGGCCGGCCGAGCTTGGGTCAGCTCGATGGTCGCGGCGGCGGCGACGACGAGCTCGAGCAGCGCTTGAAGCCGCACTTGCCCGAAGCCTCGAACGCGACGGTCGGCGCCGCGATTCGAATCTTGGAGCGCCACGGCATGCTGAGCCGCGATGCCGATCAGCTCGTCGCATCACGGCCGCCACCCGGCGTGTTTCCGGCGCTCGATGTCGAGTCGCTCGCGCGCCGTGCCGACAACGAGCGCAAGAAGCTGCGAATGATGATCGACTACGCGTACAACCCGCGATGCCGCCGCCAGCTCATCCTCGAATACTTCGGCGACGAAGACTGGATGGATCGCGGCAAGCGCTGCGGGGCGTGCGATAGCTGCGAAGCGGTCGCGCACGGCCACGCGCCGTCGGCGATCTCCGAGAGCGAAGCGATCGCGATCCGCAACGCGTTGCTCTTGATCGGCACGCTCCACGGCCGCTTCGGCCGTACGCGCATCGCGCAGATCGCGAACGGCACCGACGATGATCCGCGGTTCGCCGAATTGCCGGAGCGCGGCTGCTTGCGCGGCTGGTCGCAGACGCACGTGCTCGATCTCGTGCGCGCGCTCGAAGGTGCGGCGCTCGTCGAGGCATCGCGCGGCGAGTACCCGACGATCACGACGACGAAACGCGGCGATCTGGTCGCGATCGGCAAGCTCGATCCGGGCGAGCTCGGCATTCAAATGCCGACGGCCTCGAAACGAAGCCGCGGCCGCGAAGCGGGCCGAAAACGTGCGAGATCGAAGCGCTGATTTGCGTGTTGCTCTATGAAGAAATGTTTCGTGAACGCCCGCCCGGAATCGCGTTCTCGACGTGACGCGAAGATCCAGGACAAGCGCGCGGCATAACCAGCTGTTTTCGTTCGCGTCGAAATGTCTGTACCGTGCGCACGGGCACGGTGTTTTGCTGGGGTGATGCAAAAAGGTAATTAGCGTTGCCTCACGGAGGGATGTGGACGTCGCTGCCCCTTGAGGCTCACATCAACTGGTTGAGACAGTGGCCAACGATGAGGGTCGCTGTTTTTTTCCAGCTGTCGTTCACACCGGATCAGGGAAGCCGGTCGGAGGCACTCGCGTAGTCATGCCCGAGACCTCGCAAGCACTCAGCTCTGACTCTCGCCGCCAGCCGGCGATCCAGATCGGCCGCTATCTGCTCCACCGGCAGATCGCTCGCGGCGGTATGGCTACGATCCACATCGCGCGATTGGTCGGCGACGAAGGCTTTACGCGCATCGTCGCGGCAAAGCGGCTGCACTCCGAGTTCGCCGAGGACTCCGAGTTCGTCACGATGTTCTTGGACGAAGCGCGCGTCGCTTCGAAGATTCACCACCGAAACGTCGTGCCGGTGCTCGACGTCGTGACCACCGGCGAAGAAGTCGTGCTCGTTCAAGAGTACGTGCACGGCGCGCCGCTGCACTGGCTCTTGCGCACGGCGCACGAGGCCAAAGTTCACGTGCCGCTCAACGTCGCGGTCGCGGTCGCCTGCGGCGTGCTCGCGGGTCTGCAGGCCGCGCACGAGACGACCGACGAGCTCGGCGGCCCGCTCGACGTCGTCCATCGCGACGTGTCGCCGCAGAACATCATGATCGCGACCGACGGTACGCCGCGGTTGCTCGACTTCGGCATCGCGAAGGCCACGATGGCCGCGCACATCACGCGCGAAGGCGTGTTCAAAGGCAAGCTCGCGTACTCGGCGCCGGAGCAGATCCGCGGCCACTCGAACCAGCAGAGCGACGTCTACTCGCTCGCGGTCGTGCTGTGGGAGTTGATCGTCGGCCATCGCCTCCATCACACCGCGCAATCGGAAGCCGAGCTGATCCACGAGATCATGCGCGGCACGCTACCGGCGATCACGGAGGCGCTCGCTGAAGAAAAAGAGTGGCTCGGCCCGAACCGGTGGCGCCAGCTCGAGGTCCTCGAGCCGATCATTCGCCGCGGCCTCGCGGTCGATATCAGCGAGCGATGGAAGACCGCCGCCGACATGGAGCAAGCGCTGTCATCGGCGGTGACGCCCGCGACGCCCACCGCGGTCGCGCAGTGGCTCAAGCAGCTCGGCAAAGACTTCTTGGCGATGCGCGACCGCGTGATCTCCGCGGAAGAGCAGAGCTGGCGGCGTACCGCCGACAGCAGCATGGTGAACACGACGGCGAGCCATCGCCGGATCCAAACCGATCCGGGTGCCGCGACGGTGATGGAGCGGCCGACCGCGCCGACGACGTTGCGCAACAACACGCGACTCTGGTTCGGCGCCGGTGCCGCGGCGTTCTTGGCGCTGCTCGCGTTGATCATCTGGCTCGCACACTCGCCGGAGATCGAGGCGCCCAAAGGGGTCGTGCAACCAGCGCCGGCTGCGGCGGTGCCCGCCGCTCCTGCGATCGCCGCACCAGTGGCACCGGCAGCCGCAGCGATCACGGCGCCCGCGATCACGGCGCCCCCGCCGGCACCGACGGCAACGGCGGCGCCGGCCGCCACGACCACGCCGGTCGAGGCGGCGCCGCGTCCCGTGGTGCGCACGCAACCTGCGCCCGTGCGCAGCGCGCCGGTCACGCCGCGGATCGTGCGCAGCGCGCCGCAACACACGGCGGCGGCAGCGGCCACGAAGTCCGAATCGACGCCGGCCGCGACGACGGCCTCGCCCGCGGCCGGATCCGCGGCGCCCGCACTCGATTGCAACCCGCCGTACTACTTCGAAGGCAAGAAGAAGATCTTCAAAACCAACTGCCTCTAGTTTCAGCAGAGGAGCTTCGAGATGATCGTTACGCGGATCTTAGTTGTCGCCGTGCTCGCGGCGAGCTCGGTCGCCTACGCCGACTTGACCAAGGAACAGTGCGTCGACGCGCACAGCCGTGGCCAAGACGCGAAGGAACAAGGCCACCTCTCGCTCGCACGCAAGCTGTTCTTGCAGTGCGCGCAATCGTCGTGCCCGTCGATCGTGCAAGGCGACTGCGCGCGATTCGCCGACGAGCTCAATCGATTGCAGCCGTCGGTCACACTCGCCGCACGTGACGGCAACGGCGCCGACTTGCCCGACACGACCGTGTACATCGACGACGTGCTCGTCGCGACGCGGCTCGACGACGGCCGGCCGCACGACATCGATCCGGGCAAGCACGTGTTCAAGTTCTCCAACGGCGGCCACGACGAGGTCGTGACGGTCGTGATCGGAACCGGCGAGCAAGGCCGCGCGGTCACCGCGACGTTCGGTGCGGCGACTCCGAAGCCTGTGGCCGGCGCGGCCGACAACGGCGCGGTTCGCGCGGCCGTGGAGCCACCCGCGCCGCACATGGTTCACCCGCTCGCACCAAAAATCGTGATGTACGGCGGCGCCGCGCTCGGCGTCGTTGGCTTCGCGTTCGCGTCGTTCGAGCTCACGCGGATCCCGTCGCAGTGCTCGCTCGGCGATCACGTGTGCAACGCGACCCCCGGCGACCCGGTCTACAACTCCGCGCACAACGCGGTCGAGTTGTCGAACATCGGCTGGATCGTCGGCGGCGTCGGCGCCGCTGCGTTCGTCGGCGGCTTGGTCTGGTACATCAAGACCGGCCACATGGAAGGGCCGGCCGAAAGCGAGCACGTCTCGGTCGCGCCGTGGTTCAGCGGAACCGGGGGCGGCTTGGCGATCAGCGGTCCGCTGCGCTGACGACTTCGAGATCGGCGCGCTTCTCGATCCGGATCACGACCGACTTCGAGGTCGGCGTGCGCGATCGATCGGCGACGCTGTCGAGCGGCACGAGCGGGTTCGCCTCCGGAAAGTAGGTCGCCGCGCAACGCCGCGGCAGATCGTACGGCACCACGGTAAACGCCTCGGCGCGGCGCTCGCCGTCGTCCCATTCGCTCACGAGATCGACGAGCTCGCGGTCGCCGATGCCGAGCTCGATCATGTCGTCGGGGTTCACGAACACGACGCGGCGGCCGCCGTGGATGCCGCGATAGCGGTCGTCTAGCCCATAAATCGTGGTGTTGTACTGGTCGTGGCTGCGCAGCGTCATCATTCGCAGCCGGCGCGGCGGTAGCGCGAGATCCGGCGGCGTGCCGATCGAGAATTTCGCGTGGCCGGCGACGAACGTGCGATCGCGCGCGGCGTTCGGCAGCTGGAACCCACCCGGCTCGCGCACGCGCGGGTTGAAGTCTTCGAATCCACCGACGACACGCGAGATGCTGTCGCGCACGCGATCGTAGTTGCCGGCGAGCTCGTCCCACGGCGCGCGATCCGGAAACAGCGCCTTGCCGAGCGCGCACGCGATCGCGGTTTCGCCGCGCAGCTCGCCACTCGCCGGCTTCAGCACGCCTTGCGACGCGTGCACCATGCTCATCGAGTCTTCGACCGTGACGAACCCCGACGGATCGATCTCGCTGCGGCCGAGGCATGGCAGTAACAGCCCCGCGCGACCCGGATACAAGTGCGTGCGGTTGAGCTTCGTCGTGATGCCGATCGTCAGCGCGCAGCGTTCGAGGCCGCGCATCGAGCGCTCGGTGTCGGGGATGGCCGCGACGAAGTTGCCGCCCATCGCGCAAAACACGCCGACCTCGCCGGCCTCGAGCAGGTGCACGGCTTCGACCGCGTCGCAGCCCGGCTTGTGCGGCGGCACGAAGCCGAACTCGGCGCCGAGCGCATCCAAGAACTGCGGGCGCGGCAGATGGTAGATGCCCATCGTGCGGTCGCCCTGCACGTTCGAGTGACCGCGCACCGGGCACAGACCGGCGCCGGGCCGTCCGACGTTGCCGCGCAACAACATGAAGTTGACGACCTCTTCGATCGTCGCGACCGAGTGCTTGTGCTGCGTGAGGCCCATCGCCCAGCACGCGATCACCGCCTTCGACGCGATGTAGAGATCGGCGATCTCGCGCATCGTCGCTTCGGTCACGCCGCTGCGCTCGACGAGGAGCTGCCACGGCGTCGTCAGCACGTGATCGCGCCACGCGCCGAAGTTGTCGGTATGCGAGCCGACGAACAGCGAATCGATCACGTCGCCGAGCGGTTGCTTGATGGTCGTGTCGCGGCCCGACGCGGTTTCGGCATCGCGCTCGAGCACGGCCTTGCTCAGACCGAGAAAGAACGCCTGATCGCCGCCGATCTGGATCTGCACGAAGTGCTTCGCGATCGGCACGCCGCGAAACAGATCGAGCGGATGCTGCGGATGCGCGAACCGCGACAGCGCGACTTCGCGCAGCGGATTGACGGCGATGATCGTCGCGCCGCGCTTCGCCGCCGTGCGGAGCGTGGTCAGCATGCGCGGATGGTTCGTGCCGGGATTCTGGCCGACCACGAAGATCAGATCGGCGTGCTCGAAGTCGTCGAGCGACACCGTGCCCTTGCCGCTGCCGATCGTCGCCGACAGCGCGACGCCGCTCGACTCGTGGCACATGTTCGAGCAGTCGGGAAAGTGATTCGTGCCGAGCATCCGGCCGACCAGCTGATAGACGAACGCGGCCTCGTTGCTCGTGCGGCCCGACGTGTAGAACACGCTGCGTTCCGGCCCGGCCGCGTGTAGCTCGTGCGCGGCGAGCACGAACGCGGCGTCCCACGAGATCGGGCGATAGTGCCGGCCGTCGAGCACCATCGGGTGCGTGATGCGGCCGAGCTTGCCCAGCTCGTAGTCCGAGAGCTCGCGCAACTCGTCGATCGAGCGCTCCGCGAACATCTCCGGCGTGAGCTTTGCGGTCGTCGCTTCTTCGGAGAGCGCCTTCGCGCCGTTCTCGCAAAACTCGAAGCGATCACGATCGGCCGGCTCGGGCCACGCGCAACCCGGGCAATCAAACCCGGTCTGCTGGTTCATCGCGAGCAACGCGCGGCCGCCGCGAAACAACCCGGGCCCGGCGAGCGCGTACTTCGTGGTCTGCCAGATCGCCCCAAACCCGCCGGCGACGCGCGGAACCGCGCTTACGCGCAGGTCATCCGCTTCATCGTGTCCGGGCATTACCCGGCATTTAACACGTCACCAGCGCATCGAAAACGTCACTCCGCCGCCCGATGGGCTGACGACGGGAACGATCGTGACCGGATCGCGATGTTTGCGGCGTCCCATCGCGGCTTGCTCGGTTTCCTTGTGATCGCGCATCTCTTCGAAAATCGCGACGATGGCCACGCCGGCCAGCACGCCCGCGCCGATATAGGTCGGGTATTGCAGCGTGTGGAGCGCCGGGCCGTGGTTGCAGCCGAACTCTGGTCCGGTCGCCGGCCCGGTGGGATTGTTATTGCCGTCGACCGGCTGCACGCAGTCTTTCTTGCCGTTCACCGACAACAGCTCGCTGCTCGCGAACACGCCGGTCGCCAGCGACGCGACCGCGACCGCGCCCGTCGTCCACGCGACGTAGAACCATGGGCCATGCGCATTGGTGCTGCTGCTGTGCGAGACCGTGCCCGTGATCGTGTCGTCGGGGCCGTGGCCTGCGCTGCCCGTGCCGGTATTGTTGTCGGTGACCGCCGTCGAGGTCGAATCGCGCTTCTCGAGCTCGGCGGGGACGTTCGTCGTCTGGCCGGCGGTGCACGTGATGTCGGACTTCTCCCAGCGGTGATAGTCCTTCGCTTCGACGGCGAGCTTGTAGCGACCTTCGGTGAGGCCGTTGACCTGGCCGACGCCGTTCGTGATGCTGCCCTTCGGCGCGCCGTTGACGAGGATCGTGCCGTTGTCGACGCCGTTCGTCTTGACGACGATCACGCACGTATCGGTCTGGCCGGTGAGCTTGCCGTAGATCTTGCGCGCCCACCCGGCGAGCGCGGGCCCCGACGATTCCGACAGCGGGATGGTCTCGGGATACGTCTTCTCGCGCGTCTTGCGGGCGACGTCGAACAAGAACATCGTGACTTGATACGCGTTGTTCTGCTTCTCGATGTGGCCGTACATCAGGATATCGGCCGACAGATCTTTGCCGATCCCCTGCATGCAGACCGGCTTCTCGTCGTCGCAGCTCTTGATCAGCTTCTCGTCGATCAACTCTTTCTCGCCGTTGGCAACCAGCAGGTAGGGACCGCTGGTCTTAGCGCGCGAGCGAAGTTGTTGGGTCAGCTCTTCAGCGACCTGCGCATCGGTTTGCGTCGGCGAGCCGGACTTGTCGATGACCTCGAGACCGAGGATCGCGATTCCGGGCTTGGCGAACGCGGTGCCTCCGAGGCACACGAGCAGGGCTAACGTCAGGCAACCTAAGCGAAGACTCATCAAATCACCTTAGCCGGCTCATTATACACATCTGGCTCCGAAGGTTCCTGGCCTGCCACAGATCGCCACGGTACCGTGTTACCCGGGCCATGCGGAACCTATCAGCGCGAATCCTCCTCGGTTTTGCACTGCTTTCGGTCGCTTTCGGGTTCATCACGGGGACGATCTTGCGAACGATGGCCGTCGTCGAGAGCCAGGTCGACACGATCCGCCGGGGATACTTCCCGCTCGCGTTCGCGACCAAGAACTTCGCCCAGCGCCAAGACGACTTACGCGGCTACGTCGACGACGAACCGACCGCAACGAACGCCAGCTTCACCCTGCGGCCGGCCCGGGAGCGGCGCAACGCGTCGTTCAAGACATTAAAAGAGAGTGTCGACAAGCTCGCGGTCTCGGTCGACCCGGCACTGTTGCCCAGCATCGAGAAGATCTCGGTCGCGATCGATCAGCTCCGGCCGAGCTACGAAGAGCTGACCCTCGCGCTTCGCCGCGGCGACCTACCGACGGCAGCATCGGTGACGGCCCCGCTGCAGGCCTTGCGCGACGGCGAGCAACGCGTCGCGCAGCTCGCAAAGGACCTCTCGGTGAACTCCGAGCGCAAGGCGGTCAACGTGATGCTGTTGCTCGAGGAGCGCGAGCACGGGCTGCGGCTCTTCACGATCGTGATGGGCTTGGTCGCGCTGACGTTCGCCGTGATGATCTCGGTCTGGGTCGTGTTCACGCTGCGACCGCTGCGCCGCTTGCGAGCCGCCGCCGCCCGCGTCGCCGCCGGCGACTACGCGAGCCGGATCGACGAGAAAGGCCCCGCCGAGGTCGCGGATCTGGCGCGCGAGTTCAACTCGATGGCGCGCGCGGTCGAGGAACGCGAGCGCGAGCTCGTGCGCTCGGAACGGCTCGCCGCGATCGGCAAGCTGTCGGCGATGATCACGCACGAGATCCGCAACCCGCTGTCGGCGATCGGGCTCAACGCCGAGCTGCTCGATGACGAGCTCGAAGGCAACGCCGAGGGCCGTGCGCTATGCCAGGCGATCCATCGCGAGGTCCATCGGCTCACCGCGATCACGGAGGAATACCTCGCGTTCGGCCGGCTGCCGAAGCCGAAGATCGCGAGCGAGCACGTCAACGCGATGCTCGATGCGCTCGCGTCGTTCGTGCGCGAAGATCTCGCCGCCAAGCACGTCGAGCTCGCACTCGAGCTCGGCGAGCACGATCCGATCGCGCTCGCCGATGCCTCGCAGCTTCGCCAGTGCCTCATCAACCTCGTGCGCAACGCTGCGGAAGCGACCGCGGCCAAAGGCGGCGGCAAGGTCACGCTGCGCACGCGCCGCGCGGGCGATCGCGTCGTGATCGAGGTCGAGGACACCGGCGTCGGGATTCCCGCCGAGGTGATTCCCCGCCTGTTCGACACGTTCTTCTCGACGAAGGAAGGCGGCAGCGGCCTGGGCCTCGCGCTCACGCAGCAGATCGTAAAAGATCACGGCGGCGATCTCGCGGTCGAGAGCGCGGTCGGCAAGGGCACGACGTTCACGGTGAGCATTCCGCGCGGCTAGTGGCGCGTCGTGCCGGACGAGACGGGTGTATGATTTTCATCGCCCGATGTCAGACGACGACAAGCGCAAGAGCGACCGCGAGCCGGTCACGCTGTTCGTCGAATACGAGGGAGCGGACGATCTCGTCGGCGATTACACCGAGAATTTGTCGTCGGGCGGCACGTTCGTGGCGACCAACCGCGCGCTGCCGATCGGCACCGGCGTGCACTTGGTGTTGAGCTTTCCCGGGTTGCTCGAGCCGATCTCGATCGAAGGCACCGTGCGCTGGGCGCGCGGCCACGGCACCGAAAACGAAGTGCTCGCCGTCGGCGAAGAAGCCGGCGCCGGCATCCAGTTCACGCCCGGGCCAGCACGCGACGCGCTCGCGACGTTGATCGCGAAGATCCGCGCGCGCGATCCCAAAACGGTCTCGCGGCTGTTTCACGTGTTGGTCGTCGAGGACAACCATCACGTCGCGACGCTCATCCAAGACGGCTTGAAGGGCTCGGCGCGCCGCGACTTCGGCGGCGGCGTGTCGTTCGTGGTGCGCCAAGCAGCAGACGGCCGACAGGCGATCGAGATCCTCAAGAAAGAACCGTTCGACGCGCTGATCATCGATGTCTACTTGCCGATCCTCGACGGTGCGCGCGTCATCGCGACGGCGCGCGGCGAGCTCGGCCTGATCAATCTGCCGATCATCGCGGTGTCGGCCGGCGGCGATGCCGCACGACGCTCGGCGCTCGACGCGGGCGCCAACATCTTTCTCGACAAGCCGATGCGCCTGCGCCAAGTGATCGACACGATCCAGAAGCTGATCATCTAAACGTGCTACGAGTGCGGCATGAGGCCCCACGTCGTCGTTGCGTTGATCGTGTTCGGTTGTGGCAAGTCGCCGTCGAAGGATCCGTCGAAACAAGCCGATCCGCCCGCGCCTGCGCCTGCGACCGCGCCATCGCCGAGCGAGCCCGCAACGCCGGTGGCGAAAACGCCGTCGACCCCGCCGCCGCAGATTTGCTCGATCGTCGCGGCCGCAGATGTCGGCGCGATGTACGGCAAGAAAGCGGCGATGATCGCGACGGGCTCGGGTGGTTCGTGCGAGTACCAGCTCGATCCGGCCGAGAAGGAGAAGCAAATGCAGCAGACCGGCGGCATGGCCGGGATGATGAAGTCGGCGCAGAGCGGCAAGGGCATCGCGGTGCCGACCGCGCTCAGCGAGCAGCTCGACGTCAACGTCAGCGTCGAGCAAAAGGACGAGACCGAAGACTCGGTCAAACAGATCTACGCGCAAGTTGGCGCGGCGGTGAATGGCGCGACCAAGCCGCTGCCGAAGCAGGGCATGGGCAGCGACCTGATCGCGGTCCAGAGCGACATCGCCGGCGTTGGTGACTGGGCGTTCGCGACCAACGTCGCGTCGGTGAACCTGGGCGGCATGATGTCGATGCGCGGCCGCTTGCTCGAGGCGAAGAAAGGGCCGTGGCGGCTGACCGTGTCGGCGACGATCGGGCCGGATCCCGGCGCCGCGAAGCTCGACGATGAAAACGCGGCGTTCGCGAAAGCCGTGATCGCAAAGCTGCCGTAGCTACCTCAGCTGCGCCTTGAGCGCGAGGACCTCGGCGTTCTCGGGCTCGGTCTTCATCGCGAGCGCGATCGCGGCCTTCGCATCTTTGGGCTTGTTCATCAGCGCGAATGCGCGCGCGCGACCCAGCTGCACGAGCGCAGGGCGACGCGGCGCCGGGTTCGCGACGAGCGCCGTGTCGTACGTGAACAGCGCCTTCGCGCCGTCGCCGGTCTGCAGATACGCGGTGCCGAGCAGCGACAGCATCTCGACGTCCTGCGGGTTGACGAACGTCGCCATCTCGCCGTAGGTGCGAACCTTCGCCCAATTGGCGAGCTTGGCGTAGCCGGTGACGAGCTGCTTGAGCGGTGCGAGCTCCATCTGCTCGAGGAACACGTAGTGCTCGAGCTCGGCGAGCGAGCGGGCTTCGTCGCCTTGCTTCGTGTAGAGCTCGGCGAGCGCTTGATACGGATAGCTGCGCTCGGGATCGAGCTTCTTCGCGGCGCAGAGCTGCTTCTTTGCCTCGGCGACGTCGCGGCCGTCGAGCGCGATCTGCGCGAGCCGCGTGCGAATGTCGTAGCTATCGTGGCCGTCGGCGATGAGGCCGTCGAAGATCTCGCGCGCCTTGTCGTCATCCTGTGCGTGGACCGCGATCTCGGCCATGATGTAGCGCGCGATCGGCTGCTTGCCATCGAGCGCGAGCGCGACCTTCGCGGCCTCGCCGGCTTTGTCGGCATCGCCGGCGTAGAGATAGCCGAGCGCGACGTTCGCGTGCGCGCGTGCATCTTTCGGCGCGGCGTCGGCGGCGATCTCGAGCTTGGTCACGTCGTCGAAGCCCCGCGTCGGCAGCTTGAACGTGCCGGCGTACGGCGCGAGCCGGATGTCGAGGTACTTGCGGAACTCGCGATCGAGCTCGGCGATCGGCTTGCCGGTGATCGTCTTGAGCACCTCGGGCGTCTCCTTGCCCTGGCCGTAGAGCTTGAGCGCGTCGACGATCTTCGGAAATCCGTACGTGTCGATCAGCCACTCGACGGTGACCGACGATTGGTAATACGCGACGACGACCGCGCTCGTATCGGGCTGCATGAACTCGGAGTTGAGATCGCCGATCGACGGCAGCACGTTGTTGCTGACGGCGCCGTAGAGATCGGCATCGTTCTCGCGACGCCAATCGGGCCGCGCGGTCAGCGTCTCGTATTCGCTGAGCCCTTCGGTGAACCAGCGAGGCACGCGCGAATTCGACAGCTGGATCGCGAACACGTGGCCGAGCTCGTGCCACAGCACCATGCCCCAGTTGATGTCGCCGGTCTCGGGCGACATCGCGGTGATCACCTGGCCGAAGCACACGCCGAGCGCGGCCATGTCGGGCAAGCCCGCCGTGCGCACGGCGTAGTCGGTCTTGTCGGCATAGAGCTCGACGACGACCGGCGTCTTCGGCGTGAAGCCGTAGCGCCTGACCATGTCGGCAAACGCGCGCTCCATCATCGGCTCGACGTAGCGCGCGAGCGCGGGCTTCTCGTCGTTGTGAAACCGGATCTTGAAGTCCTTCGTCGTTTCGAACGAGTACTCCTTCGGGATCGTGCGGTCGTAGAGGTTCAGCGTGTTGAACGTGCGGACGTTGTAGCCGTCGCCCTTGTAGGCCTTGTCGAGCCACTCGAGGCCTTCTTTTTCCATGCCGAGCCGCAGGTAGCCGAGCCCGGCATCTGCCATCGCCTCGTAGAAATCCGGCTTGAGCTTGATCGCCTCTTTCTCGAGATCGATCGCGGCGACGTAGCGATGCTCGCGCACGGCCGAACGCGCGACGATGCGATACAGCTCGGCGTACAAGGGATTGATCGCGAGCGCCTGCTGGCGCAGCGCCTCGTAGCTCTTCGTATCGTCACGCAGCCACGCGACGGTCGCCTTCATCGCGATCGCTTCGACGTCTTCTTTGTCGATGCCGAGCACCTGATCGAGCGTCTTGTTCGCGACGTCCCACTGGTTCGAATCGATCTCGAGCGACGCGCGGACCTTGAGCGCGCGCGCGTTGCGTGGGTTGACCGCGAGCGCGGCCTCGAGGTGGTGCTTCACCGACGGCAAGTCGTACGAGGTCTCGGTGATCACCTGCGCCATCGCCGCGTGAGCATCCGGCTCGTTCGGGTTGATCTTGAACACGTTCTCTTCGAGCGTCTGCTCGGCGAGCTGCGCGGCGTATTTCTGCAAGAACAGGTCTGCCCAGCCGAGCCCGGCATCGATGAGCTCGGGCTTGTACTTGAGCGCGGCGCGATACGTATCGCCGGCGAGATCGAACAGCGACGTGTAGCGCGCGGCGGTCGCGAGCTCGAACAACTGATCGGCGTTCGAGATATCGAGCTTCTTGTTGTAGTACTCGCCGACGGTCTGATCGAACAGCTGCTTCGCGCCGACGACATCGCCGGCATCGCGCCGCGCGAGCGCGAGCGCCGTACGAACGCTGCGATCGTCGGGGTGGTCTTTATCGAGCTGCTCGAGATCTTTGCGCGCGTCGGCGCCGCGGCCGGTCAGCACGCGAATGCGATCGAGCACGAGGTGCGCTTCGACGGATGCGGGCGCACCGATCGTCGCCTCGGCGGCACCGTACTCGCCCGTCGTGATCAGCGCGCGCGCCAGCAACACGTGTGCGGCGGCGCGATCTTTTCCGGTCACCGCGCGCAAGTCGGCGATCGCGCCTTTGTAGTCGCCGGTCGTGAGCTTGTCGCGCCCCGACGCGAGATCGGCGTGCGCGAGCGAGCTCGAGCACAAGATGGCCAGCGCCGCGAGTCGCGTTCGCATCTCCTCGAATTTGTGCGACGCAGCTACCCCTGTCAAATGCTCGATCCAAGGTCCCGACCGGCGGCGGCCGGGTCGGAACTGGGCAACTAAGATGCTATCCTCCGCACGTGGCCGAACCGTCCAAGGAAGCTGCCGCGGGCGCGCACGGCATGTACGCGTCATGGGACGCATTCCTGAAGCAGGCGATCCGCGAATACTACGACCGCGGCTGGACCACGCGCCGCGGCAACTTCATCGCGCTGCTGATCGCATCGGGCCAGACCTCGCTCGCGCTCGCGAAGGACTCGGTGGTCGATGGCACCGGCACGAAGAAAGTCGCGATCGGCGCCGGCTTGCTGTTGGCGCTGCGCATCGGCCTGCGCTACGCGATCGGCGGTCCGTTGGGCCTCGTGCTCACCGTCGCGTCGGGCGCTGCGATGGTGTCGTATTTCGTGCGCAACCAGAAGGACATCATCAAAAAGGTATCGACGTACAAGGCCGTGATCGGCGAGAGCGAGAAACGCTACGACGAGATCCAGGCGGGTTGGCGAGACGGGAAGCATCAGATCTCGGATCGCAACCTCATGATCGATGGGCTGATGAAGCAGTTCATCACCCGCGTCGACGAAGCGTGATTCGCTTCAGCCTAGTCATCGCGGCGCTCGCGACCACGGCGTACGCCGGGCCGGGCAAGAAGTCGGCGCCACCGCCGCCGATGCTCGCGTCGCAACCCGCGCCGCCGGCCGAGCCAGCGCCGCCGCCGCTGCCGGGCGCGAAGGACCCGCGCATGATCATCGCCGTGCTCGACGTTCGCATCGACGGCGCGCCGCCCGACGTCGGCGCCCAGTTTCAAAAAGCGCTCGACGCGCAGGTCGATCCGAAACACTTCTTCGTCGCGGCGCGCTCGCAGATCCACGAGATCATGGCGAGCTCGACGCGGTGGACCGACGGCTGCGACGTCGGCCCGTGCCTTCAAGAGCTGCGCAATCGGACGCGCGCGTCGATCGCGCTGCTCGCATCGCTGACCGGATCGGGCACGAGCTTCGCGTGGGTGATCACCCTCGCTCGCACCGATAGCGGCAACGTGGTGTCGCAACGCGCCGAGCGCTGCGACGTGTGCACCGTCGACGAAGCGCTACGCAACGCGACGCGCGCCGCGCTCGATCTGTTGTCGGCGGTGCCCGAGCCATTGCCGGACGAGCACCCAGCAGCTCCGCGCGACGACGCGCAGCCGCTCGAGGCGAAGATCGCGGCGATGCACCACATCCGCGCGACGACCGGGATCGGCTTGCTCGTCGCCGGCGTTGCGGCCGCGGCCGCCGGAACCGCCGTGTATTACGCGGAAAATCACTCGAGCGTCGGGCTCGGTGTCGGCGGCGTCGGGGCAGGCTTGCTCGTCGGCAGCCTGGTGACGTTTACGTTCTAAGAGCCGTCGTGCGACGTGCGACATCGGCGAAATGTGGCTGTCAAAGCGGGATTCCATCTCGAAGGAGTGCTCCGCAGCTACGGCGCATTCGAGCGCCATCAGCCCGTGCTCGGGCAGCGCTTCGACTGGGCGATCTACGGCCGGCTGAGAACCGATCGGGATGGCTCGAACGAGACGTAGGTGCCCGCGGTTTGATTTCGCCGAGGTCCGATCCGGCAGTCGTGGCAACTTGTCGCGGAGTCGGCCGCCGACGCCCACGCCCACGAAATCCGTCGCACGCGCGGCTTCCGGTGATAGCGTGCGCTCGATGATGAGGGTCGGACCACTGTTATTGATCGTCGCGGCGTGCTCGAGCAAGCCGAGCACGGTCGCGATGTTCGAGCTGAACGCGCCGGGGAGCGACTACTACGCGCTGCCGTTTCCGAACGATCTGCATCGCAACAGCGACGGCACGTTGGATCTGACCAACTTTCCGACCAACAGCCTGATCGTCGAGCAGTACCGGATGGTCGCGCAAACGCTCGACGGCTTCTCGCAAAACGCGGCGATGTCATCGCGGCTGACCGATGCGATCGACACCACGACGCTGCCCGATCCGCAGGGCTCGCTCGGCTCCGACGCGTCGGTCTACGTCGTCGACATCGACGCGAATTCGCCGAACGTCGGCAAGCGCACGCCGATCATCACCGACTTCCGCACCGACCAGACGAACACGATCAAGGGCAACCGGCTCGTCGTGCGGCCGTATCCCGGCTTCGGGCTCGACGACGGCACGACGTACGCGCTCGTGATCACCGATCGCATCAAGGATGTCGAAGGCAACGCGATCGTCGCCGACTCCGACTTCGCGGCGTTGCGCGGCGGCGGTGGCGATGCAGCGGCGCATGCGATCTACCAGCCGATGTTCGACGCGCTCGGTGCCGACGAGACCGAGCACGTCGTCTCCGGCGCGGTGTTCACCACGCAGCATGCGAGCTTCATCGCGCCCGCGCTGCGCAAGGGCGTCTACGCCACGCCCGCGCCGGTCGCCGCCAACATCGCGTTGGGCAGCGATAGCCTCGCCCTCGGCTCCGCGTACACGGCGTACGTCGGCACGTATCAAGCGCCGAACTTCCAGAGCGGCACGCCGCCGTATACCAACGATGGCGGCGAGATCTCGGTCGGCAGCGACGGCGCGGCGATCGTGCAGCTCACCGAGAACATGCGCTTCGCGATGTCGGTGCCGCTCGGGCCCAAGCCCGCGAACGGCTGGCCGATCTGCGTCTATCAGCACGGCACCGGCGGTGATTACCAGACGTTCCTCGAGGACGGCACCGCCATTCGGCTCGCGATGCAAGGCATCGCGGTGATCTCGACCGATCAGGTGCTGCACGGCCCGCGCGATCCGGCCGGGCTCGATCCCGACATCGCGTTCTTCAACTACGCGAACCCGTACGCGGCCCGCGACAACGCGCTGCAAGGCGCCGCCGATGCGTGGTCGCAGGAGCGGCTCGCGTTCGGGCTCGACTTCGACGACCTCAGCGGCACCGGCGTGACGGTCTCGGTCGATCAGACCAAGCTGCTGTTCTTCGGCCACTCGCAAGGCGGGCTGACCGGCCCTGCGTTCGTCGCGTACGAGCCCGCGCTCAAGGGCGCGGTGCTGTCCGGTACCGGCGGCATCTTGTATTTGTCGCTGTTGCTCAAGACCGAGCCGATCGACATCCCGACGATCGCCGAGGCGCTGACGCGCGACGATCCGATGGACGTCGACAACCCGACGATCGCGCTCGCCCAGACGTGGATCGATCGCGCCGACGGCGCCAACTTCGCGCGCTACTTCGTGCGCGACCTGCAGACCGCGCCCGACGGCACGCCGCTCGCGCCGCGCAACATCTTCCAGAGTGAAGGCTTCATCGATACGTATGCGCCGGATCCTTCGATCGAAGCGTTCGCGACCGCGGTCGGCGGCGACGTCGTGATGACCGATGCGACGATGCCGGTGCCGGGGCTGATGCTGCGCGGCAGCTCGGTCGTGAACGCGCCCGTGACGAAAAACCGCGGCAGCGCGACCGCCGTGCTCGCGCAATACACGATGGCGCCCAACTCGGACGGCCACTTCGTCGTGTTCGAGGTGCCCGACGCGATGACGCAATCAGCGCAGTTCCTCGGCACGCTCGCGCAGACGGGCCAGGCCACGGTAGTCTCGCCGTAGTCATGCCGCGCAAGCGCTTGGGGACGATGTTGATCGAGGCCGGCGCGATCAGCGACGACGCGCTTCGCCAGGCACTCGTCGAGCAGCAGCGGTGGGGACGCTCGCTCGGGCAGACGCTCATCGAGCTCAAGCTGGTCAGCGAGGCCGAGCTGGTCCGCGTGCTCTCGCAGCAGCTCGGCGTGCCGGTCGTCGAGCTCGATCTGATCGACGTGCCGTTCGCGGTGCTCGAGCTCGTGCCGGCCACGTTCGCGCAGGAGCACGACCTCGTGCCGTTCGCAAAACAGCTCAAGTTCCTCGACGTCGCGATGGCGGATCCGGCCGATACGCAGGTGATCGACCAGCTGCAGCTCAAGACCAAGCTCAACGTGCGGCCGCATCTGGCCGGCCCGAATGCGATCGAGCGTGCGATGGCGAAGTACTACGCGCGCGGGTTCGCGCAGCGCGGCCGTAAAGACATCACGCTCGCGGTCGGCCGCGGCGACGATCTCGAGCTCGAGATCGCCGA
>DATBAS010000251.1:0-2779 GCA_036271395.1 Kofleriaceae bacterium
TCGGTCGTCACCGCCGCGATGCGCGCGAGCGGCACGCCGTCGATCATCACCTCGGTGTTGCCCGCCGGTGCGCCGCGCACGGTCACCGATTCGTACGCGCCGAGGCCGCCGAGCGAATGCGTCTGCGTGCCGACCGTGGCACCGACGGCATCGGCGACCGATGCGGTCGCGACGCTGTCGCCGGGATGAATGATCGTGACGAACGGCGCGTCGGTGAGCGCGCGATCGCGGTCGGGCGCCGCCGAATCGATGACGACGATCGTCTCGTCGTCGGCAAATGCGATTGCCGGCGCGAGCGCGACTATGATCCCGAACGTCTTCATGCGTCACCCCACGTAACGAGGGATGACGGGCACGCGAACAGCGTGGTCCTTCACCCCGAGGTCGCGACAGAGAGGTGTCCTGACTTCCGGTTCGTCCTTCGCGGCGCCTTCCCAGTTTCCCAGTGGCTGGCAGTGCCCTGCCGCGTCGTCCCCGGTCACAGTAGCGGGGGCTGTGCCAGGTTTTCACTGGCTTCCCTGCATCCGTCGGAGCTGTCGTTTACGTTCGTGCTTCGATCTCGAGCCTTTCGCGCACGGCTTACTCCGCGCGCGCTTTTGGTGTCAACGTTATTGCGCGGTGACGATGTCGGACTTCATCGGGCCGAGCACGCCGAGCAGCGTCTGCTTGTCCGCGTCCTTGACGTGGAACTTGTCGAGCGACTTCACGAGATCCTCGACGAGCGCGTTGAAGTCGGATTCCTTGACGTTCATGCCGGCATGCGCGGTCTTCATGTCCTTGCCGGTGTACGTACAGCCGCCGCCCGCCGCCGCGCAGATCTGCTCGTAGAGCTTTTGCTCGAAGCTCGGGATGTCGGTGTTCTTGAAGAACGCGTTGATGCGATCGTCCTTCGCGACTTCTTCTTCGACAAAGTCTTTGACGACCGCCTTGATCGCGGGCTCGCCGCCCAAGCTCGTGAACAGCGTCCCGCTGCCGGCGCCGCTGCCCGACGTCGTCGTCGTGGTACTGCCACCTGATTGCGATCCACCACACGCAGCCAACAAGACGATCAGCAATGCTTTTCGCATGACGACTTCGTATCAGAAATCGCCTTGACGCGGGCGCGTGCGGGTACCACATCACTGCGCATGGCCAAGGACCTCGCGGGCAAGAACTACGTCATCACCGGCGCGAATACCGGGATCGGCAGAACCACGGCGATCTCGCTCGCCGAGCGCGGCGCGCACGTCACCCTCGCGTGTCGCTCGCTCGACAAGACGCAGCCGGTGCTCGACGAGATCAAACGGGTCGGCGGCGATGCCGAGTTCGTCGAGCTCGATCTCGCCGACTTCGCATCGATCCACAAAGCGGCAGACGAGCTGCTCGCGAAGAACATTCCGTTCCACGCGTTGATCAACAACGCTGGTCTCGCGGGCAAACGCGGCACGACGAAAGATGGCTTCGAGCTGACGTTCGGCACGAACCACCTCGGCCATTACTTGCTGACGCGGCTCTTGCTCGATCGCCTCAAGACGAGCGGTCACGCGCGCATCGTCAACGTGTCGAGCCAGTCGCACTACGACGCGAAGGGCATCGACTTCGACAAGCTGCAGAGCCCGACGAAGACGGTCACCGGTCTGCAAGAGTACGCAGTCTCGAAGCTCGCGAACGTGCTGTTCACGAAAGAGCTCGCGCGCAAGCTCGAGGGCAGCGACGTCACGACGTACGCGGTGCATCCCGGTGTCGTCGCGACCGACGCGTGGCGCCAAGTCCCGGCACCATTTCGCTGGCTGATGAAGAAATTCATGATCAGCCCACAACAAGGTGCACACAGCAGTTTGCGCGCGGCAACGGCGCCCGAGCTGGCGAACGAAACCGGGCGCTACTACCACGCGGATGGCAAGGAGAAGCGCCCCGCGAAGCTCGCCGACGATGCTCAGCTCGCACAAACGCTCTGGCAACGATCTGCGGAGTGGACGGGTTTGCCCGCGTAGGAGTAGATCGAAAGGATGAGCGCGATCCTCGTCGCAGCAGTCCTTTCGACGATGCACTTCGAAGGCGCCGTCGGCTCCGACAACGGCGATTACGTCGTCGTGCCGTTCACGGTGCCCGACGGCACCGCCGAGATCGACGTCGCGCACGCCTCCGGCAGCGACGGCGAGATCTTGGATTTCGGCGTGTGGTCGCCCGATGGCTATCGCGGCTGGGGCGGCGGCCTCACCGACGACGCGGTGATCGACGTCGCGCAGAGCTCGCGCGGCTACATGCCGGGACCGATCACGGCGGGCACGTGGAACGTCGTCATCGGCAAGGCGTTGCTCATCAACAACGCGGGCAGCTACACGATCGATGTCACGTGCAGCGACACGGCGACGGTGCCGGTGCAGCCGCAGGCCGCGTTCGAGCCGGTCGTGCTGTCGACCGAGCGGCGCTGGTACAAAGGCGATTTCCACTCGCACTCGATCCAGAGCGGCGATGCGACCGCGACGTTCGATCAGATGTCCGCGCTCGCGATGCAGCAAGGGCTCGATTTTCTCAACGTCAGCGATCACAACACGATTTCGCAGCACGCCCTGCTCGCGGCATATCAGAGCGGCTTTCCAAACCTGTTGTTCCTGCGCGGCTCGGAGATCACGACGTACACCGGCCACGGCAACGCGGTCGGCAACACGCTCTACGTCGATCATCGGCTCGGCCTGAACGGCCGCACGATGAAGAACATCGTCGACGACGTCGTCGGTCAGGGCGCGATCTTCATCGTCAACCATCCGATGCTCGACATCGGCACCGCGTGTCTCGG
>DATBAS010000252.1:0-35346 GCA_036271395.1 Kofleriaceae bacterium
TCGCTGCGGATCTCGACGATCATCCGCGCGACCACCGGCGGTTCGGCCTCGAGCGCGCCGTCGGGCAGGTCGCGATCCTTCACGCAGCCAGAGTAGCGCACGTGATAAACGATGTCCGTGATGAAGCGAACCTGCATCGCCGCGCTGGCGCTCACGCTGTTCTTCGCGTGCCACGACACCGCAAAGGCCCCGCCGCCGAGCGCGACGACCGCGAACGCGGTGCGGACATCGCGGGTGGCGACCGTGCGGTTCAAGCCCGATTCACTCGGGGTCGAGAAGCGGGTCATTGTCTATCTGCCGCACGACTACGACACCTCGGCCAAGCGCTATCCGGTGTTTTACTACTTGCACGGGCTGACCGGCGACGAGACGAGCTGGACCCGAGGCGGCCACCTCGACGAAGCGGCCGATGCGATGAAGCTCGACGCGATCATCGTGATGCCCGATGGCGATGACAGCTTCTACATCGATTCGAAGCGCTTCCCCGACTACGACGCGTGTATCGCGAGTGCCGACGGCTTGTTCATCTCGAGCGAGAATCGCAGCACGACGTGCGTGCGCACCGCAAACTACGAAACGTATGTCGTCAAGGATCTGATCGGCTACGTCGATTCGCACTACCGCACGATCCCGACGCGCGACGGCCGCGGCATCGCAGGCATGTCGATGGGCGGCTACGGCGCGCTGATGCTCGCCGCGCGCCATCCCGATCTATTCGCCGCGACCGCGAGTCACTCGGGCGTCGATTCGCTGTTTTACGAGGGACCGCTGCCGTACGACGCGGCACGCGCGAAGATATTCAACGGCGACCTACGATCGTGGGGTGCCGACGCCGAGCCGATCGGCGCGTGGCTGCGCGGCATCCTCGGCACCGACGATCGCGCGAACTGGGACGCGCACGATCCGGTGACGCTGCTTACCAAGCTCGGCCCCGGCAAGCTCGCGATCTATCTCGATTGCGGCACCGAAGACGGTTTCCACCTCGATGCAGCCGCGGCGTATCTGCACGATCAACTCACCGCGAACCACATCGACCACGTCTTTTTTCTCGGGCCTGGTCAACACGACTTCTCGTTTTGGGTGCCGCGCGAGCCGGAGAGCTTGAAGTTCCTGCGCGATCACACGACTGCGGCGAAGTGACTTGAAGTGGCGCGGCGCTTCGCTCACGATGAGCGCCATGCGAATCGACAAACTTTGTCTCGCAGTGATCCTCGCACTGCCGGCGGTCGCAGCGGCGCAGGAAGTCGGCGTCGACGTCAACGCGCAAGCGAACGTCGGCGATGACTCCTACGACACCACCGCGCCCGGCGATCCGATCGACTCGACGGATGTGTTCTACGACCAGCTGTCGCCGTACGGCACGTGGGTCGACGAGCCCGACGCCGGTCGCGTGTTCATTCCGGACACGCCGGACTACGTGCCCTATCAAAACGGCCACTGGCAAAACAGCAGCGTCGGCTTCGTGTGGGTCTCGAACGAGCCCTACGCGTGGGCCGTGAATCACTACGGCCGCTGGGCATACTCGAACGACTACGGCCGCTGGTATTGGGCCCCCGACACGCAATGGGGACCGGCGTGGGTCGAGTGGCGGCAGACCGGCACGCACTTCGGCTGGGCGCCGCTCGGTCCGGACGTGATCGTGCGCGGCGGCTGGCACGCGCCGATCGACAGCTGGCGCTACGTGCCCTCCGAGCACATCTTCGACCCGTACGTCACGCGCTACTACGAGCCGCGCGATCGCGTCGTCGCGATCGATCGCGAAGCGCGGCCGATCGGCCACTACTCGATGGTGTCGGGCGTGCGTTGCGTCGTCGGCCCGCCGCGCTCGATGGTGCTCGCGCGGCACGTCGCGTTCCGTCCGGTACGCGTCGAGGCGCGCACCGTCGGCCGCTGGAACGCGGGTGAAATGCACACGATGACGGTGCACGCGCAGGCCAACCACGCGACGTTCGAAGCCGCGAACCAGCACCGCATCGACGGCAATGCGCACTTCCACACGGCGCAAGCGCACGTGATCTCGACTCACCCGCAGATCCGCGAGCAGGTCAACGCGCGTGCGAACGTCCACGAGAACGTCAACGTCCACGAGAACGTCAACGCGCACGCGACCGTGAACACGCACGAGAGCGTCAACGCGCACGAGAACGTCAACGCCGGTGGGCGTGTCGAAGCCGGCCACGGTCCGGCCGTGCATCAGCAGCCCGCGCAGCAGGTTCACGAGGCCGGTCACGGCCCCGTCGAGCACGGCGGCGCGCCGACGCAGCATCAGGCGCCGCCCGCGCAGCACACGCAGCAGCCGCCGGCGCATCCGTCGGCGCCGTCGCATGCGCCGCCGGCCAAAGAAGAGAAAGAGCACCACTAAGCTCGCCCGTGCGAGCGCTTGCCGTTGCAATCGCGGTCGTCGCATGCGTGCGTGCGCCGGCCGAGGTCAAACCGGATCCGGCGACCGCGAGCGACGACGCGACCCGGCTCGACGCGGCGATCCACGCGTCGGGTGAACGGCTGCGCGCGCTCGCGCGTGCGGACGGCAGCTTTCTCTACGAGTATCGCGTGCGCGATGGCGAGCCGATCGCCGGCTACAACATCGTGCGGCACGCGGGCGCGATCTACGCGCTCGCGATGTTCGAGCACGTCGCGCCGGATCCGCGCACGCGCGAGGTGATCGCGCGCACGACGAAGTTCTTGGTCGGCGCGATCCGCCCGCTCGCATCGCCATCCGAGACCAGCGCGATCTACGGCATGGCCGCGCCGGGCGAGCTCGCCGACGACGCCGTCCTCGGTGCGACCGGGCTCGGGCTCGTCGCGTTGATCGCGGCGGATTCGCTCGAGCCCGATGCCGTTCCGGCCGACACGTTGCGCGCGCTCGGTAACTTCTTGGTGTTCATGCAAAACTCCGACGGCTCGTTTCACA
This sequence comes from Kofleriaceae bacterium, assembly GCA_036271395.1. Classification (GTDB taxonomy): domain Bacteria; phylum Myxococcota_A; class Polyangia; order Haliangiales; family Haliangiaceae; genus JABFXX01. Next base: position 2,912 of record DATBAS010000252.1, read on the forward strand.
GCACGTACACGGCGGAAGCGGGACCGAGCAATCGCTTCGATTCGCTGTACTACCCGGGCGAAGCGATCTTGGCGCTCGCGCAGCTCGCGGCGCATGATCGCGATCCACGCTGGCACGACGCCGCGCTCCGCGGCATTCGTTATCTCGCGACGACGCGCGCGAGCGGCGGCGACGTGCCGAGCGACAACTGGGCGGTCGTCGCGACCGAAGAGCTCTTGCGCCAAGGCGGGCTCGACGACGACGACCGCGAGTTGCTCGCGCATCACGCCGCGCAGATCGCGGCGGTGAACACGTCGACGCAAAACGCCGATCCGAAGAGCGCGCTGTTCGGCTGCTACACCGATGATGGCCGCACGACGCCATCATCGACGCACCTCGAGGGCTTGCTCGCCGCCGCGGCGATCCTGCCGCACGAAATGCTCGCGCCTTCGATCGACGCCGGGATCCACTTCTTGCTCGTATCGATGCTGCCCGACGGCGCGATGCCCGCCGATCAGCGCAAGCGCACGGTGCGCATCGATTACATCCAACACGCGCTGAGCGCGTTCATCCGCTATCGCGCGTTCGAGGCCCGCAAGTGAAGCGCGCATGGCTCGTGCTGGCCGTCGCGTGCAGCAAACCCGTGGCGAGCGCCGACAAGTTCTGGCCCTATTTCAGCGCGCATGCCGATCAGCTGCGCGCCGAGCCGCTCGAAGCCGCGATGGACCAGCTGCAGCGCGCGGTCGAGGTGGCGCATCACGGCGTGATCATCGAGATGGCATCGCTGCACGACGACCGGACGCTCGTGCTCAGTGCCGACGGCGATCGCGCCGCGTTTCCGGAAGTGCAGGCGCTCTACGCCGCTCGCCCGACGGCGCCGCACTGGACGATCGTCGCGTTTCGCCAGCGCGATCCCGCGCGACCGATCGTGCCGATCACGTCGGGCTCCGGCACGACGTTCGATCCGAATCCGATCCGCTATGTCCCCGATCCGACGAGGGACGGCAAGCTCGACGTCGCGTTGTTCGTGCCGAATTACACCGAGCACGACGCCGCGATGGTCTACATCGCGCTCGATCACCTGATCGGCGAATACGACGTGGAAGCGAAGCTCGGCGCGATCTCGATCACGACCGCGGATCGCGTGCCCGCGTTCGCGAAGCCGCTCGCAGATCTCCCGAGCGACGTCGACGCGCTAGGCTCGGGCACGTAGCGCGCAGCGAACCGCGGTGCCGTCGTGCTCGACGGTGTAGACCGCGCCGTTGCCGACGAGCGGCACGGTCTCGCCGGTCACGTTCGCGATCCACAGCCGCATCACGCCGCCGTGCGTGACGACCAAGGAGACGCTCGCTTCGGCGCGGATGCGATCGATCGCGCGGATCATGCGCGCGGTCGCGTCCTCGCGCGACTCGCCGCCGGGCGGATGCTCGGTGCGCGACGTCCACGCGCTCCACGCATCGGGGTAGCGCGCGGCGCACTCGTCGCGCGTGAGCCCTTCGAACACGCCGAATCGGCGCTCGCGCAGCTCGGCAAGCGTGCGCGGCGCGGCGAGCCCGAGCTCGGCGGCGACGATCGCGCCGGTCTCTCGCGCGCGTGCGAGATCGCTGGTCCACACCGCGGTGATTCGCGCGGCGGCAAGCTCGCGGGCGAGCGCACGAGCTTGCGCGCGGCCATTCGCATTGAGCTCGACGTCGGTGTGGCCCTGCAGCCGGCCGATCGCGTTCCAATCGGTCTCGCCGTGACGCGCCAACAAGATCACCTCGCGTGCTCCATCTGCAGCTCGCCTTCGACGACTCCCAGCTCGGCAAAGCCGTGGCGCCGATACAGCGCGATCGCGGGCGCGTTGTCGGGATAGACGTTGAGTCGCGTCGGCCGCGCGCCGGCGTAGCCAAGGACCGTGCGCACCAGCAAATCACCGACACCGCGCCCGCGCGCATCGGGCGCGACCCACAGCGAGATCAGCTCGACCGGGTCGCCGTCGACGGCGCTGACCATACCGACCGCGATGCCGCCGTCGACCGCGAGCGTGTTGTACGCCACGTCGGCCAGCCGCGAGCGCCAGCGCGCTTCGACGGCATGCTGCCAGCCCGAGTAGGTCGAGCTAAACGCATGCGGCGCCTCGGCGAGCGCGCGCAGCCGGATCCCGCGAAACTGCTCCCAATCGTCGGGCCCGATCTCGCGGATCGCGATCACGAAGCCATAGTTTGCCATGGTCATCCGCGCCCGATCGATAAGGATCAGAGGGTGATGCGTTTTGTGGTCGCCGCGCTGTTGATCTCGACCGCGGCACAGGCGCAACGCCTCGCAAGCCCAGCGGCGCCGAAGGCGCAGCGCACTGCGATCGCCACGTTCGTCGCGCTGTCGGCTCAACCCGGCGTCGCCGAGCCGCGCGCGGTCGCGCCCGACTACATGGCGATGACGGAGCTCGGCTGCCCGGCGGGCGAACCGTGCAGCGTCGACGTGCTCGACCTGCGCGCGCGCAGCGTGTTCCAGATCGAGGTGCCGCGCGAACCGATGCAGCGGCGATTCGCGCCGGGCGAGTCGCTCGCGCCGGATGGCAAGCTGGTCAGCTTCGACGGCAACCGCGCCGGGTTCTTGTTCGAGGATCGCTTCGGCGCCGAGCACACGCAGTCGTACGCCGAGCTCGACGTGCATCGCGCGAAGCTCGGTCGCAGCGTCCGCATCGCGAAGGGCAACGACGAGACGCGCGTGATCGGGACGCACGCCGGCACGGTGTGGTTCGGAGTCTCGGTCTACGATGCGCCGCGCCGCCGCGATCTGGGCTTTCGCCACGACCGCCAGGCGCATCGGTTCATCATCCGCACGCTCGATCTCGCGACGCTGCGCGTGCGCGACGTCGCCGGCGTCGAGCTGCCCGGCCGCGACGAACAAGGCCCGCTCGACGAGGAAATGTTCGTGCAGCACTCGGCCGATTACTCGCATATCGCGCTGTTCGAATATTGGGAGACGGTCGCGCCGCTATCGCCGGGCGGGCGCGGGTTCGTCGTCGATACCAATTCGGGAGCCGCGTTCTCGTTCGACGTGCCGCCGGTCGTCTACGCGAGCGCGTTCTCGCCCGACGGCCGCTATCTGTTCTGCTCGAGCGACGAGACCGGCGCGCTCCTCCGCGTCGACCTCGATGGGCAGCGCGTCGACAGCACGGTGCGCGGACCCAAGCACACCGGCAATGCGGCGATCACCGCCGATGGCACGTCGCTGCTGCTGTTCTCGTCGCCGGCGAAGACCTACGTCGCGTTCGACCTCGCGACCATGACCGCGCAGGAGCAGCCGCTGCCGTCGGGGTTGGTCGCGGCGTTCGGGATCATCGAGCCGGCCGCGGTCAGCGACGATGGCGGCTCGATGCTCGTCGAAGATCCGTCGAGCATGCGCAGGAACGACACGCAGATCTGGCACTTGATCACGCTGTAATGCTCGTGCCGGATCTGCCGGATCTGCCGGATGCTCGCCCTCGTGCGGATCGTTTTGTCCGCGGTTCGCGGCGACACCGACCGACGCCGTGCTCGTCAGTCCGGCGGATCGAAGCGCTGCTTGAACGTGAACGCCTCGAGCGACGGGCCGTCCGCGAGCACCTTCGCGAGCCGCCGCTTGGCATCTTCGACACTGGGCCGCTCACCGCGCGGGATCCACCACATCGCGAGCGCGTGACCGCCGACGACGGCTTTGTCCTCGGAAAACCACTTGCGGCGCGCGGCGTAGACCTGCGCGTGGTTGGTTCGATACGTATACGCGTGCAGTGCGTCGATCGACGTCCACACCGACATGTTGAACAGCACGTACGGATCCTCGAACTCGCGCTGGACCGGATCGCGCGAATCGGTCAAGTAACGCCAGACGAAGCCGGGGCTGGTATCGGCGAGCTCGTTCATCTCGTCGAGCCGGCAGATGTAGTCGGCGAGCCGCGGATCGCCGGCGGGGGCGAGCGCGTAGGCGACGTTCGCTTGAGCGAGCTCGTAGTCGACCATCGCCGGCGATTATCCGGGCTTTTCGGTCAGGTTGCGAGGTGCACGTGCGGTGCCCAAATCGTTAGCTATGTCTCAAACCCTCCCGATCGTTCCGATGCGCGCGGGCGTGATTTTCCCGGGCGTGAGCCTGCCCATTACGGCAGCGCGCCCGCAGACGCTCCGCGCGATCGAGGCTGCGCTGCGCGATCCCGAGCATCGCGTGTTTGCCGTTTCGCAGAAAGGCGACGTCGATCAGGTAACCGCCGAGGGGCTCTACACCGTCGGCACGGTCGCGACGCTGAGCTCGGTGCAGCGCGGACCCGGCGGTGTGCGGCTCGTGCTCGAGGGCATCGAGCGCGGCATCGCGATGCGGGTGACGTCGCAGGACGGCTACCTGGCCGCTCACGTCGCGCCGGCGATCGAGCAACAACCGCTCGATCCGAAGGACCACGCGTTCGTCGCGTTGCACCGCGAGGTCCGCGAGCGCGCGGCCGAGCTCGCGAAGAAGCGCGGGCTACCCGACGACACGGTCGATCAGATGCTCGCGGAGATCGAAGAGCCGGGCCGGCTTGCCGATCTCGTCGCGGCGTACCTCGACGTGCCGGTCGCCGAGCGCCAGAGCCTGCTCGAAGCGCTCGCGATCGAAGATCGCCTGCGCCGCGTGCTGATTCATGTCCAGCGCCAGATCGACGTGTTGTCGGCGCAGGAAGTGATCCAATCCAAGGTCAAAGAGGAGCTCGGCGATCGCCAGCGCGAGGTCTACCTGCGCGAGCAGATGAAGGCGATCCAGAAGGAGCTCGGCGAAGGCGACGACGCCGGCGACGAAGCGCTCAAAGAATTGTTCGCGAAGCTCGACAAGCTGCCGCTCCCCGACGATGCCCGCAAGGAAGTCGTTCGCGAGCGCGCACGGCTGTCGCGCATCGGCCGCGAGTCGATGGAGTCGCAGGTGATCCGCACGTACCTCGAGACGATCGCGGAGCTGCCGTGGGGCAAGCGCGACGAGGAGCACCTCGACGTCGCGGAAGCCGCCAAGGTCCTCGACGAGGATCACTACGGGCTCGGCGACGTCAAAGATCGCGTGCTCGAGTTCCTCGCGGTGCACCAGCTCGCGAAAGGCAAGGATACGAAAGGCCGCATCTTGCTGTTCAACGGCCCGCCCGGCGTCGGCAAGACGTCGATCGCGAAGTCGATCGCTCGCGCGATGGGGCGCAAGTACGTCCGCATTTCGCTCGGCGGTGCACGTGACGAGGCCGACATCCGCGGCCATCGCCGCACGTACATCGGCGCGCTACCCGGCCGCATCCTCGCCGGCATGAAGCAGGCGGGAAGCATGAACCCGGTGTTCTTGCTCGACGAGGTCGACAAGCTCGGCATCTCGCATCAAGGCGATCCGGCGAGCGCGTTGCTCGAGGTCCTCGACCCCGCGCAGAACGACTCGTTCACCGATCACTACCTCGGCGTGCCGTTCGATCTGTCGGGCGTGCTGTTCGTCGCGACGGCGAACTTCATCCAGAACATCCCGGGCCCGCTGCTCGATCGCATGGAGATCGTCGACTTCCACGGCTACACGGAGCGCGAGAAGCTCGAGATCGCGCGGCACTACCTGGTGAAGCGCGCGCTCGAAGACAACGGGCTCGACGACACCAAGCTCGAGCTCACCGATGATGCGATCCGCGAGGTCATCACCGGCTACACGCGCGAATCCGGCGTGCGCAACCTCGAGCGCGAGCTCGGCAGGCTCGCGCGCAAGATCGCGCGCAAAGTTGCCGCGAAAGAGCTCGAGCGCGCGACCGTCGACAGGGCCGACGTGCGTACGCAGCTCGGCCGGCCGCGCGTGCATCCCGAGAAGGCGGCGCGCGAAGACCAGATCGGCATCTCGACCGGCATGTACTACACGCCGCAAGGCGGAGACATCATGTTCGTCGAGGCGGCGCCGATGCGCGGCAAGGGCGATCTGATCCTCACCGGTCAGCTCGGCGACGTGATGAAGGAATCGGCGCGCGCGGCGTGGACCTACGCTCGCTCGCACGCCGACGTGCTCGGCATCGCCGACGATCGCGTGTTCGAGCGCGACGTCCACGTGCACGTGCCGGCCGGCGCGATCCCGAAAGATGGTCCGTCGGCGGGCATCGCGATGGCGACCGCGATGGTGTCGGCGCTATCCGGCCGCGCCGCGCGGCACGACGTCGCGATGACCGGTGAGATCTCGCTGTCGGGGCGCGTGCTGCCGATCGGCGGGCTCAAGGAGAAGATCCTCGGCGGCGTGCGCGCCGGGATCCGCGAGTTCGTGATCCCGCGCGACAACGAGGCCGATCTCGAAGATCTGCCGGCCGAGGTCATCAAGTCGATCACGGTCACGCCGGTCGACACGCTCGCCGAGGCGCTCGCGATCACGCTGCGCGACACGTCGCTGCGCGACGGCCGGCTGGTGTTCGACCTTCTCGAGAGCGCGCGCGGCTCGGCGAACCAGCTCGCCCACTAAGGGCAGGTCTCGAGCGCGACGCCGCCGGTCTGCACCGTGTAGTAGCTGCCGGCGGCGCAGCCCATCGACGCGTGTGCCGCACAGCTGGCGCGCGGCATCGACTTGCAGTGCACCGCGTAGTCCGAGTAGCCGGCGAGATCGGCCGGACCGAACGTGATCCGGTTGTTGGTAGCGTACGGCAAGCATCGGAACCCGGCGCCGACGTACTGGTTGCAGAAGCCGAGCGCGGTCGATTGTGCGAGCGCCGCCGTGGTCTCCCACGCGTCGCCACCATCGCCGTCGGCGGCGATGTAGATCGAGCCTTGATAGCCCGCGGTGACGCCGCTCAGGTACGCGGGAACGTGCGCGGTGTAGCTCGCCATCGTCGCGCCCGGCAGGTTCGTGCCGACGATCTCGCGCGCGTAGTCGATCACCGGCGACCAATTCGGCGCGAACACCACGCTGTTGCCCTCAGCAAACAGCGTGCACGGCGCCAGCTTGGTTTGCATTTCGCAGCGCTCGAGCGCGATCCGGTTCGCTTCGGCTTGGCTCGCAACCACGTCGGTGGTCGCGAGCTGTACGATCGTACCGTCGAGGCCGATCGCGATCGCCTTGAACCCGGTGATCGCGGCGTAGGCGGCGATCGCGCTCGCACGCGCCGCGCTTGTCGCGTAGGGAATCGCCGCGAGCGTCGGCTGCGCGAGCGAGAACGTGAAGCTCGTCGGCAGCCCCGCTTCGGAGACCGCGAACGTGTTGGCGCTCGCGAGCGACGTGCATGGCTTACCGCCGCCGATCACGAAGCACGCTTCGAGCGCGGTGCGATCGGCATCGGCCTGGGTCGCGCCCGGCTTGATGCTGACGAAGCCGAGACCGGCTGAATCGATCGCGACGGCTTTCGGCGCCGTGCTCGCCGCGTAGCCGAACCCGCCGAGCATCGTCGAGACCATCTGCGACGACGGCGTGACGCGCGTGTAGTCGAACGCATCGCCGACCTGATACGGCACTGGCGGTGGCGGCGGCTGCGTCGTCGAGATGAGGTTGTCGATCCACGTCCCGACGGCGCCATCGAGCCGCGCGTAGCGACGCGTCGCGGTCTCGCTCAGGTAGTCGTCGATCCACGAGAACGTGCCCACGGTGGCGCCGTTGCAGATCAGCGGACCGCCGGAGTCGCCGCGATCCGCGATGCCGGTGTCGACGATGACGTCGACGTTGATCGCGTCGTCGATGAGCACGCGCTCGAGCGCCATCTTCTTGAGCAACCCGGTCGGCGATTCGAGGCTCTCCCAGCCGTAGCCGACCGCTTGGCAGATCGAGCTGCCGGGCGGCGCTCCGCCGATCGTCTCGGGCGTGACCCCGGCGATCGGCTGCGCGAGCTGCACGTACGCGACGTCGTGCGTGTACGGCGTCGTCCCGAGCGATGCGTGGGGATACACGCCGACGGAGGCGACGGCGTGCTTCGTCACGTTCGGCAGCGAATCCATGACCGCTTCGGTCGGCAAACTGACCGTCTCGAGGGTTCCGGGCCCGGTATAGAAGCCGTATGACGTCCCGCCCGCGATGCAATGTGCGGCGGTGATCACGATCGTCGGCGAGACCATGAACCCGGTGCACAACAGCTCGCCGTTGGTGACGCCGAGCATGCCGACTTCGGGAAATCCGGTCGTGGGGACTCCGCCGATGATGTCGTCGTCGATCGGCGGGGCGTCCAGATCGGTCGCGCAGCCGGCGAGCGACGCGATCGTGAAGCAAGCGAAGATCGTCTCGGTGGTTGTCATACAGCGGGAACAGCAACCGACAGTCGCGCGTTATTCCGGATACGCGATCGTGTGCGAGGCGTTGGCGGTGATCACGATGACGCGTTTGCAAAGCAGCGGTAGACTGCGCGCACGTGGCCGCCGATGCAGTAACCGATCAGGCCCGCGTGCTCGCGCTGCTCAAGCGCCACGGTTGGAACTCGACCTCGTTTCAGATCCTCGAGTCGGGATTTCGCTACTGGTTCGACGGCGACGACGCGTGCGTCGGCTACGTCGATACGGGCAGCGCGTGGGTCGCCGCCGGGCCGCCGATCAGCGCGCCGGAGCACTGCGCCGTGGTGACCGCGCGCTTCGTCGCCGCGGCGAAGGCAGCCCATCGCCGCGCGTCGTGCTTCGGCACCGAGGAGCGGTTCAGCGAGATTTCGGGCTGGCCGACGATGCGCATCGGCGATCAGCCGAGGTGGCGGCCCGAAACGTGGACCGCGGCGCTCGCCGGCTCGTCGAGCCTGCGCGAGCAGCTGCGCCGATCGCGCGCGAAGGGCGTGCGCGTGCGGCTCGCGACCTCGACGGAGCTCGCGCCGGGTCAACCGCTGCGCGCGCAGATCGACGGCCTGATCCGGCGCTGGCTCGACTCGCGCACGATCGCGCCGATGGGCTTCCTCGTGCAGGTCCAACCGTTCACGTTTCCGGACGAGCGCCGCTACTTCGTCGCCGAACAGGCCGGCGCGGTCGTCGGGTTCTTGGCCGTGATTCCGATGTACGCGCGGCGCGGCTGGTTCTTCGAAGATTTCTTGCGCGATCCGGTGGCGCCGAACGGCACGGTCGAGCTCCTCGTCGACGCCGGTATGCGCGCGGCGGCGACGGAAGGCATCGAGTACGTCACGCTCGGCTTGGTGCCGCTCGCCGGCGAGGTGGGGCCGTGGCTGCGTGCCGCGCGCCGCGCCGGCAACGCGCTCTACGACTTCGAAGGCCTTCGCGCGTTCAAGGCCAAGCTCAAGCCCGAACATTGGGATCCGATCTTTCTCGCGTATCCGCCGGGCGGCAGCGGCATCGCGGCGATCTTCGACACGCTGCGCGCATTCGCCCGCGGCGGCTTGCTGCGGTTCGGCGCGCAGACGCTGCTGCGCGGCCCCGCGATCGTGATGCGCGTGCTCGCTGCGCTGCTCGTCATGTGGACCGCCGTGCTCGCGTTGCCGGTGAGCGCGCGGTGGTTTCCGTCGCTCGCGTGGCAATACGGCTGGGTCGGCTTCGACATCGTCGTCGCGGCCGCGCTGTTCGTGCTGAGCACGCGGTGGCGCCGCGGCCTCGCGAACGTGCTCGCATCGATCATCACGCTCGACGCGATCGTCACGGCGATTCAAGCGCTCGCATTCGACGTGCCTGGCGAGCGCGGCTGGTTCGACTTCGTCGTGATGGCGGCCGCGGTGGCCGCGCCGACGGTCGCGGCCGTGATGTTGTGGAACGCGCGCGCGCGGAGAGCGGCATGAAGCGAACGGCGATGCCGATCTATAGCGTCGGCCACTCGACGCGCACGCTCGCCGAGCTCGGCGCGATGTTGACCGCGCACGGCATCGACACGCTGGTCGATCTGCGGTCGATCCGGCGCTCGCGCACCAACCCGCAGTTCAACGAAGCTCGGCTGAAATCGTATCTCGCGCGCAAAGCGATTCGCTATCGCGTGATCGCCGCGCTCGGCGGCCGGCGGCCGAAGGCGAAGCCACCGCTGAAGCACCCGAACGACGCGTGGCAGAATTCAGCGTTCCGCAACTTCGCCGATCATGCCGAAACCGCCGAGTTTCGCGCCGGGCTCGCCGAGCTGATCGCGCTCGCAAAAACGCACACCGTCGCGATCATGTGCTCGGAGGCCGTGTGGTGGCGGTGCCATCGCCGCATCGTCACCGATCACCTGCTCGCGCATCGCGTGCCGGTGGTACATCTGATGTCGCAGCGCGCGACGACGGTCGCGACGCCGACGCTGTTCGCGGTGATACGGCGTGGCCGCGTGCATTACCCGGCGCCGCGAAGCGAGTAAGCTTCGCGCATGCATCGCATCGCTCTCGCCATGTTGTTGGTCGCCGCGTGCCACAAGTCGGGCACGCACGAGGCCGCGCCGGCCGCGTCGGCCGATCCGGCGCTCACCGCCGTGCTGTCGAACCCGGTACGCACCGACGCCGAACGCGCGCGTGACACGTATCGCCATCCCGCCGAGACGCTGACGTTCTTCGGGCTCAAGCCCGACATGCACGTCGTCGAGCTCGTGCCCGGCGGCGGCTGGTACACCGCGATCCTCGCGCCGTATCTACACGACAAAGGCGCGCTGTCGATCACGTCGGCCGATCCGAATGGCTCTGCCGATGAGGGCAGCAAGCAAGCGCAGGCGATGGCGACGCGGCTGAAGGGCTCGCCGCTGCTCGACAAGGTCACGACGGTGCGGATGGACGATCACGAGATCCAGCTCGGCCCGGACGGCAGCGCGGACATGGTCGTGACGTTCCGCAACATCCACAACTGGATCCCCGCGGGGACCGCGCCGTCGGTGTTCGCCGCGGTTGCCAAGGTGCTCAAGCCGGGCGGCGTGTTCGGCGTCGAAGATCACCGCGCGGTGAAGGACCTCACGAACAAAGAAGTCGATGACACCGGCTACGTTTCCGAGGCGCAGGTGATCGCGCTCGCGAAGGCGGCCGGGCTCGAGCTCGACCAGCGTTCGGAGATCAACGCGAACCCGAAAGACACCAAGGACTATCCGCACGGCGTGTGGTCGCTGCCGCCGACGTACGCCGGCAAAGATGTCGATCACGACAAGTACGCCGCGATCGGCGAGAGCGACCGCATGACGCTGCGGTTCCGCAAGCCACGCTAAGCGACTACGCGTTGCGCAGATCGGCGATCGCCTTCGCGCGCGCCGCACGAGCTGCGGCGAGCTCGCCGTGAGCCTTCGCCGTGTCGCGGTTCGCCTTGTCGATCGCCTTTGCAGCCGCCGCGCGAAGCTTGTACGCGCGCGCGAAATCGGCGCTCGCCGCGTTCGCGTGATTCTGCGCCGCGGCGGCGGTCGCGTTCGCCGACGCGTTCGCCTGCGCCGCGACCTTCGCGTAGTGATCGGCCTGCGTCTGCGAGGCCGCTGCATCTGCGTCGGCGGCATCGGCGCGCGATGCATCGGCATCCGCGGCCTTCTGCGCCGATGCAGCGGCGGCCTTATCGGCCTTCGCGGCAGTCGCGTCTTGCTCGGCGGCGGCAACGGCGGCGTACGCCTTCGCGAGGGTCGCCGACGCGGCCGCGTAGTCGCGCCGTGCTTTCGCGCGAGCCGCGAGCGCCGCGTGCTCGTCGTGGTCGGCCTTGCCCATATCGGCTTCGGCCTTCTCGACATCGTGCGATGCCTGCTGCATCGCGGCCGGCGAGCCAGCGTTCAGCGCCGTCTCGGCGGTCGCGAGCGCGTCGGAGGCTTTCGACTTCTCGGCGCTCGCGGCCTGGACGTCGTTGCTCGAGCGCGCCGCGGCCGCTTCGGCGGCGGACTGCGCTTCGGCGGCCACCTGCAGATCGGCGAGCGCCTTCGCGTCGGCGTGGGTCTTCGCGTTCTTGCGCGCCTGTGCGGCGGCGGCGTCGGCGGTCGCGAACTCCGACGCGACGCTTGCTGCAGCCTGCTCGGACTGCGCGAACTTGTCGTCGGCGGCCGCGCGTGCGGCGTCGTCGGTCGCCATCGCGGAGAGCGCGTCGGCGGCGGCCTTGTCGGCGGCGGCTTGTTGCGCGTCTTTGTTCGCGGCGGCGCGCTGCTGGTACGCCTTCTGGATCGCGGTGTTCGCGGCCGCCCAGTCGCGGTGCGCCTTCGCGCTCGCGCGTTGCGAATCGGCGATCGCGTGCGTCGCGCGCGCTTCGTCGGTCATCGACTTCTTGATCTGCTGTTCGGCGCGGCCGAGGCTGGCGTCGTCGGCATGAGCGAACTGCGCGAATACAGCGAGTAGCGTGGCTGCGATGAGGATCTTCGAAGACATGTCGCCCCGTATAAGCCGCGGGCGGCTGTAGATCCACCGTTCGTCAGCGATTCTTAAAGGGCACGCGCCGAGCCGGCTGCCCACGCGCAACTCGAGAAACGCGGGTTCGCGTCAGTACCAGCGGTGCGCTTTCCAGAAGTTTTCGGCCTTGCCCCACGAGCCGTAGCGCTGGTCGACGTACTTCGTCGCGGCCGAATACTGCTTGCCGATGTCGGTCGACTGGTAGTCCTTGCCCATGTACTGCCTGCGCGTGCTCTGGATCATCTGAAACGCGCCGAACGCCGACGACTGGTTGCCGCGCGTGCCGTCGCCGCGACCCTGCGAGTGGAGGTGGCCGGCCGTCGCGCTGCCGCCCGATTCGTGCTGCATGATCCACTTCGCGGCGGGATCCATGGCGATGCCACCGTTGCAGGTGGCGAGATCGTCGGTGCTCAACGTCTGGAACGAGTTGGACTTCATGGTTCGCGAGTATTGCAGCGGCGATGCCACGGAATTTGTCGACCTCGGGCGGCGGCGAATGCGCACGTCGTGCACACGGATCGTGAGCGCGCTCGCGATCGCGCGATCGCGTGAATGCTCCGGGTGGCTGATCGAGTTGCGGCGGCGGCAAGTCGATCGACCTGCGTGCATGTGCGATGCGATCAGCGCGCGTGCTTGGCGCACTGCCCGCCGAGCCCGGCGACCAGCGCGTCGCGCAACAGCGCCACGCGGTGCGGCAAGTGGCGCCCGCCGTGCGTGAGCACGTACAGCGACGACTCGCTCTCGTGGCGCGGCAGCACCGCGGCGAGCGCGCCGGTCGCGACGTGCTTGTCGCCGAGAAACGACGGCAGCTGCGCGATGCCCGAGCCGGCGAGCGTCGCGTCGAGCACGAGCTGGAGATGATCGGCGACGAGCCGCGCCGTGACGTCGACACGCTCGACGCCTTTCGGGCCGACCAGCTCCCACCGCGAGTCGCCGCCGATCGCCTGTGCGAGCACGACGTCGTGCTTCGCGAGATCGGCGACGCTGCGCGGCGTGCCGTGCTCGGCGAGGTAGCTCGGCGACGCGTAGAGCTTGCGCGCGTGCTGGCCGAGCTTCTTCGCGACCAGCGCCGAGTCCGGCAGCTTGCCGAACGCGACCGCGATGTCGACGAGGTCGCCGACCAGCTCGGCGCCGCGCGCGGTGAACGTCAGCTCGACGCGAATCCGCGGATACGCGGCGAGGAACGCGGCGAACAGCGGCCCGGCGAGCGCGCCGTGATCGGGCGGCAGCGCGACGCGGACCACGCCGTACGCTTCGCGCGCGGCATCGAGCGCGAGATCGCTCGCCTCGTCGAGCCCGACCAGCGCCTCGCGCGCGCGCTCGAAGAACGCGCGGCCGGCATCGGTCAGCGCGACGTGGCGCGTGGTCCGCTCGAGCAGGGTGATGCCGAGCTCGTGCTCGAGCTTGGCGACGCTGCGACTCACCGACGATGCCGGCACGCCGAGCGCCTCGGCTGCACGCGTGAAGCCGCCGGTCTCGACGACGCGTACGAACGTGACAGCTCGGTTCAGATCCATCATTGCTGAATTAGCAACAGCCCATTGCAGCATGACTCACTAGTGCTCCGCGAGCAATGGTCTACAACCATGGTCATGACTCGAATCATTCCGATCGCCCGCATCCTGCTCGGGCTCGTGTTCGTCGTGTTCAGCCTCAACTACTTCGTGCCGTTCCTGCCGCAGCCCAAAGACATTCCGGCCGGCGCGATGGCATTCGGCGGCGCGTTCATGGCCGCGGGCTATCTGACGCTCATCAAAGTGGTCGAGCTCGTCGCCGGCCTCGCGCTGCTCGCGAATCGGTTCACCACGCTCGCGCTCGCGCTGCTGGCGCCGATCATCGTGGGCATCGTCTACTTTCACGCGCGGCTCGAGCCGTCGGGGCTGCCGATCGCGGTCGCCATCCTCGCGCTCGAGCTGTTCCTGGCGTGGTCGTATCGCGCCGCGTATCGGCCGATGCTCGCCGCCCGCGTCGCGCCGGTCACCGCCGACGATCGCGCGGCCGCGCCGATCGCGGCACCGAACGCCGCTTGATCACTTCGTCACGATCTCGAGCTTGGCGATGTCTTTGATGACCTCGTCCTCGCGCCATTTGCCGTCGGGATCGGCCCAGCGAAACTTGAGCACGCCGCGACGCGTCGAGTGAACGATCGGAATCTTCGACAGATCGCTCCACGCCGCCGAGCCGATCGCGTGCGTCGAGTCGCCGGTGATCGAGACGATGCGCGCGCCCGAGCCGACCAGATCGGCCGCGACCTCGCGCAGCGACCACACGTCGCGCGCTTCGCCGTCGTTGTTCGTGCCTTTGAAGTGCGGCACCTTGGCGAACGTGTCGGGCGTCCACGTCTGGTGCGCGCCGTCGACGCTGACGTCGAGCGAGAAGCTCGTCGCCGAGCCCTGCACGTCGTGGCGATCTTCGTGGTGGTGCTTCTTTTCGGGCGGCGCCGGCTGATCGCTGCCGGTCGCCGGCGGCGGCGATGGATCCGAGTGGCCACACGCGAGCACGAGCGCGAGCGTTGCCGCAAACTTCATGCGCGCATCATAGCGTGATGACGAGCACGCGGCCGCCGCGGCGCACCGACACGAACGCGAGCTCGCCATCGGTCGCGATGCCGCGCGGTTCCCACGTGCCGTGCGCGACCTCGCGCGAGCGGCCATCGAGCCACACGCGCAACACCGCGCCGCGCTTGAGCTCGGCGTCGTACGTGGTGACGAGCGCCGAGTCGCGGTCGAGCGCGCAGATCGAATCGGGTCGCGCATCCGGTGCCGCGAGCGCGCGCACGAAACGCCGGCCGTCGACCGCGAACACGCCGCGTTGCTTGGCGTCGGTGACGAGCAGCGAGTCGCCGACCCACGCGAGGCCGACCGGCTTGTCGAAGCCGCGCGCGATCGTCGAGATCCGGCCATCGGCGATGCGGATGATCGATCCGTCGCGCGGGCCGTCCTCGCTCTTGAAGAATTGCGTCGAGTACACGGCGCGGCCGCGGCACGCGATGCCGAGTCGCCACGGCTCCGCGGGCAAGTCGAGCTCGATCGTCGAGCCGTCGGGATTGATGCGAAAGACCGCGCCCGCCGAGCCGTAGCCGAGCCGCGTCACGTACAGCGCGCCGTCGGGCGCGGCGGCGAGCCCGCCGATGCGGTTGCCGAGCTCGATGCCGCCGCTGCTGATCACGGCGAGCGGCGTCGAGTCCGCGCGCATGACCGTGCCGGTCTCGCCATCGGCGACGTAGAGCACGCCGTTCGCGATCGCGAGGCCATTCGGATCGGCGTCTAAGTAAATCGCCGACGCAACCGGTTCGCGCCGGGGGAGCGCGAGTACTGCCATAGCTCGCGCGACTGCGACGAACGTGCCGCGCGTTTCGCGGCGTAACTCGGCTAATTCCGACGACAGCGACGTTACAAAGGTGGGGGCGCCCCCACCGGTTTCGTTCGAAGTCCTCAGCGCTTGCGTCGGCCGGTGCGCAATTCGATCACTGGATGATGACGTGACAGCTCGCGTCGCAGGTGCTCGAGCCGTTCGCCGAGCCGTTGTCGCACTGCTCGCCGTCGTTCGCCTGGACGATGCCGTCGCCGCAGCGCGGGCCGAGCGTGCAGTTCGGATTGCAGTGGTTGTAGCCGCCGGTGTTGGTGCCGTCGTCGCACTGCTCGCCGTACTGTGCCTGGACGATGTCATCGCCGCAGCGCGGGCCGAAGCCCATGCAGTCGGCGGTGCACGAATCGTAGCCGCCGTTGTTGGCGCCATCGTCGCAGACCTCGTTCGACGCCGTGATGCCGTCGCCGCACGTCGACGTGCACACGCTGTGCGGGGCGTTGAACCCGATCAACGTGAGCTGATAGTTCGACTGCGTCGTGTGGCGCTCCGCTTGGAACACCGCAACTTCGTAGGTGCCGCCCGCCGTCATGCCGAGCTTGCCGCCGGTCGTCGCATCGAGCGTGATCGTGCCGGTCTCTGCGCTGTGCACGCCGCCGAGGTCGACGGCCAAGATGCCGTTGATGAACACCCAGACATCGTCGTCGCCGGTGAACGTCAGCTTCTCGCCGCCGCTCCAGGTGAACCAGTAGCGCAGCTCCGATGTGAAGCTGAAGTTGTGACCGCCGTCGCGCAGCGGCTCTTTGCCTTGCGCGGGCCAGCCGGTCGCGTCGAGCGGGAAGAACGCGGTGCTGTAGAACTGGTACGAGTCGCTGCCGCTGCCTTGCTGCGCGAGGTCGAGCGTCATCGGATACGTCAGGTTCGTGCCGGGCTCGTCGCGATACCACTCGGCGTACGTCGCCGCGCTGCTGACGGTGCTCGGGTTTGCCTTCGTGAGCGCCGGCTTGCCGTCGGCGTCGAGCGTCGCGACGAACGCCGAGCCGAGCAGGCCGCGCTCGTCGCCGTTCTTGTTCTCGAAGTCGACGAAGCCGCCGGGTTGGTCGTTGCCGATGAAGTCGCGATAGACGATCGTTACCGGCATCGTCTGCGGCAACGTGTCGGTGACCGCGGCGCACGTGTAGCCGGTTTCTGTCATGCACGTGCTCGAGCAGCCGTCGTAGTTATCGAGGTTGCCGTCGTCGCATTGCTCGCCGGCTTGCAGCACGCCGTCGCCGCACACGGCTTCGCACGTGCCGTTCGTGCACACCGGCTCGCGCTGGCACAGCGGATCGCAGCCGTCGCCGAGGTTGTCGTTGCCGTCGTCGCACTCTTCGGTGCCCTGCGCGCTGCCATCGCCGCACGTCGTCTTCGAGCACGACGTCATCGGCGGGCACATCCAGCCTTGTTCGATCTGGCACGTGCTCGAGCAACCGTCGCCGTCGGAGCCGTTGCCGTCGTCGCACTGCTCGTAGCCGGCGACGATGCCGTCGCCGCACTTCGCCGCCGTGCAGCGAATGCCGGGCACCGGGCATGTCCAGCCGGCTTCGAGCTGGCAGCCCGACGAGCAACCATCGCCGCTCGTCGCGTTGTGATCGTCGCACTGCTCGTTGTCCTCGAGGATGCCGTTGCCGCACACGTGCGTCGGCACGCACGCGGTATCCGGATCGCCGCAGGCGTAGCCGGTTTCGAGCTGGCACGTCGACGAGCAGCCGTCGCCGCTCGTGGTGTTGCCGTCGTCGCATTGCTCGCCCGGATCGAGCACGCCGTTGCCGCACGCCGGACCGGCATCGCTGCCGGCATCGGGCGATGTCAGCGAGACGCCGGAATCAGCAGACAGCTCGTTGGGGGTCGACGATCCCCCGCCGCAGCCGATGACTAGAGCGAGCACGACGGCGCGAAGCTTCACACGATCGAATGTACGGACTGTCGCCGACAATTCTAGGTGAGCGTTCGCGGAGCCACGCGCACATCGCGCGCGCGCACGTGTGCCGTCTTCGACGAGAACACCCGTGCGCTATCCGACCGCCGAAATTGCGCGCTACCCCGATCGTAACCGTCGGGTGGTATCGTCCGCGGCCATGCAGACCTCTACCGCGCTCGTCGCACGCGACGCGGAAACGTGCTGGCGAACGTTCATCGATGCCGCGCTGTTGACGTCGTGGGTGCCCGGGTTGCGGCGCGCGCAGGTGATCGCGAAGGAGCATGGCCTGCCGTCGGAGATCCACTTCGAGTTCTCGAGCTCGCTCGCGTACACGCTCGTCTATCGCTACGACCACGACCGGCTCGAGGTGCAGTGGACACCGAAGCTCGGCAAGCGCGACGCCGTCGCCGGCTCGGTACGATTCGAGCCCGAAGGCGACGGAACGCGCGTCACCTACGCGATCCAGCAAGGCGATGCACGCAGCGACGCCGAACGCGCGCTCGATGATCCCGAGCAGCTGCTCGCGGCGTTTGCCGCGCACCTGCAACGCGTCCGCTGACGACAGGTTGCAGTTACACGGGTACGCCGGACCACGGCTTCGCGCGCTCGCGATCAGCTTCTTCGCGTACTTGGTTGCGGGCACGCTCGGTGCAATCCGTGCGTTCGCATGCGCAACCTGTTCGTCCTCGTGGTGCTCGGTGGCCTTGCTGCGTGCGACGTCGGCGAGGTCGACGTGATGCAGCTGGCGGTCGACGACTACGCCGCCGGCCAAGATCCGTGCAAGGACCCGGCGATCCTCAAGCGCGCGACGGTCCAAGCCGACAAGGACAACCCGCATCGGTTCGTCGGCAGCAACGGTCCCGACGTCATCATCGGCACCGACGGCGACGACGAGATCTACGGGCTCGACGGCGACGATCTGATCTGCGGGCTCGGCGGCGACGATTACATCGACGGCGGCGACGGCAAGGATCGCATCTACGCCGGCGACGGCGACGACATCGTGCACGGTCGCGGCGCGAGCGACTGGATCTACGGCGGGCCCGGCGACGATCTGCTCTTCGGCGACATTCTCGACGATCACATCTTCGGCGAGGATGGCGACGACATCATCATCGGCGGCCACGGCACCGACGAGATGGACGGCGGCGCCGGCGAGAACTTCATGCGCGGCGACACCGGCAACGACACGTTCATCGGCGGCCCGGGCTACGACATCGCGAGCTTCGCGACCGCGTTGCCGCCGGGTCAACCCGAGTTCGAAGCCGACGACGTGACCGAGAGCCCGATCGACGGCGTCCGCGTCACGAAGATCACGAACCCCGACAGCCCGTGCAACGGCAAGTACTGCGCCGACGGCGACGGCGGCGATGAAGAGCTGCGCGACATCGACATGGTCGTCGGTAGCCCGTTTAGCGACTCGATCGATCCGAATGGCCGCGACGTGCAGAGCGGCCTCGGCGAAGACGTCATCGGCGGCGTGAAGACCGGCACGCCGACACCGACGAGCACCGTCTACATCGACTCGGTCAAGAACCGCGCCGGCCAGTTGATCGACGTCGGCGTCGTCGTGCTCGGCTCGACCGGCGACGATCACTATCAAGTCCACGGCAACGATCTCGTGGTCACGATCGATGCCGACGCGGCGCTCACCGGAGTCGCGCCGTGCGTGAACCTCAACGCGAACAGCGTGAAGTGCGACGTCGGCAGTTGGTACGAATCGCAGCCGCACCGCGGCAACCCGTTCCATTACCTGCTCGCGTGGCTCGACGCGGGCGACGACACGTTCACGGTCGACGGCACGTTCCCGCGCGACTTCGAGCTGCACGCGAGCGGCGGGCCCGGCAACGATCATCTCGTCGGCGGCGACGAGCAAGACATCTTCTTCACCGGCACCGACGGCAGCGATCACCTCGAAGGCATGGGCGGCGACGACGCGCTGATCGGCGAGAGCCATCACACGTCGGCGTGGGACAACGATGATCGCCCGCGCGTCGAGGATTATCACGACGGCGCCGACATCTTCGATGGTGGATCCGGCAACGATCAGCTCGTCGTCGACTACGTCTGCGGCGGCCACACGTACATCGGCGGCGATGGCTTCGACATCGCGGGCTTCGCGCGCAGCGGCAAGCACTCGATCCACGCGCAGCTCGCGGGCCCGTCGTCGCTCAAGACCGAGTGGTTCGGCAAGGCGGCGAACATGGATCTGTGCGGCAACATGCAGAGCGCGTGGACGACGATGCATCCCGATCTCGAAGTGCTCGAAGCCAGCAGCGGGCCGGATTATCTGTGGGGCAACGATCTCGCGAACACGATCTGGGGCCGCGCCGGCGGCGATCACATCTGGGGACTCGGCGGCAACGACACGATCTTGGGCGCCGGTGGCAACGATGTCATCGACGGTGGTGGTCAACCCGGCGACAAGGTCGAATACGGCGCCGGCGAGTAACGCTGCTAGCTCGCGGCAATCACGCGACGCGTTGATCGAGCATGATCGCGAGGCCCGGCTTCGGCTTGCCGGCCGCTCGAGTTTCCTTGGAAATCGCGTCAGCCGTCGCCGGCGGGACTCATATCGACCGCAAGCACGCGACGAGATTGCGATCGACGTCGCGACGAGATCACCGATCGATTTGGCTTCGTCGCTGCAATAAGGCTCGAGCACACAGCCTTCACGCAGGAGTAGAAGCCATGTCCGACATCCAGACCATTTCCGACGAGCAACTCGAAATCGCCAGCGGCGGCGTTCACATCAACATGAGCCAGCTCTCGTCCGGCGAGCGCTACATCATCCAGCACGAATCGGGCGGCAGCACGACCGCGAAGAACCCGACGTCGACGGCGTTCGGTCTCGGCCAGCTCCTGATCGCGAACCGCCGCCACTACCTCGGCGCGAACGCGAACACGACCGATCCGACGCTACAGCTCCAGGCGTTCCGCGGTTACGTGAAGGATCGCTACGGCAACGCGAATCGCGCCGAAGCGTTCTGGAAATCGCACCACTGGTACTAAGCGATCAGTCCATATCTTCGGCGTGCAGCTCGCCTTTTGCGATCGCCGCGACGAGGATCTCCCAATCGCGCGTGACCTGGTCGGCGCCGAGTAGCGCGAGCTTGGCGAACGCGCGGTCGAGCTTTTCGGCTTGTCCCGCGTAGCCGTAGAGCACCGCGGCGTCGGCGGTGCGAGCGTGGACCTTCGCGAACGTCTCGCCGCACACGCGCGCGTACTCGAGCAGCGAGCTGCGCTTGAGATCGCCCGGATCGATCGACGCCTTGTGGTCGGCGAGCTGGCGCACGTAGAACGGCCGGTTGTCGATCGTCGTCCAGCCGACGAACGGATCGACCGACGTCTGCATGCGGTGCTGACCTTCGGCGACGCGGCGCCCGCCGTGCGACGGCGAGCCGCCGTTCCAGCCGAGCACTTCGAAGCTCGACGGCAGCGCTTGCTTGACCTGCAGCACGAGCGAATCGCTCGGCCCGTTGCCCGCGCACATCACGACGTAGTTGCGGCCGCCGATGCTGCCGGTGCCGGCGACCTTGAACGCGACGTCGTACGCCGCGTAGCAATCGAGCACTTGCTGGCGGCTCGGGCCGACGGTGTCGCGATACGGCACGAGCGAGTCGAGTACGGCTTGCGCTTCGGCTTCGGGCACGCGGCGGATCTTCGGCGGCGCGGCGACAAAGCGCGGCTTGCCATCCGGGCCCGGCGCGGCGAGCTCGTCGCGTGCCTGCGTCGGCGACAAGCGCTCGGCCTTCGCGAGTGTGCGGCCGACCGCGCCGTCGCTCGCGAAGCGATGCACGGTGTACCGCGGCAGCTCGTAGGCGGGCAGATCGGCGAGCTCGTGGAGCGATTCGCGCCACGAGTGCACGAGCTCGATCACGGCATCGCGCGCGATCGAATCGGACATGCCGCCTTCGCGCGCCACCAGCACGAAGCTGATCGCGAGCCGCTTCATGTCCCATTCCCACGGCGCGCGCGTGGTCTCGTCGAAATCGTTGACGTCGAACACGATCTTGCCGTCGGGCCCCGAGTACGCGCCGAGGTTGCGCACGTGCGCGTCGCCGCAGATCTGCACGCAGTAGCCGGTGTGCGGCAGCGCCATCAGATCGGGCGCCATGATCGCGGCACCGCCGCGCAAGAACGCGAACGGCGAATTCGCCATGCGGCCGTGTCGAAACGGCAGCACCTCGTCGATGCGGCCTTGCTCGTTCGATTTGAGCCGGCCGAGCACGTCGCGGTCGTGCTCGACCCATTTGTCGTGGTCGACGCGGCGGACGATGTCGCGCAGGCTGCGGCCGAATTCTTCCCGCATCGGGCGCGCGACGTGCCTCGGTGGCGGGGTAGCGGTTGGAGCGGTTGCGATGTCGTTCATATGCGCACCAGATCGATGAAGCCCTTTGCAGGGACGGTTTCGACGAGCTTGACGCGGACGTGATCGCCGACGTCGAGCCCGCGCTCGCCGCGGACGATGCGGCCTTCGGCAGGCGGAGCCAGCAAGCGCGCGAACACGCCCTTGTCGGTCGCGCCGGTGACGATCGCGTCGAAGTCTTGGCCGATGCGCGAGTGCAACAGCTCGGCGGCGGCGACCTTGCGCATCGTGCGCTCGACCTTGCGGATCCCGTTCTCGCGCTCGGTGCAGTGGTTCGCGATGTCGACAAGCTCGTCGTCGGTGTACGGCGGCGGCGCGCCGAGCGTGGCCGCCTTGAGCAGGCGCTGCGTGATCAGATCGGGATAGCGGCGATTCGGCGCGGTCGAGTGCGCGTAGTCTTCGACCGCGAGACCGAAGTGACCGACCTCGGGATCGCCGGCTTTCTGCAGCCAGTACTGGCCGGGCCCGAGCAGCTTGACGACCGAGAGCGAGACATCGGCGAACGTGTCGGGATCGGCGGCGCGGCGCTTGATCAAGAAGTCCGATAGCGCCTTCGCGTCGGGCTCGGCGGGCAGCTTGTAGCCGTGCGAACCGGCGAGCTCGACGATGCGATCCCAGCGTTTCGGCTTGGTGACGACGCGGCGGATCGACGACCGGCCCTTTTCCTCGAGCCAGCGCGCGGTCGCGCCGTTCGCGGCGATCATCAGGTCTTCGATCAGCTCGCGCGCGCGGTTCTTGTGCTGGACGGTGAGATCGACGACGTCGTCGTCTTTCATCACCGGCGAGGCCTCGATCGTCTCGAGCTCGAGCGCGCCGTGCTCGTGGCGGAGCTTGCGCAGGCGCTGAGCGGCGTCGTCTTGCAACTTCAATTGATCCGCGATCGCTTGGCCGCCGTGCGGCGCGTCGCCGTGGCCTTCGAGCCACGCGCCGACCTGCTCGTAGACGAGCTTCGCGTGGTTGTGCACGAGCGCGACGTAGATCTGGGTCTGCGAATCGTCGAGCGAGCCATCGGCTTTGACGACGAGCTCGGTGATCACCGCGAGGCGATCTTTGTCGTCTTCGAGCAGCGACGTGCGGTCGGTCGACAGCTCGAGCGGTAACATCGGAAACGTGTGCACGCCGGTGTAGAGCGACGCCGTGTTCATCGCGGCGAATCGATCGACGGCCGAGCCCTTGGGCACGAGCGCGTCGACGTCGGCGATGCCGACGAGCACGCGGATCGCGCCGCCGGCGAGGCGAACCGCGACCTCGATCTGATCGAGATCGCGCGAGTCTTCGTTGTCGATCGACGACCACTGCAGCGCGCGCAGATCGCGTGCGGCCTCTTGCGCGGGCTCGGCGGGGATCGACTCGACCAGGCCGGGCGGGAAGTCCGTCTCGAACCCGTTGGCTTGCACGACATGCCGCGCGACCTGCACCATGTCGATTCCATGAGTCGTCATTCCCGCAAACGATCCACCGGGCCCCGCGCTCGCGTCAACCCGGCCGCGGGACTCGATCGCAGCGAGCTCAGCCGCCTGCAGCTGGCGGCGCTGACCGGCGCGCGCGACCGAGCCGAGCAGGGTACGAGCGGGGCACCTCGCCCGGCAAGCGAACGCAGCGTCGGCGCGGTGATCAAGGTCGACGACGCGATCCGCGACCCGGCGGTCACCGAGGATCAAAAGCTGCTCGATTCTTCGACGCCGGGCGAGTTCCGGCGCAGCGACTCGTGGCGCGTGCTGCGCATCTTCAGCGAGTTCGTCGAGGGCATCGACGCGCTCGCCGATCTCGATCGCGCCGTCGCGATCTTCGGCTCGGCGCGCACGCCCGAGACCGATCCGTACTACAAGGGCGCCCGGCAAACGTCCAAGCTGCTCGCCGAGTCGGGCTATTCGATCATCACCGGCGGCGGCCCGGGCATCATGGAAGCGGCCAACCGCGGCGCGCGCGACGGCAAGGGCCGCTCGATCGGCTGCAACATCGAGCTGCCGTTCGAGCAGAAGCCGAATCCGTACGTCGATACGCTCGTGAACTTTCGCTACTTCTTCGTGCGCAAGACGATGTTCATCAAGTACTCGTCGGCGTTCGTCATCTTCCCCGGCGGCTACGGCACCCTCGACGAGCTGCTCGAGGCGATCGAGCTGATCCAGACCGGCAAGATCTCGCACTTTCCGGTCGTGCTCTACGGCGCGAAGTATTGGAGCGGGCTCGTCGACTGGCTGCGCGGTACCGTGCTCGACCACGGCAACATCGCCGAGGCCGATCTGCAGCTGCTGCAGATCGTCGACAGCGCCGAGGAGGCCGCGGCGGCCGTGCTCGCGGCAAGGCACGCGTGAGCCTCGCGTCGACCGAGATCCTCGACGAGCGCGGCGCGGCGATCGAGCTCGGCTCGCTATGGCGCGAGCGAACGGTCGTGCTCGCCTTCGTGCGGCACTTCGGCTGCATTCACTGCCGTGCACATCTCGCCGAGCTCGTGCGCGCGCGGGATCAGCTCGCGGCGCGCGGCGTCGACGTGGTGATCATCGGCAACGGTTCGCCGAGCTTCATCGCCGGGTTCCGCGACGAGACCGGCTGGCCGGGGCCGATCTACACCGATCCGTCGCTGCGGGCGTACCAAGCGGCTCAATTGGTACGCAGTGTCGGCTCGACCTTGGATCCGCGGTCGTTGGGCCAAGCGGCGAAAGCGCTGTGGCGCGGCCAACGCCAGGGCCGCACGCAGGGCGATCAATGGCAACAAGGCGGCGTGGTCGTCGTCGATCCGAGCGGCACCGTGCGCTGGCGTCACGCATCGGCTCGCCCCGGCGACAACGCCTCGCCGGCACAGATCCTCGCCGCGCTCGCGTGATATCACCCGCGCATGCGGCACCTAGCGATGCTCGTCGCGTTTGTCTGCGTGGTTTCGGTCGCGCGCGCCGACGAAGGCATGTGGACCGTCCACGACTTTCCGTCGGCGAAGGTCGCCGCCGCGTATCACTTCTCGCCCGACGCGGCATGGCTGCATCACGCGCAGCTGTCGTCGGCGCGGCTCGCCGGAATTTGCTCGGCGAGCTTCGTGTCGGACTCGGGCCTCGTGATGACGAACCACCACTGCGCGCACGACTGCGTCGCGGGGCTCTCGAACGCGGAGCACGACTACGTCAAGAACGGGTTCCTCGCGAAGGCGCAAACCGACGAGCAAAAGTGCCCGGACCTCGAGGTCCAGCGGCTCGACGACACGACCGACGTCACCGCCAAGGTGCTGCAGGCGACCGCGGGCAAGACCGGCGCGGGCTATACCGCTGCGCTGCGCGAAGTCTCGTCGGCGATCGAGAAACCGTGCGAGACCGCGCCCGACGTTCGCTGCGAGCTCGTCGACCTCTATCACGGCGGCCAGTTCATGCTGTACCGCTACAAGCGCTACACCGACGTGCGCGTCGTGTTCGCGCCCGAGCTGGCGATCGCGTTCTTCGGCGGCGATCCCGACAACTTCGAGTTCCCGCGCTACGACCTCGACGTCAGCTTCGTCCGCGCCTACGAGAACAACCAGCCGGCAAAGACGCCCGAGCATTTCGGCTGGTCGCCGAGCGGGCCGGTCGATAACGAGCTCACGTTCACCGCCGGCGATCCGGCGCAAACCGAGCGCGAGATCACGATGGCGGAGCGCGTGTTCGACCGCGATGTCGTCGCGCCGATCATCATCGCGACGCGCGCGGAATGGCGTGGCCGGCTCGCGGGCTTCATGCAGCGCGGCGACGAGCAGCGCCGCACCGCGACCGAGTGGCAGTTCTACAACGAGAATTCGCTCAAGGCATGGAAGGGCCGCCAGGCCGCACTGGGCGACGATTCCATGATGAAGAAGCTCGCCGACGCCGAGGCCGAAACTCGCACGAAGCTCGCGCAGATCGGCGATGCGTACACCTCGATCGAGAAGGCGCTCGCGAAGTTCAAGCCGTTCTATCACCGCTACTACGTGCTCGAACGCATGATCAAAGGCGACCTGCTCGACCACGCGGTCGAGCTCGTGCGCGGCGGCGACGAGCGCGCGCTGCCCGACGGCAAGCGGCTCGACGAGTACCGCGACTCGGCGCTGCCCGATCTCGTGCAGAAGCTCGCGTCGGTCGCGCCGGTCTATCCCGATCGCGACAAGCTCGCGCTCGCGTATTGGCTCGGCAAGCTGCGCGAAGAGCTCGGCGCCGACGATCCGCTCGTGCGCCAGTTGCTCGGCAAGGCATCGCCCGACGAAGCCGCGACTCGCCTCGTCGATGGCAGCAAGCTCGGCGATCCGAACGAGCGCATGCGGTTGTGGAAGGGCGGCAAGGCGGCGGTCGTTGCGTCCAGGGATCCGATGATCCAGTTCGCGAGGCTCGTCGATCCGGCGGCGCGCAAGGTGCGCAAAGTCTGGGACGACGAGGTGCGCGGCGTCGAGCGCTCGGCCGGCGAGAAGATCGCGAAGGCGAAGTTCGCCGCGTATGGCCGCTCGAGCTATCCCGATGCGACGTTCACGCTGCGGCTGTCGTACGGCAGCGTGAAGGGCTACACCTCGAGCGCGCACGGCACGAAGGTCACGCCGTTCACGAATTTCGGCGGCGCGTTCCAGCGCGCGACCGGTGCACCGCCGTTCGATCTGCCGCCGACGTGGTTGTCGGCGCAGCGCGCGGTCGATCCGCGCACGACCCTCGACTTCGCGACCACCAACGACATCATCGGCGGTAACTCGGGCTCGCCGATCTTCGACAAGAACCTCGACATCGTCGGGCTCATCTTCGACGGCAACATCGAGAGCTTGGCCGGCGACTTCTGGTACGACGAGGCGACGAATCGCGCGGTCGGGGTGACCAGTGCTGCGCTGGTCGAGGCGCTCGCGAAGATTTATCACGCCGATCGCATCGTCGCCGAGCTGCGCGCGTCGAAGCACCCGTAATACAGTGCAGCCATGAAGCTCGCAGCCGCTAAGTTTCACACGCTCGTGCACGCGCTCGTCGGCGACACGCTGTCGCCCGAGGACGCCGCGACGATCGTCGGCGTCGCGCGGCTCGCGGTCGATGCCGACTCGACCGAAGACGATGACGAGCTCGAGTCGTACGACGTGGTCGCGGGCGTGATCTGCGCGCTCGGCGGGCTCGACGTCAAAGCGATCGAGCTGCGCGAGGCACTCAAGCATCGCGGGCCCGACGATCGCGCGCAGCGCATGCTCGCGTACGCGCACGCGCTGTCGACGCCGGGCGCGAAAGAGCTCGCGTACGCATCCGCGAATCTGCTCACGATCGCCGATCTCGCGATCCAGCCGGCCGAGAGCCAGTTCCTGGGCGAGCTCCAAGCGGCGCTCGAGCTCGATGACTCGCGCGAAGCCGAGGTCGCCGAGCTCGTCAACGAGGCTGTGCAGGCGTAGCCGGCGGGCACAGCCCTTTCGGCACGATCGCGGTCGCGTCGCCGGCGGTCAACGCACAGATCTTCGCGCGCACCGCGCTGGCTTCGGCGCCGTTCGCACCGGCGCGCAGCACGAGGTACCACGCGCGCCAGTCTTCGGGATGCGCGGCGGCGGTCGCGTGCGCCTCGGCGGTGGGTACGTGCTTGGTCAGATAGTCGTCGATCAGCCGCGCGACGATGTTCGTCGGATCGGCCGCGAGCGCGCGGGCGTCGTCGGCCGCAACTTGGTCGCGGTGGAACGCGGTGCGCAGGAGCGCGCGTGCAGCGTAGACGTCGGCGTCGGCGAGCGTACGTTGACCGACCGTCGCCTGCTGCAGTGCCACGTGAAAGTGCCAGATCTGATGGCGGCCGTTGACGAGCCACGCGCGCAACACCGAATCGACCTGCGCGGGCGGTAGATCCGGCATCGTGTGTGCCCACGCGTCGCGATCGTCGGCGGCGAGCGCGGTCTCGAGCTGGACGAGTTGCCGCGGCCGCTCGTTCATCAAGTAGGTGAACAGGAGCGCCGAGGTCATGTAGAACCGCTCGTCGCGGCAATCCGGGTGCGCCGTGCGCGTGCACCCGAATAGCTGGTCGCCCGGCAACAGGATCAGGCGATGGATCTCGTGGACGAGCTTCGGCAACGGCTCGCCGACGTCGACGTTGACGCTCTTCGCGTCGAGGCTCGAGGTCTCGAAGAACTGCGCGATGCCCTCGGCGAACCATACCGGCTGCTGCTTGATCGCGCCGTACGAGATCACGTGCGTGAGCTCGTGCGCGATCACGTGACCATCGCTGTTGTCGGTCTGCGCGTCGATCACGATCATCGGCTCGAGCGCGACGCTCGATGGCATCCCATATGCGATGAACAGCGACGGCACGAACTCGCCGACCTCGAAGCGATCGCGTAGCGCGACCACGATGTTCTTGCCGGCGTCGGGCAGCCACGGGAACCCGACGCCGAACACGATCTGGTGCAGGTGCTCGCACTGCGCGATCAGCTCGCGGCCGCGATCCGGCGAGGCATCGGTCCACAAGGTGAAGTGCGCGCTCGACAGCTCGGTCCATGCGGGCCCGCCTTGGCTCGGCACCGGCGGCAGCGCCGGCCGACACGCGCTCGCGATCGCGAAAAGCGTGTACGCGAAGGTGCACCGTTGGAGCCACGTGCTCACCATTCGCTCGCGAGCATAGATCGATCTGATCGATGGCGCGGTCGACGTCGCACTGCTGCGCTCGAATCTCGCTGCCTGCTACGATCACACAGGCGACTTGAAGCGCGACACCACACGCGCGTGTGTCGCGGGAACAGACGGGCACGGCGCGCCGTCGCGATCGCGTGCGAGCCATTCTTACCCGCGCCCATACGTCCGTGTTGTCCGTAGAACTACTGACGCGCTCAACATGATTGGCACTCTCAGGTACGAGTGGGTCAACTCAATGAGCAGTTACTAAATCTCGATTAATCGTCGTGATATCGTGGTGACGGGGCACGTTGGGAGAGCAAGGCAAATCACTCCATTTACTCGTCGTAGAAGATTCCGACGACGATTATCGAATCCTGCTGCGCGAGGTACGGCGAGGTGGCTATGCGGTCGAGTCGCGCCGAGTCGCGAGCGCGAACGAGCTCGTAGATGCATTCCGCGAGTCGTGGGATTTAATGATTACGGACTGGATGATTCCGGGATTCGGCGGCCTGCAGGCGGTCGAGCTCGGCCGCAAACACGAGCTGTCGTGCATCGTGATCTCGGGAACGCCGAACGAGGACGAGGCCGTTGCCGCGCTGCGCGCCGGCGCGCTCGACTTCTTGTCGAAGGATCGGCCGATGCGCTTCGTGCCCGCGATCGAACGCGCGTTGCGCGAGTCCACCGAGCGCCGCGCCCGGCTCGACGCCGAGCGCGATCTGCGCACGAGTGAAGAGCGGTATCGATCGGCGTTCGAGCTCGCGCCGGAAGCGCTCGTCACCTACGACCTCGCCGCGCGCCACGTGCTCGACGCGAATCGCGCGGCGCAGCGGCTGTTCCGCGTGACGCCGGCGGAGCTACGCTCGCTCACGCTGACCAAGATGTCGGCGCCGCGGCAGGCCGACGGGCGCGACTCGGCCGTCGTCGCGCGCGAGCTCGGCGATCGGCTTGCCGGCGGCGTCGACGTCGCGCCGTTCGAATGGTTGCTCGTCGACTCGACCGGCGAACAAATTCCGGCCGAGCTGCACGTCGTTCGCCTCGCGGGCCACGACGGAAGGCTCATCCGCTGCGCGATCGTCGATCTGCGCGAGCGCCGCAAGCTCGAGCAAGTGCGCCAGCGCACGATCGAGCTCGAACTGCAGAACCGCCGGATTGTCGAGGCAAATCGGCTGAAGAGTGAGTTCCTCGCCAACATGTCCCACGAGCTGCGCACGCCGCTCAACGCGATCATCGGGTTCTCGGAGCTCCTACACAGTGGAGCGGTCTCGGCCGACTCATCCGAACATGACGAGTTCCTCGGAGACATCCTTTCGAGCGGTCGCCATCTACTACAGCTGATCAACGACGTGCTCGATCTCGCAAAAGTCGAAGCCGGCAAACTAGATTTTCGGCCGGAACCCGTCGAGCTCGCAAAGCTCGTCGGCGAGATCGTCGCGATCACGCGCACGACGGCGGCGACGAAGCGCATCACGGTCGAGACCGAGGTCGATCCGTCGCTCACCGGCATCGTCCTCGATCCGAGCCGGTTCAAGCAGGTCGCGTATAACTTCTTGTCGAACGCACTCAAGTTCACGCCCGAAGCCGGCCGCGTGTCGATCCGGATTACGCCGCGCGGTACCGATCAGTTGTTACTCGAGGTCGAGGACACCGGCGTGGGCATCGCACCGGCCGATCTCGGCCGACTGTTCATCGAGTTCCAACAGCTCGAGGCCGGCACGGCGAAGCGTCACCAAGGCACCGGGCTCGGCCTCGCGTTGTCGCGCCGGCTGGTCGAAGCGCAGGGAGGCACGGTCGGCGTGAAGTCGACGCTCGGCGCCGGCAGCACGTTTCACGCGATCTTGCCGCGGGTCGCGGCCGGCGGCGCACGCGTCGTTCGTCGCGCACAAACGGCGCGCAACGGCGAGCGCACGATCCTGATCGTCGAAGATGACGAGCGGGATCGTGACGCGGTCGCGAGCACGCTCGCGCAGGTCGGCTACGGCTTCGAGGTCGCGCGCACCGGCGCCGATGCGATCGCGCGTTGCAAGGAGCGCGTGTTCGATGCAGTCACGCTCGATCTGTTATTGCCCGACATGAGCGGGTTCGACGTGCTCGAGTCACTGCGGGTCGGCGGTTGGTTGCGCGACACGCCGGTGATCGTCGTGACGATCGTTCCCGACATGAAGAGCACCGCGGGCTTTAGCGTGAGCGGCGTGCTGCAGAAGCCGCTCGATCGCGACGCACTGTTGATCGCATTGGAGCGCGCAGGCGTCCGACCCGAGCCGAGGAGCGGCGCATGAGCCGGATCCTGATCGTCGACGACAACGCGACGAACCTCAAGCTCGTGACGTTTCTCGTCAAGTCGTTCGGTTATCACGTCGTGACCGCGGTCGACGCGGATACCGCGCTCGCCGAGGTTCGGTCGTGCGTGCCCGATGCGATCTTGATGGACATCCAGCTGCCGGGAATCGACGGTCTCGAGCTCACCCGCCGCCTCAAGACCGAGCCACACACGCGCGACATCGCCGTGATCGCGCTGACCGCGTACGCGATGAAAGGCGATCGCGAAAAGGCGCTCGCCGCCGGCTGCGATGACTACATGACCAAGCCGATCGACGCGCGCACGCTGCGCGACGTGATCGCTCGCCACGTGCGCGACGGCGGCCCCCCATCGTGACGCCGCACAAGATCATGGTCGTCGACGACAACTCGGCGACGCGTCGGATGGTTCGCAACGCGCTCGTTCGCCACGGCCACCAGGTCCTCGAAGCGCCCGATGGCAAGACCGCGTTGGCGCTCATGCGGAGCGAGCAACCGCGCGTCGTGCTGCAGGACCTGATGTTGCCGGACGCCGATGGCTTCCAGCTCGTCGGCAAGCTGCGTGACATCGCCAACAGCGACGTGTCGATCCTCGCGTTCTCGGGCTTCGTGTCCAAGCTCGACGAGGCACGCGTCTCCACGGTCGGCTTCGACGACATCATTCCCAAGCCGATCGCGCCGTCGCGGCTCGTGCCGCTCGTCGAGGCACACCTGCCGACGGCAGTGTCGTCCGGAGACAAGTTCGGCCGCGGCCGCCGCCTGATCGTCGCCGACGACGATCCGATCCAGCTCAAGCTCGCCGCGTTCCGGCTGGGCCGGCTCGGCTTCGAGGTCGAAGCCGTCGGCGACGGCGCGCGGGCGCTCGAAGCGATTCGCCGCAAGAAGCCCGATGCGGTGATCTCCGACGTCATGATGCCCGAGCTCGATGGCTTCGCGCTCGCGATGGCGATGCGGCAAGACGCCGACCTGCGCACGATTCCGCTCGTGCTCGTGACGTCGAGTTACGTCGAGACCTCCGATCGCACGCTCGCGCGGCGTGCCGGTGCGAGCGACCTGGTCGTGCGAACGCCGGACCTCGCAGCGCTCGTCCACGTCCTGCGCGAGACGCTACAACACAACCCCGAGCCGACCGAGCCGTCGCCCGGCGACTCGCTGCCCGAGCTCGAGCGCGAGCGCAACGCGCGCGTGTTTCGCCAGCTCGAGCGCCAGGTCCAGCTCAACAGCGGCCTCGCCAAGCGCTGCAGCTCGCTCGCCTCGGAGCTCACGGTCCTCACCGGCATCGCCGAGGCGGTGCTGCGCAACCGCGACGTCAACAACGCGCTCGACGAAGCGATCGCGAGTTGCTTCGACGCCGGCGGCGTGTCGTTCGGCGCGCTGTACCTGTTGTCGGGCTCGCTCGCGACCGATCCGCTGCGGGTGCGCACGCTCGGCTCCGAGGTTCCGACGCGGCAGCCGGTCACGACGTTCTTCGGTCGCGAGAACATGCTGCGCAACGTGATCCGCTCCGGCCAGTCGCTGTACGTGCCGACGGCGGAGCTCGCAGATTCGGCGGCGCTGCTCGCCGATTCCGGTGCGCGCGCGATCCTGATCGTGCCGCTGTCGAACCCGGCCGGCCCGCTCGGCGCGCTGATGATGGTGTCGCGCGACCGCGACCTCGACGAGGCCGATTGGCGCGCGTTTGCCCAAGGCGTCGGCACGCAGATCAGCCAGGTACTCACGCTCGCGCGCGCGTACACCGATCTCGAGGCCGCCGAGCGCAAAGCCGAAGCGCACGCGGCGCTGCTCGGCGCGGTC
>DATBAS010000253.1:0-42162 GCA_036271395.1 Kofleriaceae bacterium
CGCGCCGAAGGGCATCGCGTACGACTCGTTCCCCAAGCAGATGGAGGATCGCGAGCACCGCACCTCGGGCGCGAAGGGCAAGTACGAAGATCTGCACAAGACCGCCGAGAACGAGCGCGACAACTGGCTCAAGATCCAGACGCAGGCCGACACCGAGAACGGCCACCCGGGCACGTACTGGGATCCGCTCGCGCCGAAGAACGCACCTAACTGATCGCCGTGCGCACGTCCACGAGCACGTGCTTCTCAACAATCGTGACTCACGAACACGCGAAGCGCTCGACGATGTCTCGTCGCACGGACCGACGTTCCGAGCGAACTGGAGGCACCGCGAGTGCGCCGGTGATCGCACGTGCACGCGACACGTGCACGCTCTGCGCGGGCTGGGGCTGAGCTCGCGTGGTCGCCGCCGAACCCGACTCCGCACCGGAACAAGACGCCGCACGCATCCTCGTCGTCGATGACGAGCGCGTCATTCGCGAGATCCTCGCCGAGTTTCTGACGCTCGAGGGCTTCTCGGTCCACACCGTCGAGGATGGCGAGAAGGCGCTGACCGAGCTCCGGCTGCATCCGTACGATCTGCTGATCACGGATCTGAAGATGCCGCGGCTCTCCGGGCTGCAGCTGCTCGAGAAGGTCGAGGCCGAGCGGCTCGGCGTGCTGACCGTGCTGATGACCGGGTTCGGCACCGTCGAGACCGCGATCGAGGCGATGAAGAAAGGCGCCTACGACTACCTGCTCAAGCCGTTCAAGGTCGAGGAGGTCATTCACGTGGTCGAGCGCGCGCTGTATCGCCAGCGGCTGCAGACCGAAAACATCCGGCTGCGCGAGGCGCTGACGATCTATCGCGTCAGCGAAGCGATCGCGCTGTCGCCCGACATCGACAAGATCCTCGACGTGATCCTGCACGCCGCGATCGACGAGGTCAAAGCCGACGTCGCGACCCTGCACTTGCTCGATCCGGCGACCGGCCGGTTCGAAGAGCGCGTACGCATGGTCAGCGACGGTGAGGGCCGCGCGCGCGGCGGCCTGCCATCGCCTGCGTTCGGCGTGCTCAACGCGGCATTTGCCGCGAACCTGCCGATCCTGGCCCACGGCGGCAAAGCGTCGCGGTTCTTCACCGAGACTGCGGCGCCGGCCGAGCTGTCGTCGTTCGTCGCGGTGCCGCTGCAGGTCAGCGCCATCACGATCGGCGTGCTCAACGTGTTCTCGTTCACGCCGGGCAAGAAGCTCGACGAGGGCCACCGCAAGATGCTCGCGGTGCTGGCGTCGCGCGCGGCGAGCGCGATCGACAACTCGCGGCTCTACGGCGAGCTCACGTCGACCAACGCGAGCTTGGTCAAGGCGAACGCGTCGCTCGAGGAGATGTTCCAGCAGACCGTCGCCGGCTTCGCGCAGGCGCTCGAAGAGAGCGACCTCTACACGCGCGGCCACAGCGAGCGCGTCGCGGTGTACTCGGAGATCTTGGCGCGCGGGCTCACGCTGCCCGATGCCGAAGTCCGCCGCATCGTGCAAGCGGGCGTGATGCACGACGTCGGCAAGATCGGCGTGCGTTACGACATGCTCAACAAGCCGGGCAAGCTCACGCCCGAAGAAGTCGCGGTGTTTCGCCAGCACCCGGAAAAGGGCAAGCGCATCCTCGAGCCGGTGCCGTGCCTGCACGGCCTCATCGATGGCTGTTGGTGCCATCACGAGTGGTTCGACGGCGGTGGCTATCCGCGCGGGCTCTCCGGCCAGAACATCCCGCTGCTCGGCCGCGTCGTCGCGATCGCCGATGCGTACGATGCGATGACGTCGGATCGCGCGTATCGCCGCGCGCTGTCGCACGAAATCGCGGTCTCCGAGATCGAGCGCTGCTCGGGCACGCAGTTCGATCCCGAGCTCGCCGACGCGTTCGTCAAGCTGCTCGATGTGTACCGCCGCGAGATGCGCAATCGCGGTCAGGACTCGTTGATTCCAAAATGACGCCGATCAAAGACGCCTACTGCAACTTCTGCGGAACGAAGTTTCCCGAGCCGCTCGCGTATCCGAGGACCTGCCCCGGCTGCGCGGCGCAGATCTGGGCCAACCCGATTCCGGTCGCGGTCGCGCTCGTGCCGGTTGGCGATGGCCTCCTCGTGATCCGACGCGGAATTCCGCCCGGCGTCGGCAAGCTCGCGCTGGTCGGCGGCTTCGTCGAAGACCACGAGTCGTGGCAAGTCGGCTGTGCGCGCGAGCTTTCGGAAGAGGCGAACGTCGCGATCGATCCCGCGAGCTTGCGCGTGCTGTGGGTCGCCTCGACCGAGCCGCGGCCGAACCGTGTCCTGATCTTCGCGGTCAGCGATCCGATCGCGGACCTGCCACCGTTTGCATCAAACAGCGAGACGCAAGAGCGCGGGGTGATCTTCGGCGCGGGTGGGCTCGACGCCGATTTCGCGTTCCCGCTCCATGCCGAGGCCGCCCGGCGGTACTTCGCCACGCGCGGGATCACACGCGATCACGGTTTTGCGCGCCGCTGATATATGATGCGTGCGCCCGATGCTCGGGAGCACTGGGAAATATCGGCTGGATCAGCGGCTCGGCGGTGGCGGAATGGCCGAGGTGTTCCTCGGCTCGACGCAGGGCGCCGAGGGCTTTCAGCGCAAGGTCGCGATCAAGCGCGTGTTGCCGGGGTTCTCCGACAACCCGTCGTTCGCGCAGATGTTCGTTTCGGAGGCGCAGATCAGCGCGCAGCTCCAGCACCCGAACATCGTCAGCGTGCTCGACTTCGATCGCGACGGCGAAAATCGCCTGTTCTTGGTGATGGAGCTCGTCGAGGGCCGCGACCTCGACACGCTGCTGTCGAGCGGCGTGCTGCCATTCTCGGTCGTCGTCTTCGTGATCAGCGAGGTGCTGCGCGGCTTGGGCCACGCCCACGATCTGCCGGTCGGCGGCACGATCCGCGGCATCGTCCACCGCGACGTGTCGCCGCACAACGTGCTGCTGTCGTGGGAAGGCGCGGTCAAGGTCTCCGACTTCGGGATCGCCAAGGCCAAGGCTGCGAGCGAGGCGACAGCATCGGTCTTCATCAAGGGCAAGCCGGCGTACATGAGCCCGGAGCAGGCGAACGGCGAAGCGCTCGATGGCCGCAGCGATCTGTTCGCGGTCGGCATCATGATGTGGGAGATGCTCGTCGGGCGCCGGCTGTTCACCGGCGACGATACGCGCGCGACGCTCGCCGCCGTGCTGTTCGGCCAGATCCCGCGGCCGCGCTCGCAGCGCCCCGACGTGCCGGCCGATCTCGAGCACGTGTGCATGAAGCTGCTCGAGCGCGACCTGCCCGCGCGCTACGCGACCGCCGAGGACGCGAACGCCGATCTGATGGAGTGCGCCGACGCGCCGAGGAACGGCCGCGAGCAGCTCGTGCAGATCCTCGCCGAGCGCTACCCGCAGCTCGCGCCCGTGCGCAGCTCGAAGCGCCACGCGGGTATGCACACGCCGCAGTCGATTCCGCCGATCGCGCGCAACGTCGCCGACGGCAGCCAGCCGTACACGCCCGCGGCAACGCCGGTGGTGCCGATGGCGAGCGTCGGCGCGCAACGCGCGGCCGCGACCGGCACGATGGATCCGCAGTTCCAGATGTCGACGGTCAGCGGCCGGCCACCGAAAAGCCGTGCGCTCGTCCTCGTCGCCGCGTTGATCGCGAGCGCCGCGATCGCGTTCGCGATCGTGATGGCGGTGACGCACGGCAAGCACGGCGAGTCGGGTGGCGCCGGCTCCGCGGGGTCGAACGTCGCGATCGCGCCCACGATCGACGCTGCTTCAGCGATGGGCACCACGTCGATCGATGCCGGCATGGCCGACGCAACCGTCCCGCTCGTCGCGATGATCGACGCCGGTGTGCCGTCGGACACGGCGCCGGATGCCAAAAAAGATGCATCTTTGTACGCCGGGGTTCACCCTCCGGCGGCGACACAAAAGACCGGCTTGCTCGTAGTGAAGGCATTCCCGATCATGACCATCACGGTCGACCACAAGCGCTACGGCGACACACCGCAGACCATCAAGCTGTCCGTCGGGGCACACAAGCTCGAGCTGTCGAACAACGAGCTCGGCATCGACGAGACGCAAGCCGTGACGATCTCCGAGAACCACCCGACCGTGATCGACAAGACCAACCGATGAAGCGCGCCGTGCTCGCTCTGGCCATCGCTCTGGCTGCGTCGACCGCGCACGCCGACATCGGCGTGGTCGTCACCGGCGAGGCCACGCTGCAACCGCAGCTCGCGTCGCAGCTCGAGGGCTGGCTCAAAGAGCGCGGCCACGTCGTGCAGCCATCATCGCTCGAGCCCGAGGCGATCAACACGCTGATCGATTGCTTCGTGATCGACGACATCGGCTGCGCGCGTGCGGTCGTCGAGAAGCGCGCGCGAGTCCAGACCATCTTGTTCGCGCGCATCGAGATGACGCCGAACCGCAGCGACGGCTCGCGCGACATCGCGATCAGCGGCTACTGGCTCGCAAAGGGCCACGAGCCGCTGCAAGAGCGCCGCACGTGCAAGCACTGCACGGAAAAGCAAATGCGCGCCGCGGCCGACGATCTCATGCTCGCGCTTGCGGCCGAGCCCCCGACCGGCGCGGCGACAACTCGCGCGGCGCCGGCACGAACCGTCGCACAAGCCGAGCCGGGTTCGCCGCCGCCACCCGCGCAGCAGACCGACGAGCAGCCATCATCGAAGGCGTTGCCGATCACGGTGACGGCGGTCGGCGGTGTCGCGCTCATCGGCGGCGTCGTGATGATCGCGACCGGCGGACCGCCGAGCGCGGACAAAGAGTTCTATCGCGACTATCGCACGCCCGGTTACGTCGTCGGGGCTGCCGGCGCCGTCGCGCTCGGCGTCGGCGTGTACTTGCTGCTGCGGCCGACCGCGCATTCAGCGCCCGTCGCGTCGATCACGCACGGCGGCGCGGTGTTCGGCTGGTCCGGTCGATTCTAAGGAGGCACACATGACGACGAAGACGTTCGCCATCGGGCTGGTGCTGATCGCCGCCTGCATGGAGAAGAACCCGAACTTTCAGAGCGGCGATGCCGGCAATGGCTCTGGATCCGGATCCGGATCGGGCTCCGGCTCGGGCTCGGGTTCAAATCCGCAGTGCACGTCGAACGCGATGTGCTCGGGTGACATGCCGATCTGCGACACGACCGTGGACAAATGCGTCGCGTGCGCGACCGACTCGCAGTGCGGTGGCAACGCGTGCTTGCCGACGGGTGCGTGCGGCGACGACAGCGACGTCGCGTACGTCGAGCCGACCACCGGCGTCGATACCGGCACGTGCGGCAGCGCCGCTCCGTGCGAGAGCGTCGGTTACGCGCTGAGCACGACGAAGCCGTATATCGTGCTGCACGGCGATGCGACCGGCGATGCCAATGGGATCGCGATCGTGCGCGACGTTTCGATCCTCGGTCGCGGCAGCGCGTCGATCGAGCAAACCAACGCCGGTCCGGTCGCGACGATCACCGGTACGAGCGACGTCGGGCTTTACGACCTCGCGCTGTCTGGCGGGGCGACGACCGGAAGCGGCGACTGCGTTCTGACGAGCACGATCGGCACGGTCACGCTCGCGCAGCTGATGTTGTCGGGCTGCCAGCGCTACGGCGTCGAGGCGACGGCTGGAAGCGTTGTCATCGATCGGTCCGAGCTCGCGAGCAATCTCGGTGGTGGCGTGTCGATCGCCGCGGCCGATTTCGCGATCACCAACTCGCTGATCGACTCGAATGGTGTTTCGGGCACGTCGACATTCGGTGGAGTCCACATCGTCAGCTCGCCGAAGATCACCGACTCGATCGCGTTCACGACGATCGTCTCGAATCACTCGAAGAGCAGCGTCGCCGGCGGTGTGCTGTGCGAAGTGCAAGACAATGCACTGACATTCGATAGCGACATCATTTCGAACAACGATACCAACGGCCAGTCGCAAGCCAGCGGCAACAACTGCGCATACACGTTTACCGATTTCTTTCCGGCCGTCGCGTTTGTAGCCGGCACCGGCAACGGCTCGGGCGATCCGATGCTCGACTCGACCTTCAAGCCGGCGGGTACCGCCGTCATCGGCACTGCGAACCCGGCCGCAACCGACACCAGCGACTTCTACGGCAATCCGCGCCCGACCGGCTCGGCCGACATGGGCGCCGTCGAACATTAAGCGTCGCAACACCTCGGCGCTGCACTTCGCGCCTGCCCGACCACATGCGCTACCATCGCCGGTGCAGTGCGCGTCGTGCTCGTTGTCTGGCTCGCGATCGCGCTGGGCTCGTCGGCCGCAAGGGCCGATCGCGAGCTCGGCGTCGTGGTCACCGGCGCCGGGCCGACGATCCAAGCCGACGTCCACGAGTACATCGCCGAGTGGTCGCGCGCGCACGGCTTCAAGGCCATCCGCGCGCCGATGCCCGACGAGGCCGCGACCGCGCTCGCCAACTGTCTCGTCGTCGATGATCAGGCATGCGCGCGCAGCGTGGTCGATGCGCGATCGTCGACGGATCGCGTGCTGTACGCGCACGTCGATGTCGCCGACAAGGCAACGCGCACGTGGTCGTTCGTCGCGTACTGGTTCGTGCGCGGCCAGGTCGCGGTCGCGCTCGAGAAGCGCACGTGCGAGGAGTGCAGCGGCGATGCGTGGCACGGCGTCGCCGACGAGATGCTGCTGTCGCTCGCGAAGAACGCGGCGAAGATGGGCCGGCTCAAAGTCGACTCGAACCCGAGCGGCCTGCTCGCGCAGATCGACGGCCACGATCTGGGCACGACGCCGGTCGAGCGCGACGTGATCGCGGGCAACCATCGCGTCGTGATCGTGCTGCGCGGCCACAAGGTCGCGTCGCAGAAGGTCAGCGTCGCGGTCGACGATACGACGGTGGTCACGCTCGACGCGGATCTCGACGCGGCGCGGCCGTCGAAGCTGTGGCCGTCCGTGCTGCTCGGCGTCGGCGTCGCGGCGATCGTGACCGGCTCGCTCTACGTCTATTACGGCGAGCTCGGCGGCGAGCAGCAGAAGTACATCTATCCAGAATCGACGCCGGTCGGCATCGGCTTTCTCGCGGTCGGGGTGGGCGCGACGGTCGGGGGCGCCGTGCTGCTCGCACAGGCGATCTCGAGCGGCAGCTCGGGCCCGGTCGCGGCCGTAACACCGCAGGGCGCCTACGTCGGCTGGTGGGCACGGTTTTGACGCTTTACGGCGGCCCTGGTTCGGGTGATCCTCGACGCATGCGGGCGACCTGGATGATCGGGTTGGCGCTGGCTCTCGGTTGCGGCAAAGAGCTCAACCCCGAGTACTGCACGGGCCATCCGAACGATACCGTCTGCCAGGTCGCGAACGAGACCTCGCTCGACGCCGCGCCGCGCTGCACGGTCGATAGCGACTGCCCGAACCTCGTCTGTGACACCACCACCGGCACGTGCGTGCAGTGCACGCCGTCCGATCAAGCCACGTGCACGTCGATGCATCAGGTCTGCGACGCGGTCAACACGTGCGTGGACTGCGTCACCAACACGGACTGCGGCGGCAACAGCGCGTGCCTGCCCGACAACACGTGCGCCGGCAGCGGCACGATCTTGTACGCGGCGCCGGGCGGCTCCGGCTCGGCGACGCCGAACGACTGCACCGTGCCGGCCAGCCCGTGCTCGCTGACCAATGCCGTCGGCCACGCGACGACGGTGAAGAACGTGATCCAGCTCGGCAGCGGATCGTACGACGAGGGCACGATCACGCTCGCGGTCGCCGGCCTCCAGCTCGTCGTCGACGCGGGCGCGCAGGTCACGATCACCGGCTCGACGAACAACAACCCGCTGTTCGCCGTGACGCAGAGCGCGACGATCACGCAGATGACGCTCGCCAACTCGGCCGGCGACGGCATCAAGTGCAGCAACAACGCGACGCTCCTCGCCGACCAGCTCGTGATCACGAACAGCGGCAACAACGCGATCAACATCGATAGCTGCACCGCGACGATCACGCGCAGCAAGCTCGTCGCGAGCGCGCAGAGCGCGCTGACGACCGGCGGCACGACGGTGCTCAAAGTGCTCGACAACTTCATGTACAGCGGCGGCGGCCAGCTGTTCACCGGCGGCGGCGCGATCGTGCTGGGCGATCACACGACCGGCGAGGTCCGCTTCAACACGATCGGCTACAACCAGGCCGCCGACATTCGCATCGGCAAGGAAGACATCGAGTACCCGGCCGGCTTCAGCTGCACCGGCGAAGCCTCGGTGACGTTCGCCGACAACTTGATCGTCAGCGACACGCCGGTCGAGTACTCGCAGTTCTCCGCGTGCGGCAACATGCCGACGCAGCAGAACTGGATCGGAGATGGCACCAAGGTCAACTTCGCGTCGACCAAGTCCGACTCGATGGACCTGCACCTGACCGCCACCACGCCGAACACGACGAGCGGCGCGAACCAGGCGATTCGCGACAACGCGAACACGAGCTGCGACGGCGTGCCGAACGACTTCGACAACGACGTGCGGCCGTACAACGTCTCGTGCGACTACGGCGCGGACGAGTTCACGCCGACAGATCTGCAGTGAGATCGGCGATCACCGACGCCGGCGCGCGAATGCGCAACCGCGTGCCCGCTTCGTCGTGATCCTCGGCCAGCACGGTCGTGCGCTCGTGGATCGCATTGACGAGCTTCTGGCGATCCCACGGCACGACGAGCTCGGCTTCTTCGATCGAGCCGCTGAAGTGCTCGATCAGCCGATCGCGCAGCACGGCGATATCCGCCGGCGACTTCGCCGACAGCTGGATCGCGTCCGGATAGTGATCGGAGAGCGCGACACGATCGTCGGCCGAGACGCGATCGATCTTGTTGAGCAACAGCCAGGACGGCGATGCATCGGCGCCGATTTCGGCGAGCACGCCGCGCGTGACGGCGAGCTGATCGGCGTGCGCCGGATCGGAGGCGTCGACGACGTGCAGGAGCAAATCGGCGTCGCCGGCCTCGTCGAGCGTCGAGCGAAACGACGCGACGAGATCGTGCGGTAGCTTCTTGATGAAGCCGACGGTATCGCTGACGAGCACCGGCGGCTCGGTCGGCGGGACGAGCCGCCG
Organism: Kofleriaceae bacterium; assembly: GCA_036271395.1. Taxonomy (GTDB): domain Bacteria; phylum Myxococcota_A; class Polyangia; order Haliangiales; family Haliangiaceae; genus JABFXX01. The sequence goes on from DATBAS010000253.1 coordinate 9,064, forward strand.
CACGGTGGTATCGAGCGTGGCGAACAGCTTGTCGGCGACGTAGACGTCCGTGCTGGTCAACGCGCGCATCAGCGACGACTTGCCGGCGTTGGTGTAGCCGACGAGCGCGACGGTCGGCAGCGCGCTGCGCCGATCGCGCCGGATCTTCGAGCCGCCTTCGATTCGCCCGAGCTCGTCCTTGAGCTCGGCGATGCGATCGCGGATGCGCCGGCGATCGAGCTCGAGCGCGCTCTCGCCCGCACCTTTGCCGCCGATGCCACCCCGCACGCGATCGCCGCCGCCCGAGGCACCGCGCAGCCGCGGCGCGAGATACTTCAGCCGCGCGACCTCGACCTGCAGGCGCGCCTCGCGCGTCTTCGCGTGGCGATGGAAGATCTCGAGGATGACGCTGGTCCGATCGACGACCTCGACGCCCGTCGCGAGCTCGAGGTTGTGCGATTGGGTCGGCGATAGCTCGTGATCGACGATGACGATCGTGGCTTTACGCTCCGGAGATTCGTCGCTGCGCGCCGCGGTCTCGTCCAGTGGATCCGGATCGTCGCGGTGCGAGCCCGGCTTTTGATACGTGGGCACCACGCCGGTGCCGCCGGTCCAGCGCGCGAGCTCGACGAGCTTGCCTTCGCCGAGCACGATGCCGGGCGCGAGCTTTGCGCGCCGCTGGGTCACGCGGCCGATCACCTCGAGGCCGAGCGTGGTCGCCAGCCGCTCGAGCTCGGCGATCGACGACGCGAGCTCGCCATCGGTCACGCCCGCCAGCTGCACCGCGGCCACGACCGCCGTCGGGCGCGCGTCGCCTTCGGTGAGTCGCGAGATACGTCCGGCTTCCTCGATCATGTGGGGCGGCGGACCTTACGCTATGATCGACGCGATGGCGACGGAGAACGACCTTGGTGCGCCCGACGACGAGGCGTTCGCCGCCACGGTCGCGCCACAGTCGACGCCGCAGCCGCCGAGCAAGATCCCGTCGGGCAGCAAGATCGTCAGCGGCGCCGAGGCAACGGTCGCCGCCGATCTAGTCGGCGAGCTGCCGCCGCTGCCCGAGGTCTCGTCGGCGCTGTATCAGACCAGCGGCGAGATCGCGCGCGGCGGCATGGGCCGCATCGTCGCCGCCGAAGACATCCGGCTCGGCCGCAAGGTCGCGCTCAAGGAGCTGCTCGAGCCGGCCGGCGATCAGATCGCGCGGTTCCAGCGCGAGGCGCTGATCACGGCGCGGCTCCAGCACCCCGGCATCGTGCCGGTCTACGAGGCAGGCCGCTGGCCGACCGGCGAGCCGTTCTTCGCGATGAAGCTGGTCGCCGGCAAGCCGCTCGATCAAGTGATCGCGTCGGCGCGCACGCTCGACGCGCGCCTCGTGCTGCTGCCGCGCATCGCGGCGGCGTGCGACGCGATCGCGTACGCGCATAGCCAGCGGATCATCCATCGCGATCTCAAACCCGGAAACATCTTGATCGGCGACTTCGGCGAGACCGTCGTCATCGATTGGGGCCTCGCGAAGGACCTCGATGCCGTCGAGACCCCGGAGTCCGCGAACCGGATCCCGCGGCGGCCGTCGCAGAAGAAGGTCGACAGCCCGAAGGCGACCGGCGCATCGACGCTGACCGTCGCCGGCGCGGTGATGGGCACGCCGGCGTACATGGCGCCCGAACAAGCGCGCGGCGAGCCGGTCGACGCGCGCACCGACGTGTTCGCGCTCGGCGCGATGCTCTATCACCTGCTCGCCGGCGTGCCGCCGTACATGGCGCGCACCGCGACCGACGTGATCGCCGCGGCCGCGCTCGGCAGGGTGATCCCGCTCGCAGATCGCGAGAAACGCGCGCCGCGCGATCTCGTCGCGATCGTGACCCGCGCGATGGAGCCGCTGCCGATCGATCGTTATCCCGATGCCGGCGTGCTGGCCGAAGAGCTGCGCCGGTTCATGACCGGCCGGCTCGTCGACGCGCATCGCTACACCGCGATGCAGCGGCTCGTCCGGTTCATCAAGAAGCATCGCGGCGCGGTCAGCGTCGCGACGATCGCGCTCATCGCGTTCATCGCCGGCGGCACGATCGCGTTGCACCGCATCGTCGACGCCAAGGACGAAGCGCAGCACGCCGAGCGCATCGCGACGACGCGCGGCACCGCGGCCGAGCGGCTGATCGACTACATGATGACGCACGTCCAGCACGAGCTGACCCAGATCGGCCGGCTCGATCTGATGGCCGGGTTGTCGGCCGAGGTGAAGCGCTACTACGACAAGCTGTCGCAGATTCCCGGCGGCATGCGGCCGGAAGACGAGCGGCGCATGGCCGAGGCGATCGAGCTGATCGGGCGTGCCGAGCATCAATCGGGCAAGCCCGACGAGGCGCTCGCGACGTGGGGCGAAGCGCGCGACAAGATCACCGGGCTCATCGCCACCGACCCCGGCCCGCGCACGCGCAGGCTGCGCTCGATGATCGCGAAGCTCGACTACGAAGTGGGCACGGTGTTCCTCGAGCGCGGCAAGTACGATCGCGCTTCGAACTACTTCGCGCAGGCCGCACACGAGTACGACGTGCTACGCAACGAAGAACCGGCCTCGCGCGAGCTGATGCTCGGCGCGGCCGACAACGACGATCAGCTCGGCGACATGCTCCGCCGCGAAGGCAAGCTCGACGAGGCGTTCACGCAGTACACCGCCGCGAAGACGCTGCGCGACGGCGCCAACGGCAACGGCCGCGTCACCGACGAAGTGATGGCGCTGTCGACGAGCCACTTGAAGCTCGGCTCGATCTATCAAAGCCGCGGCGAGAGCTCGCTCGCCGAGCAGGAATACCAAGCATCGCTCAAGCTGCGCGACAGCCTGCTGTCGACCGAGCCCGACAACGCGCAGGTGCAAAAGGCAGTGCTCGACACGCTCGAGCAGCTCGCGATCGTCGAGACATCGCTCGGCGAAGACGCGAAGTCGATCGCGATGTACGAGCGTGCGTTGCCGATCACGCAGCTGCTCGCGCAACGCGATCCGACGAACATCGACTGGGAGTACCAGCGCGGCAACGTGCTCGCCGATCTCGGCCAATCGCTCGCCGGCACCGGGCGGTTTCAAGACGGCGCCGATCAGATCGCGCGCGCGGTCGAGGTCGATCGCGCGTTGACCGCACGCGACCCGAAGACGACGCGCTACCGCGTCGCGCTCGCCCGCGCGCTCGTTCGCCAAGGCGATGCGCAGCTCGCGCTCGGCAAGACCGCCGACGCGCTCGCTTCGGTCGAGGAATCGTCGGATCTGCGGCTCGCGCTGGTCGACGACGATCCGACCAGCGTCGCGTTTCGCCGCTCGTACGGCAGCTGCTATCCGAAGCTCGCAACCGCGCTCGTCGTGAAGGCCGACATTGCCGGCGCGATCGACGCGCAAGAAAAAGCGCTCGCGATCCGGACCAAGCTCGTCGCCGAGGCGCCCGCGCAGGGCGACTTCAAGAACGAGCTGGCGTCGACCGAGATCGAGCTCGGCAAGCTGCTCGTCGCACGCGATCCGAAGCGCGCCGCCGAGCTGATCGCGTCCGGGTTATCGCGCGCGCGTGCATTGATCGCGCACGATCCGAACGCGGTCGAGTGGAAGCAGACGCTGACGCAAGGCCTGCTCGCGCAAGGGCTCGTCGGCGATCCGGCCGCACGCAAGGCGTCGTTCGAAGAGGCGCGGTCGACGGCCGAAGCCGCGGTCGCGCGATCGCCGCTCAGCGTCGATTGGCCCGGCTATCTCGCCGAGGCCTACGTCGGGCTCGGCGAGCCCGCGAAGGCACGCGCGCTGCTCGAGCCGCTCGCAAAGGCGGGCAAGCTGCCGGCGCCGCGACAGCCGCTGCTCGAGCGCGTGCGCTAAGACAAACGTAAGACACGCGCGCCGCGACGGCGGTCGCGTCCGCGATCGGCGCGATCGTGTTGCGAGCCGCTCAACGCTCCGATCGGATCGCGCCTCGGGGCTCCCGGCGAGCTGTGCGGCGATTGACTATGACGGCGGCGCGCGTAGCGCGAGCCGCGTGCTGCGATCCCAGCCGGCATCGCCGACGAGCTCGAGCTTCGGAAACGCCGCGCGCAGCTTCGCGATCACGCTGGGGCCGAGCTTGGCGGCGCTGACGATCGAGAGCTGGCGAAGATTTGCGAGCGAGCGCGCCGAGGCGAGCGCGGCCGCATCGGCGTCGCCGAATGTCTCGGTCCAGAGCTCGAGCTGTTCGAGCGCGAGCTTGCACCGCAAGAACGCGCCGGTCACGCCGGTCACGGCCAGCTCGAGCTCGCGCAACGCGGTCAGGTGCGGCGACGCGAGCAGCGCGCCGAACGCTTGGGCGGAGAATTTTGGCGTGTCGCTGAGCCCGCGGAAGCTCAGCTCGCGCGCCGACGCGAAGTGCGGCGAGCTCGCGATCGCAACGAGCCCGCCGTCGGCGAACGGGTTGTAGCCGAGCCGCCAACTCGTGACGCCGGCGATCGCCGGCGACCTCGCGATGATCGCCATCTGTGCCGCGTCGATGCGCTGCGAGTCGAGGATGACGGTGCCGAACGCGCCGAGCGGGCACGCGGCGAGCGCCGCTACATCTTTCGCTTTGAGCCCGGTGAGCTCGAGCCGGCCGCGCGGCGCACGCGCCGCGATCGCCGCGGCCGCTTGCGTGAACAGCCTCGCGTCGCACGTGACCTCGCCGAGCAGGCCGCGGCGCCAGCGCCACGTTCGGATGAACGGCCGGATCGGCGCGAGCCACGCCTTCTCGTGCTTGCGCAGCAGCTTGCCGGCGAGCTCACCGGCGCCGGCGTTCGCTTCGAGCGCGCAGCTTACTTGGATGAATTCGCCGAATCCGTCGCCGTGGTCGAGCAACCAATCGGCGTAGACCAGCCGTGGCGCGTCGTCGTCGGGATCGGCCGCGATCCCGGCGAGCAGCGACGCTTCGTCGCCGGCGGCTTGCTTCGGCTTGGCCGGCGGCGGCCTCGGTCCGGCTTCGAGCTTCGCGGCGTTACGCGCGGCGAACTTCCTGCCGCGCTCGCTCTTCAGCTTCGCGGCGCGCAGCTCCTCGGCCATCCACGCCGCGCGCACGCGATCTTTGCCGAGCAGCTTCACCGCCTTCGTCAGGTCGTCCGCGTGGTACTCGTCGAAGCGGCGGAGCATCCAGCGGAACAGCTCGTGCGTCGGGCGAACGCGCAGCACGTTGACCGAAATGTCGACCTCGCGCTTCATCGCGTCGCGATACACGGCATCGATCTCCGCGTCGTCGAGAGCGCGCACCCACGTCGACATGCCGAGCCCGAGGTCGTCGAGGGCGCGCGCGAACGCGACGGCGGTCTTCGCCGAGCCGCGCCAACCCTGGCCGATCCGCGTGCGACACAGCTCGGCCAGCTGATCCGCCGCTTCGTGCGGCGATGGATACGTCGTCGCCTTGCCGTTTGCGTCGAGCGCTGCGCCGGCGAGCCGATAGGTCTGGCGTTCACCGTCGCGCTCGAGCACGTGGGTGATCGGTTTCGTCGTCTGCTTCGCCATCGCTACCCCAGCAAGGCGCGCAGCTCGCCGGCGTCGCTCGTCGGCGGCGAGCACGTCGGCCCGGTGCACACGAACGCGCGCGCGCGCGCACCGGCCGAGGTTTTGCCCTCGGTGATCGACGCCTGCGCCCACGCTCCGGCGATGCTCAGCGTCGGCGAGTACGTCGCGCGCGCCGCTGCGAACAAGCCGGCCCTGCCCTCGCCTTCGGTCACGACCAAGACTTTCGCGTGCAAGTACAGATCGAGCGCGGCGAGCAGCGACGACGTCGCCCACGCGTTCGCGCCGGTCGCGCCGGTCAGCCGCTGCGCGAGATATTTCTCGGCGAGCGCGAGCGCGCCCGCATCACCGCCGACGAGCCCGAGCCGCAGCAGCGCCTGCGTCGCGATCGCAGCGCCCGCCGGAATCGCGCCATCGTGATGCGACTCCGGGCGATGCACCAGCAGCGCGTCGCCTTCGGGCGCGAGATAAAACACGACCACGCCGTCGCGCTCCGCGACGAACCGCGCGCGGATCGACGCGACCAGCTTCACGCCGAGGTCCCACCACGCGCGCTCGCCGGTGGCCTCAGCGAGCTGCAAGAACGCGTCGGCGCAGTAGGCGTAGTCGTCGAGCGTGCCGTCGAGCGCCTTCGTCGTGCCTTCGTGGAACACGCGGGCGATGCGATCGCCTTCGATCATCTTGTCGCGCAGGAACGTCGCGACGCGCGTCGCGAGTGCGAGCGCGGGCGCGTGAGCCGTGGCTCGCCACGCGGCGACGAGCCCGGTGATCGCGAGGCCATTCCACGCGGCGAGCACCTTGTCGTCGGTGCCGGGCCGCACGCGCGACGCGCGCGACGCGAGCAGCTTCGCGCGATACTCGTCGAGCTGCGCCTCTTCGCCGGCCGAAGCGCGCGGCGTGATCCGCGATAGCACGCTCGTGGCGTGCTCGAAGTTGCCACTAGAAGTCACGCCGTACGCGTGCGCGAACACCATCGCGCCGGTCGCGCCGAGCACCTCGCGCAGCTGCGCCGGCGTCCACACGTAGAACTTGCCCTCTTCGCCTTCGCTATCGGCATCGAGCGACGACCACAACCCGCCGGCGCGATCCGAGAGCTCGCGCTCGAGAAAGCTGATGGTCTCGACGATGACGTCGCGAGCTCGCGCGTAGCCGAGCTGCGCCGCGGTCGCGTAGATGCCGAGCAGCTGCGCCTGGTCGTACAACATCTTCTCGAAGTGCGGCACGAGCCATTTCTCGTCGACCGAGTAGCGCGCGAACCCACCGCCGAGGTGGTCGTAGATGCCGCCGTCGGCCATGCCGCGCGCCCAATCCAAGAATGCGGTCTTCGCATCGCCGCCGAACGGCAACCGCCCGGCGCGCGCGAGCAGATCCTGGCTCGAGCTGGACGGAAACTTCGGTGCGCCGCCGAGCCCGCCGTGCTTCGGATCGCAGCGCTCGGCCAGTTGCTTGGCGCCGGCGATGATCAACGACGCGGCGAGCTTGCCGGCGTCGCCGCCGATCGCGCCGCGCCGGTAGTGCTCGTCGACGCGCTCGAGCCCGTCGACGAGCGCCATCGCGTTGTCGACGGCATCTTGCTTGCGCTTGTGAAACGCATCCGCCATCGCCATCACGAGCTGCTGGAACGTCGGCTTGCCGAACCGCGGCACGTTCGGAAAATACGTGCCGAGAAAATACGGCCGGCCGTCGGGCAAACAGAACGCCGACAGCGGCCAGCCGCCGCCTTCGCCCATCACTTGGATCGCGTTCATGAAGATCGTGTCGACATCGGGCCGCTCCTCGCGATCGACCTTGATGTTGACGAACAGCTCGTTCATCAGCTTCGCGGTCGCCGCGTCTTCGAACGACTCGTGCGCCATCACGTGGCACCAATGGCACGCGGCATAGCCGATCGACACGAACACCGGCTTGTTCGCGCGCTTTGCCTCGGCGAACGCCGCCTCGCTCCACGGCCACCACTCGACGGGATTGTCGGCGTGTTGGCGCAAGTACGGCGAGCTTTCGGTGGCGAGACGATTCGGCATGCGCGGCGACCATATGACAAATCTGCTGCTACGCTATGGCTCGTGCTCCGCGTCGCGACGATCGTCGCCGATACCGAGGCCGAGGGACCTGGCCGCCGCTTTGCGGTGTGGGTCCAAGGCTGCTCGCTGCGCTGCGCGGGCTGCTGCAATCCCGAGATGTTCGACGAGCGCCGCGGCACGGCGATCGCGCTCGACGGGCTCGCCGCGCAGATTCCGGCGGGCGTCGAGGGCATCACCCTGCTCGGCGGCGAGCCGTTCGAGCAAGCGGCGGGCTGCGCCGAATTCGCGCGACTCGCGAAGGCGCGCGGGCTCACCGTGATGGTGTTTTCGGGATATGCGCGTGACGAGCTCGCCGGCCGGCCCGATGCCGCGGCGCTCCTTGCCGAGATCGATCTGCTCGTCGATGGCCGCTACGACCGCACCAAGCCCGAGCCGCCGCCACCGGTCGGCCGGCGCTGGATCGGCTCGGCGAACCAGACGATGCACTACCTCACGAGCGCGTATTCGGCCGACGATCCGCGGATGCGCACGTCGAACACGATCGAGATTCGCGTGTCGGCGAGCGGCATCAAGATCAACGGCTGGCCGAGCGCCGATCAGTTGCTGAGACCGCGCCGATGACGGACGAGGTCGAGCTCGAGCTGGTCGAGGATGTCGACATCGACGAGGTCCCGCTGGTCGCCCAGAGCGAGTCCGAGCTGATCATGATGGCGCGTGCGCTCGTGCAGCCGCGCGCGCACGATACGTGGGCGTACCTCGCGAGCGCGCACAAGATGCCCGACACGATCGGCCCGAGCTGCGAGGCGCTGCTCGAGGATGCGCTGTCGCGGATCTGGCCGGCGCTGTGGCGGCGCGACGGCGCTCGCCCGCGCGCTTCCGTGATCGGCAACGCCGTGGTGCGCGGTAGGCCGTGGCAGCGCTACGCGCCCGCGCCGCTCGTGTTCACGCGCGCGACCCTCGAGCTGTTGCGCTGGCTCGTCGGCATGCCGCTCGCGACCGGTGGTGATGTCCCCGAGCTCGAGGCACGCCCGCTCGCGATCGGCGACGAGGTCGCGATCTATCTCGCGCTCGATCTCGCGACCGATCTGCCGCCGCAGCTCGTGATCGCGCGCCAGCCCATGGTGCGAAAATCGGCGCTCGCGTGGCTCGGCTTCGCGCATCTCATGGCCGGCGACGCCCCGGATTTCACGCCGATCGTGACCGGCGTCGGCGCGATCGTCGTCGACGCGCTCGGCGGCGAGCTCGCCGATCGCTGGCGCGGCGCGGAGCTGCACAAGCGCCAGCTCGAAAATCCCGACGAGCTGCTCGCGGTTGGCCGCGCACAATCGGCCGCGCTCGAGAAGTTCATGGCCGCGTGCGACGCCGCGCATCGCCGCGACCTCGCCAGCTTCGTGCTCGACGCGGCGCGGCCGTTGCTCGAGCGCAACCTCGCGCCCGTGGCGCAGCTGCTCGATCCGGGCAAGCCGCTGTCGACGCGATCGCAGGCGCGGCTCGCGGCCGGAGCGCTCTTGCGCGGCGTGCAAACGTGGTCACACTGGGATGATCAGCACCGCGGGGTGCGTTTCATCGACGACGACTACGACGTCGCGCAGATCTTGCTCGGCCGCTTCGAGCCGATCGGCCGCCCCCTGACCGACCGCGCGGCCCAAATGCTCTCCGAGCTGGCTAGCCTCATCCCGACCCCGTCAACTACCATCGAGGCACCGTGAGCCGAGCGATCCAGGTCCGCGTCTCCGAGTCCGTCGTGCGCACCGTTCACGTCGAGGACGGCGTGCAAACGCCGCTCGAGCTGTTGCCGGTGCTCGCGCCGGAGCGCATGGCCGATCTGCTCGCGACCGAGCTCGAAGCACAGGGCTTCGCGCGCGACGCGCAAAACCCGAACCTCGCGAAGCGCACCGATCCCGACGGCATCGAGATCACGGTGGATCTTGCGACCGCGACGGTCTCGGTCAAGCTCGGCGCGAGCACGAAGCTCGACGAAAACGTCTCGCTCGAGGCGCGCGTCGCCGAAGAAGGTCGCGCCGGCACCGAAGCGCACTTGCGCGACGCCGCGATGGGCGAGCTCGACAAGCGAATCGCCGCGAAGACCGAAGCGCTGCGCCGCGAGGTCACCGCCAAGCTCGAGCGCAAGCTCGGCGATCTGCGCAGCGAGCTCGATCAGGCGATCGGCCGCACGACCGTGGCCGCGCTGACCGAGCGCGCGCAACAGCTCGGCGAGATCCAGGACCTCGTCACCGACGAAGCCGGCAACGTGACGATCAAGGTCAAAGTATGAGCGTGCCATGAGCACGGTCCTTCCGGAAAGCACGCTGCCCGCCGAGCTGTCGGCGTTCGCGGCGGTCGATGCGGCGTATCCGGCCGAGCTCACGCGGTGCTACGAAGCGCTGCGCCGCCGGCTCGCGGTGCTCGTCGAGTGCGAGAAAGAGCTCGCGCCGTACGTCTATCGATCGATTCGCGACCGGCTCAAATCAGACAACACGCGCTGCCTCTACTTGGATGGCCGCGCATCGGCGGATCTGCCGCCGCCGCCGCAGGGCGCCGGCCTCGTGATGGCGATGATCCATCAGATCCGTGAGGTCGTGCGCGGCGCCGTCGGCGAGCGCATCGTCGTGCTGCCGCACCTCGACATCCTCGGCGCGAGCGGAGGCGGCGGCATGCTCAACGCCGAGGCGCGCGAGCTCATCCCGCTGCTCTACGAGAACCCCGAAGTGCTCTGGCTCGGCTTCAAAGATCCGGCGTTCCCGCTGCCGGCGCCGATCCTGAACTTGTTCCCGCATCGCGAGTCGATCATCGGCATTCCGCGCGATCGGCTCGCGCACCTGATCACGCAGCGCGAGGCGCGCAAGCTCGGCCGCGGCTTCGACCCGTATCAGCTCTACAAGCACGTCTCCGGCGTCAATGCGGTGCGGTTGCGCCGCCTGCTCGCGTCGCTCACCGGCGAAGATTATCCGGCCGATCCGGCGCCCGCGATCGCGCAGCTGCGCTCGGCGACGCTGACCAACGACGTCGAGCTGCCGAACGTCTCGATCGACAACGACATCGGCGGCTACGGCCCGGTGAAAGATCGGCTCAAGGCCGAGATCCTCGCGATCCTCGCCGCCAAGGACAAGCTCAGCGATCCGACCAAGATCGCGAGGCTCGAGGGCCTGTTGCCGCGCGGCATGATCTTCTGGGGGCCGCCCGGCACCGGCAAGACGCTATTCGCGAAGGCGATGGCGACCGCGCTCGGCGCCGCGGTGCAGATCGTGTCGGGCCCCGAGCTCAAGAGCAAATGGGTCGGCGAGAGCGAAGAGAACCTGCGCGCCGTGTTCATGCGCGCGCGGCAGAGCGCACCGAGCGTGATCGTGTTCGACGAGCTCGACTCGTTCGCGGCGGCGCGCGGCACGTACACCGGCTCGGGCGTCGAGCACTCGATGGTCAACCAGCTGTTGACCGAAATGGATGGCTTCCGCAACGAAGAGCTGGTGTTCGTCGTCGGCACAACGAACTTCGTCGAGTCGCTGGACGCGGCGTTGCTGCGGCCCGGTCGCTTCGAGTTCGCGCTGCACATCCCGTATCCGAACGCCGAAGATCGCCGCGCGATCCTCAAAGTGCACGACAAGCGGCTCGAGCTGGAGATGACCGAGCCCGCGCTCGACTACGCGGTCAAGCGCAGCGCCGAGCACGTGCCCGGCCCGAGCGGCGGCACGCATTATTCCGGCGATCACCTGCAGGCGCTGTGTCGGCAGCTCGCGCGCACGCGGTTGCGCGAGAATTTGACCGAGCCGACGGCGCCGGGCGACATCGATCGCGCGATCGAGCAGTATCTCGACCTGCCGAAGCTGACGGCCGCGGAAGAGCTCGTGGTCGCGTCGCACGAAGCCGGCCACGCGGTATGCGCGCTCGGCTGCAAGCACTCGGCGCCGATCGATCGCATCTCGATCCGCGGCGACATCGGCGGTGCGCTCGGCTACGTCCAACACGCCGATCCGGCACATCGCTACGTCACGACGTACGCGCAGCTGCGCGACACGATCTGCACCATGTTCGGCGGTCGCGAAGCCGAGGCGCTGTTGTTCGAGGATGTCTCGATCGGCGCGGCGAGCGACCTGCACAACGCGACCGCGATCGCGCGCGCGCTCGTCGAGCAATACGGCGAAGAAGTGCCCGAGCTCGGCATCGCGCGGTGGGCGCACGACGAGAAACGGCCGATCTCCGAGCAAACACGCGGCCGCATCGACTCGGCGATCGGCAAGATCCTCGAGCACGAGCGCGCACGCGCGAAGCGGATCTTGACCGAGCAACGCACGCTGCTCGTCGCGCTACGCGACCTCTTGATCGAACGCAAAGTCCTCGACCGCGCGTCGTTCGCGCATTTGGTGAGCTGATATGGCCGATCTGACCCTTCGCCTGCGCGTCGATCCGGCAACGGGCCGGCGTGAAATCGTGATCGACTACACCAGCGACTCCGACGCGCTGCCGATGGAGCACGAAGAGCAACATCGCGCGCTCGCCGAAAAGGTCGTCGACGGCGGCTTCAAGAACAAGAAGGTCGAAGTCAGCCGCGCCGCGGAAGGCGGCGTTGCCGAAACGCCCGGCCTAGACGAGCGAAGCGCCGAGCCGACTGCGAACAAGACGTGAGCGATGGCGCTGTCGTTTCGCGATAGCGCGGCGCTCGAGGTCGCGATTCGCTCCGGGCTGGTCTCGCGCGAAGCGGCGGCCGGCGGCGCCAAGGTCGCGCGCGGCGCCGATGATGCGATCGTCGTCGACCCCGACAAGCACTTGCCGGGCGCGGCGACCGCGAAGCTCAAGGCCGCCGGCGTCGGCGTCGACGCGACGATGCCCGCGCGCGGCAAGCCGGTGCGGTGCTGGGCCGAGGCGCTCGCGCCCGTGCGCGTCAAGCCCGCCGAGCTGCCGGCGCTCGTGCTGTTCGAGACGCCGACGGCGGCCGGCGTGATCGAGCTCGCGGCCGAGCTCGTGCGACTGGGCTGCGATCGCCAGGAGCTGTTGGTGTCGGGTGATCGCGGCGTGATCCGCGTCGTCGACCCGCCGACGTACACGGTCGTCCGCGCGCTCGATCGCGAGGACGGCCTGCGCGTCTACGCGCCCGATCCGGCGAAGCAGGATCTGATCTGGACCGAGCTCGGCTTTCACCATCCGCTCGCCGAGCACCTGAAAGCCGAGCCGAAAACGCTGCTGCTGTGCGCGAACGACGGCTGGCGCACGCTGCCCGATATCGGTTGGCTCGCCGTCGACGCGGCGCTCGAGCTCGCGGTTCCTGGCCGCGCGGCGCCGCACGCGGCGGGCGCGTTGCCGGCGCGGCGGCGCGTCGAGCTGAGGTTGTCGCAAGGCCGCCGCGACGTGCCGAGCATGTGGGTGTTGCGCCACGATGCGATCGCCAAGATCGATCAGCTGCTCGCCTATCTGCCTGAGGAGCTCGCGGAGCGCCTGATGTTCGCCGCGACCGCAGCCGAGCCGCCGACGATCGTCGTGCGCGCGCGCACCGGCAGGCAGGCCGCGCCCGACCTCGCGCTCGGCGCGCAGGTCGAAGAATACGCGCCGCTCGCCGGCATGCCCGACGTGTTCGCGCCGGTCGGTGCGATCGTCGAGCCGCCGCTGCGCCGCGAACGGTTGCGGACGATCTTGGGCGTCGAGCCGCGCGACGTGCTGTGGCTCGCGCGCGATGGTGCGAGCGCGTTTCGCGTCGAGCGGATCAGCGATGCCGCGTTCGCGCCGCTCGCCGATTGGGCCGACTACGTGCTGCACGCCAACGCGGCCGCGTTCGAGCCGTGGCTGCGCGCGACCGAGGTCGACTTCGCGCCGTTCGTGTCGTCGGGGCTCGAGTGGGCGAGCGGTCCCGGTGAAGCGGCGAGGCCCGAACGGTCCGACAAGAAGAAGAAATCCAAGCAAGTGGTGACCGCGACCGTCGAAGCGCCGCCGCCGAGCGTCGCGCGCACGACGCCGACGAAGCCGCCGCCCACGCCGAAGCCGGCCGCGCCGGTCACCCCACAGACGCAAGTCGAGATCGATGCCGAGCTCGCGGCGCGCGAGGCCGAGTTCATCGCGCTCGATGCGCCCGGCGATGCGCCCGAGCGAATCGCGCTGCTCGATCGGCTCGGCCGGATCTACGCGCGGCTCGGCCGGCTGCGCGACGCCGGGCTGTGCTTCGTGCGCGCGGTCTGGGAGGCCGTTCCCGAAGCAGCCGAGTCGCGACTCGATGGCTGGATCGCGGCGCACGTCGGCACCGCGCAGGTCGCAAAGGCATTCGACAAGGCGATCGCGAACAAGCTGCCGAGCGGCGACGAGGTGCGCCTCGTCGCGATGCTCGCCGCGCGCGGTGCGCCGCCGGTCGTCGCCGATCCGCATCGCGTGACCCGCTGGCTCGACGATCACGACGGCGAGCTCGATGCCCGCGCGCTGTGGCTCGCGCGCTTGGGGCTCGCGCAACTCGCCGGCGGCGATCCGCTCTTGCTCGCGCACGCACGCGACCGGATCCTCGCGCGGCTCGCCGGCGGCTTGCCCGTCGAGCGCGAGCTGCCCGCGTTCCTGCGGCTCGCCGGCCGCAGCGGCGCGCTCGGCAACACCAGCGGCGATCACCTCGCGATCGCGCTCGACGAGCTGATCGTCAGGTTCGAAAAGACGCGCCGCAAGCGGACTCCTCTGGAGGCGCCCCCGCACCTGACGAACGCGTACGTCTCGTTCCAGATGGCGTACGGCTACGCGCGCATCGGCCGCGCCGATCGCGGCCGCGAGCTCGTTAGTGCCGCGCGCGGCTCGTTGGGATTGGCGATCTCGGATCCGGTGCACGCGTATCTCGCGGCGGCGTTCAGCGCGCGGGTCGATCAGGCGATCGCCGGCCAACCGTCGGAGACGCCGCTGCCCGACGAGCTGGTCGCCCAGCTCGCCGCGCTCGATCGCAACCAGCGCTACAAGACCGATCGCCTGCGCGAGGTCTCGCGCATCTTGGCGCCGCTCGATCGGCCGCACGCGATCAACATGTTCACCGCGTGGAACGAGCTCAAAGGCACGCGCGGTCCCGAGTTCACCGCGCTGCGCGGCGAGCCCGACCCGACCAAGCGCACCGCGATGGTCGGCAAGCTGGTCGAGCGCGCGGCCAGCGACGATGCCGAGCGCGAGCGCTTGCTCGACGGCGTGCTCGACGTGCTGTTCGAGCTGCCGGAATCGGGCGCGGTGCCGCTGCTCGGCCAGCTCGTGACGACCGTCGGCAAGCTCGCCGACAAACATCGCGCACCTCGCTACGCGCGCGCGCTCGTCGTCGCCGGCCACTTCGGCCGCGTCGAACAGGTGCCGGGATTGCTCGAGCTGTTGCGCGCGGCGCTGCGCCTCGTCGATGCCGCCGAGCTCGAGAACGTGCTGCAGTTCAGCCTGCGCGCGCTGCGCCGCATCGGCCTGCGCCGCGAGACCGCTGACCTGCTCGTCGCGGCCGAAGAAGCGCGGAGCGGCTCGCCGGTGCAAGTGCTGCGCGGCCGGCTCGCGATCGCGGGCGGCTTGTCGTACCTGGGCGAGTACGACCGCGCGAAGCCGATCTTCGAACAGGCGCACGCGACGATCGACAACACGACGCTGAGCCCGACCTCGACGAACGCGAAAGAGCGGCTCGAGCTCGTGCGCGCGACCGCGCTCGCGTACGCCCAGGCGCCGCTGCAGCACGCGATCGCGGGCATCGCGCAGCTGTCGAACGTGTTCAAGGACATCTCCGACGTGCAGAGCGTCAACTCGCACTACTGTTTATCGGTGCTCGACTTCGTCGAATCGCTCGTGCTCGGCATCACGTCGGACGATCTCGCGCTCGGTGAGGCCGGCCGCCGCTTCGTCGAAGACGACGAGCACTTGATCCGCCGCCGTTTGCACGCCGATCTTGGAGGCCCCGCGTGATTGCCGACCCCGTCCAGCTCGATCCCATCGAACGCGCCATTCGAGCCACCTTCGACGAGCTGTCGCGCGAAGCCGCGTCGCTGCGCGATCGCATCAACAAGTTTCGCGTCTCGCTCGGCCGTTTCTTCGTCGCCAAGCAACCGCTCATCGATCTGATGTGCGTCGCCGCGGTCGCGCAGGAGCCGCTCTTGCTCGTCGGGCCGCCCGGCACCGCGAAGAGCGACCTCGTCATCAAGTTCAAGGACGCGCTGAAGATCCCCGACGGCGAGTACTTCGAGTATTTGCTGACCCGGTTCACCGAGCCGTCCGAGGTATTCGGGCCGATCGATATCGCCGAGCTGCGCAGCGGCCGCTACCTGCGGCGCGATCGCGGCAAGCTGCCGACCGCGCGCCTGGTGTTCCTCGACGAGATCTTCAAGGCGAACTCGGCGATCTTGAACTCGCTGCTCACGGTCATCAACGAGCGCAAGTTCTATCAAGACGGCCAGCCGGTGCCGGTCAAGCTGCGCATCCTGCTCGCCGCGACCAACGAGTTGCCCGAGAACGTCGAGCTCGCCGCGCTCAAGGACCGGTTTTGCCTCAAGGCGGCGTGCCGGTCGGTGCAAGACGAGCACTTCATCGAGCTGATCGATGCCGGGCTCGACGCGTACACGCAACGCGAGCTCAACCAGAAGCCGTGGATCGAGGGTCACGCGACGCTCGAAGACTTCGTCAAGGCGCACCGCTACCTCACGCACGTGCTCGCGCAAAAGCGCACGAACGCCGACGGCACCGCGCAGCGCGATCGCGAGCTGTACTTCTCCGACGAGCTGCTGCGCGAGTTGCGCCGCGTGCTCAAGACGCTCGTCCGCGAGGACGGCGTGTTCGTCTCCGATCGCAAGGTCGTCAAGCTCTACCGCCTGCTGCGCACGCACGCGTGGATCACGCACGGCGGCGCGGTCGAGCGCTCGGACCTGCGCTTGCTGTCGTATCTCGGCGAGTCCCGCGACGAGATCGATCTGCTCGAGGAGAAAGTGCCACGCCTGCTGGGACTCGCATAAACCGCGAGCTGCGCACGCAGGCCGACGTGCAGGCCTGGCTCGCCGCCGGCCTCGCGCTGCGCCGAGTCGCGCTCGACGGAGCCGATCAAGACGACGTCGCGATCGCCCAGGCGATCAGCTCGTGCGCGAACGAGCTCGCCGCGTTGCCGCCGCCCGGGATGATCGCCGACGTCGCGACCCTGCTCGGCGGTGCGCGCTTGCCGTTGTCGAAACCCGTCGCGGGTGACGACGCGCTGCGCTCCGCGATCCGCTCCTACGACGACGACGTGCTCGCGCGGCTCGTCACCAACGCGCGCTTCGACGACGTGCTCGCCGCGTACGCCCATCTGGCGCCCGGCGATCGACCGGCCGCGATCGCGATCGTCGTCGGCGCGATCTGCGAACGCGCCGCGTTCGCGGGTGCATCGGTCAGCCCGGCGACACTGCGCCGCGCACTCGCCCGCCCGCGCGACGAGCGCGAAGCCGCGGCGCGCACCGAGTTGCTCGGCGGTCCGAGCGCGCAACGCCTCACCGAAGCGTACGACCGGCTCGCCCGCAGCTCGCGCCAGGCGCGCGCGCTCGTCGACCAGCGCGAAGTGTTCGCGATCGATCACCTGAGCGTGCTGCGCGATCTCGGCGGCCGCATGACCGCCGACATGCTCGCCGCCGCGGCCGAGGCGATCGAGCGCAAGCTGCCGCGCCGGCTGCCGGCGAATCGGCTCGCGCGCGGCGTCCGCGACACGATGCTCGCCGACGAATCGCTCTATCCCGCCGGCGGTTTCTCGGCGATCACGCCCGGCGGCTCGAACGCGAACCTCGAGAACTTGGTGACGAGCGAGCTCGCGTACATGGAAGACGGCGACGAAACCGACGTCTTCACCGTGCGCTACGTCGAGGGCGAATTGCTCTACTACACGCGCGACGACAGCGTGTTTCGCCGCCATCGCCGCGTGATCGGCATCGCGCTCGGCGCCGACCTCGACGACGCGCGCGTCAAAGATCGCGACATGCCGTGGCAACGGCTGATCGCCGCGCTCGGCCTGCTCGCCGCCGCGATCCGCTGGCTCACCGAGCAGCTCGGCGAGCACGCGCTGACGATCCGCGTCGCGTTCCCGCCGGGCCAGCTCGCCGAGGAACGGGAGATCTTCGCGCTCTTGCTCGGCGGCGAGATCGCGCGTGGGCTCGTGATCGTCGACGAGGCGACGATCGAGACCGCGATCGCCCAGACCGCGACGCATATCAACACGGCGGTCACCGATGTCGTGTCGGTGTCGATGGCCGGTGCGCCCGCCGTTCCCAAAGGGCTTCGCGCTCTTCACGTGAACCTCGCCGGTCGTGCGCCGGTGCTCGGGAGCGACAGCATCCCAGCACGAGGTCTCGATCCGGGCGCGGATTCCTGGAACGAATGGTGCGACGCCTCGGAGGATCTGCTGCGCTGGCTCGTGTAATTTCGGACCATGCCGCGTTACGAATTCGCCGAGGGGTCATCGAACAAGTTTTGGGAGATCAAGCTCGACGGTTCGTCGTTCACGACGACCTACGGCAAGATCGGGACGCCGGGTCAAACCACGCTGAAGCAGTGGAAGGACGCGGCAGAGGCGAAGAAGGAGTACGACAAGGTCGTCCACGAGAAGACCAAGAAGGGCTACGCGCTCGTCGATCACGATGACGGCGGCGACGACGACGACGACGAACCAGCGAAGCCCGCCGCGAAGGCGGCCGCGCCGGCTCCCGCCGCGAAGGCGGGCGCGCGCCACTTCGAGTTCTCCGAGGGATCGTCGAACAAGTTCTGGGAGATCTCGTTGTCGGGCAGCGACCTCAAGACGCGCTACGGCAAGATCGGCACGCCGGGTCAGCAGACGCTCAAAGAATTCGGTGACGTCGGCGCGGCGAAGAAGGAATACGACAAGCTGATCCACGAGAAGACCAAGAAGGGCTACGTCGAGGGCGGCGCCGGCGGAGATGACTAATGCCGCGCTACGAATTCTCGGAGGGCTCGTCGAACAAGTTCTGGGAGATCAAGCTCGACGGTAAGGCGTTCACGACGAGCTACGGCAAGATCGGCTCGGCGGGTCAGACCACGATCAAGACGTGGAAGGACGCCGCGCAAGCGCAGGTCGAATACGACAAGCTCGTCGCCGAAAAGACCAAGAAGGGCTACGAGCTCGTCGGCGGTAAGGCCGGAGCGGCCAAGCAGGCGACGAAGGGCGACCCGCCGCCGCGCGACGACGACGACGACGATGATGACAAGCCCGCGCCGAAGAAATCCGGCGGCGCCGGCACGCGCGATGCTC
The DNA here is from genome assembly GCA_036271395.1 of Kofleriaceae bacterium. Taxonomy (GTDB): domain Bacteria; phylum Myxococcota_A; class Polyangia; order Haliangiales; family Haliangiaceae; genus JABFXX01. Next base: position 27,737 of record DATBAS010000253.1, read on the forward strand.
GCAACCCGCAGCTCGAAAAAGCGATCGCCGCGAATCCGACCGATCGCGACGCCTACGCCGTGTTCGCCGACTGGTTGCAGGAGCAAGGCGATCCGCGTGGCGAGCTGATCGCGCTGCAGCTCGGCTACAAGGACAAGCAGGCCAAGACGCTGATCGACAAGGACGCCGACTACTTCTTGGGGCCGCTCGTCGGCGAACAGAAGACGCGCGACGGCTTGGCGAACAACTCGGTCTCGCACCTGCGCACGTCCGCGCAAGAGAAAGAGTGGCAGAAGACCGGCGAGCAGGCGTTCCTGTGGCGCAACGGCTTCATCTATCGCGTGCGGATCAGCCACGATTCGTACAACGACAGCGAGTGGAAAGGCTCGTGCGCCAAGGTCCTCGAGCAAGTGCTCGATCACCCGTCGGGCCGCTATGTCGTCGAGCTCTCGTTCATGTCGAACGGCGATCCGAACGAGGGCAACCTGCAAGACATCATCGACGTGCTCGCCCACAAGGCGCCGGCGACGACGCGCAAGATCACCTTCGGCGACAACATCGATCAGATCAGCTGGCACCACACGGGCGACCTCGACAAGCTGTGGAAGGCCGTACCCGGGCTGAAGATCCTCGAGATCGAGTCCGGCGAGTTCGACGTCGGCAAGATGGTCGCGCCGAACCTCGAGCGCGGCATCTTCATCACCGGCGGGTTGTCGAAGGCGTGCGGCAAGAACCTCGCGACGGCCGCGATGCCGAAGATCAAGCACCTCGAGCTGTACTACGGCACCGACGAGTACGGCGGCGACTGTTCGATCGCAGAAGTCATCCCGCTGCTCGGCCGCGGCGATCTGCCGAAGCTCGAGTATCTGGGGCTCAAGAACTCGACGTTCGCGAACGACATCGCGGCCGCGGTCGCCGGCAGCAAGCTCGTCAAGCAGCTCAAGGTGCTCGACCTGTCGCTCGGCACGATGACCGATGAGGGCGCGCACGCGCTCGCCGCCGGTAAGAGCTCGCTCGCGCACCTCGAGTGCCTCGATCTGACTCGCAACTATCTGACGAAGGACGGCATCAAGGCGGTGAAGGGCATCTGCGCGAAGGTCGTCACCGAGAAGCAGGAAGAGGCCGACGACGACGATCGCTACGTGTCGATCACCGAGTGACGTGATCGTCGTCGGCAATCCGGCGAATCGCCGCGTCGCGATGTTCCAGGCCGCGCTCGCGGCGGAGGGCCAACCGCCCGCGCAGGTGATCGCGTGGCGCGAGCTGATCGAGCCGGGTGCGCCGGCGCGCTTGCTCGGCGATGCGCGCGGCCTCGTGCGGATCGACTCGTCGGGCGAAGACGAGTCGGTCGAGCGCGGCTTGCTCGCGCGCGGCGGTGCGCCGGCGGTGCCGCGGTACGAGCTCGGCCGCATCGATCACCCTCGCCTGCTCCACGCGGGCTTCGTCGCGGTGCTGGGCGAGATCGAAGCCGCGACGCGACATGTGCGTCACGTCCAGCCGCCGGCGGCGATCCGCCTGTTGTTCGACAAGGCCGAGTGCTCGCGGCAGTGGCGCGCGCTCGCCATTCCGATGCCCGAGGTGATCGACAACGTCCGGTCGCCGGACGAGCTGCGCGAGCACATGCGCGCGCTCGGCTGGCCGACCGTCTTCGTCAAGCTCACGAGCGGCTCGTCGGCGTCGTGCATCGCGATGTTCACGCACACGGCGACCGGCGAGCACGCGCTCACGACGATCGAAGATACCGGCCGCGCTCGCTTCAACACGCGCAAGCTGCAGCGGCTGACCACACGCCGTCAGCTCGACCGCACGCTCGGCTTCATCATCGATGAAGGCGCGCACGTCGAGCGCGCGATCGCGAAGGCGCAGCACGATGGCCGCTGCTTCGACCTCCGCGTGGTCGCGATCGACGGCGTCGCGGCATTTGTCGTGATGCGCACGTCGCCGCACGAGATCACGAATCTGCACCTCGGCGGCTTGCGCGGCGACGTCGACGCGCTGCGGGCGAAGATCTCCGGCGCCGCGTGGGATGCCGCGATGGCGAGCGCGCTCCGCGTGCAGCGCGCGAGCGGGGCGTTTCACGTCGGCGTCGATCTGATGTTCGAGCCGAACCTGCGCGATCACCGCGTGATCGAGGGCAATGCGTTCGGCGATCTACTCCCGAACCTCACGCGCGATGGAACGGACGTGTACGGGTGGCAGATCCGCAGGCTCGTGGGTACGGTGCGCGCATGAAGCATCGCAAGCTCGGTTCCCTCGAGGTCGGCGCGATCGGCCTCGGCTGCATGGGCATGTCCGCGTTCTACGGCCCGCGCGACGACGACGAATCGACGAAGGTCATCCACCGCGCGCTCGAGCTCGGCGTGACGCTGCTCGATACCGCCGACATGTACGGCCCGCACACGAACGAGGTGCTCGTCGGCAAGGCGATCAAGCACAAGCGCGACAAGGTCGTGCTGGCGACGAAGTTCGCGATCCAGGTCGTGAACGGCGAGCGCCGGATCAACGGCAGGCCCGAGTACGTGCGCGAGGCCTGCGACGCGAGCCTCCAGCGCCTCGGCGTCGATCACATCGATCTCTACTATCAGCACCGCGTCGATCCCAACACACCGATCGAGGACACCATTGGCGCGATGGCCGGCCTGGTCACCGCCGGCAAGATCCGCTTCCTCGGCATGTCGGAGGCGTCGAGCGAGACCGTCCGGCGCGCGCACGAGGTTCATCCGATCACGGCGCTACAGTCGGAGTACTCGCTGTGGACGCGCGATCCGGAAGACGACGTGCTGCGAACCTGCCGCGAGCTCGGCATCGGTTTCGTCGCGTACAGTCCACTCGGCCGCGGGTTCTTGACCGGTCAGATCAAGAAGTACGACGACCTCGCCGCCGACGACTTCCGCCGCGACAACCCGCGCTTTCAAGGCGCGAACTTCGCGAAGAACCTGCAGCTCGTCGATCGCGTCACGCAGCTGGCGAAGCAAAAAGGCTGCACGCCGGGCCAGCTCGCGCTCGCGTGGGTGATGGCGCAGGGCGACGACATCGTGCCGATTCCCGGCACGAAGCGCCGCGCGTTCCTCGAGGAGAACCTCGGCGCCGAGCGCGTGCAGCTCACGCCGCAAGAGCTCGCCGCGATCGACGAGATCGCGCCGAAAGGCATCGCCGCCGGCGAGCGCTATGCGGCCGCCGCGATGCCGACGCTCAATCGTTAGATGATCGGCAGGCGCGCACCACCGGCGCGCGCTTCCGGCACCGGTACGCGCTCGAGCAAGCCGCCGGCGTAGACCTTGTCGAGCTCGAGGTAATCGAGGTGGACGTAGCCGATGTGGCAGTGGCAATCGACTTGCGTGCACGCGCGCGGCTGCAACGCGTGAGCCCAATCGGCATCGTAGATGTTGCCGATCGTCGCGCTGATGAAGTGACAGCGCCGCATCGCGCCGTCGCCGTCGACGGTGATCGCGCGCTCGCCCGCACCGCAGGCTCTGCCCATGCTGGCGTAGCGCTGCGTGTTGAGCTCGAACAGCGGATCGATCGCGCGCCACGCGGCGATTTCGTCGGCGGCGTAGCCGAGCGCCTTGACCGCGTTGATCCACACGTAGATCGACTCGGGCAGCGCCGCGCGCATCGCGACCGCGGCCGCGTGATGCTCGCGCTGGCCGACGATGCCGACCGAATAGCGCACGCCCGCGGCATCGAGCTCGCGGCACTTCGCGAGAAACTCGTCGTGCGGCGTCCATGCAGGATGGTACGTGCACCACAGCGCGACGCGGCCGGGATCGCAGCGCGCGAGCCAGTCGAGCGAGCCGGAGAGATTCGTCTGCGCCGCGATCCGTGAGATCTGCGGCAGCCGCGACAGCCGCGCGAAGCCGGCTTGATACCAGCGCCGGATCATCGCTTCGCCCCACGGCGTGACGAGCACGCCGAGCTGATCGGTGGCCGGCCGCGCTGCAAGCCAGTCGCAGAACCGCTGCCATGCCGCGCGATCACCGTCGAGCGCCGCGCGATCGTCTTTGCGCTTCGCGAACGGGCAGTAGTCACAGCCGTAGTTGCAGCTCGCGAGCGGTCCTCGATAGAGAATGTCGAGCTTCATGCGAGCTCGTAGTCGCGCATGCGCGTTCGCACCGCATCCGAGTACAGCCACGGGCCGATCGCGTCGGCGCGCGCGAGACCGTCGCGCGTGAGCTGCAGCGCCGTCGCGGATTCGGTCGCGAGCCCGCGCGGCGCGAGCTCGGCGAGCTCGGGAAAGTGCTCGAGCGCGGGTGCGCCGAACCGCGCGGCGTACGCGGCGAGATCGAGCCCGTCGTCGGAGAGCAGCGACAAGATCAGCCAGCGCCGGCGCTGCTCGCCCGCGTCGAGCACGTAGCCATAGTCGGCGATGCCGAGCTCGGCATCCGTGCGCTCGACCCAGCGATCGATGATCTCGCGCACGCCGCGCGCGCCGACGGCCCACTCGCTCGCGTAGTGCACGCCGCGCGTGTACGACCGCGCGCCGCAACCGAGCCCGATCATGCCGTCGTCCTGGCAGCAATACACCGGCGCGGCCGCACTCGCACCGAGGCGAAACATACGCAGCGAGATCTGGCGGTAGCCGACCGCGAGCAACTCGGTGCGAGCTTGCTCGTAGAGCTCGACGCGATCGCGATCGATCGCTCCGGCGCCTTTCTTGCCGAGCGTCGTCAGCGGTCGCACGTAGAGCGGATAGAGATAGATCTCTTCCGGGTTGTACTCGAGCGTCTGCGCGAGCGTGTGCTGCCAGGTCGCGGGCGTCTGACCCGGCAGGCCGTACATCAGATCGACGTTGAGCGTGGCCGGCTTGGCATCGCGAATCGCGCGCAATGCGCGGTGGACCTCGGCGGGGTCCTGCGGGCGATTGACCGCGCGGCACTCGCTCTCGACAAAGCTCTGCACGCCCATGCTGATGCGATCGGCGCCGCTCGCAACCAGCACATGCAGCCGATCGGGCAGCGCGGTCTCCGGCGACGTCTCGACCGACATAGGCACGCCGCGGGGCATGACCGCGAGCACGCGCTCGAGCTGGTGCGGAGCGAGCAGCGTCGGCGTGCCGCCGCCGATCGCCGCGCGCGCGAACGCGAATTCGCCGCCGGATTCGAGCGCCGCGCGAACGATGCGGGCTTGGCGCTCGAGCGTCGCGAGATACGCGTCGACGAGCTCGGCCGGCGGCACGGGCCGCGTGAACAGATTGCAAAACCCGCAGCGGTACTCGCAGAACGGCACGTGCACGTACATGAACAGCGCGTCGCGCCGCGGCTCGGCCGCCCACAGCGGTCCGAGCGGCAATGCCGGCTCGATCCGGCGATACGCGGTCTTGTGCGGGTACGCGTAGACGTACGACGCGAACCGCGTGCCGGCGAGCGCGTCATCTAACGACGGCTCGCTCAGCCGCATCGCACCTCGGCGTACGGCACGGTCGTCACGATCGGATGCGCGACGCGATGACCGACGTAGCCGTCCTCGCCGTAGAGCGTGCCGTGATCGCTGCACACGATCGCGAACAGCGGCGCGCGTCGCTTCAAGATCGAGACCATCCGCGGGACGTGCGCATCGAGGTAGCGCAGCGCGGCGGCGTGGGAGGCGACCGTGTCGCGCTCGGGGCCACCGGGCAGATAGAAGTGATTCGGCTGGTGTAGCGCCGACACGTTGATGAACGTGAACGCGCGTTGGTCGGCGGCGAGTGCGGCGAGAGATCGGTCGGCGCGATCGAGCTGATGCTCGAACGAACGCGGATCGGTCACGCCCAATTCCGGCGACCAGTGTGCCTCGGCGAACAAGCTCGGAAACACGCGGCCGAGCGCATTTTGCTGATTGAAGAAGCCGACACCACCGATGCACAGCGTGTGATAGCCGCGCACCGCGAAGCCTTCGACGACCGTCGCGCCGTCGAGCACGTCGGTCTCGGGACCGATCGTCTCGCTGCCGGCAAACGCGAGCGCGAACCGGCGCGGATGGCGGCCCGGCGCTTCCGGCGTCGGCAGGAAGCCGGCGAAGAACGCCGCGTGCGACGCGAGCGTGAACGTGCCCGGCGCGTGGCGGCGCTCCCAAGTGCCGATCAGCTGCGCGAGGTTCGGCGTGCGGCCCGCGTCGAGCTCGTCGGCCGCGACGTCGTAGCGCAGCGTATCGAGCGTGATCAGCGCGATGTCGTGCGTGCCGACCAACGTCATTCGCCGCGACCTTCGCGCGATTCGTCGCCCTTCGCTAGTCCAAACGCGCGGCGACCGCGGCGAGCTCCGCTTCGATCGCCGCACGCTCGGCGCGCGACTTGTCGGAGGGCGCGAACGCATCGCAGAAGCGCAGCTCGCGCACGAGCGCGAAGCTGACGAGCGCCAGGAACGCACGCCATCGCCCGCCGCTGTCGCGCACCGCATCCTCGACGAACCCGCGCGCCAACGGGGCGAGCTGCGTCCACAGCAATGCGCGATCCCAATCGCGCGGATGCACGCCCGCACACTCCCAATCGACGAGCACGAGGTCGTCATCGTCGTCGCAGATCGCGTTGCGCAGGAGCAAATCGCCGTGACCGAATGCCGTCGCCGGATAGCGTGCGAGCGCGTCATCGAACGTGCGCGCGATCGGCTCCGCGAGCAAACCTCGACGCGCCGCCAAGCGCAGGCCGTCTTGCGCCCAGCTCGGCTCGCCGGGAATTTCGAGCAAGCGCTCGTGCAGCCGCGCGTGCATGCGGGCGACGGGCTTCGGCATCGGCGGCGAGGTGTAGCGCGCGAGCGCATCGCTCGCGGCGAGCAACGCGCCGATCGTGCGGATCGGCAGCGTCGCGCCGGGCCTGCGCTTCGCGGCGAGCGGCTCGCCGCCGATGCGCTCGATCACCAGCACGTCGTCGGCGGCGGCGATCAACCGCGGCGTGCGCACGCCGGGCGGCGCGCTCGCGAACATCCGATACAGCGCGAGCTCGCGCGCGAAGTACCAAGCCCAGACCGCGTCGGGCTTGATCAGCCGTTTGGCCAATACCGGCACGCCCGCGACGTTCCCGACCAAGATCTGCGATTTGCGGAACGCGCGCGGCGGCGCAGTCGCGACAAAGCCGGGGCACAGCGCGGCGACACGCTGTGCAAAATCGAGCTCGAGCCCTGGCGCGGTCATCGCGGCGATTTTATCGTTGTCGCGGTGGCGGTGAACATCCAGTCGATGCTGGCGCAGCTGCAGTCGCGGCCGGATGACGCGGACTTGCGGCTGAAACCGCCGAATTGCTCGATTCAACGTGCCCGGCTGCAAGATCTCGACGACGGGCGATCGCGGGCCAGCTGCCGCGCGTGCGCACGCTCGTGGATCTGCAGGCGCTCGATGCATCGGGTTGCAGCCTCACCGTCAAAGGCGTCGCCGATCTGCTCGCCACCGCGCTGCCGCACCCAGAACAAGCTCGGCGATCCGATCGGCCGGCGCTCGTCGCCGCCGCAAGCGCGTCGAGCCGCGCGAGATCGGCGTCACGGCGGCGCTGCTCGAATCGGCGTCGAGGGCGTCGCCGGCAAAGCCCGGTTTCGAGCGGCGTAAGCCGGTTCCGCGCGCTACGATCGATCGGTGCTCGCACCCGCGATCGAGCGGCGCTTCGACGGCGCGCGCTGCGTGACCGATGGCCTCGGCGTGCGAGCCGTCGTGTCGATCGACGGCGCCGAGTATCACGCGCACGCGTCGATGCTGCCGCGCGGTAGCGTCGCCGTCGAGCTGCCGCCGACCGATGGCTTCGAGCTGTCGCTCGCGTGGACCGATCGCGCGCGCTCGCATCGCCGGCCGCCATCGTTCGACGATTCCTGCTTGGTCGAGACCAACGATGTCGCGCTCGCACACGCGTGGCTCGACACCGATGCGCGCAACGCGCTGCTCGCATCGCGCTACGTGTCGTGTCCCAAGCAGGGGCAAAGCGCGGGCACCACGGCCGTGATGCTGCGCGACGGCGCATGGCGCCACGAGCTGGCGAAAAACGCGGTGCGCGCCTGGCGCGCCGACGTCGAGCCGTCCGCCGAGCGCGTCGCCGACATCCTCGCCGCGGCGCTCGCGCTCGCGCATCGCCCGGTGCGCTGGGCGCGCCGATTCGCCAAGCTCGCGCGAGAGCTCGGCGGCGTGGCCGCGAACCGCGTCGAGATCGGCGGCAAGCCGGTGCTGCGCGTCCGGCGCGGCCACGTCGACGTGACCGTCCGGATCGTGCGCAGGCTCGATCCCGACGAATCGGGCCGATTGCGCACGGTGATCGGTGCGCATCGCCTCGCATCGGCGGGCGAGACCTTGCAACTGATCTCCGAGGAGCTCCCACGCGTCGCGTGGCCGCCCGGCGAGCGGTCGTCGCGGTCGCCGCGGTTGCGGCTCGAACCCGGCGCGCGGCGCCTGCTCGATGCCGCGCAGCCAGCCGCGTCGATCGTGCGGCCTCACGACGTCGAGATCACGTTCGACGGTGCGATCGTCGGCGGAGAACGGCTCGGCGCGGCGATCGAATTAGCCGCGCGATGGGCGGCCGACTCGGCTGCCGACGCGCCGTACCGATGATATAGACGTCGTCGACGATGTCCGAGCCCGCGCCACCGCCGTCCAACATCATCCCGATCTCGATCGAGACCGAGATGCGCAATTCGTTCATGGACTACGCCATGAGCGTGATCGTCTCGCGCGCGCTGCCCGATGCGCGCGACGGGCTCAAGCCGGTGCATCGCCGGATCTTGTTCGCGCAGCGCGGCCTCAACAACACGTTCAACCGCTCGTACCTCAAATGCGCGCGCATCGTCGGCGACGTGATCGGCAAGTATCACCCGCACGGCGACTCCGCGGTCTACGACGCACTCGTGCGCATGGCCCAAGATTTCTCGATGCGCTACCTGCTCGTCGACGGCCAAGGCAACTTCGGCTCGGTCGACGGCGATCCACCGGCGGCCATGCGCTACACCGAGTGCCGGATGAGCAAGCTCTCCTCGGAGATGCTCGCCGACATCGACAAAGAGACCGTCGACTGGCAGCCGAACTACGACGACAAAGAGCTCGAGCCGAAAGTCCTGCCGGCGAAGTTCCCGAACTTGATCGTCAACGGCGGCACCGGCATCGCGGTCGGCATGGCGACCAACATTCCGCCGCACAACCTCGGCGAAGTGCTCGACGGCGTGCTCGCGATGATCGCGAACCCGAAGCTGTACGACGACGAGCTGTTCAAGCTGATCCCCGGCCCGGACTTCCCGACCGGCGGCGTGATCCAAGGTCGCGCTGGAATCCTGTCGGCGTTCAAGACCGGCCGCGGCCAGATCGTCGTGCGCGGCGTGGCCAGCTTCGAAGAAGGCAAAACCCGTGACTCGATCATCGTCACGGAGCTGCCGTTCATGGTCAACAAGCAGCGCTGGATCGAGAACTGCGCCGATCTCGTTCGCGACAAGAAGCTCGAGGGCATCTCCGATATTTCGGATCTGTCGGATCGCAACGGCATCCACGTCGCGATCGAGCTCAAGCGCGACGCCGATCCGAAGGTGGTGCTCAACAACCTGTTCAAGTTCACGTCGCTGCAGACGTCGTTCTCGGTGAACATGCTCGCGATCGTCGAGGGCCGCCCGGTGCTGCTCTCGCTGCGCCAGGGCCTGAAGGTCTTCATCGATCACCGCCGCGAAGTCGTCACGCGGCGCACGCTGTTCGATCTGCGCGAGGCGCGCAGCCGGCGCGAGATCGTCGAGGGCTTGGGCCTCGCGGTCATCAACATCGATCGCGTGATCGCGATCATCCGCGCCGCCAACGACACCGACGAGGCGAAGGCCAACCTCATGGCCGAGCGGATGGCCGGGATCGGTGGTTTCTTGGAGCGCGCCGGGCGGCCGAAAGAAGAAGTCGACGCCGCGAACGCGCGCCAGTTCACCACGCTGACCGGGCGCCAGGCGCAGGCGATCCTCGACATGCGCCTCGGCCGGCTCACCGGCCTCGAGCGCGAGAAGCTCGAAGCCGAATACCGCGAGCTGTGGACGCTGACCGACTACCTCGAGGGCCTGCTCGGCGACGACACGAAGCTGATGGCCGCGATCGTCGAGGAGCTCAAGGCGCTCCGCGACGAGTTCGCCGACAAGCGCCGCACGCAGATCGTCGACGCCGAAGGCGAGATCCTCACCGAAGAGCTGATCGACGAAGAAGACATGGTCGTCACGCGCAGCCACCACGGCTACATCAAGCGCACGCGCGCGCGCGAGTACGAGGCGCAAAACCGCGGCGGCCGCGGCATCACCGGCGCGACCAGCACCGAAGGCGACTTCGTCGCCGATATGTTCGCCGCGTCGACCCACGATCACCTGCTGTTGTTCACCGACAAGGGCCGCGTCTACTACAAGAAGGTCTTCGAGCTGCCCGAGGGCTCGCGCATCGCGAAGGGCCGGCCGATCGTCAACGTGCTCGACCTGCAAGAGGGCGAGCAGGTCGTCGCGATGCTGCCGTTCGAGGAGTTCCGCGCGGACACCAGCGTGTTCTTCGCGACGCAGGCCGGCACGGTGAAGAAGACCGAGCTGTCGGCGTTCGAGAACGTGCGCCAGAGCGGCATCAAGGCGATCACGATCGACGAAGGCGATCGGCTCGTCGGTGCCGCGCTCGTCACCAAGGCCGATGACGTGTTGTTGACGTCGGCGAAGGGCTTCGCCGTGCGCTTCACCGAAGACCGCGTGCGGCCGATGGGGCGCACCGCCGGCGGCGTTCGCGGCATCTCGCTGCGCGACGGCGACAAGCTCGTCGGGATGTGTACGTTCGCCCGGGAGTCCGGCGCCACGATGATCACCGTGTGCGAACGCGGTTACGGCAAGCGCACGACCTTGTCGGATTACCCGACGAAGAATCGCGGCGGCAAAGGCGTCATCACGATCAAGACCACCGCGCGCAACGGTCTGGTGTCGGGCGTGCGTATCGTCACCGACGACGATCACATGATCCTGATCTCCGACCGCGGCAAGCTGATCCGCCTGCGCGTGCGAGATATTCCCGTGCAGGGACGCGCGACCCAGGGCGTGCGAGTGATGCGCCTCGACGACGGCGAGCACGTCGCCGCGATCGAGCGGCTCGCAGAGCCGGCCGACGCCACCGACATCGCCGAGGGCGCACCGATCGAAGCCGTCGACGAGGGAGACACGATCCCGAACGAGTCGCTCGAAGACGATGCGGGCGACGACGAAGCCGACGACGACGGCGTCGACGACGAGCCCAACGACTAGCGCGGCGAAACCCGGTACAATCACCGGCTCGATGCCGCGACGCGAAGATCCGGATCGGACCAAGGTCGCGCTGGTCGATCCGTGGATGGGTCAGCTGATCGCGGGTCGCTATCGGCTCGAGCTGCGCATCGCCGCCGGCGGCTTCGGCGCGATCTATCGCGCATTGGACCTCGCGACCGATCGCGACGTCGCGTTGAAGCTGCTGCACGCGGCGCTGGCCCAGGACGAAGGCGTCGCCGCGCGGTTTCGCCGCGAAGGCGCGGCGCTCGCCAGGCTGCGCGATCCGCACACGGTCGCGGCCTACGAGGTCGGCGAGACCGACGACGGCACGCTGTTCATCGCGATGGAGCTGCTCGGCGGCGACAGCTTGCACACCGTGTTTCAGGAACAAGGTCCGATGGCGTGGCGCAGCGTCGCGGCGATCGCTCGCGCCGTGTGCAGCTCGCTCGCCGAAGCGCACGCGCAGGGCATCGTCCATCGCGATCTCAAGCCGGCGAACATTCACCTCGAAGGCGAGCACCGCGACTTCGTGAAGGTGCTCGATTTCGGCATCGCGAAGATCGTCGGCGGCGCGCTCGACAATTCGGATCTCACGAGCGCCGGCCAGATGATCGGCACGTTCGACTACATGCCGCCCGAGCAGATGGTCGGCGGCGAGACCACCGGCAAGAGCGACATCTACGCGCTCGGGATCGTGATGTACGAGTTGCTCGTCGGCCAGCGCCCGTTCGGCGATCTGCCGAGTGCCGCGTCGATGCTCGCCGCGATGCTGTCGACGATCCCGCGCTCGCCGGCGCAGCGCCGCGTATCGCTGCCGCGCGAGCTCGATCGCGCGATCATGCGCTGCCTCGCGCAGAAGCCCGACGAGCGCCCGACCGTCGCCGAGCTCGCACACTTGCTCGATGTCTTGATCGAAGACGACGAGGACCGCACGCACGTCGAGCCATTTCGGCACGTCGAGCACACGCCCGTCGATCACACGACCGACCGCGTCCCGAAGCAGCGCCAGACGCCGGTGCCGCCGGTCGACGAGTTCCCGTCGGGCGAGCAGACCGTGATCGATCGCGGCGCCTATCGCTCGCCGCCCGCCAACACGCTGCCCGGCATCGCACCGCCGAAAAAGCCGCGCTGACGACTCGGGGGCCGGCGATGAGTGTCGACACGAATGCCTTCGAGCTGACGCGGTTCGGGCTGCGCTTCGCGAGCGACAAAATCGAGGCCGCGTATCGCAGCTGGCATCGCGACATCGCGGTGCCGCTCATGCGCGTCGGCATGTACGGGGCGCTGTTCAATTGGATGTGTGGTCTGGCGATCGCGCCGCTGTGGCGCGATCGGGACTACGCGCTAACCGCGTTTGCCTGGATCTTGTTACTGCCCGTTCCGGCGATCGTCGCGGCGCTGCTCTGCACGTATCGCGTTCGGCTGCACCGCTTGGTCTTGCCGCTCGGCGCGCTCGCTTCGCTGGTCTCCGGCATCGCGGCCGTGGGCATGTTCGCGTCGCTCGACGCGCCGATGTACTCGTCGCCGATCGAGTGCATCACGGTGTTCTTCACGTGCACGATCTTCCGGCTCCGGCCGATCCACGCGGCGCTGGCGGTGCTTCCAGGTGTCGCGCTCAATCTCGTGTATCAGCTCGACGTGTTCTACGCCGGCACGACCGACATGATGGCGCTCACGATGAGCTCACTCGCGCCGATCATCTCGCTGATTTGCGGCGTGTATGTCTGCGTCGTCAACGATCGCAACGCGCGCGTCGCGTATCGCGACCAGCGCGTCGTCGCGTTACAGCAGGAGCTCATCGACCGTCTGCAGAAAGCCGAGCTGCAGCATCAGGTCGCGGCCCGCTCGCGCGGGCTTGCCGAGGCGCTCGCGCGTCTCCATGCCGCGTCGCCGAGCCCGGTGCGGCTCGCGATCGACGACGTCGTCGACGACCGCTATCGGATCGTGCGCGCGATCGGCTCAGGCGGCATGGGCGAGGTCTACGAGGTCGAACGCACGACCGATGCGCTCCGGCTCGCGCTCAAGACGCTCAAAGGAGTCGGCGACCGCGTGGCGCTCGCGCGGTTTGCTCGCGAAGCACAGATCTTGGCCGAGCTCGAGCATCCGAACGTGATCGCCGCGCGCGATATCGGCGTCACGCCCGACGGTGTGCTGTTCTTCGTGATGGAGCTCGTTCGCGGTAGCTCGTTGGTCGAGCATCGAGCGCGATTCGGCGAACGAGCATGGGTCATCGCGATCCTCGCGCAAATCGCCGATGCGCTCGTCGCGATGCACGAGCGCGGGATCGTTCATCGCGATCTCAAGCCATCGAACATCTTGCTCGACGGGACGACCGTGAAGGTCGCCGATTTCGGGCTCGCCGGTCTCGTCGATGTGATGCCGTTGACCGCGACCGCCACCGTCGATTACGCGGAACCGAGCCGTCCGCTCACGCGCACCGGCGCGATCATGGGCACGCCGCTGTACATGGCTCCCGAGCTCGCCGCCGGCGTCGATAACATCGCGCCGAGCGCGGATGTGTTCAGCTTCGGCGTGATCGCGTTCGAGCTACTCGCCGGCAAGCTGCCACACGCGGTGCCGCCGGTGCTCGAGCAGCTCGCCGGCCGCGCCTCGCCCGCTCCGGAGCCGCTCGCGAGTCACGTTCCAGCGCTGCCGAGCGAGCTGTGCGCGCTCGTCGATCGGTGTCTCGCGCGCACGCCGTCGGAACGTCCGCACGCGTCTTCGATCGCGGCCGAGCTGCGCTCGCGCTAAGCCGAACGGCCACAGTTTGAATGCGCCGATGTCGCCCGTCGGATATCGACATCGGCATCGGTGTCGGCATCGGTGTCGGCATCGGTGTCGGCATCGGTGTCGGCATCGGTGTCGGCATCGGTGTCGGCGTCGGCATCGGGGAATCGGCGGCATCGCGCGTCGCAAGCACATTTGAATTCGCCGAGGTCCCGCTCGGCATCGGCGCCCGGGCGCGCTAGCGCGAGAGCCGATACGTCATCGCGCGCACGCGATCGATGAGCGCCCGCGCCTGCGCGACGTCGCGGTCGGCGAGATAGCCGAGCGCGACCGCAACGTCGAGTGCCGCGGCGACCTCGGCGGCGCTGCCGAGGCTGATGCGGAACCGATTGCGCCGGTCCTTACCGACGCGCTGATTCGCCTCGGCGATATTGAGCGAGACGCTGGTGGCGGCGCGCCGAGCCTGATCCTCGAGCTTGAGATCAGCGACGCGGAGTCGAGCGAACAGCGGGGCGAGCGTGGAGAGCAGCGAGATCGAAGCATCGTAAA
>DATBAS010000254.1:0-39871 GCA_036271395.1 Kofleriaceae bacterium
GTGGATTACACGATGCGCGCCGGTCCGCTGCAGCTCACGTACTTCCTCGACGTGCAGAACGTATACTTGAACGAGAGTGTCGTGACGTACTTCTACAGCTACGACTACACGCAGCAGGCGGCATTCAAGTCGATCCCGATCATCCCGTCGATCGGCGTGCGAGGCGTGCTGTGAAGCTCGTGGTCGTGCTCGCGCTGGCGAGCTGCGCCGGCGACATCGACGCGCAGTGGCAGCTCGCGCACGAGCGCATCATCGCGGTGCGCGCGACGCCGCCGCACGTGTTGCCCGGCGCGACATCGACGCTCGACGTGTTCGTCGGCCACGTCGGCTCGGGTGTGCAAGTCGAGCCGCCCGACGACGCCGCGGTGCAGTCGCCGACTAGCCTGACCAACATCCTCGGCAGCGACAACACGACGATCACCGCGCCGGGCCTGACCCAGCTCGATCAAGTGCGCAGCGACCTCGGGCTCGGCTCGAACGACCCCGTGCCGGTCGAGATCCAGATCACCGCCGACGGCTTCACCGCGCTCAAGACCGTCTACATCGGGGATTCGGCCGACAACCCGACGTTCACGAACTTGATGATCGCCGGATCGGCATCGCCGGATCCGAGCGCGACGATCGTCGTGCCGGAGAGCACCAACGTGCCGCTCCACATCGACAACGATCCGACCACGTACAACATCAACTGGCTGACCTCGTGCGGGACGATGAACGACTTCGATCTCAACGACGCGTTCGTGAACGTCGCCCCGACGGACACGCAGGATGGCCAGCTCGCGATCGTGATGCGCGACCAGAGCGCCGGCGTGGCCTGGCAGTTCTGGTCGATCGTCGCGCAATAATTTGCGCCGCCTAGAGCGGACAGCGGACAATTTTCTACATGAGGTGGGTGCTCGCGCTGGCCGCGCTGTGCTGCGGCTGTACCGATTCGACATCGCTCGACAGCGGCACGGTCGCGCAGATGTTTTGCGATTGCATCACGCCCGGCGCGACGACCGCGTGCGTCGTCGATCTCGAGGCCGAGCTGACGATGATCACGCCGCAATGCACGGCTTGCGTCGAGCAATACGAGACGAGCTGCTCCCAGCTCGAAGCCAACTGCGAACCCCAATGCGTGCAGGAGATTCCCGATTGACCATCCCCAAGATCTCGATCGTGCTCGTCGCGCTGTGCGGCGTCGCCGGCGCACAACCCCAACCGGATCAGCCGCCGGTCGATTCGCAACCACCACCACCGCCGCCCGCACCGCCGCCGACGTCGGTTCCGGTGATGACCCCCACGCCCACGCCACCGCCGGCACCCGAGCGCGAAGTATCGATCCGCGAGCTCGACAACGACCGCCCCGACGAGCTCGCGTTCGCGATCGGCCTGGGTTACGAGCGGCTGCCCGGCGGCGCCTTCGATCTGCAGCAGCCGAACATCGCGAGCGCGCGCCTGCGACTGGTCTCGGGCCTGACGTTCGAGCCGACGGTGACGATCTCGAACACGTCGATCAGCACGGATCCCGGCACCGGCATGTCGACGACCGAATCGCTCAGCGAGTTCGGCATCGCGTCGCTCGTGCGTTATCCGCTGATCCGCCATCACCACGTCGACTTCGAGATCGTCGGCAGCATCGGCTTCGACGTCGCGAAGGACGATCCGACCGGCGACTTCAACACGAAGACGACCTCGACCTTCGGCATCGGCTGGGGCATCAGCATCGGCTACTGGCTGTCGCGGCACTGGCAGCTGTCGGCGACCGCGACCAATCCATTGATCGCGTTCTCGAAGACCAGCCAAGAGATCAGCCAGACCGAGACGATGTCGACGAGCAACACGACGATCGGCCTGACGTTCGAGCCGACGATCGCGTTCATGATCCACCTGTACAACTGATACAACCGGCGCGTGTCGCCAACGGAGCTCGCCGCCGCGATCGCGCAGCACTACGCGGCGGTGCGGCGCGACTTGCCGTGGCGGCGCTCGCGCGATCCGTACGCGATCTGGGTCAGCGAGATCATGCTGCAACAGACGCGCGTGCTGACGGTCATCCCGTACTGGCAGCGCTGGATGGCGACGTTCCCGACGGTGCGCGCGCTCGCGGACGCGCCGCTCGATGCGGTGCTCGCCGCGTGGGCCGGGCTCGGCTACTACTCGCGCGCGCGCAATCTGCAGAAAGGCGCGCAGGCGATCGCGACGCGGTTTGCCGGCACGCTGCCGAGCCGCGCGAGCGAATTGCGCGGCGTGCCGGGCATCGGGCCGTACACCGCGGGCGCGATCGCGTCGATCGCGTTCGGCGAGCGCACTCCGCTCGTCGATGGCAACGTCGCGCGCGTGCTCTCGCGCGTCTATGCGATCGCGAGCGACATCAAATCGTCGCAAGGCCAGCGCGAGCTCTGGGCACGCGCCGGGCAGCTCGTCGATGCGTTGCCCGCGAGCCTCGCGCCCGGTGACTTGAACCAGGGCCTGATGGAGCTCGGCCAAGCGCTGTGCTCGCCGACGCAGCCGCGCTGCCTCGTGTGCCCGATCGCCGCCGGCTGCGCCGCGAATCGTCGCGGCGAGCAGACGAAGTATCCGGTGATCGCGCCGCGCAAGCGCAAGCACGAGCTGCCGGTGCTCGAGCGCTGCGCGCTGTGGCTGCAGACCGGCCCCCGCGCTAGCCAGATCGTGCTCGCGCGGCGCGTGCCCGAAGGGCTATTCGGCGGCCTGTGGGAGCTCCCGCAAGCCGGCTCGATATCAGAGATCGCCGGCGCGCTCGGCGTTACCGCCGACGGGCCCGCAGTCGCGCATCACGACCAGACGCTCAGCCACCGCCGACTGCGCATCAGCGTGTTCGCGAGCGCGCCGCCGCGTTCGCTTGAAGGCATCGAGATTCCGGGCTACGACGCCGTCGCACGTGTCTCGCTGACGGCCGCCCACGCTCTGGGCGTGGCGGCATCGACCAAAGCGATCCTGACGAAGTACGAGGCCACGCCATGGACATCAAGCTCGACCCCGACGTGCTCGCGCTCTTCACGCGCGGTTACGAACAAATCATCGAAGGCCTCCATCGCCTCGGCTACACCACCGAGGACGAAAACTTCCGCGAGACCGCCGCGCGCGCCGCGAAAGGCTTCCACGAGCTCGTCCACGATCAGAAGCAAGTGAAGCCGGCCGTCGCCGAGCTGCTGTCGAAGACGTTTCCCGCCAAGTACACCGAGATGGTGATCTCGAAGCACAACGTCGCGTTCGGCGTGTGCCCGCACCACCTGCTGCCGGTCGTCTACAACGTCTCGCTCGCGTACATCCCCGTCGAGAAAGTGCTCGGGCTATCGAAGCTCACGCGGCTCGCGCGGATGATCGCGCGCGGCCCGCGGCTGCAAGAGGACCTCACGCACGAGCTCGCCGACATCTTGCACGAGCAGCTGCAGAGCCACGGCAGCGCGGTCTACATCGAAGGCTTGCACATGTGCATGGCGGCGCGCGGCGTCGGTGCGCACGAAGCTCGCCTGGTGACCAGCGGCGTGCGCGGCGTGTTCCTCGAGCAGCCCGCAACGCGCGACGAGTTCATGAAGCTCGTCACGCAGCCGAACACAACGCTGTGATCGCGCTGTTGCACGGGTTTGCCGGCGATCCGTCGGTGTGGACCGACGTCCGCGTTCCGGACGCTCGCGCCATCGCCCTACCCGGCCACGGCGACACCCCCGTGCAGCGCGGCTGGGATGCGAACCTCGCGGCGGTTGCGGCGCAGCTCGATGGCACCGATGTCGTCGTCGGCTATTCGCTCGGTGCGCGGGTCGCGTTGGGGTTGGTCGCGACGGACCGCGTCGCCGGCGCGATCTTGATCGGCGTCAACCCGGGAATTTCCGACGATGAGCGCCCGGCGCGACGAGCGAGCGACGCCGAATGGGCGCGCGTGCTACGCGACGATGGCATCGAAGCTTTCATCGATCGCTGGCAGGCGCAGCCGTTGTTCGCGACGCAGGCGCACGTCGACGCCGCTCGCTTGGCCGCGCGGCGCGAGCGCCGATTGCAGCACGATGCCGAGCAGCTCGCGCAGAGCCTCGAGCACATGGGGCTCGCCGAGATGCCCGACTATCGCGCGAGCTTTCCGCGCGATCGCGTCGCGCTGATTACCGGCGCGGACGACGCCAAGTACACGCAGCTCGCGCGCGCGCTCGGCGCGCCGTTCGAAGCGATCCCAGGCTCGGGTCACGACCCGACGCTCGAGCGCCCGGCGACGCTCGGCCTCGCGATCACGCGAATGCTGCCCGCAGCTCGTCGGGGATTCGCTGCGGCCGACTCGTCGACAATGACATGAACGCCCACGTCGTCGCGCCGCGCGCGACGAGCATGCCGTCGCGCGTGATCTCGGTCGCGCGAATGCACGACGCGAGCTTCCACGACTCGACCCACGTCGCGACGACCAGCTGCTGGCCGAGCGTGACCTGACCCAAGTAATCGAGCTCGTGGCGGCGCACGACGAAGATGCCGCCGAGCTCGCGATACGCCGCATACGCCCAACCGCGCGCCGCCGAGTGCGCCGTCGCGACGTCGAGCACCCAGCGCAAGTAGACCTGGTTCGAGACGTGGCCGAGCTCGTCGATGTCGGCGGCGGTCGCGGTGATCGGCAGCGTGAAACGCACGGGCGCAATCTACGATACCTTTGCCAAATGGGTGACGACACGAGTGCGCGGGTGTTGCGGCATCGGCTCGAGCACGGCCAGGTGTCGCCGACCGACGCGCTGCAGTCGCTCGGCGTGCTCGCGCTCGACGCCGACACCCGCGCCGCGCGGCTCGCGGCGTGCGGCTTGCTCGGCGATCTCGCCGGCCGCGCGCTCGGTGCCGAGTGGGACGTCGCCGAGCGCGCCGCATTCGCGCTGCTCGAGGCCGCGCGCGTCGCCGATACCGCCGCCGATCGCCGCGGCGTGATCGCGGCGATGGGCCGCGGGTTTCGCAACATCTGGCTGTTGCCGTTCGTGCATCGCCGGCTGTCGGATCGCGACGAGACGATCGCCGCCGCGGCGCTGCATGCCGCCGGTGGGTTGGGATTTCCCGCGCTCGAAGAAGCGGTCGCCGCGTTCGTCGGCGACAACGTGCCGGCCGCCTTGCGCCGCGCGGCGATCGGCGCGCTCGGCAGGATGGGTGCCGCGAGTGCCGTCGATCGGCTCGTCGGCGTGCTCGCCGATCCGGTCGATGCGCCGGCCGCGCTCGCCGCGCTCACCGAGATTCGCTCGCCGGCGGCGCGGTCCGCCGTGCTCGCGCTGCTCGACGGCGAGCTCGAGCCCGAGGTGCAGATCGCGGCCGTGCGTTACCTCGCCGAGCTCGGTGCGCTCGAAGTCCTGCCGACGCTGCGCCGGCTCGCGCGCGCCGATTCGGCCGAGATTCGCATCGCCGCGAGCTTGGCGTCGCGCGCGCTGAAGGCCGAGCGCGAGCGCGATGCCGGCGAGCGTTTTCTGATCG
Organism: Kofleriaceae bacterium; assembly: GCA_036271395.1. Classification (GTDB taxonomy): domain Bacteria; phylum Myxococcota_A; class Polyangia; order Haliangiales; family Haliangiaceae; genus JABFXX01. The sequence goes on from DATBAS010000254.1 coordinate 5,428, forward strand.
CGCTCAGCGAGCCGGATCGCGCCGTACGCGCGCAGCTCGCGCGCCGGTTGCGCACGCTGCCGGTCGCGAGCGTGCTCGAGCAAGCCGACGTGCTGTTGACCGACGATGCCGGCGGCGTGGTGCAACTGCTCGGCGAGGTCCGCGAGCCTGAAATCACGAAGTATCTGCTCGCGGTCGCCGCCAGGTCGGACCTGCCCGCGCTCGTGCGCGCGCGCGCGATCGGCGCGATCGAAGCCGATCAAGCGTGGGAGCGCGACGAGCTCGCGAAGCTCGCGCGCGATCCGAGCGCCGACGAGCAGGTCCGCGCCGCCGCGATCCAGGCGATCGGCGCGTTCGCCACGACGACCGAGCTCGCCCTACTGTTCGGTCCGCTCGCCGGCTCGGGCTCGGCGGCGATCCGCGGCGCGCTGCTGTGGGCGCTGCAGCTCGCACGTCGCCAAGATGGCGATGCCGGCGCGATCGCCAAGCTCGTCCAGCCGATGCTCGCCGACGCCGATCCGAACGTGCGGCGCCGCGCCGGCTATGTCGCGGGAAACCTGGGGCTCGCAGCGCTCGCGCCGGCGCTCGCGAAGCTGTGCGCGGCGAGCGAGCCGGCCGACTTGCGGCTCGCCGGCTACGTCGCACTCGGCGAGCTCGGCACGCCGGCGAACGTGATCGCCGAGCTCGTCGGGCACATCCGCCGCGAAGACGACCCTCGCGTGCTCGGCGCCGCGTCGAACGCGCTGATCGCGAGCACCGCCGATCCGAACGCGCTCGCGCCACTCGCCGGTCGCGCCGCGCAGCTGCTCACCGCGGGCGATGCGCAATTGCGCGAGGCCGGCGCCGAGATCGCCGGTCTGCTCGGCGGCGCCGTCGCCGCCGCTGCGATCGCGCCGCTCGCCGCCGACGCGTCGCCCAGTGTGCGCGGCGCCGCAATATGGGCGCTCGGCAAGCTCGCCCATCTCCCCGATTCCGCCGGCGAGCGCGCGCTGCTCGCCGCGTTTCACGACGACGACGCCGCCGTCCACGAGCGCGCCGCCGCCGGCTTGTTACGCCTGGGCACGCCCGCCGCACTCGCGCAGGCGATCGCGTTCGTCGCCGGCGACGGCGATGCAACGGCCCGCGCCGCGATCGCGCACGCGCTGCACATTCCGCCCGCTCACGCCGAGGCGCTCGCCGATGCGCTCGACGACGCGCTCGCCCGCGTCGGCGCGAACGATCCGGCGTTCGAACCGCTCATTCGCCTCAAGCTCGCGACCTCGGCGGCGACCGGAAGCGCCGCCCCGGCGATCGACGTCGACGCCGAAATCGTCGCGGTGTTCCCGGGCTTCGCGCAGCTGCTGAAGCTGTCGGGATTCGACACGCTGGTGAAGAGCCTGCGCACCGCCGAGTCGCTGTTTCACACCATCGCGAACGACAAGGACGCCGATCTGTCGCCGCCGATCACGCTGTGGATGAAGGTGCTCGAGAACTACGTCCACGCGTGGCTCGGCCCGCGCATGGCCGGCTTGCAACGCGATCCGTCGTCGCTGTTCGACTACGTCGATCGCGTGATCGGCGGCAGCTGGGGCGGCTTCGCCCGCTGGATCGAGCCGAAGTGGCAGGACCCCGCCGACGTCGGTGGCGCGCGAGTCGACATCCCGCTGCGCGCGGTGCCGAATGCCGTACGCGAGCTGCAAGAGCATCGCCGCAAGCGGCTCGACTCGCCACTGTCGGTGACGGAATGGGCGCGCATGCTCGTGCTGTTCGCGGTCGACCATCCGTCGAGCGGGTTTCGCAACCTGTTCAAGCTCGCCGGCAAGTCGAGCGATCGCACGATCGCGCTCGCCCATCGGCTGCACACGCTCGCCGCCGTGCGCAACCTCGTCACGCATCGCGCGAGCGCCGGCGCGGCCACGCTCGCCGCGTTTCGTCGCGGCTACTACGCCGCGTTCGAGGATCTCGTCGCGCTCGCCTAGTGCCCGCTCGGTACGATCGCCTGCTGCAGCTTCGAGCGGAAGTTCGGCATCTGCGCGTCGTCCGTATCGAGCACGAGCGTGCCGTCGGTCTGGAGCTCGAGCGACGTGAAGTCGAGCCCGTCGAATGGCTGGTCCATGCGGAACATCACGCCGAGCGTGACCATGCCGCCGGGATCGAGCATCGCCGAGGTGTCGATGTTGACCGAGAGCGGCATCAGATCGTGGACCGAGAACGCGTGCGTGCCGTCGCTCATCGCGACGCTGCCGGAAATCTCCCACGAGTAGTCGAGCAGCTCGCCGTCGGCGTGCAGCACGACCTTCGAGTACAGCCCACTCGGTGCATCGGAGAACACCGTCGTCGCCGGGTCCTGGCCGCTGCCCCACGCGAGCTCCAGGTTACCGAGCGTGTTCGTGGTGCCGGTGTCGCCGACGACGCGCAGGCTGTCGACGCGAAACGTCATGCTCGTGATCGTGGCGTTGTCGCCGATCTGGCCCGGGATCATCGGCGATGTCGACCACGGGATCGCGATGCCGCTGTTGCCCGTGTCGGAGCCACCGTCGGGCACCCCACTCACGTGCGAGTTGGTGCACGCGACGAGCCCCAACGCCAGCGTCGAGCGGACCACACCCTGCATGCCCAGTCATCGTGCAATGGCAAGACCACTAGCGACAACCGAGAAGTTGATTAATTCGCGCATGAGGTTGGTGCACGAAATCTGCTCGATGTGCACGATCCGTACAACGGTATGGCAACAGAGCTGCTGACGCTCGACGGTGGGACTTCGCTCGGCAAGCCGATCGGGCCACACGCGTTTCTCGTGGTGCACATCGAGGGCGAAGGCTCGCGTGTGGTGGAGCTCCCCGACGGCGTCGACGTGACGTTCGGGCGTTCGCGCGGGGCAACCGTCCACGTCGAGAGCGAAAAAGTGTCCCGCTTGCACGCGCGCATTCGCCGCGCAGGCGAGCACCTCGAGGTAGAAGACCTCGGCTCGCGCAACGGCACGCGCGTCAACGCCGACAAGATCAGCGCGGCGCGGCAACTCGCGAGCGGTGACGAAGTGGTGATCGGCCCCATCTTGGCGATCGTCAACATCACGACGGGCCTCGGCAGGCCGAGCGCCGTCGCCGAGGCGACGCAAGGCGAAGCGCGCCTCGCCGCCGAAGTCGATCGCGCCACGCGATATCACCGGCCGCTGACCGTCGGCCTGTTGCGCGTCGCGAGCGATCCGGCGATCGAAGCGATCGCGCGCTCGCTGCGCACGATGGATCTGCTCGCCGAAGACGCCGGCGATGACTACCTCGTGCTGCTGCCCGAGCTCGGCCGCACCGATGGCCAAGCCGCGATCGATCGCATGCTCGACTTCGCGCGCGCGACCGGTGTCATCGCGTCGGCGGCGACCGTGGTGTGCCCCGAAGATGGCACCGCCGTCGAGACGCTGATCGGTAAGTTGCGCGCCGCGCTGCGCACCGGCATGCGATCGCCGGCCGCGACCACGACAGCCACGACGACCGGCGGCCCCGTCGTGCTCGATACCGCGATGCGCCGCGTGTACTCGCTCGTGGATCGCATCGCCGACTCGCCGATGACGGTGCTGATCCTCGGCGAGACCGGGGTCGGCAAGGAGCTCGTCGCCGAAGCGATCCACCAGCGCTCCACCCGCCGCGACCAAGCGCTGATCAAGCTCAATTGCGCGGCGCTGCCCGAGTCGCTGCTCGAGAGCGAGCTGTTCGGCTACGAGCGCGGCGCCTTCACCGGCGCCGAGCGCCGCAAGGTCGGCTTCTTCGAAGCCGCGAACGGCGGCACGTTATTCCTCGACGAGATCGGCGAGATGCCGCTCGCGCTCCAGGCCAAGCTGCTGCGCGTGCTCGAGCGCAAGGTCATCACGCGCGTCGGCGGCACCGCCGAGGTCGCCACGGATGCGCGGCTGATCGCGGCGACGCATCGCGACCTCGACGCCGAAGTGCGCGCCGGCCGGTTCCGCCAAGATCTGATGTTCCGGATCGGCGGCTTCACGCTCGCGGTTCCACCGCTGCGCGATCGCGCGGACGAGATCATGCCGCTCGCCGAGCACTTCGCGCGCACCACCGCCGCCGAGCAAGGTCGCGCGACGCCGCGCATCACCGACGGCGCACGCGACGCCCTCGTCGCCTACGGCTGGCCCGGCAACGTCCGCGAGCTGCGCAACGCGATCGAGCGCGCGCTGGTGTTGTGCGGCGACGCGATCGAGCTCGCCGACTTGCCTGAAAAGCTGCGCGACGCCGGCCAGCGCGTGCGGCCCGTCGCGCCCGCCGCCGCCGACATGCGCGGCCATCTCGCCGAGGTCGAGCGCGCGGCGATCGTCGCGGCGCTCGAGGCCGAAGCGCAAAATCAAACGCGCGCTGCACGGCGACTCGGGTTGTCGCGCCGCGCGCTGATTTACAAGATGGAGAAGTACGGCTTGAAGGAGCCGCCGAAGAGCGGCGAGCCGTAGCGATCAGCCTTGGCGGATCGAGATGTTGACGTGCCCTCCGCCGCCGTGGCTGCGCACCCGCACCGACTGGCCGCCGCCGCCGCCGCCCGGTTGCATCTGCGGTTGTGGAGCGCCCTGACCGGAGCCTTGTCGCACGGTCACCGAAAGGCCGCCGGTCACGTGGGTCAGAGCATCGAGATCGAGTGTTTGGATCTTCATGCTCGCTCGCTAATACAGCCCGCGTGCCCACCTAACTCGTCAATTAATACGGGCACATGCAGCGCGACGGCGTAACCCGAGCCATACGTTTCGTCGACGACACGCAACGTCAGTTCTCGCGCAGCGATAGCGGCAGCACGCTGCGGAAGTGCAACGTCCGCCGATCGGACGCAACGTCGTCATCGATCGTGACCACGTACCGGGTCCACAGCTCGTTGCTGTTGGAGACTTTCGCGCGCACGTAGATGAACGCCGAGAAGCTATTCGAGTTGTCCGCGCAGCCGTCGCGCAGGTGATACGTCTGGATCCAATCGCCGAGCGCGACCTCGTAGAGGAACTTGTCACTGACGTATTTGGTCTCGGTGTCGACGAGCGCGATCGAGAGCTTCGACTTCGGATCGGCACGCAGCGCGGCGACGAAGCGATCGAAGCCGGGCCGATCGGCGTTGCCGCCGTTGCTGCACCGATCGGCGTACATGATGTGGGCCGCATCGTGGCCGTCCATCACGAGCGCGCCGAGCTTGTCGGCGTAGGCGGTCGAGGCGACGACAATCACGGCGATGATGAAGCGAGCTTGCACGGCGTCACTGTAACGCGCGGGCTACTGCTCCTGTTCCTGCGGCTGTTGCGCTTGCGGCTGACCGATCTGACCGAGCAAGCCGCGAAGCTGGCCGATGAAGCTCGCGAACTGCGGCGTCTGCAGAAAGCCGAGGAACTGGTCGAAGCCGGCCATGAAGCCGCCGCCGCCACCGCTCGGCGCGGCCTGATCGTCACCCTGTGGTTGAGGTTGCGGCTGTTGCTGGCGCGCACCCGCGCCGCCGGTCACCGCCGTCAGCAGCTCTACATCGATCGTCGTCATACCCATCGCAAGAGCAGCCGACGTGCCACGCGCAGTGGTGACCGCGCGTTACACCGCGTCGCCGCGAGATCCGTTCGGTTACGCCGCGATCGCCATCCGCGCGTTACGGCCGATGCACCGGCCATGGCAGCTCACATCGCCGGTACGCCGCTCTGCCAGTCGCTCCAATCGCCGGCGATCGCGGTCGCGAGCGGAGCGATCGTCTTCGCGATGTTGTCGACGGCCGGCGTGAGCCCGCCATCGGCGAGCGAGGCGAGCAGCGCGTCCGCGTCGGTCTGATCCGGATACGGCGCCGAAAAATCCGACGCGGTGCGCAGCAACGCGACGCGCGCGAAATCGAGCTGCCCCGCCGCCGCGCCACGCGCGAGCACTTCGAGCGTCGCGTTGTCTTCCTGCGCGCTGGTGCAAAACGTGCCGGCGTTGGTCGTCGCGAGCTTCATCCAATCGCGCGCGCGCTGGACGAGCGCGGTGCCGGCGAACCACGTATCCGACGACACGACGTCGCATTGGGTGACGACCGGCGGCTGGTTTGCCGGCGGCGATGGATAGCTCGCGCGCACCGTCATCGCCATCGCCGAATCTTCGAGCGCGACCGACTTGGTGATCGCGAGCGCCGCTTGCAGGAATCCGGCGTCGAGCTCGAACGTGCCGCGATAGTCGCCGGTCGGCGGCGAGCTCGGCGACGTGGTGCCGACGCCGAAGTAGCCATACGGCCAGCCCGCTGGCATCTCGCGCGCGTCGAGCTCGTTCGCATAACCGAAGTCGACGGCGTAGTGCGCCCACGCGGCGGTGCCGATCGTGCCCTGCGCCGGATCGATGCCGGCGATGCCGCCGATCACGAAGTACGTGCGCGTGAGATCGAGCTGTTGGTGGTTGTAGATCAGCGCGGTCATCGATGCAGCCGCGTTCGCGTAGCCCATGCCGGTGACGAGCTCGCAGACATCGTCGCTGTTGCAGTTGACCGTGACGCCGTTGACCGACAGCTGCTGCGTTAGCCCGAGCGCCGTCACGATCGGCGAGCCCTCGAGCGCGAACATGTCGACGATCATCACTCTGATCGCGCGACCGCCGCCTCCGGAATCGATCGACGACGAATCCGGCGGCGACGTGCCGGACGTGTGATGACACGCACCGAGCGCGACACCGAGCGCGACACCGAGCGCGACACCGAGCGCGATGCGTTTCATTGCGGCACTCCGCTCGCCCACTCGCTCCAATTTGCGACGATGTCGGCGACGAGCGGCGCGCCCGCGGTCACGAGGTTGTCGAGCGACGACGCGCGCGCGCCCGGATCGGCCATCAGCGAGTCGTACGCGGTTTGGCTCGGATACGGCCGATCGAAGGCGAACGCGGCGTGCAACACCGCGACGCGCGTCGCGTCGAGCAAGCCTGCGTGGCTCGCGGCCGTCAGTGCGGCGAGCGTGGCGTTGTCGTTTTGCTGCATCGTCGCGTAGGTCGCGCCGCTGCCCGCCACGACGCCGACCCAGTCGCGCGCGCGTTGGCCGAGCAACGCGCCGTGCCAGACCGTGTCGCTCGATGCGGTCGCGCCGTGCAACATGCTGGGCGGGCCGATCGCGGCGCCGCTGCCGTACATCGCGCGATACGCGCGCGCGGCATCGGTGTCTTCGAGCGTCGCCGAGCCGGCGAGCGCGATCGCTTTCGCCACCAGAGCGCCGTCGAGCGTGTAGTGCTCGGTGCCGAACGGCACCGGTGGCGCCTGTGTCGGATCGGTCGCGTCGATGCCGAGATAACCGGTCGTCCAGCTGCTCGGCAGCGTGCGCGCGTCGATCTCCCACGCGATGCCGGCATCGACCGCGTCGCCGATCCATACCGCCGAATCGATCGTGCCCTGCGCCGGATCGATGCGCGCGAGCTCGGCGATCACGAAGTACGTCGCCGACAGATCGAGCTGGCCGCCGTACGCGAGCGCGGCGATCGTCGCCGCCGCATTCGCTTTGCCGGCGCCGGTCGCGACCGCGCACACGCTGTCGGCGTTGCAGCTCACCGACGGCGAGCTCGGCGACAACCCCGGCATCGCGAGCTGTGACGTCAAGCCGAAATGCGAGATCCATGGCGCGAGCTCGCCGGGTGTCGGCGCGATCACGAGCACCTTCACCTGGCGTGCGGCGGGACCAGGCGGCCGTGCGCTCGCGGCGAGCAACGACAACAGCGCGAGCGCGATGGCGGATCGCATCGCGCACAATCTACGCGCGAACGCTGCGCACGATCATGCGCAACGGGTTAGCGAGCGGCGTCGTAGGGGAGCGCGTGCAGACCGACCATCAATCCGAACCCGAAATCGTGCGCTTGTTCGAGATCGATCTCGGATGTCGCAGCGAGCGTGAGACGCGGCGTCATCCAAAACTCGACGCGAGCAGCCGCGACGCCGATGCCGTCGAAAAAGGTCTGGCTGAGCATATTATTTTCGTCGTGGACCGACAGGTACCGCACTCCACCGCCGAGCTCGACGCCGCCCGAAAAGACGCCGACGAACTCGCGCACGCCGACCGCGCCGGTCACCGCGGTGAATGAACCGCTCAGCGGCACGATCATGTCGCTGCCACCGGGCACAGGGCTGAGTATCTGTGCTTGCTGCGGACCGGTCGCGTTGAAACGGCCGCCGTCGATCCCGATCGCCAGGTAGAAATTCCGCGACAAGCTGATGCGCGGTCCGAAGTGAACCGCTTCGTCGGTCGCGTGCGTCAGCGTCATTTGTCCGGGAAGCGTGAACGCGACGCGACCGACCTCGACGCCGGCTTCGAGCGACGCTCCGCGTGGCGTTTGCTCCGGCGGCGCCGGCGGTCCGCCGACGTCGATCATCGGATCCGCCGCCGCGGTGCCACAAAACGCAACAACACCCAACCACGCGAGCTTCATGGCCGGATGTTCGCTAATCCTCGTCGGCGCGGCAAGGCGGAAGATCGCCACGCCGCGGCGCTGCGATCAGTGGTGATGACCGTCGTACGGAACGAAGTGGAAACCAGCGATCACGCCGAACATCACGTTGCTCTTGTCTTGAAGGTCGACGCTCGCGAGCCCGCCGATCGTGATCTGGCGCGTGGCCCACAGATCGAGCCGGCCGTGCAGCTCGTAGACGCCTCCGAAGAACGCCTGGCCGAACTGGCCGACCGAGTCGTGCGTCATGTAGTCGCGAACACCGGCCGCGAGCTCGAGCGCGCCCGAGAGCGGGCCCGCCATCAGCTGCGCGCCGACGAGCGCCTTGCCGGCCGCGTACGTGCCGCCGCCGATCGGCGAGTAGCCGGGCACGCCCATCTCGGGTGACGATCCCGAAGATGACGAGTCGCGCGCGGTCGTTCCAGTTCCGCTGACGTCGTTCGCTTCGGACAAGCTTCCGACGTCGACTTCCGCGCCGATGTACAAGAACCGGTTGATCATGGCGCGTGGTCCGAAGCGCACGACCTCGGTCGAGATCGTCGTTCCGGGGAGCGGCTCGACGCGGCCGTACAGCAAGCCGAAGTCGAGCCACGATCCGGTCGCGTGATGAGGAACCATGACAATGCCGGTTTGATCGACGGATGGTTCGAACGCGGGATCAGCCGCGGCAGTTCCACCGATCGACAACGCGGCAACCAACAGTGCACTCGCGATGCCCTTCGCCATGCACGCATCGTCGACGATCTCGATCATCGCAAGCAAGACGAATCAGCGACGGCCCGCTGCCGGCGGATTGTATCTCTCGGCAATCTGCGTACTCGAAGTACCACCTGCGACCAACACCGTTCCGTCGCAGAGCAGAGTCGCCGCGTGATTCGTGCGAGCGATCGAAAGCGCATCCGTCGCGACGACATCGACGGAGCCGTCGATCGGATCGAGCGAAGCGATAAATGCAGTCGACAGTGGTGTCGCACCTGATGTGGTGTCGCGCGTGCCTCCGGACAGCAGCACGCGGCCATCCGGGAGCGTCGTCGTGGTGAATCCGATGAGCCCCGCATCCGCCGGAAGTGTGCCGACTTGCACGAAGCCGCCGTCCAACGTGAACTGCTCGAGCGTGTCGACGCCGTTGCCCGAGCCATCGAGGCCGCCGATCACGAGCACGCTGTTGTCGGGCATCAGCACCGCTTGGTGCTGCGTGCGCGGCACGACCATCGTTGCCGAAAACGTCGTCGAGAAACCGTCGTCAAGCGGTTTGTAGAGCTCGGCCTCGGCGACCGGCACGCCGCTGCCGTCGAGGCCGCCCGCGACGAGCACCGGCGCACCTTCGTCCGCGCCGAGCCGCGTCGCGGTGTGGCCGTAGCGTGGATGCGCGAGCGTCGAGCGCAGCGCGAGCGACGACGGCGTGCCGTTGTTGTCGATCGACAGGTCGTAGACCAGCGGCGATGCCGATCCGCCGGCGAAGCCACCGATCACGATCACGTCGCCCGTCGTCAGCGTCGTCGCGGTGAGCTGGCTGCGGCCGGTGCCCGCGTCGTCGAGCTCGTCGACGCGATTGCCGTCCGAGAGATCGGGATCGATGACCTCGATGAACGACGCGCCCGCGCCGGATGTGTCATTGCCGCCGATCACCGCGATGCCGGTCGCGCCGAGCATCGCGGCGACTGCACCGGTGCGCGGCTCGACGCTCGCGATCGCGCTCAGGGTGCCGGCCTGCGGGTCGAAGCGCTCGACGTCGGTCACCGGCGTGCCCGTGGTCGGATCGACGCCGCCGACGATCAAACCGGCGCCGTGCTGGTCGCCGATCGCGATGCCGTCCGCGCGCGGCTCGGGCGACAGCGAGAGATCGGCGAACTTCACCGAACGCGAGAAGAACAAGTGCGGATCTTGCGGCTGCGACACGGCCGAGACGGCAATTTCGCAGGTGCGACCGTACGCGACCTCGCTCTCACCGACGCTGCCGGTCATGTGGATCACGAGGTCGTCGCCGAACGGCACGTCGGAGAGCTGGACGGTCTGCCCCGACGCGAACGTCTCCGACACGAGGTCATTGGTATCGCCGGCGTGAGCGACCTCGAGCACGAGCGTGTCGAGCGGAAACGGCGATGCGGCGGGATCGCTCGCCGCCGGCCCGTCGATCACGGGCGCGACGCTGACCGAGTCGCTCGTGCAGCTCGCGAGCGCGAGCGCGATCAGTGCGCGCTTCAAAAGTGCAGCCCCGTCGGCTTGAGCGTCCACGACGTCACGCCGCTTTGTCCCGCGATCGCGGCCGCGATCGGTGCCGCGATCGCCGCGCCGATGATCACGGCCGCGCCGGCCCATGCCCACCGCGATTTGTACCAATGCGAGGCGACGAGCTTCGGCGGCTCGAGCATCGCGTCGACGATCGCCGCGGCCGGCGCGAGCTCGCCGTGCACCGCGACGCTCTTGCGATCGCGCTCGCGGCCGTCGGCGCCGATCAATCGGATCGTCGCGACGTCATCGGCGACCTCGACCGCGATCAGCGCGCGCGCGCCGGCCACGCGGGCTTGCACGAGGAGCGATGCGTCGTCGGGCCGCGCGTACGGCTTCGGCGATGCGACGACGTGCGCATCGAGATGCGTCAGATCGACGCGCGTCGCCCATGGCTCGTAGCTCGCGCACGTGACGCGCGCCCAGTGCGGTCCGGTCAGGCGCAGCACCGGCCCGGCGATCGGCTCGCCGTCGACCGCGGTCGTGCATCCCGCGGGCGCATCGATCGATAGCTTCGCCTGCGGATGGTCGTGCAACACGGTGTCCTGAACTTTGGCGAGCAGCTCGGCGACCTTCGGCGGATATTGTTGCGGGTCGAGCGTGCGCGTCGGATGTACGACCGTCGCGATCACGAGCTCGTCCCACGCGCCGGCATCGTCGCCCTCCGCGACGCGCACGAGCCCGCGATACAGAAACAAGTCCGACAGCTGCGCGTTGGTCAGCCCGGCCGCGCCGGTCTGATCGGCGAGGTCGCGCGCCTGATCGAGCGCCTTTTCCGCTTCGCCGAACTGGATCGCCTGATACGCGCCGATCCCGCGCTGCAGGAACCGCGCGGTCTCGGCGATGGCCGGCGGCGCCGGCGACAGATCGATCACCGCCGCACCGCGCGCCTTCGCGATCTCGCCGATCGCGCGAGGATCGGCGCCCGGCGCCCAGATCATCACCACGTCGGCCGCCGGCGCGGCGACCGCGTTCGTCGCAAGCATGCAGACGATCACGACGTTGGCGGCGGCCCTCAGGACTAGAAGTTTCAACTCCTTCCGGCCAACAATCAACCGCACGGTATACTGCGCCGAGATGAGCCGCGCCCTCGGCCGTTACGAGCTCCTGCGCCCGTTGGCGCGTGGCGGCATGGCCGAGGTGTATTTGGCGCGCCGGCGCGCCGCCGGGGTCGAGAAGTGGCTCGTGGTCAAGCGCATGCGCCCCGAGCGGGCCGGCGACACCAGGTTCCTCGACTTGTTCGTGCGCGAGGCGCGGCTGTCGATGAGCCTCGCCCACCAGAACATCGTGCCGGTGTTCGACTTCGGCCGCATCGACGACCAAGTCTTTCTCGCGATGGAGCGCGTCGAGGGCAAAGATCTCGGCGCGTGCCTGGCGAAGAGCGGCGCGCTGCCGTCGCTGCTCGCCGCGTTTATCGCCGCCGAGTGCTGCCAGGCGCTCGATTACGCGCACCTGCGGCGCGGCCCCGACGGCACCGCGCTCGGCATCGTCCATCGCGACGTCACGCCGCGCAACGTGCTGTTGTCGTGGTCGGGCGAGGTCAAGCTGACCGACTTCGGCATCGCGGCGCTCGCGGGCGACGACGCGTCGAAGATCATCGGCACGCCGGCGTACATGGCGCCGGAGCAGGCGCGCGGCGAGCCCGTCGACGCGCGCGCCGACGTTTATGCGGTCGGGCTGATCCTGCGCGAGGCGTTGACGGGCGTGCGCGCGCGCAAAGGCGACGACCGCGAGGCGACGCTTGCCGCCGCTCGCGCCGGCGAGCTCGCCGAGTGGAGCCACGAGCCCGCCGGGCTCGCCGCGATCGTCGATCGCGCGACGTCGATCGATCCCGCAGCGCGCTACGCCGACGCGCGCGCGATGTTGGCCGCGCTCGACGCGTTCATGGTCGCCGAGCGCGCCGCGCGAACGGCCGATTCACCGGCGCGCCAGCTCGCCGACTGGCTGCATCAGACGTGGCCCGACACGGCCAACGACGACGCGGCGATCGATACGCCGATCGAAGGTCAGCTCGTCAGCTTTCTCGACGACGGGGCGCTCGACGTGATCGGGACCGGCACCGCGCGTTCGATGGCGGCGACGATCGGCGACGATGAGGTCGCCGCCGCGCCACCGCCGGTGCCTGTGACATCGAAGCGCGGGTTCGCGATCGTTGCCGGGCTCGCGATCGCGGGTGGCATTGCGTGGTTTGCGCTGCGCGATGGCGATGCTGGGACGCCGTTTGCGATGCCGATACTGCCGGCGATTCCGACTCCGACTCCGACTCCGATTCCGACTCCGATTCGGGCTCCGACTCCGACTCCGATTCCGGCTCCGATTCCGATTCCGATCGCCCACGCGGCCAAGAAGAAGCCCGCCGAGCCCGTGACCCTCTACAAAGTCATGGTCAACGTGACGCCGGGCTGGGCGTATTTTTCGATCGACGATCAGACCGAGCAGCTGCAAACGCTCGCGACGATCCAGCTCGCCGCCGGTGCGCACACGTTGCATTTCACGCAAGCCGGCACGCACAAAGACGTCGCGATCGCGGTGCCCGCCGATGATCAGCTCAAGGTCGTTGTCGACCTGAGCCACTGACTTCCGCGATCACCGGAAGCGCGCCGATCTTGCCGGTGATGAGCCGCGCGCCGCGCTTGAACGTCAGCCACGACCAGGCCCAGCTGCCCATCACGAGCACGCGGTTGCGAAAGCCGACCAGAAAATAGATGTGCACGGCCCACCACATCAGCCACGCGAACAGGCCGTGGATCGCGACGCGCTTGGTCGCGACGACGGCTTCGGCGCGGCCGATCGTCGCCATGTTGCCCTTGTCCCAGTAGTGAAACGGCTTGCGTTTGCCGCCGGCGATGATCTTGGCGACGTGCTTGCCACCTTGGATCGCGCCTTGCGCGACGCCCGGGACTTCGTTGCCGTCGCTGATCATCTTGGCGACGTCGCCGATCGCGAACACTTCGGGATGGCCGGGAATCGATAGATCGGGCTCGACGATCACGCGGCCGCCGCGATCGAGCGGCACGCCGAGCTGTGCCGTCAGCGGCGACGCTTTCACGCCGGCCGCCCACACGACCGTGTGCGCCGCGACGCGCGATTCGACATCCTTGCTCTTCACCATCACGCCTTCGGGATCGATCGCGGTGACGAACGAATCGAGCCGCACGTCGACGTGGCGGCGCTCGAGCGCGACTTTCGCTGCGGCCGATAACTTCGGCGGATAAGACGTCAGCACGCGATCTTTGCCTTCGCACAGCACGACGCGCACCGACCGCGGATCGATCGAGCGAAAGTCTTTGGCGAGCGTCTGCAGGCCGATCTCGCCGAACGCGCCCGCGAGCTCGACACCGGTCGGACCGCCGCCGACCACAACGAACGTCAGCCACGTGCGCTGTTTCGCGGGATCGGTCTCGCGCTCGGCGGCCTCGTACGCCAGATAGACGCGGCGGCGGATCTCGACCGCATCGTCGATCGACTTCATGCCGGGCGCGAGCGGCGACCACGCGTCGTGGCCGAAATACGAATCAGTCGAGCCGGTCGCGAGCACCAAAAAGTCGTAGTGCAGCTCGCCACCGTCGAGGCCGAGCATGCGCGTACCGACGTCGATCGTCTTGACCTCGGCGAGCAGCACCCGCGCATTCTGCTGCGTGGCGAGCGCGCCGCGAATCGGGTACGCGATGTCACTCGGGTTCAACGCGCCGGTCGCGACCTGGTAGAGCAGCGGCTGGAACAGGTGGTAATTGCGCCGATCGAGCAGGGTGACCTGGACGGGCGCACGAGCGAGCCGGCGGACGACCTGGAGGCCGCCAAACCCGCCGCCGATGACCACGACATGAGGCTCCATCTCCCACCTTGGATGCTACCGCCGTGCCGCTCGGTTTCCGAATCGCAGCCAGCCGGTCTATGATTTCGCCAAGTGGGTACGGCCGTCGGTCAGCGGCCCGAGGCTCTGCGCCTGGGCTCGTACGAGATCCTGCGCCAGCTGGCGCGGGGCGGCATGGCCGAGCTGTTCCTTGCGCGCACGGTCGGTCCGGAGAGCTTCGAGAAGCTCGTCGTGCTCAAGAAGATCCTGCCGAAGTTCGCCGACAACCCGAAGTTCGTGCGGCTGTTCCTCGATGAAGCGCGCCTCGCCGCCGCGCTCGATCATCCGCACATCGCGCACGTCTACGATTTGGGCAAGGTCGAGACCTCGTACTTCTTCACGATGGAGTACGTGCACGGCCAGGATCTGCACGCGACGGTGAAGCGCGTCGCCAGGCTCGGCCGGCGCATCCCGATCGGCCATGCCGTACAGCTCGCGCACGCGGTCGCGTCGGCGTTGCACTACGCACACGGACGCCGCGCGTCGGATGGCTCGCTGCTCGGCATCGTGCATCGCGACGTGTCGCCGTCGAACGTGCTGATCGCATACGACGGCGCGATCAAGCTCGTCGATTTCGGCGTCGCGAAGGCGGCCACGAGCACGGTCAAGACGCGCACGGGCACGCTCAAAGGCAAGATCTCGTACATGTCGCCGGAGCAGGCGAAGGGCTCGCCGATCGATGGTCGCAGCGACATCTTCGCGCTCGGCACGGTGCTGTGGGAGCTCGTGACGTCGCGCCGGCTGTTCAAAGCCGAAAACGATCTGGCGACGATCCAGCGCATCATCAACTCCGAGACACAACCGCCGACCGAGCTGCGCGAGGACTGCCCGCCGGAGCTCGAGACGATCATCTTGAAGGCGCTCGCGGTCGACGTGAACGAGCGCTACGACACCGCCGAAGCGCTCCAGCTCGATCTCGAAGAGCTCGCGCGCGAGCACAAGCTCGTGCAATCGACGGTCGCGCTGCGCGGCTACATGAACGAGCTATTCGCCGACGAGATCGCCGCGTGGCAGGCGGCACAGGCATCCGGCGTCACGCTGACCGAGCACGTCGCGCACGCGCCCAGCGCGCCCGGGACGCCGCCCAGCGACGGCGAAGCCTACGCGGTCGACGAGTACGAGCTCGACGAGCTCGACGAAGTCGACGACACCGGCGGCCACGTGCCGCTGCCGGTCATGCACGGCGTGTTCGAGGCGCAGCCGCCGATTCCCGACACCACGCCGTACCTCCGCCACCAAGGCGCGGTCGTCGTGGCAGGTGGTCGCGCGCCGACGCAGACGAGCCCGTCGCAAGTCGCGTACACCGATCCGAACGCGTTTCCGATCGCGCCGCGCGAGTGGCGATCGACCAGCCCCAAAGCGAGGCTCGACACCAAGCGCATCAAGCAGCTCGTGCTCGGTGGGCTCGGCTTGCTCGCGATCTTCGCGCTACTCGCGCTCGCGCTCGGCGGCAGCGAGCCCGCTCGACCCGCGCCGCCTGCCGTGACGCCGACCGTCGATGACAACCCGCCGGTGATCGAGATGACGCCGCAGCCCGCACCGACAAAGAAGTAATTACTTCTTCGACGTGGCCGAGAGCACGAGCGGCGAGAAATCCTTGATGACGTCGCCGATCGCGCCCGTGCCGGCGCCGATCGCGCAGCCGATCGCGGCCGCGTGCGGTCCGCCGAAGATGCCCTTCGTCGCGCCCGCGGCGCATCCCGCGGCGGCATCGCCGAGCGCGGTCGCGGCCTGGTGAAACTGCGGGCTGCTCGTGACCGTGTTGAACGTCGAGCTGACCTGCGAGCCGAAGTTGGAGAACACCGACGAGACCTGCGAGCCGAAGTTGGACGCGGACGACGGCGCGGCTTTGCCGGCACCGCCGACGACGAAATCGAGATGGCTGATCGTTTCCATGATCGCCGCGTAGTGCAGCTGCGATGCCACGCGTAGCTCTGCGAAAGTGCGCGATCTGCACCTGGCGGATCGACTTGCGCAGTTGGGCGCGCTGGCCGTCAACCGCGAGTTACGAATTCACACGCCGAACTTCGCGAGCTTCTTGTGCAAGCCCTCGCGGGTGATCCCGAGCGTGGCCGCGGTCTTCGTCTTGTTGTTGCCGTGATCGCGCAGCGCTTCGGCGATCAGCCAGCGCTCGACCTGCTCCATCATCTCTTTGAGCGTGCCCTGCTTCGGCGCGATCCGCGTGACGGTGCCTTCGATCTTGCGCAGCCGCGGCGATAGATCGGTGACCTCGATCCAGTGGCCGGTCTCGGCCTGGATCACGATGCGCTGCACTTCGTTCTCGAGCTCGCGGATGTTGCCCGGCCACGCGTACGAGGCGAGCGCGTCGAGCGCGTCCTGGGAAAATCCCGGCAGCTCGACGCGATACTCCTCGGCGTAGCGCTTCAAGAAGTGACCGGCGAGCAGCGGGATGTCCTCGCGACGCTCGCGCAGGGTCGGCAGCTTGATCGGGAACACCATCAGCCGGTAATAGAGATCCTGGCGGAACCGATTCTTCTCGACCTCGGCGGCGAGGTCGCGGTTGGTCGCGCAGATGATGCGCACGTCGACCTGCTTCTCGGCGGTCGCGCCGACCGCGCGGATCGTGCCCTCTTGCAGCACGCGGAGCAGCTTCGCCTGCAAGGGCAGCGGCATCTCGCCCATCTCGTCGAGGAACAGCGTGCCGCCGTCCGCGATCTCGAACAGACCCTTCTTGTCGGAATCGGCGCTGGTGAACGCGCCGCGCTTGTGGCCGAACAGCTCGCTCTCGAGCAGGTTCTCGGGCAGCGCGGCGCAGTTCTGCGCGACGAACATCTTGTCGCGGCGCTGCGACTGGTAGTGGATCGCGCTCGCGATCAGCTCCTTGCCGGTGCCGGTCTCGCCTTCGATACACACCGTCGCGCGGGTGTCGATCACGCGCTCGAGCTGCGTGAACACGGCCTTCATCGCCGGTGAATCGCCGATGATGTTGTCGAACTTGATCTTGGTCTCGCGGCGCTTGAGGTAGACGTTTTCGCCGCGCGCCCGTTCCTCGGCGACGCGCAAGCGCTGCACCAACGTCGCATTGTCGACGGCGAGCGCGGCCTGCGAGCCGAGCAGCAGCGCGACCTCGAGATCGCGGTCGGCGAACATGTTCACCGATGCGCGGTTGTCGGCCTGGATGAGCCCGATGATGTCGTCGCCGCGCCACAGCGGCATCGCGAGCATCGACAGGATCTGGCCGCCCATGATCGATTCGCTCGTCGACAGCTCTTCCTGCGCGTTCGCGGTGAGCACGGCGGCTCGGTCGGCGAGCACGCGGCGGAGCACGGCGCGGCTCGCGCGCACCGGATCGGCGCCGGGGCCGACCGACGGTGCCGTGTGATGGCGCTGGCGCGAGACCGCGAGCGCGAAGCGATCCTTGTCACTCTCGCTGCGCAGCAGGATCGCGACGTGGGTCGCGCGCGGCAGCAGCTCGAACGTCGCCGTGACGATCGCGTCGATGACCTCGGTGGGCTCGAGCCGCGCGCCGAGCGGCTGCAGCGCCTTGTACACGCGCACAGCCTCCGCCGGCTCGGCGTCGAGCTGGTCGGCGACCTTCGGCAAATCCATGATCGAGCGCGACGCGATCAACCGGTCGCCGAGCTCGTCTTCAGATTCGTCGCCGATCCGTACCGAAACCCGCACCGGGTCATTGCGGTTGCCCAGCAACAGCGTGTCGCCGTCGACCAGCGCGATTTCCCAGCGCGCGCTGGCGTCGACCGGGATCCGCTTGCCGTCGCGCTCGACCGCCGAGCCGTTCGTCGAGCGCAGGTCGCGGAACACGTAGTGATCGCCGATCTGCGTGATCTGGGCATGATCCCCCGACAGGTGATAATCGGTCACCACGAGCGTACTCGCCGGCGACCGACCGATAGTTGCGGTCGCTCCCGTGACGCGATGCGATCTTTGCGCCGCGGTTCCGTGCAGGATCTCGAGAACGATCACCTTCGTCGAGGTTTATACTTCAAGTCCGCGCATGACGGGACCTTCGAAAGTCATCGTGCTCGATCCCGATGCTCGGGCCGCGGCACAGGTCCAGCTGGGCTTCGAGCGCGAAGGGATCCCCGCCTCGGCGCCTGCCATTCCGGCAGACCTGGGCACACTCGCGCTGGTCAACGGCGATGCCGGCGCCGCCGTCGCGCTGGTCGGCGGCGGCGTCGCGGTCGTCAAGCGCGCGCGTGCACTGCTCGAGCCCGACGTGCCCATCATCTTCGCGGGCCCGGCGGGCGACGCCACGCGCGACGACTTGCTCGCCGCCGGTGCCGACGAGGTCGTCACGCAGCCCGCCTACTTGCGCGACGTCGTCACGATCGGCCGGATCTTGTGTGGTCAACCGGCGGCGCACCGCGACCACGTGGCCGGCAGCCTTGCCGAGACGACCGGCGTGTATACGCTCGTCCGCGCGCTGGCCGCGCTCGGCCGCAGCGCCGTGCTCACGCTGGTCCGCGGGTTGCGCCGCGGCGAGATCCGGTTCTACCGCGGCGAGATCACCTCGGCGCAGGTCGGGCTGATCCACGGCCAAGCGGCATTCCACCAGCTGCTGCTGTGGACCGACGCGCGGTTCGATTTCGCCCGCGAGGACATCGTACGCCGGGGCCAGATCCCGATGAGCTCCGAGGAGCTGTTCGCCGACGCCGAGCGTTTCCTCGAGGGCGTGCGCGAGAGCGCCGACCTGCTGTCGCCGTCGATGGTGCTCGAGCAAGACGTCCAGCGCGTGACCAACCTCGGCAAGCAAGTCCCGACCGAGGTCCACGGCGTGCTGCGCATGTTCGACGGCCACCGCGTGCTCGCCGACATCTTGGAAGACTCGCCGTATCGCGTGTTCGAGACCCTACGCGTCGCACAAAAAGCGCTCGAGGCCGGCTTGTTGCGCGTCGCGGCCGATCAGAAGCCGCGCACGTCGTGGCGGGCCGTGCTCGCGATCGAGGAGTGGCTCGTCGGCAGCGAGACCCGCGATGCCGTCGTCGAGCGCACCGCGTCGCTCGATACCAAGCGCGTCGCGGTCGTGCCGCCGCCGAGCACCGGCAAGAAGAAGAAAGCGCGTCGCAAGAAACCGCGGCGCGCGGCGACGCCGCTGCCGATCGCCTTGCCCAAGCCGGGCGAGATCGATTGGGGCGCGCTGGTTCCACGCGTGATCGGCGGCGAGGTCGGCCCGCTATCGACGGTCGTCCCCGCAAGCGGCACCGCCGGCGAGATCGATCTGGTCACGCGCGATGCCGACCGCGAGCGCCTCGAGGCGCTGATGGACACCAGCTTGCGCGCGAAGATCTTTCCGACCGACGTCGGCATCGAGCCGAGCGTCGTCGTCGACGATTCGTGGGAGCGCGAGCAGGCCGAGGCGAAGGCAAGAGCCGAGGCCGAAGCCAAAGCGAACGCCGAGGCTGCTGAAGCCGCCGAAGCAAAGGCGAATGCCGAGGCCGAGGCCAAAGCCAACGCCGAAGCCGCCGAAGCCAAAGCAAGAGCCGAAGCGGACGCCGACGCCGAGCGCGAGCGGGCGAGCGCACGCGTCCACGCCGAGCTCGAGAAGATGAAGATCGAGCGCGCGCTGCGCGAAGAAGCGGCCGAAAAGGCGCGCGAAGCCGCGGCGCGCTCCGCCGCGGCCGAAGAGGCGCACACGTACGCCGCGCGCGTCAAAGCGGCGGCCGAAGCCAAGCGGCTCGAGGCCGAGCGCGTCGCGGCGGAGCACGCCGAAGCGAAAGCCGAGACCTCGACCAGCGTCGCGGTCGAGCCGAGCGTGCTCGTCGAGCCGCCGGCCAAGCCCGACGCGGCCGCCAGCAAGACCGATGCGCTCGTCGCCGATCTCGCCGCCGCTCACTCGGCGATCGCCGCGGTCGTCGCGAAGGCTGCCGCGGCGCCGCCCACGCCCGATGCCGCATCGGCGTCGCAAGAGCTCGTGGTCTCGGAAGTTCGCCGCGATGCCGTCGTGCTCAGCGAGGCCGAAGAGGCGTTCTTCAAAGAAAAATCGCAGCCGCACGTGCGGCCGAGTCACGAATCGTTCGACGATCTCGACGAGGGCTACCAGAAGCCCAAGTTCTGGGACCGCGTGTTCGGCCGCAAGCGGCCTAGCTGATCAATTTCTCGCCCAGACGAGCTCGACCGCGCCGCGCTCGCCCGACAAGCGCAGCCGCAGCGCTTGCACGTTCGCTCCGAGCACCGGCGTGGTGCGCGGAAATCGCGCGACGTATGCGGTCGCGAAGTCGTTGATGTCGGCGAACTCGGCGCGCAGCGTGTACATCGGCCGGCGGTCTTTGACGATCTCCAGCGGCGCGATCTCGTGGCCTTGCTCGTCGATCAGCGCGACGTGCCAGATGCTCTTCTGGCCGCGATCGAGATCGTTCTCGCGCCGATCCCACGTCGTCAGCATCAGCTCGAACTCGTACGGGCCGGCCATGTCGGCCTGCGCCTGCGCGACGACTTGATCTTTGGCCGCGCCGGCGAGCCCGCGCTGCGCCGCGACGCGGTCGGCGTGCGCCGCGCGCCAATCCGGCGACTTGAACGTCGCGTGCAGGTCTACAGCTTCTTGATACGACGCCTCGAGCTTGCTCGCCCGCGTCCACGCGGCAGTCGTGCCGTCGTAGCTCGGCGCCTGCGCCGGCCACGCTTCGTCAAAGCGGATCGGCGGTTGTGCGTCGGCACAGCCGGCGAGCAGCACCGCGAGCGCGACGAGCTTCATCACGGCAGAAAATCTTTGCGCGTGAAGAGCGTCGTGAGCGGCGCCTCGGCGACGACGGCTTCGCGGCCACCTTCGAGCCGATCGACGAGCCCGATCGCATGGAGCACGCTGAGCCCGGCTTCGCGCGAGCGCTCGATCGCACGCAGGGTCGAGGCGCCGGTGGTGACCACATCTTCCAAGATCACGACCGGCGATCCCGCGGATAGCTTGGCGCTCTCGAGCCACTGCGCCGTGCCGTGCGCCTTCGGCTCCTTGCGCACGATAAACGCATCGCGCGGCCGGCCGGCGCGAAAGCTCGCGATGCTCGTCGCGGTGGCGAGCGGATCGGCGCCGAGCGTGAGCCCGCCGACCGCGACCGCGCTCGGCGCGACCTCCTCGACGAGCGCGAAGAACAACTCGCCGATCAGGCAGGCGCCTTCGGCATGCAGGCTGACCTGCTTGCAGTCGATGTAAAAGTTCGACTTCAGCCCCGACGACAACACAACTTCACGTTCCTGAAACGAGCGCGTGCGCAGCAGCTCCAGCAGGCGCGCACGCTTTGCAAGCAGCTCGGGACCCACGGCCGAACGCTATCACACCGTTCTAGCGACAACCGCTTGGGCGTTGATTGACGCACGCGGGATCGCCCCCTAGAGTGCCGGCAAACCATGTACCTCGTCGACGAACATGATGCCGCGCCGGTTCGCTCGATCGACGATCTGCTGTCGTACTTTGCCAACGCGGGCAAACCGGCAAGCCAATGGCGCGTCGGCACGGAGCACGAGCTGGTCGGGGTGATCCGTGCCACCGGCGAAGCGCCGCCGTACGAGGGTCCGCACGGCATCGGCGCGTTGCTCGCGGCGTTTGCCGCGAACAGCGGCGAGCCGGTCATCGAGCACGATCACGCGATCGCGATCGCGCGCGGCGACGCGCAGCTGACGATCGAGCCCGGCGGCCAGTTCGAGCTGGCGTCGCGCCCGGTCACGGATGACCACGATCTCGTCGCCGATCTGAACGCGCACCGCGCCGAGCTTGCCGGTGCGAGCAACCAGCTCGGCCTCGCGTGGCTGTCGATCGGCTTGCGGCCGTTCGGCAAGCGCACCGACATCCCGTGGATGCCGAAAGAGCGCTACGACGTCATGCACGCGTACATGCCGACCGTCGGCACGCGCGGCATGGACATGATGCAACGCACGGCGACCGTGCAGGCGAACCTCGATTTCTCCGACGAGGCCGACGCCGCGGCGAAGATGCGCTGCGTGTACTCGATCACGAGCATGCTCACGGCGCTGTGGGCGGCCTCGCCGATCGTCGACGAGCGCGCGACCGATTATCAGACGTATCGCGCGTGGATCTGGCGCGACACCGACAACGCGCGCTCCGGCCTCTTGCCGTTCGTGTTCGAGCGCGACGACGTGTTCACCGCGTACACCGAGTGGGCGCTCGACGTGCCGATGTACTTCGTCTACCGCAACGGCTACCACCGCGTGCCGGCGGATCTGACGTTCCGCAAGTTCATGGCGAACGGCTGGAACGGCGAGACGGCGGTGCGACCGGACTGGGCGCTGCACCTGTCGACGCTGTTCCCCGAGGGCCGGCTCAAGAAGTTCCTCGAGGTGCGCGGCTGCGATTGCGGCTCGTTCGAGATGATCGCGGCGCTCGCGCCGATGACGCGCGGCTTGCTCTATGACCGCACCGCGCGCACCGCGGCGATCGAGCTCACCGCGAAGCTGTCGTTCGCCGAGCGACAGAAGCTCGCCGAGGACGTGCCACGCCAAGGCCTCGCCGCGAAGGTCGGCAACCACACCATCGGCGAGCTCGCCAAGCAGCTCGTCGCGATCGCCAAGGACGGGCTGTCGCGAGTCGCGCCGAGCTCGGTCGCGTTGCTCGCGCCCGTCGAGGCGATCGCCGCGACCGGCCGCACGCAAGCCGATCGCATCCGCGAGCTGTGGGCGCAGCACGCCGGTGATAGGCCCGCGCTGATCAAAGCGCTCGCGCATCCCGGCTTGGCCTAGCTCACTCGTCGTCGTCGTCGAAGTCGATGATCACGCCGTCGTCGCTGTCGGGCCGGCGAACGCGCGGTGCCTGACGCGGCAGCGGCTGCGTCGTTTGCTTCGGCTGCGGCCGACCCGTCGTGGCATCGCTCACGCGGCCCGCACGCGCCGGCGGCATCCCCGGCAGCGGTCGCGCCTGCACGCGACGCTGTTCCGGCGGCACGCTGAGGCGATCGAGATCGACGTCGAGCGTCGACAGCGCGTTGTCGAGATCTTCGACCGGATCTTGCTCGAGCGCGCGATCGAGCGAGGCATCGTCGGATTCGTCGGAGTCGGCGAGCTCGTAGCCGCGCTTGCCGAAGCCGTGCTGCTCGTCGAACTCGACCTCGGGGTTTTCGTAGTCCGGGTCCTCGGCGATCGTGTAGTTGTGCGGCTCGTCGAACTCGTCGAGATCGTCGTCGTCATCGTTGCCGTGCAGCTGCGGCAGCCGATTGGCGCGTGCGGGATCGTTCGGATAGTGGCTGACCGGCGCCGCCGGCGCTTCGTCTTCTTCGTCGAGCGCGAGCCGCTGCGCGAAGTCGTCGCGTGGCGACAGGGCGCGAAACGGGCTCGGCTCGGGAGGCGGCGTGAACACGTCGTGGACGAACTCGTCGCGTGGAAACGCCGCCACGTGCGGCGGTTCGACCGGCGGTGGCGTCAGCATCGGGTCGTAGTCGTGCGCCGGCTCGGCGTCGGGCGCCACCGCCGAGAATGCCGACGAGTCGCGCTCGCCGTCCGCCGCCAACAGGTCGTCGTCGTAGGCGTCGGCCTCGGCGAGCACGTCGACATCGTCGATCACCTCGTCGTCGGGAATATCGGCGCCCGCCGTCGACGGATGCTCGTGCTCGAACGGCGCGTAGCCCGCTGGTGCCGGTGGTTCCTCGACCGCTTCGCCGTACGGCGACACCGCGCCGATCTGCGTGTGCTCGCCGGGCAGCTCGTCGACGAGGTCGCCGCTGTCGAGCTCCGGGATCTCGTCGTCGCCGGAAACCGCCGGCGCGGGCGCGGACACGCCGGTGTGCACCCGCGCGGCATCGAGTGCACGCTCGAACGAGAGCAGCTCGGAATCTTCGACGTCGACCTGGGTCGTCGTCGGCACCGGCGTGACCACGCCCGGGATCACCGTCGGTACGTCGAGCCCGACCGGCGACGGCGGCTCGTAGGCAGCAGCTGCAGCGACGATGTGCTCGTCGGCGCCGGCGGCCTCGGGAAGCTCTCCCGGATCCGCGGTCGGCAAGCGGCGCGGCGCTTCGTCGACGATCTCGATCTCGCTGGTCGTCAGCGGGATCGGCGCGGTCTCGACAACGGCCGGCTCCGGGACCACGGCTCGCGGCGCCCTGACTTCGACCGGCGGCGGCGGCGCCCAGCGCGCGCTGCGATCTTGCTTCGCGATCGCCACCCCGCCGAGCTGCCGCGCGAGCTCCGCGCTCGCGGCTTCGACGTCGACGACGCGCGGCGCCGCGCTCGCCTCGCGCAGCGCATCGAGCTCGCTGTCGAGATCGCCGCCCGCAAGCGCGCGTGCGCGGGCGATCGCCTTGCCGATGTCGACATCGGGCTCGTCGAGATCGAGCGCCGCGACCGGTCCCGACAGCTCGGCCGCTTTCGCGACGAGATCGGCGAGCTCGGGCCGCTTGGCTCGCACCCGCTCCGGCGCGAGCACCGGAGCGACGACGATGCGGCTCGTCCGCCGAGCGGTCGCGACCGGGCCCGCAGCCGGCCGCGGCGACGTCAACAGCTCCGGCGGCGGTGTCGGCCGCATCGGAATCGGTGCAGGCGCCGGCGTCGGCGTGACTTCGGGCACCGGCGCCGTGACCTGCGTAACGGTCTCGAGCTTCGCCGGCGCCGAGTCGATCACCGGCTGCGAATCTTGGCGCGGCACCGGCTGCGGCACGCCAGGTTGCGTGTCGACATCCATGCGGCGCGCCGCCTCGACGTCTTCGGGCAGCGGGATCGCGACCTCGGGTAGCGCGAGCTGCCGGCGCCGCTCGAGCATGCGAATGATGATCTCGCGGCCGTCGCGGGTGACGCGCATGAGCTCGATCGCGAGCCCGAACGCCGCCTTCGGGTTGTCCGGATCGGGCGGCCGCGCGGCTTTGACTTTGCCCAGCCCGACGAGCACCGGCGTGTCGTTCGCGATCCGCAGCTCGAACTTCACCTCGGTCCCGACCGGGTGCATCGCGCGCGTCGGCAAGAACAGGCCGCTGCGCCCGACGTTGCCGGCAAAGCGCTGCACCATCGCGTCGACGTCGTCGTAGCGAAGCTTGATGCGAAGCGCGACCGGGCCGGGCTTCGCGCCGCTGGAATCAGCCGGCGCCATCCGAACGCGAATCTTCCCACGGAATGGCCACGAAACGCGCGCTAGACGTGGTCTTCGACCCACCGGCGCGCCGCAGCGAGCGCCGCCGGCAACGCCGATGAATCTTTCGCGCCGCCTTGCGCCATATCCGCGCGGCCACCGGCGCGGCCGCCCATCGCCGCGGCGACCTCGCCGAGCAGCTTGCCGGCCGGCACGCGGTCCGACAAATCCTTGGTCACCATCGCGACGAGCTTGACCTCGGCGCCGCCGGTGCCCGCGAGCACGACCACGCCCGAGCCGAGCTTGTCCTTGAGCTGGTCGCCGGTATCGCGGAGGACTTTGGCGTCGTCGACTTCGACCTGCGCGGCGAGGACCTTGACGCCCTTCACGATGACGGTCTCCGACAGCAGGTCGCGCGCACCGCCGCCCGATGCGATCCGCGCCTTGAGCTTCTCGAGCTCGCGGCCGGAGTCTTTCGCGTCGGCGAGCAGCTTCTCGACCCGCGCGTGCACCTCGAACGGCTGCGCTCTCAAGCTAGCGCCGGTCTTCGAGAGCTCGGCTTCGAGCCTGCGCAGGTAATCGAGCGCGCCCGCGCCGGTGACCGCCTCGATGCGGCGCACGCCCTGCGCGACGCCGGCTTCGGAGAGAATCTTGAACAGCCCGATGTCGCCCGCGCGGCGGACGTGCGTGCCGCCGCAGAATTCGAGCGAGTCGTTGCCGATCGCGACGACGCGCACGCGGTCGCCGTACTTCTCGCCGAACATCGCGACCGCGCCCTTTTGCTTGGCCTGCTCGATCGGCAGCACCTCGATGTGACTGTCGGCGTTCGCGCGGATCTCGGCGTTGACGAGATCCTCGACCTTGCGCTTCTGGTCGTCGGTCATCGGCGAGAAGTGCGCGAAGTCGAAGCGCAGCCGATCGGGCGCGACGAGCGAGCCCTTCTGCGCGACGTGATCGCCGAGCACCTGCTTGAGCGCGTGGTTGAGCAAGTGCGTCGCCGAGTGGTTGGCGCGGATGCGCTCGCGCCGCGCGTCGTCGACGTCGAACTTGACCTTGTCGCCGACGCTCAACGTGCCGGTCTCGATCTCGCCGATCAGCACGTGCATGTCACCGGCGGGTTTTTCGGTGTCGTCGATGCGGACCTTGGCGCTCGCGCTGAGCACGCTGCCGGCGTCGCCGATCTGGCCGCCGGACTCGCCGTAGAACGGCGTCTGGTCGAACACGAGCGCGACCTGGGCCCCAGCCCCCGCGCTCGCGACGCGGTTGCCGGCCACGACGATCGCCTTCAGCGTGCCCTCGCCCGTCGTGCCGCGGCCGTCGTAGCCGGTGAACTTCGTCGGGCCGACGTCGCTCGCCATCGACTTGAACACGCTCGCGATCGCCGGATCGTCGATCGCGAACTTGCTCTTCTGCTTCGCGGCTTCGAGCTCGGCGTCGAAGCCGTCCTGATCGATCGTGTGTCCGCGCTCTTCGGCGATGATCTTCGTGAGATCCGCCGGGAACCCGAACGTGTCGTACATCGTGAACACGCTCTTGCCCGGATACGTCTCGCCGCGGCCGAGCTTGCCGAGCTCGCCTTCGAGCCGATCCAAGCCGCGCGCGAGCGTCGCGCGGAACTGGGTCTCTTCTTCGCGCGTCACGTTTTGGATGACCGTGCGGCGCTCGCGGAGCTCGGGATACGCGTCGGCCATCACGTCGATGACGCGATCGCAGACGTCGGGCATGAAGATCTTGTCGAGCCCGAGGTGCTGCTGGCCGTGGCGCACCGCGCGGCGGAAGATGCGGCGCAGCGTGTACTCGCGCTTGCCCTTGTCGGGGAAGACGCCGTCGGCGATGAGGAATGCGGTGCAGCGCGCGTGGTCCGCGATCACGCGCATCGCGGTGTCGCGTTCGGCGTTCTTGCCGTATTCGTGACCGCAGATCTCGGCGACGCGCGCGATGATCGGCACGAACAGGTCGGTGTCGTAGTTCGAGCGAACGCCCTGCACGACGCTGGTCACGCGCTCGAGCCCGGCGCCGGTGTCGACCGACGGGGCCGGAAGCGGGTGCAGCGGCCCATCCTTCTCGCGGCGCTCGAACTGCATGAACACGAGGTTCCAGATCTCGAGCCAGCCTTTCCAGCTGGCCTCGTCGCGTGTCGGCCACTTGCCATTCGCGTCGAAGTTGAAGTGGATCTCGGTGCACGGCCCCATCGGGCCGGTGTCGCCCATCTGCCAGAAGTTTTCGGCCTTGCCGAGGCCGATGACGCGATCGTCGGAAAATCCGGTGACTTTCTTCCAGATCGCGCGCGCCTCGTCGTCGGCGGAGATGCCGGGCAGCGCGGCGTCGCCGCCGTAGACCGTGACGACGAGCCGATTCGCGTCGATCCCGAACGTCTTCGTCAGCAACTCCCACGCGAAGGCGATCGCGTCGGCTTTGAAGTAGTCGCCGAACGAGAAGTTGCCGAGCATCTCGAAGAACGTGTGGTGGCGCGGCGTCTTGCCGACCTCGTCGAGATCGTTGTGCTTGCCGCCGGCGCGCACGCACTTCTGCGACGACGTCGCGCGTTTGTACGGCCGCGTTTCGGCGCCGGTAAACACGTCCTTGAACTGGTTCATGCCGGCGTTCGTGAACAGCAGCGTCGGATCGTTTTGCGGAACGAGCGAGCTCGATGCGACGACCTCGTGGCCGTTGCGCTTGAAGAATTCGAGAAACGTACGACGAACGTCGGCGGCCTTCATTTCGCGCCAGGTGTACCACTAGAATGCGCGCGATGACGTTCCGACGCATCGCCGACCTGGTGAAGCTCCAGCCCGTGCTCGCCGGGCTCGATCGGACGGCGCCGGCGGTGCGCGCACGCGTCGAGCGCTTGCTCGCGCGGTTCACGGCGAACGCTGCAACGCCGCTCGACGTCATCGACGAAGGCGCGGCGTTCGCGCTGTGGGGTGCCGGAACGTCCGAGGCGTTCTTGCGGTGGCACGTCGAAGTCGGCGGCGTCGCGCGTGTGCTCGACGTGTTGCTCGCCTCGATCGCGTTCGACCGTGCGTCGTTCGAGTGGGACAACTCGATCTGGGCGCTGCGCGCGGTGCGCCCCGGCATCGGCATCGGCAACCTCGGGTTGGCGCCGTGGATCTGGCTGCGCGAATACCTCGCGCACAGCACGCGAGCCGATCGCGATGCGGTCCGCGCAGTCGCGGCGAAAGCGTCGCGCGTTCACGCCGTGCGGTGCGCGCTCGCGTTCGTCCTGCCCGAGCTGTGGACAGCCGCGGACGAGACGGAGCTGCGGCAGGCTGATCCGGGCGATCACATCGCCGCCGAATTCGGAGTCGCGGCCGCGATGCGCACCTCGAACGCGAGCTTCGGCGACATCGGACGGAGCTGGAATCGCGCCGAGTGGGTGCCTGCCGATGCCGTCGTCCGGCACCTCGGCCGCAACGCGGTCGCGCCGCTGCGCTTGCTCCGCGACTTCGACGCGCTCGCGAAGCTGTTCTCGCACGGCGACGCCGACGCGCTGCGCGCGCTCGTCGAGCACGCCGACGTCGCGTGGGATGCGATCGCCGGCGTCGCGCCATCGGCGAAATCGATCGCCGCGATGGTGCCGCTGTTCACCACGCAACCGCCGCGCCGCACGACGGGCATGCCGCTCGCCCGCGCGCTGTTCGACGAGCACGTCATGGTCGCAGGTGCCGAAACCGGGGATCCGTTCGTCGCGCGCGCGATCGCCGAGACCGGCGCGAGCTTGCCCGCCGACGAGGATTGGCGATCGCCGTGGGCGGGCGCGCCCGCGATCAAGAGATCGGCGAAATCGAACGCGCCGAAGCCCGCCGCGCCGTTCGCCGAGACGATCCACTGGAAACCGGGCGAGCGCGAAGACCACCTGAGCGAGCGCGCCGGCGGCGACGATGCGGCCGACGCGAAGCGGCTCCTGCGCGAAGCGAAGACGCAGAAAGTGTTCTTGCTCCACATCGGCTGGATGCACGACGTCAACCTCGCGCGCGCGACGTTCACCGCGATCCCGCCGAAGAGCTGGTATGGCCAGGTCGACGACGTCCAGATGCTCGTCGCGAAATTCGGCCTCGATGCGCTCGACGCGATCGTCGCGTTCGTGCGCGCCAAGCCCGACACGCTCGGTGGGCTCGCGAACGTCGAGTCGCCGCGCGTCGCGCCGGTGATGGCTCGCGGGTTCGCGCTGCTCAAGAAACAGCAGGCGATCGGCAAGGCGTGGCTGGAGCGATTTCCGGAGGCCGCGGCGATCGGGCTGGTCGCCGATCTCGCGACCGCCGACAAGAAGCAGCGCGCCGCCGACGAGCAAGCGCTCGGGCACCTCGCCAAGAACCACGCGGCGATCGTCGAGCAGCATTCGGGCGCGAAGGCGAGCGAGCTCGTCGCGACCGCCGCGCCGGCGTTACCGGCAAAGCCGAAGCCGCTGCCGGGGTTCGTCGACGTTTCGCGCCTGCCGCGGCCGATCACGAGCGAGGGGCATGCGTTGCAAGGCGACGCGCTGGTCGAGCTCGTGCAGCTGGTCGCGACCGAGAACACGGCGGCGATCGACGCGGCCGTCGAGCGCTACACCGACGCCTCGCTCGCGCGGTTCGCGTTCTCGCTGTTTCGCCAGTGGCTGGTCGTCAAAGGCCCTCCGAAGGAAAAGTGGGCGATGCACGCGGTCGGACGCTTCGGCGACGATCAAGCCGCGACCGCGCTCGGCAAGCTCGCCCGCGTGTGGGCGCCGATGGGCAATCCGGCGCGCGCACAAGCCGCCGTCGAGACGCTCGCGATGATGCGCTCGCGCACCGCGCTCGCCGAGATCTACGACATCGCGCACAAGGTGCAGTCGAAGGCGCTCAAGGCGCGCGCGCATCAAGTCTTCGCGTCGCTCGCCGAAGCCGCCGGCATGGACGCCGAGGATCTCGCCGACCGGCTCGTGCCTGAAGTCGGCGAGGACGAGCTCGTGTTCGGCGATGTGCGTGCCTCCTTCGATCACATGCTCGTGCCGACGCTCGCCGTGGCTCCTGAAGGCGACGACCTCGCGCGCTGGAAGAAGCTCGAGAAGCTGTGCAAGCAGGTCGCGCGCACGCAGCTCGCCCGGCTCGAGGACAACATGGCGGCCGCGCACCGCATGCCGTTCCTGCACTTCGCCGAAGTCTACTTGATGCACTCGCTGATCCGCCATCTGACGAGCTCGCTCGTGTGGGGCGCATATCGCGACGGCGCGCTGGCGTTTCCGTTCGCGGTCACCGCGGACGGCAACGCGGTCGATCTCGCCGGCAAATCGCTGCAGCTGCCGAGCGATGCGACGTACGGCATCGTCCATCCGATCGAGCTGACGGCGAGCGCGCGGGCGGCGTGGCGCGAGCGCATCGGCGAGCAACCGTTCGAACAGCTCGCGCGCGCCGTGCACTCCGCCGAAGACGCACGCGATTGCGAACGCAAGCTCTCGGCGATCCTGCAGCGCATGGTGCCGACCGCGGGCTTGCTCGCGCTGCAGCGCCGCGGCTGGCGTCGCGGCGAGTCCCCGCAGGGCGGCTGCTACTACACGATCGAGCGCGACGGCGCCGGTTGGAGCGCGATGGTCCAGTTCGAGCCGGGCATCTACCTCGGCGCGCCGACCGAGCAAGTGACGCAGTCGGTGCAGGGCGTGCTCGTTCGCGGCGATGCGCCCAAAGCCGTGCTCAGCGAGCTACAGCGCGACATGTTCGCGCTGCTTCAGTAGACGTAGCCGATTTGAACCGAGCCGCCGTAGTAGTAGTCCTTCGCGCCGAACACGTCTTGCGTCGTGTTCATGCCGTCGCGCGAGTTCGCGAGCGAGTTCGGATCGCCTTTGAACGTCAGGCTGAACTCTTCGAAGTGGAACACGGCGCGCGCGAAGATCGCCTTCGTCAGGTTGTAGTCGACGCCGCCGGTGAATTCGTAGCCGTTGTCCTTCGCACCGCCGTAGCCGGTCGTGTCGGCGGTGATGTCGCCGGTCTTCGTGATGAGCATGAAGCCGCCTTCGGCATTGATCGTCAGAGCCGGTGTCGCCGAGTAGTGGACGAACAAGCGCGGCTCGGCGGCGCTGTAGTGGACGTTCGGCACGTCGGTGTTGACCGTCGTCGTGCCGGCCATGAATTGCTGTGCGATCTCGAACTGCTGGTTCATGTACATCAGCTTGGCGCCCGCGACGAACGAGTCGGTGACCGGGTAGCGGAACACGCCGCCGACCGCGAAGTGCTCCTCGTCGGTCGCGAGGCTCGCGGTCTGCTCGGTCATCGTGGTCGCGTCGATGTACGACTTCTTCGACGAGATATCGATGACCTTGTCGTACATGATCTCGATGCCGAGATCGGTGAGGATGCCGGTCGTGTGGTGCGTGATCGCAAACGGAAACACGATCGCGTCCATCACGCCGCCGGCGACGGGCAGACCTTCTTTGTAGTCGGGCGGCGGCGTGCCGAGCGCCGACGAAACTTTCCACGACAAGTGGCGCGCGGTGAACGACATGCCGATGCCGAAGTCGACGGCGCGGTTGCCCTGCGACAGCCGATCGGAATCGCTCTGCGCCGGCTCGACCGTCGCGGTCGCGGTCGCGCTCGTGTTCGAGCTGTCGTCCTCGGCGACGTCCTTCTTCTTGTGATGGTGGCGCGGCGGATCGTCGGTCGACGCGGCAGCGGTCTCGTCCTTCTTTTGGTCGGCCTTGTCGGTCTTGTCGGTCTTGTCGCTCTTGTCGGTCTTGTCGGCTTTGTCGGGCTTCGTCTCGGCAGTCTTCTTGCCGCCGTCGTCGTCGCCCTCGTCCTTGCCGCCGCCGAGCCCGCTGTCTTCGTCTTTGCCGCCGCCGTTCGCTTCGAGGTTTTCGATCGCGCCGACGAGCTGATCGTTGATGTCTCGCTTCGAGAGCTTCGTGCCCTCCGCCTTCAGATCGATCTGCTCGGCGACGACCGCGCCGCTCTTGCCGGCGCGCAGCTTGACGTGGACGACGTAGCCTTCGTCGCTCTTCTCGATCGTCGCGGTGATGATGCCGTCGACCTTGAGCCGCTTGGCGATCTTGCGCGCGTTCTTCTTGTTGAGCTTCGTCGCCTGCAGCTCCTCGGCGGCGCCGTTCCACTTGTCGGTCGCGACGATCGTGTTGTCTTTCTTCTCGATCGCCTTGACGATCGCGTCGTGAAACTTTTCGGCCTTCGGGCCATCGAAGTCCAGCACCACGACGCGCTTGTGGTCGGCATGCGCGATACCCGTCGCGAGGACGAGCGTCACGAGCAGCGCCAGCCGGCTACTTCTCGAAGTGTTCGATGTCGAACTCGTCATGCGAGGCCGCTCCTTTCTCGGACGGAGTCCAAGCGCGCTCGGCGCTCCCCGACACGCCGCGAAACAACAGCGCGAAGTCCGAGGGGCTCGTCGAGTGCTTGACGGCTTCCTCGTACGTGACCAGGCGTTGTTTGACCAGCGAAGCCAGGCTTTGATCGAACGACACCATGCCGTATGGGTGCAGGCCCTCGCTGATCGCGCTCTTGATCTCGCGCGTGCGCTGCGGATCTTCGATCATCTCGCGCACGCGTTCGGTGTTCACCATGATCTCGAGCGCCGGCACCATGCCCTTGCCATCGGCGCGCGGTAGCAGGCGCTGCGAGACCACGCCGCGCAGCACGCTCGCGAGCGTGAGCCGCGCCTGCTGCTGCTGGTGCGTCGGGAACATCGAGATGATGCGGTTGACCGTCTCGGTCGCGTCGACCGTATGCAGTGTCGACAGCACGAGGTGCCCCGTCTCGGCGGCCGTCATCGCGATCTGCGCGGTCTCGCCGTCGCGCATCTCGCCGACGAGGATGACATCTGGATCCTGGCGCAGCGCCGCGCGCAATGCTCGCGCGAACGACATCGTGTCGAACCCGATCTCGCGCTGGTTGATCACCGAGCGCTTGTCGCGGAACGTGTATTCGATCGGATCTTCGACCGTGACGATGTGATACGCGTTCTGCGTGTTGACGTAGTCGATCATCGCCGCGAGCGTCGTCGACTTGCCCGAGCCGGTCGCGCCGGTGACGAGCACGACGCCGCGACCGTGGCCCGTGAGATCGAGCACCGACTGCGGCAGATTCAGCTGGCCGAACGGCGGCACCTCGGGCGGGATCAACCGCAGCACCATCCCGACCGACCCGCGCTGCTGGAACATGTTCACGCGATAGCGCACACCATCCGGCGTGCCGTACGCGAGGTCGATGTCGAGGTTGGTCTCGAAGTCCTCGCGTTGGCGGTCGTTCATCATGTGGACCGCGAACTGCGCGATCGCCTCGCGCGTCAGCGGCGGCACATCGCGCACGGTTCGCAGGTCGCCCTTGATCCGAAAGATGGGCGGTAACCCAGCTTTTAGATGCACGTCGGACGCCCCGAGCTGACGGGCAGCCGTCAGCACCCGATCGAGGACCTGACTCATCGCCAGCATCTAGACTAACACACACACCGACGACAGATCCGGCCGCTTGAGTTACGCTTCATGCGGGATGCGTTGCCCGGCGTGCAACACGGAGAACACACCGGATTCGCGGTTCTGCGGTGGCTGTGGTGCCAAGCTCGCGCTGGCGGAACCGCGCGTCGCGCCGACCGCGAAGATCCCCGACGACGCCCCGTTTCAGACGCCCGCGCCGGGGGCGTACACGGCCAGTGTTGCGCCGAGCACATACGCACCCGGACCGATTTCGTACGCGCCGCCGAGCATGCCGCCGCGAGCGCCGAGCGCGCAGCCCATCGCGCCACCGCCGCCGGCCCGCGTTCCGGAAGCGTCGCTGTCGATGGCCGTACCGCGCCGTCGTACCGGATTGATCGCGACGGTTGTCGTGATCGATCTCGCGCTCGCCGGCGCCGGTGGCCTGTTGCTCGCGAAAGGGCTCGAGCCGCCGACCGCACCGGCTGCGACGGCGACGGCGCCGCCGCCAACACCGGCGCCGCAGACGACCGCGATCACGCCGGCGCCATCGCCGGCGCCGCCGCCGCTACAACCTGCAGGCTCCGCCGCCGACGTCGCGATCGGCAGCGCGCTCGATCACATCGCCACCGCGACGCCGGCACCCGCACCGA
>DATBAS010000255.1:0-13614 GCA_036271395.1 Kofleriaceae bacterium
CGCCGACGATCCGGTGCCGATCGATCCGATCTCGGCGCGCGACGAGGACCTGCTCGACCTGCAAGCTCGCGTCGCCGCGCTCGAAGCCCAGCTCGGCAAGCTCGTCACCGCGCTCGCCGAGAAAGGTCTGCCGTGACCGACGACTACTCGCCGCCTCCCCCGCCCGCCGAGCCGATGGTGATCTCTCCGCGCTTGCGCAAGCTCGGCATCGCGCTCGGTGTCGTCCTGCTCGCCGCGGCGATCTTTCTCGAGCAGTGGTGTCACTACCAGTCGATGCCGCATCCGACATCGCCGCCACCCGCGTTCGGCTCGGATCTCGGCTCCGCGGGGTCCGCTCTATGAAGGCTTGATTAGCAAACAAACCTTCATGTGAGATCGAATCTGCCGGCTGTTACCTAGCGAGGAGTGAGGGCACTTATCGCGCTGGCGATCGTCTGCGGCTGCGGCCGCGACATCATTCCCGTCATCCCCGACGGCTTCGCGCAGGGCGCGTCGACGGCCGCCGCCGATCCGACGTTCCAGGTCGTCGCGCGGGTCGCCGGCGTGAAAGATCCGCTGCCGGTCGGCGGCGCCGATGTCGCGTTCGCCGACCTCGCGACGTCGCTCGATCAAGCAGTGCGTCGATCGGTGCCGCCGCGCCACGACAACGTGCTCACCGTCGAGCTGATCGCGGGCGACGCGTCCTACAAAGACACGCGCCTATCGGTCTCGCTCGTCGCGCGCGCGACGTTGCGGCTGCGCTACGGCGACACGTTCATCGCGCAGAAGCAGGTCGTTTGCCGCGACGGCGCGATCGTCGAGCCGGAGAAAGGCGCGCGCGTGATCTGGTCGTGCATGACGCGGATCGGACAAGACCTCGGCGGTTGGCTCGAAGACCTGCCGCAGTGAATTAAGGAGAATCCATGAAGATCGCACTTTGCATCGCACTGCTCGCCACCGGGTGTGCCTATCAAACCATCCAGCCCGGCCACCTCGGCTTGCGCTACGAAGCGCACGGCGGGCTTCACCGCGACTCGGTGCCGGAGGGCCGCTACAACCTCGGCTGGTGCTTGTTCCGCGATTGCGGCCGCATCATCGACTTCGACGTCACGTTCTCGACGGCGCACCAGGAGCTCAAGACGACGTCGCAGGAGGGCCTCGCGCTCGACCTCGAGCTCAGCGTGATCTACAAGCCGATCATCGCAGAGCTCTACGAGCTCGACACCGAAGTCGGCACGAACTACTACGACGAGGTCGTCGGGCCGGAGTTCCGCAGCGCGGCGAGCGGCGTGTTCGCGCGCCACCCGTACACCGAGCTCGCGGCGAACAAAGAAAAGATCGAGGACGAGATCGAGAAGGACGTGCAGCGCCGCATCAAGGGCAAGCACGTCGTGATCGCATCGATCACGCTCGAGTCGATCGCGTACGCGCCCGAGATCCAGACTGCGACGCGCGAGCGCATCGTCGGCGAGCAAGAAGCGATCCGCCAGAAGGCCGCAATGGAGAACGACGCGCTCAAACAAAAGCGCGCGCTCGAGCAAGAGACCGAGCGCAAGCAGCAAGAGATCGAAAACACGACGCAAGAGCAAGAGCTCAAGCTGCGGATGGATCTCGCCGAGAAGAAGAACGAGCGCGAGATCGCCGAAGAAGACGCGTTGCTCGAGAAGGCGAAGGCGGCCGCGACGGTCGTCAAGGCAAAAGCCGATGCCGAGGCGATGATCATCCTCGCGCGCGCACACGCCGACGAGAATCGCGCGCAGACGCAATCGATCTCGCCGCTCACGGTGCAGATGAAAGCGTACGAAGCGCTCGGTCAGCTCGGCGGCACGGGCACGACCATCCTGCTCGGCGACTTCTCGCATATCCCGCAGTTCTTGTTTCCGCCCGGCTTCGCCAGCGGCGTGAACCCGTTCATCGGCGGGTTGCCGCACGCCGCCGGTGCTGGCGCCGGTGGACACGCTGCGAAGTAAGTCCCCACCGGCCGATCGCGCGATGCGCACGGCGCTGCACTTCGCGCCGATGAAATCGCGAACATAGCGAACCGCGCGAATGCGCCCGCGATTTGCAGAGAGCGGGCGCAATGACCATCCGTCTCTTATTCGCCTTGGCGCTCGTCGCGTGTTCTGCGCCGTTGCCCGCGTCGACGTCGCCCGATGCCGGCGGTGGCGGCGGCGGTGGCGGTGGTGGTGGCAGCAACACCGGCAGTGATGGCAGCGGCAGCGGCAGCAGCACCGGCGGCGTGCCGGCCACGATCAAGATCTCGGGCCAAGCGCTCGTCCAGGATCAATCGACCACCACGCCGCAATCCGGCGCCGCGATCGCGATCTACGCGAGCTCCGACGATTCGACCCCGCTCGGCACCGCGACGACCGACAGCTCGGGCAACTACAGCATCACGCTGACCACGAACGGCGCGGCGATCGACGGCTACATCAAGGCGACGAAGTCGGGCCTCGTCGACACCTATGTCTACCCGCCGGCGCCGATGGCGACCGATTCGTCGGACGCGACGGCGAGCATGGTCTCGACCGGCGACTACAGCGAGCTACTCGGCATCGAGAGCGCGAGCACGAGCAAGGGCTTCATCATCTTGATCGCGATGGACAACGCGCTCAGCCCGCTGCAAGGCGCGACGGTGACGACCTCGCCGTCGAGCGGCACGGTGACGTACATGAACTCGAGCGACGAGCCGTTCTCGACGTCGTCGACGTACAGCGACGGGCTCGCGTTCTTGTTCGACGTGCCGGTCGGCGACGTCAGCGTCGCGGCGAGCAAATCGGGCTCGACGTTCACGTCACACACGGTGAGCGCGCACGCGAATGCGCTCACGACGACCCTCGTCATCGCGCAATAGCGATCGAAACGTCGTCTTGCAGCGAACGGTCCGGTAACCGGACGAGCTCGACGAGTCGGCTCAGCGCGCGAGCCGCATCGTGCTGCTGCGCGATCGCCGCGATGTCGGCGAGCTTCGCGTAGCGCCACAAGCCATCCGAGGCGACGACGAGCGTCGCGCCGTCGATCGCGGCGTGTTGAAACGAGACCGGCAAGCACCCATCGCCGATCAATGGCTTGCGCTGTTGACGCGCGGTGAGCTCGATTGCCTCGTCACCGCGAAACAGCCACGCCGCCGAGTCGCCGACGCTGTCGCCGCGAATGCCCTCAGCATCGACGTGCAGCCAGATGCCGGTTGCCTGGCCGCCGAGCCGCATCGCCGCTTCATCGAGCGCATCCCAGTCGCGGTCGGGGCACAACAAGCGATCGACGACGAGCTCGGCAACTCTCGCGCCGCGAGCGGTACCGCCCGCGCCATCGCTCAGCGCGATCACGAGCGCGTCGGGATAGATCCGCAGATCGACGCGGTCCTGGCCGGCATCTGGCTGGACGAGCGTGGAGCACGTGCGCATCACGCGATGACGCGGACGGTCGCCGGCGTCCATGCTCGCGCTCGTCGCGATGACCGTGTGGCCGCGTCCTCGCGGTCGTAGTCGGCGAACTGCGTGGCGGCCGCGGAAAACTCGCTCGCCGCGTCGAGCACGACGAGGTTCAGCACCGCGCGGCCCGGCTCGCTCGGCTCGTAGGCGGCGACGAACACGCCGCACACGCGGCAGATCAGAAAGTCCGCGAGCCGTAGCCCGAACCGGTACCGCGAGACATTCGCCTCGGTATCGATCTCGATCGCGACGTGGCCGGCCGGATCGGACGTGTAGCGCGGCCGATGCTTCGCGCAGAAGCTGCAGCCACACGCGCGTACCGGCAGCTCGCTCGCGTGGAGCTGGCTTTCCAGTCGCGCTCTGATCGCACCGCAATGACAGCGGCCGGCGTACTGCATCCGCCGAGACTAGCGCGGTTTAATATGCCTTGACGTGAATATACATTTGAGCGTATATTAGAGTCGTGCTCGAGACCTTCACCGCCCTCGGAGAGCCGAACCGCTATCGCATCGTCGAGCTGCTGCGCTCGGGGCCGCGCGCGGTGAACGACATCGGTGAGCGGCTCGGCATGAATCAGCCGCAGGTCTCGAAGCACCTGCGCGTGCTCAAACAGGCCGGCATCGTCGACGTCGAACCGCGCGCACAGCAGCGCTTGTACGAGTTGCGCCCCGAGCCACTCGAGGCGATGGCCGAGTGGCTCGAGCGCTACAAGCAGATCTGGAAAGCGCGTCTAGACGAGCTCGACGCGTTGATCGGCGAAATTAAAGCAAAGGAGAATGCCAATGCTCGCAAAAGCCGCAAACCAAAGTGAGTCGTTGACCGTCGAGCGCCGCTCGGACCTCGAGCTCGTCGTCGCGCGCGAGTTCGATGCGCCGGCGCGCATCGTCTACGAGGCGTTCACCAAGCCCGAGCACATGAAGCGCTGGTGGGCGCCCAGGGCGTTCGGCGCGATCATGTACGAGTGCGAGATCGACCTGCGTGTCGGCGGAAGCTATCGCTACGTGTTCGGCAAAGCAGGCGAGCCCAAAATGGCGTTCGCCGGCGCGTTCACCGAGGTCGTGCCGAACGCGAAGATCGTCTCGACGCAGGTGTTCGAGCAGATGCCGCAGGCGGGGGTCGCGATCGTCACCGTGACGCTCACCGAAACCAACGGCACGACGCGGCTCGAGCTCCTGCAGCACTTCCCGAGCAAGCAGGCGCTCGATGGCGCCATCGCGACGGGCATGACCGAGGGCATGAAGCACACGTTCGCCCAGCTCGCCGAGCTCTGCGCGGAGCTGCGTTAAGTCTTCGCGTGCCACGCGGCGAGCACGTCGCGCTCTTTTTCGGGCTTGATGCCGCTCGAGCGCGCCTTGACTTGCTCCTCGGGCGGCAGCGTCGCGAGCCACGCCAGCGTGTCGCGCGCGGTGTCGAGGCACGGCCGGAACACGAGCCCTCTGCCGACCGCTCGCGTGTTCTTCATCGTGCCGAAGCCGGCGTCGTCGCCTTTGTTGTCGAGCCACATCGGCATGTCCTGCCAGCCCGTCACGCCTTGCTTCGCCAGGAAGCCGCCGTCGACCCACGTGATCTGGGCCTTGTTGCCGCCGGCTTTGTTGCAGGCGTCGAGCGCGGCCTTCATCGTCGTCGGCGCCGCGGGGCCGAACGCGTTGTAGACACCGACCGTGTCGTCCTCGACGACCTTGACGATCCAGGCCCCGAGGTCGCGGCCGTCGATCCATTGCACCGGCGTGGTGCCGTCGCCCGGCCCGATCATCTCGCCGCCTTGCGACGCGCGCCACGGCCAGTGCGTGAATCGGCCCGTCGGATCGCCGGGCCCGACGATGAGCCCCGGCCGGATGTTCGTGACGCGGCCGGGCATCGCGCGCTCGGCGGCTTGCTCGCAGAGCGCCTTGAGCGCGCCGTAGTTGGTCTTGACGTCTTCGTTCGTCGGATCGGCGATCGTCTCGACCGGCGCGGTCTCGTCATCGCCGACGATGTTGTCGCGGTGATAGACCGAGATCGTCGAGATGAAGATGTAATGCGGCACGCGCTGCGCGAGCAACGTCGCGCTCGCGGTCACGATGCGCGGCACGTAGCCCGACGGGTCGATCACGGCGTCCCAGTCGCGATTCGCGAGCGCCTCGAGGTGACCGTCGCGATCGCCGTGCAGCTTCTCGACGTCGGGAAACAGGCCGGGATTTGTCTTGCCGCGATTGAACAGCGTGACGACGTGGCCGCGCGTGATCGCCGCGTCGACGATGTGCGGGCCGAGAAAATGCGTGCCGCCGAGGATCAAGATCTTCTTTGGCGATGGCTTGGTCGCGACCGGCGCCGGCGCCGGCGCTGGCGCTGGCATGGACTTGGCCGCGCACGCGGCAACTCCGGCGGCGAGCGACCCGAACACGAGCTCACGGCGATCGATGATCATGCTGCTTCCTTTCGAAACCCTTTGCCGAGCATCACGGCGAGCGCGAGCCAGCCGGCGACGAGCGGGACGGCCGCGATCGCGGCGCCGCTCGCGCCGAGTGCTTCACCGAGCCAGACCGAGCCGACGTCGCCGAGGCGATAGCCGACCGTGTCGATCGCGTTCTTCGCGCGATACTTGTCGTCGCGGTGCATGACCGTGAACAACAGCTCGCGCGCGGGCCGAGTCAGGCCGTGCGTCGCCGCGCCGCCCGCGATCGCGACCGCGACGAGCGCGGTCACCGACGGCACGAACGCGAGCGTGGCGATGCCGACGGCTTGCACGAGCGGTAGCACGCATAGCGCGACGCCCGGCCCGAACGCCGCGAGCAGCGGGCCCGCGACCGCGAGCTGGATCACGAGCACCGCGATGTTCGTCCACATGTCGATCGACGCGAACAGCTCGGTGCGCGCGGTGCGATCGGGCACGAGGTCGTGGCCGATGCGCGCCTTCGCCAGATACACGAACGTCGCGGCGCACGCCGTGCACAGCACGTACCCGACGAGCGCGCGCAGCTGCGGGCGCCGCGCGACGTGCGCGAGCCCGGCGAATGCACCGCCGTCGATCGGGCGATCGTCGAGCTCGTGCGCGACATCGCCCGCGACACGCTGCACCGCGATCACGCCGAGCGCCGCGAGCTCGAGCAGCACCGCCGAAACGCACAAGATGCCGGCGACGCCGATGCTGCCGACGAGCGCCTTGGTCGCGAGCGGCCCGACGATGCCGCCGATCGTCCCGCCCGCCGCGATCGGTCCGTACGCGCGGCGCGCGGTGCTCGGCCCGATGAGGTCGGCGAGCAAGCTCCAGAACACCGAGACGACGAACAGGTTGAACACCGCCGCCCACACGTAAAACACGCGGCCGATCGCGACCGGCGCGACGCGCGTGTAGACCAACGCGGCGAAGCCGAGCGCGCACACCGCGAAGCCGTGAAACGCGAACGGCACGACGCGGCGCGGACCGCGCCCGACGAGCCGCGCCCACGCCGGTGCGAGCACGAGCATCGCCGCGAACGTCGCGCTGAACAGCCACGGAATGCGATCGGGGTCGCCGTCGAGCACGAGCGCGTCGCGGATCGGCCGCAGCGTCGAATAGCTCGCGAGCACCGTGCCGAACGTCGCGGCGGCGGCGATCGCGACGGCAAGCTCGGCGCGCGAACGGGTCACGTCGTCGACGATCGGCGGCATGCACGAGTCCGGTCAAGATGCGACGGCTGCGACACGTCCGCGTGCCGGACGTCGATACGCCACGCGATCGGCACGACGGGAGTGTTGGCGGATTTTCACCGCGCGGGCGTCGGCGCCTCGGCGTCCCATGCGAATCGCCAGCGTACGCGCCCGCCGCTGATCCGCACGGCTTCGGCTTTCGCGAGCGCCGGAACGTCGGGATCGCCGACGAGCAACGCCGCGACGTCCGAGAGCCCGGGCTCGTGGCCGAACAACAGCACGCTGGATTCGCTGGGCAGCGCGGCGAT
Source organism: Kofleriaceae bacterium (assembly GCA_036271395.1). Taxonomy (GTDB): domain Bacteria; phylum Myxococcota_A; class Polyangia; order Haliangiales; family Haliangiaceae; genus JABFXX01. The sequence goes on from DATBAS010000255.1 coordinate 7,328, forward strand.
CGCCGTGACGACCGCACGTGCCGACGCCGCGGGCGCGAGCGCAGGCGCGACGTCGACCACGAGCTGCGCGCCGGACGGACCGAGCGCCGCGACGACGAGCTCGGCGGTTTGCACGGCGCGGACGAGCGGGCTGCTGAGCACGTGAGTGGGCTCGCAGTCGTGCCAGCGCAGCCGGTCGCCGAGGTTGCGCGCTTGATCGCGGCCGAGCGCGGTCAGCGGACGCGCCGGATCCTTGAGCTCGAGCGTCTCGTCGGCGGCCTGCGCGTGGCGGATCAGGAAGATCTCCACGCAACGAGCCTAGCGCAGACCGAGCCAGCCGGGCATGCCGATGGCGCGCTCGAGCCACAGGATTCCGAACGCGATCGCGAGCTCGACGACCGTGATGATCGCGCCGTAGCGCAAGAAGCGCCAGAAGCCGATCTCGCCGCGTGGTCCTGCCGCCTCGAGCACGATGATGTTCGCGATGCTGCCGAACACCGTCAGGTTGCCGGCGAGTGTCGACACGATCGCGAGGATCGAAAAGCCCCACGCCGGGTTCGGCAGTCGCGGGATCCAGTGCACCGCGATGATCACGAGCGGCACGTTCGAGACCAGCTGCGAGCCGATCACGATCAGCGCGACGAACGCGAGATCGCCGACGAGATCGCCGCGCGCGATCACCGGCGCCACCGCGTCGAACACGCGGTCGAGCAGCCCGGCGTGCTGGAGGCCGGCGACGACGATGAACAAGCCGCCGAAAAACGCGAGCAGCGTCCAGTCGACCAGGCCGATCACGGCGCGTCCGCCGTTGCGCGCGGCGAGCATGAGCGTCGCGGCGGCGGCCATCGCGGCGCCCGCGAGCTCGACGCCGGCGATCGCGAGCGCCGCGAAGAGTGCCAGCGCGGCGAGCGCCTTGATCGCCAGCGGTTTGTCGAGCGCCGGCTTCGGCATCGTCCGCTCGCCGAGCGTGCCCGCGCGCAGCTGCTTGCGGAACAACAGCGACAGCATCGCGGCGCTGGCCGCCAGGCACGCCACGCCGATCGGCAGCGCGAGCGCGAAGTACTGCGCGAAGCCGAGCGTGCCGCGCGCCGCCGCGCCGACGATCATGTTCTGCGGATTGCCCGAAAAGCTGACGACGCCGCCGACGTTCGCGGCGCCGGTCAGCGCGAGCAGGTACGGCATCGCCGGCAGCCGGGTCTCGACGACGACCGCGATCACGAGCGGCGTGAGCACGATGCACACGGTGTCGTTGACGAGCAGCGCCGACAGCGCGCCGGCCACGAACGTGAGCCCGAATAGCAACGTGCGCGCCGAGCGCGTGCGGGTGAGCACGGCGTACGCGACGTAGCGGAAGAACTGCGCGCGCTGGAGATAGGCGGCGATCACGAGCACGCCGAACAGCAAGATCACGACGTGCAAGTCGATCGCGCGCAGCGCCTCGTCCATCGGCAGCCCGCCGACGATGACCATCGCCGCGGCGCCGACGACCGCCGCGCCGGGCCGGTCCAAGCGCAGGAACTTGAGCTGGCCACCCGCGATGACCAGGTAGGTCAACACGAAGACGACGAGCGCGCCGGTCATCCCTGCGACACTACTGCGAAGATCGGGCCGCGATCATGCCAGCAGACGCGAGAAAGCCTCCGACGAGGTCGTGCGTTGCTACGGGATGCGCAAATGGCTCGTCGGCGTGTCGCTGGTCGTCCACATCGCGATCCTGTTCGCCGTGTTCGTCGCCGGTGCGTGGCGGCTCGATCGGCTCGACGCGGGCAAACATCACGTCGACATCGCGTACGTGCAGCCGCCACCGCCGGCCTCGGGCGGCGCACCGAAAGCCGCGGCGCAGGCGTTCACGCCGAAGCAGCACATCGTTCATGAGACTGTCCAGCCGGTGCCGCACGTCGCGCCGGCGCCGGTCGAAGCGACGGCCGACTCGAGCGAAGGCACGGGCACGGGCGCCGGTGTCGGCTCGAATCCCGGCGACGGCGAAGGCTCGGGCGTCGAGGGCGGCGTGACCTGTACCGTCCCGACGTGCTCGGGCGAACCGCCGCCCCCGGTGGTCGTGCCGCCGCAGCAGCAAATGGTGGCGCCGACCGTGCTGAAGGGCCTGCGGATCTCGGGCGAAACGCAGATCCAGCCCAACGACGCGCTCAAATCGCAGCTCCTCCACGAGGGCGCGTCGAAGCTGGTCGCGATGTTCAAGGTCTGCGTCGATACCCAGGGCAGCGTCAATGCGACGACGCAGCTGCGCTCGACCGGCTACGCGGCCTACGACCAGGAGCTGCTCGGTGCCGTGCGCGCGTGGCGGTATCGGCCGTATTCGGTCGGCGGGGTGGCGGTCCCGGTGTGCGGCATCGTGACGTTCAATTACGAGATGCGCTAACGTCGGCCAGCGTGGCCGCGCTGGTGATCGACGTCAAAGATCTGCGCAAGACCTATCGCACGCCGTTTCGGCGCAAGAAGGTCGAGGCGCTGCGCGGCGTGACGTTCGGGGTCGAGCGCGGCCACATCTTCGGCTTCGTCGGGCCCAACGGCGCGGGCAAGACCACGACGATCCGCACGTTGATGGGCCTCATCCGGCCGACCGGCGGCAGCGCGACGATCCTCGGCCACGCGATCCCGAGCCGGCAGGCCCGCTTCAAGGTCGGCTTCTTGCCCGAGTCGCCGTACTTTTACGACTACCTGACCATCGGCGAGCTGTTAGATCTCGCCGGCCGCTTGTTCGGCTTGGGCGCACACGAGCGCGACCAGCGCGCGAACGCGCTGATCGGCCGCGTCGGCCTCGAACGCGCGCGCACCCAGAGCTTGAAGAAGTTTTCCAAGGGCATGCTGCAGCGCGCCGGGCTCGCGCAGGCGCTCATGAACGACCCCGAGCTCGTCGTGCTCGACGAGCCGACGAGCGGCCTCGATCCGATCGGCCGCAAAGACGTGCGCGACTTGATCTTGGAGCTCCGCGATCAGGGCAAGACCGTGTTCTTCAGCTCGCACATCCTCACCGACATCGAGGCGATCGCGGACCGCGTCGCGATCGTCGCGCGTGGCCAGCTGCAAGCGCACGGCACGCCGAGCGAGCTCGTCGATCGCAACAAGCGGCTCGGCGTCGACGTCATCGTGCACGTCGCCGCCGACGCGAACGTCGATGGGTTGACCGCGAACGCGAGCAAGATCCGCCGCGTCGCCGACGAGCTCGCGCTGCTGCTGCCCGCCGACGCCGACGTCGACGCGTGGCTCGCCTCGGCGCGCGAGCTCGGTGCTCGCGTGGTCTCCGTCGAGCCGCGTCACGAGACGCTCGAAGATCTGTTCATGCAAAAGGTCGGTGAAACCGTTGCTGGGTAGGATCTGGGCGATCGCGCTCAACACGTTCCGCGAAGCGGCGCGCATCCGCGTGCTGTACGGCATCTTGGTGCTCGTCCTCGGCTCGAACCTGCTCGCGATCGTGCTCGGCAGGATGTCGATCCACGAGGAGCAGCGCGTCGCGCGCGACATCGGGCTCGCCGGGATCGCGCTGTTCGGGTCGTTGACCGCGATCTTCTTGGGCGTGTTCTTGCTCTACACCGAGGTCCAGCGCCGCACGATCCACGCGATCGTCAGCAAGCCGATCGAGCGCTGGGAGTTCGTGCTCGGCAAATATCTCGGCATGGCGGTCGTGCTGACGATCCTCGTCGCGCTGTTCGCGCTCGCGATGATGGGCATGCTCGCGTGGCAGCACGTCGGCGTGTCGAGTGCGGTCGTCAAGGCGCTGCTCCTCGCGTGGGGCGAGGTCCTCACGGTCGCGGCGATCGCGATCTTCTTCTCGTCGTTTTCGACGCCGTTCTTGTCCGGGATCTTCGCGCTCGCGATGTGGGTGATCGGCCGGGTCACGCCGGATATCGAGACCGCGATCAAGACGGGCTCGGCGTGGATCCGCGGGGTCGCGCACGTCGCGCTCGAGATCGTGCCGGATATCCACCTGTTCTCGCCGTCGGGCCGCACCATCGACGGCCAGGCGGTCAGCGTCCACGCCGACTTCGTCAGCTGGGGCTACGTCGGGCTGTCCTGGCTGCACGGCCTCGGCTGGATCGCGGCCCTGCTCGCGCTCGCCTGCCTGTTGTTCCACCGTCGAGACTTCGCGTAAGTTCCACGCCAATGGCGAAGAACTTGGGCGGAGCCGTGATCGAGCTCCTCGACTCCGATCGCGTCGATTTGCGTGCCGCCGCGGCGCTGGTGCTCGCGGAGGTCGGCAAAGGCGACAAGGCCGTCGTCACCGCGTTGACCGGCCGGCTCGCCGACGCGGATCCGGGCGTGCGCCGCATCGCGCTCGAAGGCCTCGCCGAATTCGGCGCCGAGGGCATCGCGCCCCAGCTCGTGCCGCTGCTCCAAAGTGACGACGAGAGCCTCGCCGAGCGCGCCGCCGCGCTGCTCGCACAACAGGGCGCGGAGGCCGAGGCCACGCTGCGCAAGGAGATCCGCACCGGCACCGTGCGCGCGCGCCGCGTGATGGCGCAGCTGCTCCTGCGCCGAGGCACGCAGCCCGCGATCGACGCGCTGCTCGACCAGCTGTCCGATGGCGAGTTCGGCGAGCAAGCGCTGCAGCTCGTGCGCGCCGAGCTCGATACCGGCAACGAGAAGCTCGCGAACCAGGTCGAGAAGAGCGCGACCGCGCGCGCGAGCGAGGCCGCCAAGGAGCTGCATCAGGCCTGGGCGCGCGCTGAAAAAGCCGCCGAGAAAGCGGCCAAGGACGCGAAGAAGGCGAAGGCGAAACCGAACGGTCACGCGGCAGCGGATCCGCTGCGCGATCCCGAAGTCTCCGACGGCGTCGTGCAGCTGTCGGCGCTGTTGCGACTGATCGGTTATCTCGCGCGGCCGTCGACGCAGTCGCTGCTGCTCAAATATGCCGATCCCGACGAGCCTCGGCCGATCCGGCTCGCCGCGATCGCGGGTCTGCGCCGGCTCGTCGCGCAAAGCGAAGCGCGCGGCACCGAAAAGATCATCGAGCAGCTGATCGACTTCGCCGACGGCGACGATCTCGCGATCGCGCAAGCGGCCGTCGACACGCTGCGCGGTGCTCGCATCCCCGAGTCACTCGCGAAACCGTTCGGCGCGCTCGCGAAGTCGAAGAACGCGCCCGCGCAAAAGCTCGCGATGGAGCGCTTGCCGGCGGGCGGCGGAGCGTCGGCAGTCAAAGCGCTGGTCGAGGCGCTCGGCGGGACCGATCCGACCGTGCGCGACGCCGCGGCACGCGGGCTCGCGAAAGCACCGGAAGCCGTGCTGCCGCTCGTGCGCGCGCTACTCGAAGTGACCGACGAGCAAATCGCGCGGCGCTACGCCGGCGCGATCCGCAGCCACCGCGGCAACGTTTCCAAGCAAGCGATCGACGAGCTCGTCGAACGGCTGCGCGACATGTCGGAGAAGAGCAGCAAGGGCAAGGCTCCAGCCGAGCAGATCTTGCTCGAGCGCGTGATCGGCGAGCTCGTCGCCGACGTCGCGCCCGCCAAGCACGTCGAGCTGTTGTTCGATCGCGCGAAGCGACTGCGCAAGGCCGGCAAGCCGGTCGAAGCGTTCGGCTCGCTCAAGCCGCTGCTGCGCTCGCGCGCCGATCTCGACGCCGCGATCGACGACGACCAGCGCTTCTTCTTGGCGCTGCTCTCGCTCGAGGTCGCCGGCGAAGGCATCGTGCGCACGATGCACGCCGACGATCCGGTGTTCGCGCAGTTCAGCGTGCTATCGACGAAGGGCTATCCGGTCGCCAAGCAGCTCGCGAAGAGCAACGACGTCACCGACGAGGCGCTCTACGGCCTCGGATTCCGGCTGATCGAGAGCGGCGACGGTTCCAACGAGGAGCTCGGCGCCGAGCTCCTGCAGGGCATCATCGACGAGCGGCCGCGCAGCAAGCTCGCGAAGGCGGCGAAGAACAAGCTCAAGCTCACCGGTCACGCGGACGAATAACAGCCCCGCGCCACGAACCTCGCGTAATCTCGCAATTAATAGTGAAGCAACCGGTGTGAAACGTGGTCGATAGGGGAGCTATGCGCGCTGCACTTGTCCTGCTCTGTTCTGTGCTCGCTTGGAGCTGCACCAAGCACAACCCTGCTGCATGTTGCACCACCGACACTCAGTGCGAGCAGTTCGGACTGGATGGGGTGATCGGTTGCTCGCTGGGCGAGGTTTGCTCTGCAACCGGTACCTGCGTCGCACCGCAATGCACGACGTCGGCCGACTGTGCCGCTCCCACACCGGTTTGCATCGACCAGGCGTGCGTCGCGAGTTGCTCGACGAACAACGATTGTGCGGGCGCGAGCGACGGAGCGTACTGCGGATCTGACGGCTCTTGC
>DATBAS010000256.1:0-17376 GCA_036271395.1 Kofleriaceae bacterium
TGTAGTCCTTGATCTCGTTGCCCTGCTTGTCGACGTGCTTGCCGTTCGACTCCATGTCGCCTTGCTGGAAGTAGGCGGCAAATCGGTGCAGGTATTGATCGTACGGCAGGATCGCGCAGGTCTCGGCGCCGAAGAAGTTCGCGAGCAGGATCTCGTGATGATGGCCGAGCGGGTTGAACGTCTCGACCGGCGCGATGAAGTCACACGGAATCACGCGCGTGCCCTGATGGATCAATTGATAGAACGCGTGCTGGCCGTTCGTGCCCGGCTCGCCCCAGATGATCGGCCCGGTCGTGTAATCGGTGATGCGCTTGCCCGATTTGTCGACGCCCTTGCCGTTCGACTCCATGTCGCCTTGCTGGAAGTACGCGGCGAAGCGATGCATGTACTGGTCGTACGGCAGGATCGCGTGCGTCTGCGCGTCCCAGAAGTTCGAGTACCAGACGCCGAGCATGGCCATGATGACCGGGAGGTTTTGCTCGAGCGGCGTAGTCTTGAAATGGATATCCATCTCGTGGCCGCCGGCGAGCAGCTCCTCGAAGTGGTCCATGCCGATCACGCACGCGATCGACAGGCCGATCGCGCACCACAGCGAATAGCGGCCGCCGACCCAGTCCCAGAACTCGAACATGTTCGCGGTGTCGATGCCGAACGCCGACACGGCCTTCGCGTTTGTCGACAGCGCGACGAAGTGCTTCGCGACCGCGCTCTTGTCGCCGCCTAGCTTACCGAGCAGCCACTCGCGCGCGCTCGTCGCGTTGGTGATCGTCTCCTGCGTCGTGAACGTCTTGCTCGCGACGATGAACAACGTCGTCGCCGGATCGAGAGCTTTGACCGTCTCGGCCAGATGCGTGCCGTCGATGTTCGACACGAAGTGCGCGCGCAGGCCGGGCTTCCAATACGGCTTGAGCGCCTCGCTGACCATCACGGGCCCGAGATCGCTGCCGCCGATGCCGATGTTGACGACGTCGGTGATCGCCTTGCCGGTGTGGCCCTTCCAGCGGCCGTCGCGGAGCCGCTCGGTGAAGTCGCGCATCTTCGCCAAGACCGCGTTGACCTCGGGCATGACGTCTTTACCGTCGACGAGGATCGGATGGTTGTCGCGGTTGCGCAGCGCGACGTGGAGTACCGCGCGATCTTCGGTGCCGTTGATCTTCGCGCCCGAGAACATCTTGTCTCGCCACGCTTCGACACCTTGCTGCTTCGCGAGATCGAGCAGCAGCGCGAGCGTCTCCGCGGTCGCGCGGTGCTTCGAATAATCGAGGAACACGCCGCACGCTTCGCGCGACATCTTCGCAAACCGCTCCGGATCGGCCGCGAACAGCTCGCGCATCCCGGTCGCCTCGATCTTCGGCTTGTGCGCGGCGAGCGCGCGCCACGCGGGCGATTGCGTCAAGTTCGACATGGCGCGAGCAAACCACATCTCGATGAACAGAGATAATGTGGCGGCGAATGATCGGGCAGGTCGAGCTCCGGATCTTGGCGTCGCGTTATCCAAACGCGCTCGCCGCGCTCGCGCGGATCAGCGCGCTCGAAGCCGAGCTCGCACTCCCGGCACCGACGGTGCACGTCGTCAGCGACGTGCACGGCGAGCACGAGAAGCTGCGCCAGGTGATCAACAACGCGTCGGGCAGCTTGCGGCCGTTCGTCGCGCAGCTGTTCGGCACCATCACGCCCCGCGAGCTCGACGAGTTGCTCGCGCTCGTCTATTACCCGCACGAGACGTGGGCCGCGCGGTCGCCGGCGGATCCGAAAGCCGCGGCGCTCGCGTTCGTCCAACGCGGCGCGGAGATCATCCGCGCGCTGGCGAGGCGCTACACGATCGAGCGCGTCGAGCAGATCGTGCCCGACCCATTCGATCCGGTGTTTCGCGAGATCTTGTTCGCGCCCGCGCTCGGCCGGCCGAGCGATTGGATCGCGCGCTTGGTCGCGCCGGTGCTGCGCGCCGGCCGCGAGCTCGCGCTCGTGCGCATGGTCGCACGCGTGATTCGCAACCTCGCGGTCGGCGAGCTCGTCGTCGCCGGCGATCTCGGCGATCGTGGGCCACGCATCGACAAGGTCATCGAGCTGCTCGAGCAGCAGCCCGATGTCGCGATCGCGTTCGGCAACCACGACTGCGACTGGATCGCGGCCTGCCTCGGCCAGCCGGCGGCGGTCGCCACGGTCGTGCGGCTGTCGCTGCGCTACGGCCGCACGGCACAGCTCGAGGAGGGCTACGGCATCTCGCTCGCGCCGTTGCGCGAGCTCGCGAAGATCTACGGCGACGATCCGGCGCCGCAGTTCATGGCGAAGGGCGGCAGCGACACCCAACTGGCACGGATGCAAAAGGCGATCGCGATCGTGCAGCTCAAGCTCGAGGGCGCGCTGGTCCAACGCCATCCCGAGTGGCAGATGGGAAATCGCGCGCTGCTCCATCGCATCGCGAACGGCAGCGTGACGATCGACGGCGCGAGCTATCCGCTGCTCGACGCGAACCTGCCGACGCGCGATCCGAGCTCGCCGTACGTGCTCGCACCGGCCGAGCAGCGCTGCATCGATGCGCTCGTGCGTGACTTCGCCGGCTCGAGCGTGCTGTGGCGGCAGATCCAATTCGTCGCCAGCCGCGGCCACATGATGCTGCGCCGCGATCGCTGCGCGATCTTTCACGGCTGCGTGCCCGTCGATGCCGCCGGCAATTTCTTGCCGCTGATCGTCGACGGCGAGCCGCGTGCCGGCAAGGCGCTGTTCGATGCGCTCGATCGCGTGATTCAACGCGCGGTGCGCACGCGTGACCCGAACGATCTCGATCTCGTGTTCTATCTGTGGACCGGGCCGCTGTCGCCGTGCTTCGGCAAGGACAAGATGGCGACGTTCGAGACCTACTTCATCGCCGACAAAGCGATGCACGCCGAGCACAAGAACCCGTACTTCTCGCTGATCCACGACGCCGCGTTTTGCGGCCGCGTGCTGCGCGAATTCGGCGTCGATCCCGACCACGGCTACATCATCAACGGCCACGTGCCGGTCAAGCTCGAGCAGGGCGAAGCGCCGATCAAGCGCTCGCACCGCGCGATCACGATCGACGGCGCGTTCGCCGCGGCGTACGGCGACAAGGGCTTCTCGCTCGTGCTCGACCCCGACCGGCTGTACCTCGCGCAACACCATCACTTCGACGGCGCCGACGCGGTCGTGAAAGCCGGCGGCGACCTCGTGCCGAGTGTCAGCGACGTCGAGGTCTACGATCGGCCGCGCACGGTCGGCGACACCGAGCGCGGCGACCAGCTGCGCGCCGAGATCGCGGCGCTCGAGCAACTGGTACAAGCTTTCGACGACAACTTGGTTCGGGCAACGGGAGGACACGTATGACCACGCTCTTGGATCAGCTCACGAAGATGACCGTCGCCGTGTGCGACACCGGCGATCTCAAATCGATCGAAAAGTTCAAACCGCGTGACGCGACGACGAATCCGTCGTTGATCACGGCGGCGGCGCAAATGCCGGAGTACGCCGACGTCGTCGACGGCGCGCTGCATTGGGCGGAAGCAACCGCCGGCGGCGATGCAGCGAAGATCACCGGGCTCGCGCTCGATCGGCTCGCCGTCGAGTTCGGCCTGCGGATCCTGAAGATCGTGTCGGGGCGCGTGTCCACCGAGGTCGATGCCCGGCTGTCGTTCGACACGCAAAAGACGATCGAGAAGGGCCGCTATTTGATCGGCATGTACAACGCGGCCGGCATCTCGAACGACCGCGTGCTGATCAAGATCGCGTCGACGTGGGAAGGCATCAAAGCGGCCGAGGTGCTGCAACGCGAGGGCGTGCACTGCAACCTCACGCTGCTGTTCGGCATGCACCAGGCGGTCGCGTGCGCTGAAGCCGGCGCCACGCTGATCTCGCCGTTCGTCGGCCGCATCCTCGACTGGCACAAGAAGGCCGAGAAACGCGACTCGTATCCGCCCGCCGAGGATCCCGGCGTGAAGTCGGTGACCGCGATCTTCAACTACTTCAAGAAGCACGGCCACAAGACCGAGATCATGGGCGCGAGCTTCCGCAACCTCGGCGAGATCACCGAGCTCGCCGGCTGCGACTTGCTCACGATCGCGCCGAACTTCTTGGCCGAGCTACAGGCGCAAGAAGGCTCGCTGCCGCGCAAGCTGGATCCGGCGAAGGCGATGGCAATGGATCTGCCGAAGCTGACGTTCGACGAAGCCGCGTTCCGCAAGGCGCACGATGCCGATCCGATGGCGAAGGAAAAGCTCGACGAGGGCATCGCCGGATTCTCGAAGGCGATCGCCGCGCTCGAGAAGCTGCTCGACGAGCGCTACGCCGCGATGAAGCGGCGCACGCGTGTCGGCACCGCTGCACGCGAGTTTTTCTCGGTGTTCGACCTCGACGGCGACGGCTACATCACGCGCGAAGAATGGGCGGGCACCGATGCGGTGTTCGCGGCGCTCGACGTCGATCACGACGGCCGCATTTCGCCGCAAGAGATGGCCGCTGGTATCGGCGCCGCTTTCGTGCTCACGACCCCGTAACGGCAGCGAAATCCGCGTACGATGGTCGTGCGTGGAAATCCGCGTCCACATCGCCGTTCTGGTGATCGCCGCCGATCCGAATCGCGCGGACCCGGCGGCCGCGGACGTCATCGCGCAAAAAGCCGTCGGCGCCGGTCATTCGATCGTCGCGCGCGTCACGGTCGGTGATTCGATCGAAGCGATCCGCGCTCAGCTCAAGACGTGGATCGACGACACCGAGATCGACGTCGCGATCGTCACGGCCGGCACCGACACCAAGCACGCCTCCGACGCGCTCAAGCCGCTCGTTCACGAGGCCGTGCCCGGCTTCACGGATCTGTTTCGCTGGCTCGCGTTCCAGGAGATCGGCGCATCGGCGATGATGGCGAGCGCCGAAGCCGCGCGCTGCGGCACGACGTTCGTGTTCGTGCTGCCGGCGGTCGCGAACAGCGCCGGTACCGCGATGGACAAGCTGATCTTGCCGCAGCTCGACGTCCGCGCGAACACGCGCAACCTCGTCGCGCAGATGCCGCGGCTGCAAGTCCTCGTGCCTTCGGCGCCGATCGTCGCCGACTCGCAGACCGACAAGACCGAAGCGGTGCCGCACGCCGTGACGATGGAGCGTACCGAGAGCGGCCCGGGGCTGCACCCGCGCTTGCCGGCGTCGCAAAACATCGTGCGCAAAGAGCTCCCGCCGCTCAAGCCGAAGCCGCCGGCGGACGAGGCGACGAAGATCATCTCGACCGAGCAGCTCGAGCGCAAGATCGCGCAGAGCAACCAGCACGACGCGGTCACCAAGCCCAACGTCGACATCGCGAAGCTGTTGCCTCGCGTCCCGCCGGGCGCCGATGACTTCGACGATGCCGAGACCGCCGACATCGCCGACGTGCTTGCGGGCGTGCGGCCGAAAGCGCCGACGCCGGCAAAGCCGCTCAACATCGTACGCAAGCCGCCGTCGGTGCAGATCCCGGCGCGCACGAAGCCGCCGTCGAACGTACCCATCATCCTCAAGAAGGACGAGAGCGGCCGCGTGGTGATCCCGGCGAAGGATCCGGCGTCGGGCCCGATCGGCAAGGCGAAGCTGCCGCCGTCGACGGCCGATGACGAAGCGCCGACCGTGCCGAGCAAGACGCCGGCGAAGATCGCCGACGCGATCAAAGCCGAGGTCAAGCCGACCGTCCAGATGCCGGCCGCAAAGCCGCCGGCCGAAGCGATCCGCGAGCCGTCCAAGCCGATCGAGATCGCGAAGCTCGCCGCGGCGCTCGATCAAGCAGATCAAAACGATGCCGCGAAGTCGGCGCGGATCTCGACGTCGATGCCGATCGACGAATCGCAGCTCGAAGAAGTCGACGAGCCGCCGCCGCCGCCGCCGCCGAAGCGCACGATCATCACGACCACACCGCCGCCGGTGCCGGCCATCGTCGAATCGCGCGCGCGCACGCGCGAGCCGACGCCGTTGCCGCTGTTGCCCAAGCGCAAGGAAGACGACACGCTGCCGGTCGGCAAGTTCGTCTACCCGACGAAGAAGTCCGGCTCGGGCAAGCGCATCGCGATCTTCTTGTTGCTCGCGGTCGTCGCGGCGGCCGGCGGCATCGCGTTCGTGAAGCTCGTGCTCCAGAGGCCTGCGCGCGAGGCCAAGCCGGAGCTCGCGGTCGCGCCCGCGATCGATGCGGGCGAGATCGCGCCGTCGATCGACGCGCAGGCCGACGTGGTCGCGCCGGTCGACGCCGCCGACATTCCCGAGATCGACATCGAGCCCGGCTCGGCCGCAAACGTCGCGCCGCCGCCGCAACCGCACCATCCGATCGCGCATCCAGCCGCGCACGCCGACGCCGGCGCCGCGACGCCAGCGAGCACGATCGACGCCGGCGAAGCGATCGAAGATGGCTGCGACGAGGTCAGCTGCGTGACCACGCACTACGACAAGGCATGCTGCGCGCGCTGGAAGCCCGCTGATGATAACTACCGCCCGCATGTCGGCCTCGCCGAGACGCTCGACAAGGTCATGGTGCGCGAGGCGATGGACAACGTGAAGCCGCGCGTGATCGCGTGCGGTGAGCAAAATCCGGCCAAGGGCATCGTCAAGCTCGCGGTCTCGGTCGGCGGCGACGGCTCGGTCAAGAGCGTCAGCGTCGTCGATGCGCCGCTGCCGGCGCTCGGCCAGTGTGTCGCGGCGGCGGTCAAGGAAGCCTCGTTCGCGAAGACCGGAAAAGGCGGCTCGTTTAACTACCCGTTTGCATTCTAGTAACCGGACGGCGGCAGCGTCGTAGCACCTGCGATGGAACAGATCACGCCACGCGACGTGTACTTCAGCCGGCGCGCGCTCATGCGCGGCGGGCTCGTCGCCGCGTCGGCCGCGACCACGGCGGTGCTGTACCGCAAGCTCAACGGCGTCGATCTCGACGCGACCGAGCAACCCGCGATCGAAGGGCTCGTCAAGACCAGCTATACGGTCGACGAGCCGATGACGCCGCGCGCGTCGATCCTCAACTACAACAACTTCTACGAGTTCACGACGAACAAGGACGGCGTCGCGAGCGCCGCGAAAAACTTCAAGACCGACGGCTGGACCGTCGAGGTCGGCGGCCTGTGCCACAAGCCGCGTACGTTCGACCTCGACAGCTTTCGCAAGCTCGCGCCGATCGAGGAGCGGATCTATCGCCACCGCTGCGTCGAGGCGTGGTCGATGGTGGTGCCGTGGGCGGGATACTCGGTCGGCAAGCTGCTCGATGCGGTGCAGCCGATGGCCGGCGCGAAGTTCGTCGCGTTCGAGACGCTGCTCGATCCGACGCGAATGCCGAACCAGACGACGAACGTGCTCAAGTGGCCGTACGTCGAAGCCCTGCGCATCGACGAGGCGATGAACCCGCTCGCGATCCTCGCGACCGGCCTCTACGGCGAAGAGCTACCGCCGCAGGACGGCGCGCCGATCAAGCTCGTCGTGCCGTGGAAGTACGGCTTCAAGGGCATCAAGTCGATCATCAAGGTCACGCTGGTCGACAAGCAGCCGCCGACGACGTGGCAGCAATACGCGCCGAAAGAGTACGGGTTCTACGCGAACGTCAATCCCGCGCACGATCACCCGCGCTGGAGCCAGGCGACCGAGCAGCGCATCGGCGAGTCGGGTCGGCGCAAGACGCTGCCGTTCAACGGCTACGCCGACCAAGTCGCCGACCTCTATCGCGGCCAGGATCTCGATGTCGACTTCTAAGCTCGTCGACAACAAGCTCGCCAAGCTGATCGTCATCGTCAACGCCTGCGTGCCCGCGGCGATCCTCGCGTGGGACGCGCTGCATCACCAGCTCGGCGTCAACGAGGTCAACTTCGCGATCCGCACGACCGGCCTGCTCGGGCTCGTCTGCCTCGTGAGCTCGCTCGCGATCACGCCGCTGCGCTGGCTCACCGGCTGGCAGCAGCTGATCGCGATCCGTCGCAACTTGGGTGTCGCCGGCTTCATGTACATCGCCGTTCACTTTTTCATCTTCTTCTGGTGGGACCGCGAGCGCAGCGTGAGCTCGACGGTGCACGAGATCATCGATCGCGAGTACCTGTGGTTCGGCTTCGGCGCGCTGCTCGCGATGGTGCCGCTCGCGATCACGTCGACCGATGCGATGGTGAGCCGGCTCGGTGCGCGGCGGTGGAAGACGCTGCACCGGCTCAACTACGCGATCGTGCTCGCCGGCGGCATTCACTATCTGTTGCTCGTGAAGTCCGATCTGCGGGCGCCGCTGGTGTTCTTGTCGGTCACCGGCGCGCTGCTCGGGTTTCGCGTGCTGTCGCGCGAGATCGATCTGCGCCGCGAGCTCGTCGCGACCAAGCTCAAGCTGAAGGCGACCCCGGCGAAGGCCAAGCGATCGTTCTGGTCGGGCGAGCTGAAGATCGCGCGGATCTTTCGGGAGACGCCCGACGTCAAGACGTTCCGCATGGTCAGCCCCGACGGCGGGCCGCTGCCGTTCGATCACGTCGCCGGGCAATACTTGAACCTCGCGCTGACCATCGACGGCAAGCAGGTCAAGCGCTCGTACACGATCGCGTCGGCGCCGAATCGCGCGTATGTCGAGATCTCGGTCAAGCGCGCGGCCGACGGCTACGGCTCGAAGCACCTGCACGACACGTGGCACGAGGGCGATCTCGTCAAGGTCTCGGCACCGTCGGGCAAGTTCATCTTCGCCGGCCACGAGGGCGATCGGATCGTGCTGATCGCGGGCGGCATCGGCATCACGCCGATGATGTCGGTGACGCGCAGCCTCACCGATCGCGGCTGGCGCGGCGAGATCTATCTCGTGTTCGCGGTGCGCAAGCGCGCCGACATCGTGTTCGAGACCGAGCTCGAATATCTGCGCGCTCGGTCTCCGAAGCTGCACGTGCTCGTGACGCTCACCGATCCGGACGCGAGCTGGACCGGCGCGCACGGCCGCATCACCGCCGACGCGCTGCGCGCGTTCATCCCCGACTTCACGCGCGGCCCGATCATGGTGTGCGGCCCGGACCCGATGATGACCGCGACCCGCGCGCTGCTCGTCGGCATGGGCATTCCGGATGCCGAGATCCATCAAGAGGCATTCGTGTCGCCACCCGCTGCGGTCGCCGAGCAGGCCGCGAGCGAAGCCGGGGTTGACGATCCGCCGTTGCCCGACGGCGAGGTAGCAACGCTGACGTTCGCGAAGTCCGGCGTGACCGCGCAGGTCACGAACGCGACGACGGTCTTGGAAGCCGCCGAAGACGCCGGCGTCGACATCCCGTTCGAGTGTCGCTCCGGCATCTGCGGGCAATGCAAGACGCGGCTCGTGCACGGCAAGGTGCGGATGGACGCGCAGGACGCGCTGACCAACCAAGATCGCTCGCGCGGGCTCGTGCTCGCGTGTCAGTCGCACTGCACGCGCGACTGCACGGTCGATGCGTAGCGGCATTACGCCGTTGCGTAGGCAAGATCCGGCGGGCGCGTAAGCCGCTCGCGATCGCACCGATGCGTGGGGTATATGCACCCGATGCGCTTCGCGTTTGCTTTGCTCTTACTAGCCGCCTGTCACCACAACGGGCCGATCAGCACGCCACACGGCAACGATCTCATCTTGAATCAGCTCGGCGTCCCCGACTCGCGCGGCGAGCCGATGCCGTGCCCGTCGCAAAACGGCGAGGGCGCGATCAAGCTGACGTTCTCGAACGGCGTCGATCGCGTCAAGGGCACGTGCAAAGCGGGCGTGATGGTCGGCGATTGGAAGGCTTGGTACGAGAACGGCGCGGTCGTGTGGAAGGCGACGTTTCACGGCGGCTTGCTCGAGGGCGAGTTCACGTCGTGGTACCCGAACGACAAGCTGATGGCCGAAGCATCGTTTGCCGGCGGGCTCGCCGGCGGCAAGCTCAAGGCGTGGTGGTACGACGGTAAGAAGCGCGCGGAAGGCGAATTCGTCGGCGGCAAGAAGAACGGCTGCTGGGAGACGTGGCACGACAACGGCCAGAAGGCGACCAAGGGCACGTATGCCGACGACGCACAGGTGCTGACCTGGCTTGCATGGACGCCGACCGGTGACAAGAGCAAGCAAGAGCTCGGCGGCGACGCGACCCACGGCAAGTGCCTCGTGACGCTGTGATGTACGCGACCGCGGGTTGGGAGAACTTCTTCGTCGCGGAGGTCGGCGCGTCGGCGGCGCTGCTCGGCCTGTTGTTCGTCGCGGTGTCGATCAGCCTGGCGAAGGTGCTGGCGTATCCGCACTTGCCGGGCCGCGCCGCCGAAGCGCTCGTCGAGTTGTTCGGCGTGTTGCTCGTCGCGACGTGCGGCCTGGTGCCCGGCCAAGCGCCGCCCACGTTCGGATTCGAGATCATCGCGATCGGCGCGCTGACATGGATCACGCCGCTCGCGCTGCAGCTGCGCGGGCCGCGCCAGCCCGACGCGCGGCCGTGGTGGATGATCAACCGCGTGATCATGACGCAGCTGTCGTCGCTGCCGATGCTCGTCGCCGGGATCTCGCTCGTCGCCGAGCGCGGCGGTGGGTTGTACTGGCTCGTGCCCGGCGTCGCGTTCTCGTTCGCGACGGCGATCTTCGGCGGCTGGGTGCTACTGGTCGAGATTCACCGCTGACCGCGAGTCCCATCGCGCGGCTTCGGCGTCGGTCGGCCACGGCTGCGCGCGCAGCGCATCCCGAAAATCGGTGCGGTCCCACATCTCGAGCGCGAGCAGCACCATCCGCGGCAGCACGCCGATGTAGCGGCGGCCGATTTTCTTGCGCAGCGACAACCGCTCGCGAGCTTTGTCTTCGAGCTCGAACGCGACCGCGCGTTCGGCGTCGGGGACGTACGCGCGGATCTGCGCGAGCGGCTCGCTGCACGCGGCGGCGGGCGAGTACACGTTCAAGATTCCGCACGGCGTCGGCCGCGACGCATAGATCGTGCAGCGCTCGCGTGCGTCGAGGAACACGCATGGCTTGCGCCAGCCGTACGGATCGGCCGCTTCCATCGCGGTGGCGACCTCGGCGAGTTGCGCGCGGAGCTCCGGCGTGTCGCGTGACTCGCGGCGCAGCTGCGCGGCGATCACGATGCCTTCGTAGAACCGCGCGACGACGAGCGAGCTGCAACACGCCTTCGTCGCGGTGCACGTCAGGCACGAGACTTTGCCGAGCCGCTTCGCTTCGCGACCGGCGCGATTGTTGATCTCGGCGATCATCGCCGCGAGATCGTCGAGCACGTGCTCTTGCTCGACGAACTGACCGAGCGTGCGCGCGTCCATTGTGCGAGCATAGCGAACATGAGCGATGGGCGCGACGAGCGGGCGGAACGCTTCGCGCGCTGGGTGGCGTCGCCGGCGAGCGTGGTCGTGGTCGTGCCGCTGCTCGTGATCGGCGTCGGCGTCGCGGTGCTCCTGCTCGGCCAGCGCGCGACCCGCGAGAGCGCCGAATCGATGGCGCGGCGCCAGCTGATCGCGCAGGCATCGCAGGTCCAGCGCGACGTCGCGGTCACGCTCGACCAGGCCGATCCGGTGCTCGCCACGATGCGCCTGGTCGCGAACGCGACGATCGCCACGCCGGATGCGATGCAGCGCTTGCACGACCTCGTCGTCGGCAGGCCCGGCATCGCGAACATCGCGATCGCGTTTCCGACCGGCGCGTTGTGGTCGACGTTCTACGACGCGCCCACCGGCGAGCTGCGCACCGGCGATCGCAGCGCCGAAGGCTCGCGCACCAACTGGAGCTACGCCGGCGGCCAGCACGTCGCCGGCGTCGAGCCGAGCCCGTACGATGCGCGCACGCGGCCGCACTACACGGCCGCGGTGGCAGCCAAGCACCGCGTGTGGATGCCGCCGCACGCGTTCTCGACGTCGCACAAGACCGGCATCACCGTGACCGAGCCGATCTACAGCGCCGATGGTGCGCTCGTCGCGGTCGATACGATCGACTACAACGTCGACGAGCTGTCGGCCGCGATCGGCCGCCCGCCGCTCGATGACGCGACGACACTCGTGTTCACCCGCGACGGCACGATCCTGGCGGTTCCGGCGGTCGCGATCCCGAAAGCGGCGATCGAGCAGCAGCGCTTGCTCGGTTACCGCGACTTTCACGATCCGGCGCTCGACGCGCTGTTCGCGGCGCTGCCCGCGCTGCCGCCGAGCGACGGCCAGCAGTTCGTGCGGCTCGAGGCGAGCGACGGCGCGTATCTCGCGTCGATCGCCGCGGTCGGCGGCAAGCGCGCGAACACCGCGGCGCCGATCGACTGGGAGCTCGCGACGCTCGTGCCCGAGCGCGTGCTGCTCGGTGCGACGCGCCGTTTAGGCAAGCAGGCGATCGCCGCGTCGGCCGCCGCGCTGCTGATCGCCGTCGGCGTCGCGATCATCTTCGCGTGGAACTTGCTGCGCATGCGCCGCGCGGTCGGCATCGCGCGCGCCGAGGCGAAATCGGCGAACGCGCGCGCCGACGAGCTCGGCAGTTATCGGCTCGTCGCGAAGCTCGGCGCCGGTGGGATGGGCGAGGTCTGGCGCGCCGAGCATCAGCTGCTCGCGCGGCAAGCCGCGATCAAGCTGGTGCGGCGCGACGCGATCGCGAATCCCGCGCACGCGGCGCTCGTGCACGAGCGGTTTCGCCGCGAAGCGCAGACGCTCGCGACGCTGCGCTCGCGCCACACGATCGAGCTCTACGACTACGGCGTCACCGACGATGGCTCGTTCTTCTTCGTGATGGAGCTGCTCGAAGGGCTCGACCTCGCGCAGCTCGTGCGCGTGCACGGCCCGCAGCCGGCGGCGCGCGTGATCCAGCTGCTCGTGCAAGCGTGCGGCTCGCTCGCCGAAGCGCACGACGCCGGCTTGCTCCACCGCGACATCAAGCCGGCAAACCTGTTCGTGTGCCGCTTCGGCGACGAGGTCGACATTGTCAAGCTGCTCGATTTCGGCATCGCGCATAACCTCGCCGATCCGTCGTTGCCGCTAGCCATCGTCGCACCGGCGCCGATCGCGACGACCGGCGAGCGCCTGACCGAGCTCGGCTCCGTCGTCGGCACGCCCGGCTACATTCCGCCCGAGCAAGCGACCGGCGGCTCGCTCGACCACCGCGGTGATCTTTACGCGCTGGGCTGCGTCGCGTGGTGGTTGCTCGCCGCGGCCGAGGTCTATCCCGATGCGAGCGGTGATGACTTGATTCGCATCCACGTCACCGATCCGCTGCCTGCGCTGCGCGCCGCCGTACGCGGCTGGTTGCCCGAGGAGCTCGAGCGCATCGTCACCGCGTGCCTGGCGAAGCGGCCGGAAGATCGCCCGCACGACGCGCGTGCGCTCGCCGCGATGCTCGCCGCGATCGCGATTCCCGACGAGCACGCGTGGACCCACGCGCAAGCGATCGCGTGGTGGCAGAGCTTGCGCGCGCCCGGAACGTCGACGCCGGAAGCCGCGACGGCTGCGGCACCCGCGCCGAAGCTGACCCGCGCGGCGCCGGCAGCGACCGTCGCCGAACGGCCGAGGAGCCGGTGATGCACCCGACGTGGCCGCTCTCGGCGCATCACGAAGCGCTCCTGCGCGATCTCTCGGCGTTCGTCGCCGCCGGCGGCGCGTGGCGGTTCACGCGCGGCCCGGTCGTCGCGGCGCGCGCGGATCGCTTTCCCGAGCCTTGGCAGGAATCGCGCGACGGGCTCGCCCGCGTGATCGGCCGCGTCGCGTGGCACGCGCACGTAGGCGTCGAGCTCGCCGTCGAGGATCTGCGCCAGCCGGCCGCGCCGCGTCGCGACCTCTTGCGCGACACCAAGCTCGCGCTC
Organism: Kofleriaceae bacterium; assembly: GCA_036271395.1. GTDB lineage: Bacteria > Myxococcota_A > Polyangia > Haliangiales > Haliangiaceae > JABFXX01. The sequence goes on from DATBAS010000256.1 coordinate 13,722, forward strand.
GTGCACGCCGACCGCGAGCGCTTCGCATTCGCGCTGACGTCGATCGGCAACGACGACGTCGCCGGCATCGTCAGCCACGCGATCGGTCACGCATACGCGACGAGCTGCGCCGGCGACGGCCATCCGTTTCGCGACACGTCGACCACGGCATCGACCGCGCTCGGCTCGCTCGCGGCCGTGTACCTCGGGCTCGGCGCGCTCGCGGCCAACGCGGCGCTGCACGATCGCTCGGCGGGCGAGACTCTCGGCCAGCGCGCGATTCACGCGCATCAGATCGCGCGCGCGGGCGGCTTGGCGTGGCAAGACCTCGCGTTCGCGCTCGCCGTGCAGGCGACCGTCCGCGACGACGTGCTCGACGCGCTGACCACGCTGCACGCGAGCCAAGCCGAGCTCGTCGCCGCATGGCGCGACGTGCTCGACGATCACGAGGCCGAGCTCGTCGAGATCCTCGCGCTCGGCGACGTCGATGCCGAGACGCCGCCGGCGCGCCCCGCCGAGCCACGCGCCGCGATCGTGAGTGGCGAGTACGCCGAGCGAGATCTCGTGCGCGCGAACGTCGGGCATCCGGTGTTTCGCACTCGCGCCGGATCGCGCGCGGCGGAACACGGCTTCTACGGCGCGCTCGCGTCGATCCCGATCTTCGTGCTCGGTGCGCCGTTCGTCGGGCTCGGCGTCGGCATCGCGGGCATCGTGGCGGGCGTTGCATACGGCAACCGGTTCAAGCGGTTTCGCTGCGCATCGTGCGGCACGTTCATGACGCGCGACGCGACCGAGTGCTCGCATTGCGGCGGTCGCGTCGCCGGCAACATCCGCCGCGCGGACGACCGGCTCGACGCCGAAGAAGCGCTCGAGCTCGAGGACAAGCCGTGAAGATCCGCGGCATCGCCGTGCCCGACATGTTCTACGGCACGGCGTGGAAGGAATCGCGCACGACGATGCTCGTCGAGCAAGCGCTCGCCGCCGGGTTCGTCGCGATCGACACCGCGAACCAGCGCAAGCACTACGATGAAGCCGCGGTCGGTCGCGCGCTCGCGGCGGTGCCGCGCGACCGGCTGTTCGTGCAGACCAAGTTCACGCACCTCGCAGGTCAGGACGAACGCCTGCCGTACGATCCCGATGCGCCGGTCGAGACCCAGGTCGCGCAGAGCTTCGAGCGCTCGCTCGAGCACCTGCAGACCGGTCGCATCGACAGCTTGATCTTGCACGGTCCGTCGCAGCGAATCGGCCTGCACGCCGACGACGTCGCCGCATGGCGTGGGATCGAAGCACTGTCGGATCGCGTGCCGTTGATCGGCGCGAGCAACGTCACCGCCGAGCAAGTCGATGCGCTCGTCGCGATCGCGCGCGTGCCGCCGGCGTTCGTGCAGAACCGCTGCTACGCATCGCGCGGCTGGGACCGCGACGTGCGCGCCGCGTGCGCACGCCACGGCATCGCGTATCAGGGCTTCTCGCTGCTCACTGCGAACCGCGATGTCGTGCAGCACGATCGCGACGTCCGCGCGATCGCGCAGCGCTACGGCGTCACGACGGCGCAGCTGGTGTTCGCGTTCGCGCGCCGGCTCGGCATGATCGCGCTGACCGGCACGACGAGCGCCGAGCACATGAGCCAAGATCTCGCGAGCCTGGCGCTCGAGCTCGCACGCGATGACGTGCATGTGCTCGAAGCGGCGGGGCAAAGCTGACATAGTTTTTCTAAATATGTTCGGGTCAGCGCGCCGTCGGTCGGCGTCGTAGATTGCACGTATGAAGTGCCTCGTTCTGCTCCTGGTCGTGTGTGCGGCGTGCAAGTCGTCATCGAATAACAAGCCGGCGCCAGCCGCCGGCGACGATTCGCCAGGCGAGAACACGGAGCGCGTGCGGCCGACGGCTCGCGTCGCGCCGGCGCTGCCGAACGAAGTCGAAGGCTCGAACGCGCCGTCGTTGCCCGAAGAGCGCGGCTTTCGCCATCACCGCGGCGATTGGAACGGCAGCGCGATGACCGACGAAGAGCGCGAGGCAATGTTCAAGCAGCGCGCGGACAAGGCTCGCACGCGGATGGATGCGAACGGCGATGGCAAGGTGTCGTACGACGAGGTCAAGAACGCGCAGGGCCGGATGCACTTCGACGACCCGGCGGCGATCGACACCAACCACGACGGCGACATCTCGAGCGACGAGCTCGAAGCTGCGATGAAGGCGCGGCGCGAGCAATGGCGCGCGCAACGCCAGGCCGACGGCAGCGGAGCCCCGCCCGCACCTCCCGCGCCACCGCCGGCGCCCGCCGACCCGGGCGCTACGGCACCGTGATCGCCGCGGCGGCCGGCACGGCGATCCACAACGTGCCGCCGGTTGCCGCGTCCCAGTACCAACCGGTGCCCGCCGCGACGAGCGCATCGAGGCTCGCGGCCGGTGCGAGCGCCGCACCGTTTGCGTGCACGCTCGCCGGCATCGCGGTCGCGATCAGCTCGAACCGCGCGCCTTCGGCGAAGCTCGAGCCCGGTCGATACGCGAGCGCGCCCGGCGCTTGCTCGAGCTCGGTGCCGTCGTAGAGCGTGAAGCTCGACGCCGCGCCCGGCGCGACGCGGACGACCAGCACGCCCGGGTCGTTCGCGAACGAGCGCGTGCCGTCGGTCGAAGGCGCGAGCGTCTCGATCGCGGGATCGAGCATCGGGATGATCGCACCCGCTTGTACGTAGAGCGGCAAGGTCGCGAGATCGGCATTGATGCTCGCTTGCGCGCCGCCGGCGATCGCATCGCCCGTCCACCAATCGAGCCACGTGCCCGGCGGAAACCACACGGCACGACTGGTCTCGCCTGCAGTCACGACGGGCGCGACCAGCAGCGAGTCACCGAACAGATATTCGTCGCTCGGGTGCTGGCCGAGCGCGGGATAGACGAGCCCGAACGGACGCGCGAGCGGCCGGCCGGTGTCTGGCAGCTGCAGTACGTACGTACGTACATATGGGAATAGGGCCAAATGCAATGCGGTATACTGTGCGTACGTAGCAAGGTCTGCGGTGCGATTCTCCCACGGCTGCATGCTCGACGCGTCGCCGATGTTCATCGCGGTCGCGACCGCGTTCGCTTCGACCCAGCGCACCCAACACTCTTCGGACGCCGGTGATGCGCGATAGCCGCCGGTATCCGACGCGTAGAACGCGAATCCCGAGGCCGACAGCGTCAGCCCTTTGATCAACGCGGCGGGCAACCCGCCGACGAGCGTCTTGCCGCCGCCCGTGTCGTCGCCGGCGTTCGCGAACGACGCGTCGAGGTCGCCGGGCCAGATGATCGCGCCTTGCGTTTGATCACCCCACCGGCCGGTGCGCGCCAGGATCCACGCGCCGTTCGGATCCAGCAACTCGCGATACGCGCGGTGGTACTGCAGCTGATAGCCGCGATGCATCGTGCGCTCGTCGCTGCCGTCGGAGAACTTCCAAGGCGCGCGTGCGCCGAGCAAGCCGACGACGACATCCTCGCCGTAGTCGAGCTTGAAGCCCTCGACGCCGGCTTGCGTGTAGGCCGCGAGGTTCTGTTGCCACCACGCGTATGCGTCGGGGTTCGTGAAGTCGATCGGCGCGCTCCACGAGTTGAGCAGCACACCGGTCGTCGGCGGAAAGTAGTCGTGGGCCGTCGCATACGCGTTTTGCGGGCCGGCCGGATCTTCGCCGGCATTCGC
>DATBAS010000257.1:0-73854 GCA_036271395.1 Kofleriaceae bacterium
GGGCAACAGCGGAGCGTCGCCGGTGAGGATCACGATGATGCGATCGTCGGGCTCGTTCGCGACTGCGGGGAGCGCGCACTGCACGGCGTGGCCGGTGCCGCGCTGCTCGGGCTGGAGCGCGGCGATGACGTCGCCGCCGAACGATCGCTCGAGCGACGCGCGCACGATCTCGTATTGATGACCGAGGATCGCGACGACCTTGGTCGCGCCGGCGGCCTTGGCGGCGCCCACGACCCAGTGCACCATGGGGCGACCCGCGATCCGGTGGAGCACCTTCGCCATGTCGCTCTTCATCCGCGTGCCGAGCCCGGCTGCCATGATGAAAGCGATCGGAGCTTGACGACTACTCATGTCGTGGAACCGTACACGAAACCATCTCGATCGACGATGCGGGCTCGCTCGTACTAACTGCATGCGTCCGTACATCTGGTTGGCGGTCGCAGCGTGTGGCACCGCCGCGCGTGTCGCGCCGCCGAGCGAGACGGGCGCGCCCACCGGTCGGCTCGCCGACGGCTCGAGCGTGACGCTGGCGCTCGCCGGCGATCGCGTCGGCGGCGTGTCGCCCGCCGGCTCGAACGCGAGCGCGTGGCTGTGGCCGCCGATCGTCGATAGCCACGTTCACCTCGCGTACTGGCCGGTCGGCGAGCAGCTCGCGGCGAGCGGCGTCGGCGTCGCGATCGATCTCGCCGCGCCGGAGCGAACGTTGGGATCTCGCGAGCCGCTCGATGTGATCGAAGCAGGTCCGATGCTGACGCGGCCGAACGGCTATCCGCTCGACTCGTGGGGAAGTGACGGATTCGGGATCGGCTGTGCCGACGAAGCGTGCGTGAAGTCGACGATCGATCGGCTCGTCGCCGCAGGCGCGCGCGTGATCAAGCTCGCCGGCGACGACGACGGGCTCGCGCCCGCGTTGATCCCAGCCGCCGTCGCCGCCGCGCACGCGCACCGCCTCAAGGTCGCGATCCACGCGCTGTCGAACGCGAGCGCGCTCGCCGCCGCGCGCGCGGGCGTCGACGTGCTGGCACACACGCCCGTCGAGCCGCTCGACGACGCGACCGTGCAAGCGTGGAAAGGTCGCGCGGTGATCTCGACGCTCGCCGCGTTCGGCGGCTCGGCCTCGGCCGTGCAGAACCTCGCGAAGCTGCGCGCCGCGGGCGCGACGGTGTTGTACGGCACGGATCTCGGCAACACGCGTGACGCCGGACCGAGCGCCGACGAGGTCAAGCTGCTGCGCGACGCCGGCCTCGACGATTCGGCAATCTGCGACGCGATGACGACCGCACCGCTCGCGTTTTGGGGCATCGCCGCGGGGCCGAGTGTGGGGCGCGAAGCGACGTTCACCGTGCTCGACGGCGATCCGCGCCGCGACGCCAGCGTGCTCTTGCACCCGCGCGCGATCTACGTGCGCGGCAAGCGGTTGCGCTAAAACCGCTCCGTGCGCTTCGCCGTGATCATCCTGCTCGCACTCGCCGCGCCGGCGTACGCGCATCAAACGGCGATCAAATACGTCGAGCTCACGATCGACGGCGCCGATGTCGACGTCACGTTCAAGGTCGCGCCGAACGACGTCACCGAGCCGATGCACGTGCCGGTCGACTCGAAGCCGACCGCAGCAACCGCCGCGGCATCGCCGGGCGTGGCGGCCTACGTCGCGCGCTGGCTCCAGATCGCGATCCCGACGAACGCCGGCGCGCTCGCATGCGCACCGACACCGGCGGCGGCCGCCGCCGACGCCGATAATTTCGTCGTCGTGTCGTGGCGCGTGACCTGCGCGCGATCGATCGATTCGCTGCTCGTCGATCTTGGCGCGTTCTTCGCGGTCGATCCGAAGATGGAAGCGATCGTGCGCGTCGGTCGCGCCGGCTCGACCGATGTCGTCGCGAACGTCGTGCGGCACGGCGATTCGCCGGCGCTGTTGAAAGTCGGCGAGCTGTCGCTGCTCCGCTGGGTGCGCTACGGCATGGGCCACATCTACGGCGGCATCGATCACATCAGCTTCGTGCTCGCGCTGCTGCTCGTCGTGATGTTGAGTCGCCCGCGCGATCGCTATGAGGTCAAACCATTCGGCGCGACGTTGCGCGCGACCGCGACGGTCGTCACCGCGTTCACGCTCGCACATAGCCTCACGCTGATCGCCGCGGCGCTGGGCTGGCTATCGTTGCCGTCGCGGGTGGTCGAGAGCGCGATCGCCGCGTCGATCGCGTACACGGCCGCCGAGAACATCGTTCGGCCGGATGTGCGCTGGCGCTACGCTTTGACGTTCGGTTTCGGGCTCGCCCACGGCTTGGGCTTCGCATCGGCGCTCGCCGTCGACTTGCCGCCTCACGGCGTGGTCCCGCCGCTGCTTTGCTTCAACGTCGGCGTTGAAATCGGCCAGTTGACGATCGTTGCGGTCGCTCTGCCGGTCTTCTATATGACCGCTCGAACGCTCGGTCCTGACCGATATCGGCGGTTCGCGATGCCGGTGTTATCGGCGGTCATCTTCGTGTTCGGATCGATCTGGTTCGTCGAACGCGCGTTCGCGATGTAGGCCGGGGTGGGCAGTAACATCGTCCATTCGTAGTTCCGGCCGCATCGTCGACGCGCTTATACTCAGGGCAAGTTGGCAGTCGACACTCCTCAGCAACTCGAGGGGGTGGTGGAGCCAGGGACCGGAGGCGCGCCGGTCGTCATCTGCGTAGATGACGATCGCAGTAACTTGAACGCACTGGGCCGCGTCTTGCGTCCGCGGTTCACGGTGCTGCTCGCGAACGACGGTGAAGCGGCTCTAGCTCTCCTCGAGGAAAACCCGGACGTCGCCGCAGTGCTCGCCGATCTGCGGATGCCGGGCTTGCCGGGCGGCGAGTTGCTCGCGCGCGTCGCGTTGACGCGCCCCGAGTGCCGGCGCGCGGTCGTCACCGCCTATCCCGATTCCGACGAGCTGATCAGCGCGATCAACGCCGGCCATTTGCACTACGTGATCACCAAGCCGTGGAAGCTCGGCGATCTCGTACAGGTCGTCGATCAGCTCGTGCAGATGTACCAACTCGAGCGCGCGAACATGCAGCTCGTCGACGAGCTGCGCGGCGCGAACCACCTGCTTCGCGAGCACGAGCTCGCGCTGGAGGCGCAGCTCTCCGATCGCGGCCGCGAGATCACGATCGCGACCGAGCAGCTCGCGCAGATGGGCTTGCAGCTCGACGCGCTCACGCTGCGCGATCCGCTGACCGGCCTGTACACGCACCGCGCGTTTCAAGAGCGATTGCGCGAAGAGGTCGCGCGCGCGCTGCGCTACAGCCAGCCGATGTCGCTGCTGATCGCCGACCTCGATCAATTCGCGAGCGTCAACTACGCGCTCGGCTATCAAGCGGGCGACGAGATCCTTCGCCAGGTCGCGAGCGTGTTGCAAGATGACCGCAGCTCCGACATCGTGGCGCGCTACTCGGGCGAGGAGTTCGTGCTGCTGTTGCCCGAAACCACCAAGACCGGCGCGCTGACCAAGGCATCGCGGCTCGTCGAGCTGATCGGGTCACTCGAGCTGCCGGGCAACCGCGCGATCACGCTGTCGGTCGGCGTCGCGTGCTTGTCCGACGACGCCGCCGATCCCGAAGGCTTGCTCACCGCCGCCGAAGCGGCGCTGCGTGGCGCGAAACGCGGCGGTCCGGGTCGCGTCCACTACTTCTCGGCAGGCGAGACCAACATCACCGAGCGCAGCCAGCCGTTCCGGCGCTTGCGCGAGCCCGAGCTCGACCGATTCCGGCCGTACCAAGAGCGCATGAACGAGGTCACCGCGATCTTGCATCGCGAGCGCTCGCTGTCGTGCTTGCTCGTCGATCTGTCGCGCTTGCACCGCGTCGAGCTCGATCTCGGCGTCGCGCACCACAGCGAGATCTACGATCACGCGGCCGCCGTGCTCGATCGATTGCGCGGCGCGGTCCTCGATCCGGCCGACATCATTTGCCGCAGCGGCGACGGCGATGGCTACTTCGTGCTGTTGGCGCCACGCGGCGCGCATCGCATCGATCTCGAGGCGCTCGCCGCGACCGTCGAACGCGCGGTCGAAGAAGCCCTCGCGCCGATGGTCACCGAAGTGCTGCGCGAGCAACCGCGCATCACCGTTGGCTCGGCGCGCGTGCTCGGCAACTCGCTGCTACGGCCCGAGCGCATCACCGCGCGCCTCGTCGCCGATGCCACCGAGAGTGCGAAGAACCTGCGCCAGCGCAAGGGGCACCGCGATCGCTCGACGCTGCAAGACGTCATCCTCGGCGAGGGCCTGACCAGCGTGTATCAGCCGATCGTCGACCTCGGCACCGGCGACATCTTCGCGTACGAAGCGCTATCGCGCGGCCCGCGCGGCACCGCATTCGAATCGCCGGCGACGCTGTTCGCGATCGCCGAAGAAGTCGATCTCACCGTCGAGCTCGATCGCGCGTGTTTCCGCGGCGCGCTGCGCAGCGCGCAGGCGCTCGAGCCGGTTCACCGCCTGTTCCTGAATCTGCTGCCGATGTCGTTCTACGATTCGGCGTTCATCGAGGTCGAGGTCGGCAACCTGTTGTCGTCGGCAGGCCTCACGCCGGCGAACATCGTCTTCGAGATCACCGAGCGGCTCGCGATCGAAAACTTCGCGTCGTTCAAGCGCGCGCTCGGCGCGTACACCGCGATGGGCTTCGGCATCGCGATCGACGACGTCGGCACGCGTCACTCGAACCTCGAGACCGTGATGTCGCTGCGGCCGCACTTCATCAAGATCAGCGACGTGCTCGTGCGTGGCATCGCGCGCTCGACGGTGAAGCGCGAGATGCTGCGCTCGCTGCGCCACATCGCCGAGACCATCGACGCCGTGATGGTCGCCGAAGGCATCGAGCACGTCGAAGACGTCGTGGCGCTGCGCGAGCTCGGCTTGCGCTACGGCCAGGGTTACTACATGGCTCGACCCGGGCCGGCGTTCCCGACGCTGTCCGACGCGGTGCGCGCGGAGCTGCGCACGATCGCGGTGCCGCCGAAGGCGGTGCCGGTGCACGTCGCGCACGACGACGATGGCGACGACGACGACGAGCGCGACCTCGCGATCCCGATGGCGGTCGGCAGCCTGATCGGCATGATCCCGCGCAATGCCTTCGGCCGCGAAGATGAAGTGACGTCGGAGGTCGCGCTCGGCAACACGAGCCCGCTCGACCGACCGCGGCCACGTGCCTCGGAGCCGCCGGCCGGCAGCGCATCGGACTCGCAGGCACTGCCGTGGCAGCCGCTCAGCGACGACGAAGCGACCGGCGAGGCGCTGATCGCGAGCCTGCGGAGTAACGGGAGCGAAAACGCGCCGGCCGACAAGCCCGGGACCGGCCGACCGGGTTTAAACTGATCCCCTCGCATGGATCGCAACGCGTTTCACAAGCTGCTCGCTTTCGGCGTGGAGCGCGGCGTCTCCGATATTCACTTCGAGGTCGGCTATCCGCCGCACTATCGCCTGCACGGCGAGCTGCTCGGCGCGATCAAAGTCCCGCCGCTGTCCGCCGGCGACACCGAAGCGATCGCGCGAATGATCCTCGAGGATCGCAGCATCACCGCCGATTTCACGCGCCGCTTCGTCGAGATCGACGTGTCGTATTCGCTCGCGCAGCGCGGCCGCTTCCGCGCGTCGATCTTTCGCCAGCGCGGCTCCGTCGGCATCGTGATGCGCCTCATCCCGATCCAAGTCCTGTCGATCGAGCAGCTCAACCTGCCGCCGGTGCTCGCGGAGATCGCCGACGCGCGGCGCGGCCTCGTGCTCGTCACCGGCGCGACCGGCAACGGCAAGACCACGTCGATGGCCGCGATGCTGCGCTACATCAACGAGACCCGGCACGCGCACATCGTGACGATCGAAGATCCGATCGAGTTCATCCACGAGCCGCAGAAGTGCATGATCATCCAGCGCGAGGTCGGCGCCGACACCGAGAGCTTCTCGGACGCGATGACCGCGGCGCTGCGCCAAGATCCCGACGTGATCCTCGTCGGCGAGATCCGCGATCGTGAGACCGCCGCGACGTGCCTCAAAGCCGCCGAGACCGGCCACCTCGTGATGTCGGCGATCCACACGCCCGACGCGGTCGCGACCATCCAGCGCTACGTCGGCTTGTTCGAAGCCGAAGCCCAAGACGTGATCCGCGATCGGCTCGGCGACTGCCTGCAAGCCGTCGTATGCCTGCGCTTGCTCGCGAGCAAAGACGGCCGCCGCCGTTTGCCCGCCGTCGAGATCCTCCGCGTCACGCGCACGATCCGCGAGTGCATTCGCAGCGCGCGACTCGGCGACATCCCCGAGCTGATCCGCAAGGGCCGCGACCTCTACTCGATGCAGCTGTTCGATCAGCACCTCATCGATCTCGTCAACGCCGGCCTCGTCTCGATGGAAGCCGCGATCTACGCCAGCTCGAACCCCGAAGAATTCGAGCGCGCGCTGCGGGTCGACTAGCGTCTGATCCTCGACAGTTGCGGGCGCATTTTTCGCACGCAACCGCCGCACCTGAGTGCCGATAAGGCCGGCCCAGGAGGATACAGATGCTCAAGAAGATCTTGTTCGTAGCTTTGGTTGCGGCCGCCGGATGCACGTCGTCGTCGGGTGGAGATGACGGCGGTGGTGGTGGTGGTGGTGGTGGAAGTGGCGGTGGTGGAAGTGGCGGTGGTGGAACCACGTCGAACTGGACGGCGATGACGCTGCCGTCTGGCCACGATGCCGACGATGTCGTCACCGGCATCTACTACTCGTCGCCGACGCAAGGCGTGGTCGTGAGCTCGGCCGGCGAGAGTGCGCCGACCGGCGCGGTGTTCAACGCGAGCGCGACTTCGATCGCGGGTACCGCGTTCGACACGATGGGAAATCCGTCTGCCGGCGGCGTGCTGGGTGGCCTCGATTTCGACGGCGTCGTCGGTACGCCGACCGGCTTCATGGCGCTCACGCAAGAGTGCGACGCGGTGCTCGGCGATTCGACCGGCCACATGACCGACGTCGCGCAGAGCGCCAACGATGGTGACGTGCACGCCGCGCTCGTTCACGGCAGCACGACCACGCTCGTTACCGATAGCGTGATCGCGACGGCGCCGAGCGCGCCGGGATCGAGCGCGGACTACAGCGTCGTGTTCGCGCCACCGCCGGCGACGCCGACGGTGCCCGACGAGTTTCCGGCGACCGACTGCCAGGAGCCACCGCAACTCGAAGAGACGATGGCGACGGCGGCGATCAGCGGGGATGGCCAGACGCTCGCGTACGTCTCGGCGAGCCTCGCCGACAACGTGCCCGAAGTTTGCGTCAGCACGAACGGTGGCTCGGTGACGACGTTCACCGAGCTGACCGGTGTGACCAGCGAGGGAGCGGTCGCGCCGTCGGGTGTTTCGCTTCCAAACGCGGCGAGCCCGTCGCGCATGATCGCGTACTACGCGACGCAAGACGCCGATCCGGGCGAGGACTACATCTTGATCAGCACCGACTCGGGCAAGACGTTCGGTTCGAACGTGATCCCGTCGAGCGCGTCGGGCAAGCGCTGGGAGTTCGACTACATGTTCTTCGCGCCCGACGGCATGCACGGGTGGGTCGTCGGTCTCGATGGGACCGACGATGGCAATCCGACGAGCCTCGCGCTCGTCACGACCGATGGCGGCAACACGTGGAGCGCCGATGCGACCGGCTTGGCGCAGGCGTCGAGCTCGCGGCTCGAAGCTGGGTTCGCGCTCGATGCGACGCACGTCTGGGTCGGCGGCGAAGGCTCGACGGTCCTCGCGTACACCCCGCACTGATCTCGATCAGTGGCGATGCGCGCCGCTGTTCGTCGTGTGCGAGCCCGACGAATGCGTTGGCTCCGCCGGATGCGCGGCGGGCTCGGCGTGCGTGCCGCCGCCTTCGACGGGACGCGGAGCTTCGGCGGGTCCGCTCGGCCGCTCGGTCTCGACCGGGCGAACGCTCGTCGGACCTGCCGGGCGCGCAGGGCTTGGCCGATCGTAAATGATCGGTGATTCGACGGGCTCGCGGCCGCCTTCGATCGGACCCGGTGCGTTGTGTGCCGGCGGGCCGACGATCGGTTGCTGGCGCGGTGGCAGCTGTTGATAGCCGCCGACGCTCGTCGTGCCTTGCGGGCGACCGTACGTGCCGCCGTTCAGGTTCGTGGTCGTGGTGCCGCCGCCGATCGGATGCGTGCCGCCGCCGATCGGATGGATCGGACGCGTCGGGTTGTGCCAGCTGGTCGGCGGTACGAGCGTCGCGGGATGACCGTTGCCGGGACCGCGCACGCTCCAGCCGGCCGGAACGCGATTGCGCGGCGCCCAGTAGCCGGGCGTGTAGACGTACGACGCGCCGCTGTAGTCGTAGTACGGCTGCACGTAGACGTAGCCGTCTTGATCGCGCTCCCAGCGGCCGCCGACCCAGACCCAGTCGTAGCCGTTCCAGTGCCAGTAGCCGTCGATCCAGTCGTAGCCGTCGCCGGGCGATGGCGTCATCTGATCGTCGAGTGGCTCGGGAGCCTGCGTCGTGACCTCGTACGGCGTCGGCTCGCCGACGCTGGCAACGCCCTCGTCGGGACCCGTGCCGTACCCGTAGCCGTATGGATACCCGTACCCGGGATTCACAGGCGCTGCCTCGTGGATGACACACGCTCCCAGCGCGAGCCCGAGGCCAAGTGCGGCTAAGCGCATGGCGTTTCCGAGTCTAGTTGACCGTTTCGACGGGGACAAGTACACACCCGAGTCGTGGTGGTGCAAAAGCAGGACCGATGGCCCTCGCGTTAGGCACTCGCCGCTCGACGGTGGCGGCGGTCGTCAGCGTGTTTGCTGCGATGGCATTTGCGGCCGCGGTCGCCGGTCGAAGCTGTCGCGTCACGACGCCGGGACCGGAGGTCGCGGTGCGAGATCTACTCGCCGCGGCGAAGGCCGGCGATCGCGACGCGATCTTCGAGTTGCTCACACCGGCGACGCGCGCGCGGCTCGACGCGGAGGCGAAGCGCGCGACCGATCTCGTCGGTGCGGCCGTGCGCTACACCGCGAAGGATCTGATCTCGATCGGCGCGTCCGACGGCGTCGCGGCGCCGACTGATATCACGGTGATCGAGCAGCAAGGTGATCGCGCGACCGTCGAGGTCGTGTCGCCGAACGTGCGCGCGCGTATCGACGTGGTACGCAGCGACGGTCGCTGGCTCGTCGATCTGCCGCAATTCGGCGGCACGTGATAGATCGGCCGCATGCGCAAGCTGCTGCTCGTGACGCTCGTCGCATGCGGAAGCGCGTCGGGTCCGGCGATCACGCCGGCGCCGGCCGAGCCGACTAGCCAAGCCGCACCGCATCCGGAGGTAGCCATGCCAAGCAGCCCGACTCCGACGCATCCGTGGCCGCACAGCCGCACGGTCGACGTCGCCGAAACGATCCACGGCAAGACGATCCGCGATCCGTACCGCTGGCTCGAAGACGAGACCGCGCCGGAAGTTCAAGCGTGGATGACGAGCGAAGACGACTACGCGCGCGGCGTGCTCGCGACGCTGCCCGGGCGCGACGAGCTCGCGACGCGGCTCACGCAGCTGTTCTACTTCGACGCGGTCGGCGCGCCGACGCATCGTCACGGCCGCTACTTCTTCACACGCCGGCACGCCGACAAAGAGAAGTCGATCGTCTACTGGAAGCAGGGCCCGAACGACAAAGACGGTGTCGAGCACGTGCTGTTCGATCCGAACACGTGGAGCGCCGACAGCAGCAAGGGCTTGCACGGCTGGTATCCGAGCTGGGACGGCGCGCGCGTCGCGTATCAAGTCAGCGAGCACAACTCCGACGAGACCGTGATGCACGTGATCGATGTCGCGACCGGCAAGGACACCGCCGACGTGATTCCCGGCACGAAGTACTCGGGCGCGTCGTGGACGCCCGACAACAAGGGCTTCTACTACGTCTGGGTGCCGCCGGTCGGCAATGGGGTCGGCGTCGCCGAGCGACCGGGTTTCGCCGAGCTGCGCTTTCACGCGCTCGGCAGCGATCCCGCGAGCGATCCGATCATCCACGAAGCGACGAAGAACCCGGAGACGTTTCTCGGCGGCGGCATCTCGCGCGACGGCCACTGGCTGTTCTGCACCGTGCAGCACGGCTGGAACTCGAGCGACGTCTTCTTCCGCGACGCCCACAAGCCGGGGCCGTGGCAGCCGCTCGTCACCGGCGTCGATGCGAACTTCAGCCTCGTCGCCGTCTACAAGGACAAGCTCTACATTCACACCAACGACGGCGCGCCGCGCTACCGCATCATGGTCGCCGATCCGCACAAACCGGATCGCGCGGCGTGGAAGGAGCTCGTGCCGCAGAGCGACGCGACGATGGAGACCGCCGGCATCGTCGGTGGTCACCTCGCCGTGACGTATCTCGATCACGCGTCGAGCAAGCTTTCGGTGTTCGCGCTCGACGGCAAGCACGTGCGCGACGTCGCGCTGCCGGGAATCGGCACGTCGAGCGGCTTGTCGGGCGATGAAGACGAAGACACCGCGTACTTCGAGTACACGTCGTTCACCGAGCCGCAGATCATCTTCAAGACCTCGGTCGCGACCGGCAAGACGTCCGAGTGGGCGCGCATCAAGCTGCCGATCGATACGTCGGGCTTCGTCACCGATCAGGTGTTCTATCCGTCGAAGGACGGCACCAAGATCTCGATGTTCGTCATCCATCGCAAGGACGTGAAGCTCGACGGGACGAACCCGACGATCTTGTACGGCTACGGCGGTTTCAGCGTGAGCATGTCGCCGGGTTACGCGTCGTCGCGCATGGTGTGGCTCGAGCACGGCGGCGTCTATGCGATTCCGAATTTACGCGGCGGCGGCGAGTACGGCGAGGAGTGGCACAAGGCCGGCATGCGCCTCGCCAAGCAAAACGTGTTCGACGACTTCATCGCGGCCGCGCAGTACTTGATCGATCAGAAGTGGACGTCGAAACAGCACCTCGCGATCGCGGGCGGATCGAACGGCGGCTTGCTCGTCGGTGCGACGGTCGCCGAGCGCCCCGATCTGGTCAAAGCGGTGATCTGCGCGGTGCCGCTGCTCGACATGCTGCGCTTCCACTTGTTCGGCTCGGGCAAGACATGGGTGCCGGAGTACGGCTCGGCGGAAGATCCGCAGGAGTTCGCGGCGCTGTACGCGTACTCGCCGTATCGCATCGCGGTCGATGCGGGCCCGCGAGCGTATCCGGCGATCCTGTTCGACTCGGCCGACCACGACGACCGCGTCGATCCGATGCACGCGCGCAAGCTCGCCGCGGTGATCCAGGCCGATCAGACAGCGGATGCGCCGATCTTGTTGCGCATCGAACGTAACTCCGGTCACGGTGGCGCCGACATGGTGAAGTCGCAGGTCGATCGCTATGCCGATCAGTTCGCGTTCCTGTTGCACGAGCTAAGCGTTCCGAGCGCGAAGCGCGAGGACTAAGATGACGGCCATGCGTCTCGCGTTGGTTGCGATGCCGGTTGCCTGCGTTGCGTGTGGTCCAGCTCAGCACGCCGGCGGTCGGCCGTATCCCGAGCCGAGCGTGGCCGACGTCGTTGGCAAGCTCGCCGCCGCACACGATGCGACCAAGTCGTTTCGCGCCGACTCGACGATGGACTTCTGGCTCGCGAACCAGCGCACCAAAGGCGAGGTCCTGGTGATGGGCAAGACCGGCTCGTTCGTGCGCATCGCGGCGTTGTCGCCGGCCGGCGGCAGCACGATGGCCGAGATGGCGTGCGACGGCGCCAACTTCATTTACGTCAATTATCAAGGCAACTGTCAGGTCACCGGGCCGTGCGATCGCAGCTCGATCGCGCAGTTCTTCCGGGTCGAGCTCGCGCCCGACGACTTCTTGCACCTCGCGATCGGCACGCCGCCGGTCGTGTCGAACGCGACCGGCACGGTGACGTGGGACGGCGGCAAAGGGCTCGAGAACGTCGAGCTCAGCGGCGGCGGCAAGACCGAGAAGCTCGCGATCGACATGAAGGACGGCAAGCTCGACGTGATCTCGGCGTCGATGATCGACGGCGACGGCAAGACCGAGTGGTCGGTGACGAACAGCAACTTCGTCGACGTCGGCGGCCATCGCGTGCCCGGCAAGTCGCGGTTCAAGGCGTCGGGCGCGCAGCAAGATCTCGAGGTCGATTGGGGCGATTCGAGCAATCGCGCCGTGAACCTCGAGCTCGACGCGAGCAAGTTCAAGCTCGACGTGCCGACCGGCTTGCCGACGTGTCATCCGTAGTCGATCGACTTGTCACGGCGCGCGCGGTCACCGATCGTCGCAGCAATGCACGGCGAAGACGGCGAGGACGTCCACAGCGCGGTCCCGGTGCCAGACCTGAGCTTTCTCGATCGCCCGCTACGCGGCGGCGATGACGATGCGCTCAAGCGCGCGCTCAAGAATGTAAGGCCGGCGGATCTCGGCCGCGAGCTGTCGCGGCGCAGCGTCGCCGATGGCACCAAGCTCTTGCACGCGATCGACGATCGGCACGGCGCGGCGATGCTTCGCGCCGCACATCCGGCCGCCGCGGCGTCGCTGTTGTCGGGCTGCGAAGGCGATCGCGCGGCGCGCTTGCTCGCGTTCCTGCCGACCGAGCACGAGGTCGCGATCTTGAGCCAGGTGCCGGCCGATGCGCGCGCGAAGATCGAGCAGGCGTATACGGCGGAGCAGAAAGCGTCGATCGACCGCCAGCTCGCGCATCCCGAGCCGGCCGTCGGTCGCTTGATGACCGCGAAGATCTGGCGCTGCGAGAGCACCAAGACGGCCGGCGAGGCGATGGCGGGCCTGCGCGCGCAGGACGCGGACATCGAGGTCGCCGTGAATTGCTACTTCACCGATGCCGGTCGCCTGGTCGGCGTCGCACCGCTGCGCGTGATCTCGATCGCCGAGCCGAGCACGCCGATCGCGCAGCTGATGACACCGGATCCGCTCGCGGTGCGCGAGACCGCGGCGCGAGGCGACGCCGCCGAGATCATCACGGCGCACGATTTTCTGTCGCTGCCTGTCGTCGACAAGGACGACAAGCTCGTCGGCGTCGTCCGCGTCGACGATCTGCTCGGCGCGACGCTGCGCCAAGTCGGCGTCGGCGTGCTCAACCAAGGCGGTGTCGCAGGCCGTATCGCGGGGCGCGCGCCGTACTTCTTGACGCCGCTGCTCCGCACGGTGCGCAGCCGCATCACGTGGCTGATCTTGTTGTTCGTCGCCGAGACCGCGACCGGCACGGTGCTGCGCTATTTCGACGACGAGCTCGCGAAAGTGGTCGCGCTGTCGTTCTTCGTGCCGCTCTTGATCGGCACCGGCGGCAATGCGGGCTCGCAGACGGTCTCGACGATCATTCGCGCGCTCGCGCTCGGCGAGGTGCGGACGCGCGACGTGATGCGCGTCGTGCGCCGCGAGGTCTCGGCCGGCGTGCTGCTCGGCGTACTCTTGGGCACCATCGCGTTCTTTCGCGCGCTGTTGTGGGGCGTCGATTACGATCTCGCGGCGTGTGTCGCCGTGACGATCCTCGTCGTCTGCACGTGGGCGAATGCGGTCGGCGCGACGATCCCGCTGGTCGCGCAGCGTGTCGGCATCGACCCGACCGTGATCTCCGCGCCGCTGATCACGACGCTCGTCGACGCTTCGGGCCTGTTCATCTATTTTTCGGTCGCGAAGCTGATGATCGCCGCGCTGTCGACGAACCCGGCGGCGATCGAGATCCCGAAGTGGCAGAGCGCCGCGATCGTCGCGACGGGAGAACACGGCGATGTGCGCGTCGAGGCCAAAGGCGATGCCGCAGGTCACGTGAACGCGCTCGCCATCCACGGCCGCGGCGCCGAGCTCGACGTGCCACCCGCGTATCTCGCGTCGCTGCCGCCGATGCAGCTCGACACGCTCGCGCTACGCGGCGACCACGGCGCGCTCGACATCGGGTTCGCGACCGGCGGCAAGGACGACGAGCACGTTCAGCTCGAGGTCTCTCCAGTTGGTGCCGGCAAGCTGACGCGGGCTCGCATCGTCCGCGTGACCCGCGAGGGCAAGGAGAAGGTCGAGACACGTCCGCCGCCGTGAGCTAAGGTCGCTTCGTGGTTAATCGACCGACGACGATCACGCCCTACAAGCTCAAGCACCACGTCCGCATCGTGACCGCGGCATCGCTGTTCGATGGCCACGACGCGGCGATCAACGTGATGCGCCGGATCATGCAAGCCGCCGGCGCGGAAGTGATCCACCTCGGCCATAACCGCTCGGTCTCCGAGGTCGTCAATTGCGCGATCCAAGAGGACGTGCAGGGCATCGCGATCACGTCGTATCAGGGCGGCCACGTCGAGTACTTCAAGTACATGCTCGACCTGCTGCGCGAGCGCGACGCGCAGATCAAAGTCTTCGGCGGCGGCGGCGGCACGATCCTGCCCAACGAGATCGCCGAGCTGCAGGCGTACGGCGTCTCGCGCATCTACTCGCCCGACGACGGCCGCGCGATGGGCCTGCAGGGCATGATCGACGACTTGCTCCGCCAGTGCGACTTCGAGAAGCGACCGACCGCGTTCGTGCCGAGCGAGCTGCCGCAGCGCACTCCGGCGACGCTCGGCGGGCTCATCACCGTCGCCGAGAACGATCCGCAGAACGATCTTCGCGCGCAGCTCGAGCCGCTCCTCGCGACCGGCACGAGAGTGCCGGTGCTCGGCGTGACCGGCACCGGCGGCGCTGGCAAGTCGAGCCTCGTCGACGAGCTGGTGCGGCGCTTTCTCGCCGATTTCCCCGACAAGACGATCGCGGTGATCTCCGTCGATCCGAGCAAGCGCAAGAGCGGCGGCGCGTTGCTCGGCGATCGTATTCGCATGAACGCGATCGACGATCCGCGCGTGTACATGCGCTCGCTGGCGACGCGGCAATCGAACTTGTCGTTGTCGCGCCACGTGCGCGAGTCGATCGAGATCTGCCGCGCGGCGCGCTTCGATCTCGTCATCGTCGAGACCAGCGGCATCGGCCAGTCCGACACCGAGATCACGCAGCACGCCGACGTGTCGCTCTACGTGATGACCGCCGAATACGGCGCCGCGACGCAGCTCGAGAAGATCGACATGCTCGACTTCGCCGACGCGATCGCGATCAATAAGTTCGACAAGCGCGGCTCGCTCGACGCGCTGCGCGACGTGCGCAAGCAGTACAAGCGCAACCACCAGAAGTTCACCACGCCCGACGAGCAGCTGCCGGTCTACGGCACGATGGCGTCGCAGTTCAACGACCCGGGCATGAACACGCTCTATCGCTCGCTGATGGATCTCGTCGCCGAGCGCACCGGCGCGCCGCTGAAATCGCACTTCGCGATCTCGGCCGGCATGTCGGAGAAGAAGTGGATCATCCCGCCCGATCGCACGCGCTACCTCGCCGAGATCGCCGAGACGTGCAACGGCAACGACACGTACGTCAAACAGCAGGCCGCGATCGCGCGCCGGATGTACCAGCTGCACGGCACGATCGAGGCGTTGCGCGCCAACGTCGGCAAGAAGAAGCTCGAGATCGTCGAGCCGCAGGGCGCGAGCGATACCGTGCGCGTCGCCGAAGTGGTCGAAGGTGAGCCCGCATTTGTCGGCGAGCTCGTCGCGCTGTATCGCGACCTCGAGAACCGGCTGTCGGCCGAGTCCAAGCAATTGCTCGCCGAGTGGCCGGCGATGAAGAAGCGCTATGCCGCCGCGAAGTACCAGTTCCAGGTCCGCGACAAAGTGATCGAGCTCGATCTGACGACCGAGTCGCTGTCGCACACGCGCATTCCGAAAGTGGTGTTGCCCAAGTACGAAGATTGGGGCGACGTCCTGACCTGGCTGTTGCGCGAGGCGCCGCCGGGGCAGTTCCCGTTCACGGCCGGCGTGTTCCCGCTCAAGCGCGAAGGCGAAGATCCGGCGCGCATGTTCGCCGGCGAAGGCGGACCGGAGCGCACGAACAAGCGGTTCCATTACGTGTCGCGCGGCTTGCCGGCGAAGCGGCTATCGACCGCATTCGATTCGGTGACGCTGTACGGCGAAGATCCCGACAAGCGGCCCGATATCTACGGCAAGGTCGGCAACTCCGGTGTGTCGATCGCGAACGTCGACGACGCGAAGAAGCTGTACTCCGGGTTCGATCTCGCCGATGCGATGACGTCGGTGTCGATGACGATCAACGGGCCGGCGCCGATGCTGCTCGGCTTCTTCTTGAACGCCGCCATCGATCAGCAGTGCGAGAAGTACATTCGCAAGCACGGCCTCGCCGCCGAGGTCGAAGCGAAGATCGAGTCGATCTACGCCGCGAAACAGGTGCCGAGGCCGCGCTATCAAGGCGCGATTCCCGAAGGCAACGATGGGCTCGGCTTGCTGCTGCTCGGCGCTTCCGGCGATGAAGTGCTGCCGCGCGAGACCTACGAGCAGATCCGCGCGGCGACGCTGTCGCAAGTGCGCGGCACGGTGCAGGCCGACATCCTCAAAGAGGATCAGGCGCAGAACACGTGCATCTTCTCGACCGAGTTCGCGCTGCGCCTGATGGGCGACATCCAGCAGTTCTTCATCGACCACAAGGTCCGCAACTTCTACTCGGTGTCGATCAGCGGCTATCACATCGCCGAAGCCGGCGCGAATCCGATCAGCCAGCTCGCGTTCACGCTCGCGAACGGCTTCACGTTCGTCGAGTACTACCTGTCGCGCGGCATGCACATCGACGAGTTCGCGCCGAACCTGTCGTTCTTCTTCTCGAACGGCATGGATCCGGAATACGCGGTGCTCGGCCGCGTCGCGCGGCGAATCTGGGCGAAGGCGATCCGCGACAAGTACGACGGTAACGATCGCTCGCAAAAATTGAAGTACCACATTCAAACGAGCGGCCGATCGCTGCACGCGCAGGAGATCGCGTTCAACGACATCCGCACCACGCTGCAGGCATTGCTCGCGCTCAACGACAACTGCAACTCGCTGCACACCAACGCGTACGACGAAGCGATCACCACGCCGACCGAAGAATCGGTACGCCGCGCGCTCGCGATCCAGCTCGTGATCAACAAGGAGTTCGGACTGTCGAAGAACGAGAACCCGAACCAGGGCTCGTTCATCATCGAGGAGCTGACCGACCTGCTCGAGGCTGCGGTGCTCGCCGAGTTCCGTTCGATCAGCGAGCGCGGCGGCGTGCTCGGCGCGATGGAGCGGATGTACCAGCGCTCGAAGATCCAAGAGGAGTCGCTCTACTACGAGACGCTCAAGCACGACGGCACGTTGCCGATCATCGGCGTCAACACGTTCTTGGATCCGAAGGGCAGCCCGACCGCCCTACCGCCCGAGGTGATTCGTGCGACGGCCGACGAGAAGGACGACGCGATCGCGTCGCGCGACGCGTTCTGGCGGCGCAACGCGAAGATCGCGCCGGTCGCGCTCGAGGGCGTGAAGCGTGCGGCGCTCGACAACGCCAACGTGTTCGCGGCGCTGATGGAGGCCTGCAAGGTCTGCACGTTGGGCCAGCTGTCGCGGGCGCTGTACGATGTCGGCGGCCAGTATCGCCGCAACATGTGATCACAAGATCACGAGCTCGGGGATCGCCCACGCGATGCCCAAGCCGAGCGACAGCACGCCGGTGAGGATCGCGAGCGCGCGGCGACGCGACGGCGAATTCGCGGCGCGATGGAGCGACGCTCCCGCGATGCCCGAGGCGATCGCCATGCCGGCGATCGAGCCGGCGCCGAATAGCGCGATGTAGATGATGCGCGTGGCGAGCGTCGGCAGCTGGCTGAACACGAGCGCGGTCAGCGCACCAGACCCGGCCAGGCCGTGCACGAGGCCGATCGCGAGCGGCCGCCACGCGAGCGAGCGCCCGGCGACGCGATGCACGTGTGCATCGTCGCCGTGGTGGTGAGCGCGCACCGGACCGGTGTCGCCGTGTCGCAGCGCGCCGACGAGCGAGCGCGCGCCGAGCACGACCAGCATCGCGGCGACCGCGAGCTCGAACGCGGCCGCGGTGCGAACCGGCAGCACGGTTCCGGTGACGAGCAGGATCGTGCCCACCAGGGCGAGCGAGATCGTGTGCCCGAGACCCCATACGGCTCCGAGCAGCGCGCCGCGTCGAGCGTCGCGGGTTTCGACGACCAGCGTCGAGACGGCCGTCAAGTGGTCGGGCTCGAACGCGTGCCGCAGGCCCAGTAGCAGTCCGAGCACGATGGCGCCAAACGACGCGATCACGCCACCTTGTAGCACGGTGCCGATCCGGACCGGCGCGGTTGTCGTACAGACGGGGCTTGGGAAATCGCCGCCATGATATGGATGCCGGGTGAGGCGGCGCATCGCGCTGGCGCTGTGCGTCCTATGGATCGTCGGCTTCGAGCTGATGCCGTGGCTGCATGTCGCGACGCACGATCGGATCGCGGCGCATTACCACGATGTGAACGGCGCGACGATCTACGTCGTTTCGGAGTCGGCGATCCCGGCGGGTGCGCACGTGCACACGCACGTGTATCCGCAGCTTCCGGAGCATCGTCACAAGCCTGATTTTTCGCTGAAGCGGCTCGCCGGTGTGCTCGCGCACGGCGATCACGCGCTCGCGCACCACGGCATCGCGGTGCCGGTGCCGCCGCCGGCGTGGCTGACGCCGCTGCCGGTCGATCGCAAGCCGCTCACGCTCGCGCGCGAAATCGCGATCGAGCCGATCTCGCGTGATTCGCTCGCAGCCGTCGCGCGTGGCCCACCTGGCTCGTTGGTCTAGCGAACTCACCAATGATCGCGCGTGCGCTTGATCGCATGCGCCAGCTCCAGCTTCGGGATCACTCATGCGAATCCTCGTGGGCGCGCTCGTGCTCGCCTATTCATTCGATTCATCCGCGCAAGCGCCACCCGGCGATGCCGGCATCGGCGCGTATGCCGACGCCGGCTATGGCTCGGCGGTCGACACGACGCCGCCGGGTTCGACGCCGACCGACGACGAATCGGTCGACGACGCGACCGCTGGACCGCCGGCGCCTGGCTCGGCGGCGCCGCAGCACTTTCTGCCGCAGCTCACCGCGAAGGTCGCGAACGAGATCATCGAGATCCACGACGCGCTGCAGAAGCCGAACACCAACATCGATCCCGATCCGCTCGCCGCGTCCGACACCACGATCGACGCGCGCCAGCTGTCGCTGCGGCCGCACCACCGCGCCGAAGATCTGACGCAGGAGGTCCCGGGCCTGTTCACCGTGCAGCACGCCGGCGGCGGCAAGGCACAGCAGTACTTCATGCGCGGGTTCGACCTCGATCACGGCACCGATCTCGCGGGCTTCGTCGACGGCGTGCCGATCAACGCGGTCAGCCACGGTCACGGCCAGGGCTATCTCGATCTGCACTTCCTGATTCCGGAAACGATCGAATCGATCGACGCGACCAAGGGTCCGTACTCGCCGCTCGTCGGCGACTTCGCGACGGCGGGCTCGATGACGTTTCACGTCGCCGATCACGTCGACGAATCGATCGCGAAGGTCGAAGCCGGCCAAGACGGCCATCGCCGCGCGGTCGTCCTCGAATCGCCGGATCTCGGCCCCAACTGGCGCATGCTCGTCGCCGCCGAAGCGTTCGACGAAGATGGCCCGTTCATCCACCCCGAAAACTACGATCGACTCAGCGCGGTCGCGAAGGCGACGCGCACGTTCGCCGACGGCAGCGAGCTCACGTTCGAGGGCATGTCGTACAGCGGCACGTGGAACATGTCGGGCGTGCTGCCGGCACGCGCGGTGTGCGGCGAGAGCGACGGCACGCCGGTGCCCGCCGCATATGCCGGCACGCACTGCATCTCGCGCTGGGACTCGCTCGATCCGAGCCAAGGCGGCGACTCCGGCCGCTACATGCTCGAGACCACGTTCCGCAAGCCGATCCCGCGCGGTTACTTCGAGGCGTCGCTCTACGGCTTGCATTCGAATTTTCAACTGTTCCCGAACGACGGCATCGCGGCGGCGTTCCAGCCCGAAGGCATTCGCTATGGCTCGCAGGTCGAGCAAGACGACGCGCGCTTCGAGCAGGGCCTGAACGTCCGCGTTCGCCAAGAATTTCATCCGCTCGATCGCCCGCTCGAGTCGACGTTCGGCGTGCAGATCCGCAACGACTCGGTCGCATCGCAGCTGCATCGCACCGAGGACCGCATGCGGCTCGACGGCCTGCCCGGCATTCCGGGACCGATCGAAGACTCGGCGATCGACGAGACCGAGACCGGCCCGTACGTGCAGGAAGACTACCGGCCGCTCAAGTGGCTGCGCGTGATGCTCGGTGCGCGCGAAGATCGCATCGACGGCGACGTCAGCAACGAGTCGCCGACCGCCGTCGTCCAGCCGTCGGGGTATCGCGGCGCGACGCAGCTCTCGCCGAAGGCCGCGGTCGAGGTCAGTCCCGATTCGCACGTCGATCTGTTCGCGAACTTCGGCCAAGGTTTCCACTCCAATGACATCCGCACCGTGATCATCGGCTCGGCGACCACGCTGATCGCGCGCGCCACCGGCGGCGAAGTCGGCGCGACGGTCAAGCCGATCACGGGGCTGTCGGTCTCGGCGCTCGCGTTCCTGCTCGATCTCACGTCGGAAGAGACGATCGACGGCGACACCGCATCGACCGATCCGTCCGGTCCGACGCGCCGCTACGGCACCGAGGCCACCGCGCGCTATCAGTACAACAACATCGTCTACGCCGAGGCCGCGTACACCTACGCGCACGCGCGCTTCACCGATGCCGCCGATATCGCCGCGGGCACCGACTACGTGCCGCTCGCGCCGGTACACACGTTCTCGGCCGAGGTCGGCGCGATCTATCCCATCGCGCCGAAGATCACGATGACCGGCTCGCTCGACGTTCGCGCGATGTCGGATCGCCCGGCCGAGACCGACAACTCGCTGACCGCGACCGGCTTCACCGTGTTCAACGGCCTCGTCGGCATCCGCTATGATCGGTACGAGGCGTCGCTCAGCTGCATCAACATCGCGAACACGCTCTATCGCGAAGGTCAGTTCGCGGTCGCGTCGCGGCTCCCCGGCGAGGCCGCGAATCCGGCCGAAGGCATCAGCTTCACGCCGGGCGCGCCTCGCACGTTCTTCGGCTCGCTCTCGATCAGGTGGCGCTAATGAAGAAGCTCGTCTACGTGCTCTTGATCTGTTCGTGTCAAGTCACGACACAGGACAACTTCCAAAACCCACCCCCGGGACCACCCGCGGCCTGCGCGCAGATCGCCGCGATGCCGGGCTGCGATCAAGGCTCGATCGCATACTCGTGCGCGAACGATCGGCCCGACGACGGCGACGGCAACCTCGTGTGCTCCGCCGGCACCGCCGGCGCGCTCGGCGCGACGCTGTATTGCTGCGCGCCGTTTTCGCAAGCCAACACCGACTGCGTGCCGGATCTCGCGCTCGTCGGCTGTGGCGGCGTCGCGATCGGCTTCCAGTGCTCCGCCATCTCGCCGAGCGATGCCGACCCGACGATCGCGTGCAGCGCCGCGCAAGACGCCGGCGAATACTGCTGCAACACCGCGCAGCCGATCGAGACGTGCGCGGTCGATCCGAGTGTCACGTGCAGCGGCTTCGGCGTCGGTTACAGCTGCGCCGATGCGTCGGCGCCGCCGTTGCCGAGCGGCTTCGCGTGCACGCAAGCCGGCTCGGCCAGCTTCTGCTGCTCGCCTACGGAGTGATGTTGCGAACGTGGTCGAACGGCATCGTGTCGCCGTTGTTGCCGTCGGCGACGACAATGCGCGTGCCGTCCGAGCTCACGTCGAGGCCCTCGACCGCGTAGAACTGCGCCATCGTCGGATCGTCGTTGTCGACGTAGCCGGCGCTGCCGGTGCCGGCGACGGTCGTGACCATGCCGTTCGCGATCATGCGGACATCGTGGTTGCCGGCTTCGCTGACGTAGATGTTGCCGTTGCCATCCATCACGATGCCTTTGGGGTTGTTGAACTGCGCGGTCGCGACCGGCCCGTCGGTGTGGCCGGCGACACCGGTGCCGGCGTAGTCGGCGACGATCGCGTTCGCGGTGCCGTTCGGTGTGACCTTGCGGATCACGTTGTTGTCGAACTCGGCGACGAGCAGGTCGCCGTTCTGATCCATCACGAGATCCCACGGCTGCGCGAACGTCGAGGGCGCCGTGCCGTTCGAGTTGATGTGACCTTCGACCGAGCTGGTGCCGGCGACGGGCGAAAACCCGGCGGCAGGAGTCGCGGGATCGAAGTGCTCGATCAAGTGGTGGACGTAGTCGCTCGTGTAGACCGAGCCATCGGGCGCGAGCGCCATGCCGCGCGGACGGCCGTGGTCGCGGATGATCACGGTGCCGACGCCGCTCGCGGTGTTGACCGACCACACCGTGCCGGTGTTGTTCGAGTGGTTGCCGGTGTCATCGTCGTCGGTCTCCACGAGCAGCGAGCCGTCCGACGCGATCAGCATGCCGAACGGCAACGAGAAGTTCTTCTGGTTCAAGATCGTCGTCACCGCGCCGTCGGTGTCGACGCGGCGGAGCAGGCTCGAATCGAAGTCGGCGACATACGTGATGCCGCTCGGACCGAGCTTCATGTTCACCGGGTTCGCGAAGTACGCGGTGCCACGCGGGCCATCCATCGTGCCTTCGGGCGAGCAGCCGGACAGCGTCGCGACCTTCATCGTGAGCGAGTCCAACGTGCACGGCCCCTGATAACCGAAGCCACCGTCGGTGCCGCCATCGCCGGTGCCGCTGCCGTTGTTGTTGAAACCGCAGCCCGCGACGAGGCTCGTCACGAGCACCCACCAGACACGCATCGTCACCACGGTATCACTCGATCCCGTCGCGGTGGAGCTCGTCCGCGCTCGCTTCGGAGGCCAGTTGAGGTGCGGCGTACCATCCCGGATCGGTCGCGAGCGAGTCGCGGATCTTGAGGATGGTGAACATGCCGCCCATATCGATCGTCCCGTGAGGACCTTTTGCGCCCATCATCGCGATGGAGTTCACGGGCTGTGCCATCGCACCCATCTCCGACATTCCATTAGCGCCCATCGTCATGTAACCCGGCACCACGCGACCTAGCTTGTCGTCGATCCCGGAGATCTCGACGCCGACGAGGTTTGCAGCGGCGTGGCCCATCTGGTTCATCGCGTGGTGGGTCATGTGACAGTGCAGCGCCCAATCGCCCGGTGCGCGCGCAATGAATTCGATCACGCGCACCGTGCCCGTGGGCACGAGCACGGTCGTCTCTGGAAAGCGCGCCGAGTGCGGCACGATGCCACCATCGGTCGCGACGACCTCGAACGCGTGGCCGTGCAGATGGATCGGGTGATGATCCATCGGCCCCAAGTTCGCGAGCCGGATGCGCACGAGATCGCCGGTCTCGGCGACGAGCGGCTCGGTCGCGGGAAATGACTTGCCGTTGAACGTGAGCACGTTGAAGTCGTTCATCGCGAGCGGCTCGGGCCGTCGCGCGCCGATCGGCACGGTCATCTCGTGCGTCATCAACGCGTAGTCGCGCACGCGCCGAGCTTCGCCGGATCTCGGATGCACGACGATCATGCCCATCATGCCGAGCGCGATCTGCGTCATCTCGTCGGCGTGCGGGTGGTACATGAACGTGCCCGCGCGGTCGAACACGAACTCGTACTTGAACGTCTTGCCCGGCGCGATCGGCGCTTGCGTCAGCCCGGCGACGCCATCCATGCCGGCGGGCACGAACACGCCGTGCCAGTGGACCGACGTCGGCTCCGGCAGCTCGTTCGTGACGTACACGCGCACGCGATCGCCTTCGTCGACTTCGATCAGCGGACCCGGCGTCGCGCCGTTGTAGCCCCACGCTTCGATCGTCAGACCGGGCGCGATCTCGTGACGGATCGCCTGCGCGCGGAGATGGAAGATCTTCACGCCGCCGCGCGACTTCGATTCCAAGCTCGATCCGTTCGGCACGTGGACGCGGCCGCGCGGGCCGGTCGACGGCGCAGGCGCGGCGTCGACGTGCTTGACGAGCTTGCCGGCAGCGGCGAGCGCGGCACCGGCGGCGAGCAAATTTCTACGGGAGATCGACATCGGGCCTCACGTTCGCGCCGCGGCGCAGCGCGGCGACTTCGCTCATCGCATCGGCATAGCGGCGGAGCGCGTCGAGATATTGATGACCGGCATCGGCGAGCTCGCGCCGCGCGATGATCAGTTGAAACGGATCGGCATCCATCGCGTTGTAGTGCAGCAACGTCTGATCGACGATCTGCTGGCGCAGCGGCAGCACCACGTCGTGCAAACGCTTGGCCTCGCCGTACGCCTCGAGCGCGAGCACGCGAATCGCGCGCGCGTGCGCGCGGAGCTCGACCGCGTCGGCGGCAAGCTCGTGACCCGCGCGATCGGACTTGGCGTTCGCGATCGCGCGCTCGCCGGCGCGATTGTCGAAGATCGGTAGCCCGAGCCGGATCGCCGGGCCGATTTCGAATTTGCCGTCGAGCTCGATCGCCGACGCGCCGACGCCGAGCTCGGGCAACACGCTCGCGACGCGCTCGGCACCCGCGCGATTCTCGGCGGCATCGTCGCGCGCGCGGCCGGCTCGAAGCTCGAAGCTCGCGGCGACCGCAGCTGCTTCGAGATCGTCGAGCGGGGGCGGCGCATCGGGCACGCCGCCGAGCGTGCCGGCGATCGTGAAATTCGTCCGGTCACCGGACACTCCGAGTAGGGCGATCAGCGCCTCGCGGCGAGCTTCGACCGCGGCCCGTGCGCGTGCGAGATCGATGCGCGCTTGCTCGCGCGCGTCGCGGTCGCGGTCGAGCGCGAGCTCGGTGGTGTTGCCGGCGGTGAACATGCGCTCGCGCAGGGTCGCGGCGGCATCCGCGGCCTCGAACGCGGTCTGGCGCAGCTCGACGTCTTGCTGTGCGGCGAGCAGATCATGCATCGCGATCTCGACGCGTGAGGCGAGTGCGATCGCGAGCTCCGATGCGCGTGCGCGAGCGGCCTCGAGATCCGCACGCGCGGCGGCTCGTTTGCGCGGCGCGGTCACCAGCGCGAGCACCGGCTGGATCGCATCGATCTCGAACTCGTGCGAGCCACCGGCGCCGAACCGAAACATGCCATCGAGCTCGAGCGGCCCGAGGCCGAGCGCCGCGGCGAGCTCGCCGCCGGCGATGCCGAGCTCGTCGAGTGTCGCCGCGAGCCGCGCGTTTGTCGCGAGCGCGATGCGCACCGCGCCGGCTTCGTCGAGCGGCTTGGCGAGCAGCGCCGCGACGTCGACGTGCGCGCTGCCGAAATCATGCGCGATCGCGTCGTCGACCGGCGCGCGAAGCTCCGACTGCGACGGCACGCACGCGGCGACGAGCGCGATGCAGGGCACGAGGCGCTTCACATCTTCATCTTCATCGCCGCCGGAGGTGGCGTCGCGGAGCCCGAGCCGAACGCATCGGGCATCGGGGCGAGCCGGCCGATCGGCGCCGCGGGATTCGCGGGATGTGTCGTCGCTAGCTCTGGTGCGTCGACGGCACACGCGGCGAGCAGCGCGGCGAGCACGAACCTCACGTGTGCCGGTATATCACGCGTGAGCGGCCGGGCGGCCGGTGGCCCATCCGGCGACGCTTCCGGCAACGAGCCCGACGACGATGCCGGTCGCACCGCCGAGCCCGGTCGTCGCGCAGCCGAGCAAGCCGGTGAGCGCGGCCGCGGCGAACGCGGCGGCTGCGAACCGCGGCGGCGAAACATCGGCGAGCGCGAAGCGGCCCACTGCGATGCCCGCGAGCGAGCTCGTGCCGAAGCACGTGACCAGGCACGTCCAGGTCGGCCCGAGCTCGCAATCGGGGCAATGGCCGCCGTGGCCGAGCGCGAACACGACGACCGGCGCGACGAACACCGGCAGCCCGGCGAGCACGCCGGCGAGCGCGCCGCGCCGCCACGCGCCGCCGCGCCAACCGAGCGTGGCGAGCGTCGCGCCGAGTAGTGCCGCGACGAGCCACGTCGAGCTTGTCGTGCGATGCAGGCCGACGGCGAGCGCGGTCAAGCCGAGCGCGATCGCGATGCCGCGCAGCCCAGATGCGGCGTGCGCGCGTTCGTACGCACCGCGGGCGCGGCGCAATGCTTCGTCAGAGCGTGCCATGGCGAGACCTCCAAGCAGTTCGCAGCCGTGCGATCGCGCGTTCGAGCCGTTTGCGAAACGTCGCCGGCGCGAGCGTCGCGCGCAACTCGTCGTCGTCGAAGATCACCGCGGCGATCACGTCGCGATCGCGCGGTGCCAGGCCATCGAGCTCGGCGAGCGCGTGGCGGACGAGCTCGCGTTCCGCAATGTTGACGGCGGTCACATCGAGCTCGATGTGAACGGTGTGCACTTCGCGACTGCGGGCGCGCCGGCGCCGCACCGTGCGGCACTCCCACGTGACGATGGCGAAGGCCCACGCGAGCGCGTCGCGATCGCGGTCGAACCGCGCGAGCTGGCCGAACAGCGCGACGAGCGCGTCCTGCACGACGTCCTCGGCAACCGCCGGATCGCCGACGAGCCTCGTCGCGTAGCACAGGCAGACCGGCCTCAGCGTCGAGAACAGCGGCTCGATCGCGGCGCGGTCGCCATCGCCGGCGGCGGTCATCAAACGCTGCAACTCGGCACGATCGATCATTTCATGTGGTGACAGAACGGACAGCCGGGGCAACAGTGGCCGGTCGAGCAGCAGTCCGCGCTATCGGACGCGAACGCAACGGCGGGCGTGAGCACGGCGAACACGAGCAGGACCGAACGGAGCAGCTTCGACATGCCGGTATAGGCGCGAGCCGGCGCGGGCGTGACATGTATTTACGCGGCCGCCTCGTAACCGGCTGATTCCACCGCGGCGACGAGATCCGCGCCCGCGACGTCGCCGTGCGTGACCGTAGCTCGCCGCTCGGGCAGGCTGACCTCGACGGCGGTCACGCCGGGCACCGCCCGCAACGCATCGCCGACATGGCGCACGCAGTTGTTGCAGGACATCCCGGCAATGCGCAAGGTGGTGATCACCACGCGACGGTACCATTCGTGAACGAAACGACAATCGCAAGCCCGGCGGACGCTGTGCGGAGGACCATCGATCTCCCGGTGCTCGGCATGACGTGCGCGGCGTGCGTGCGCCGCGTCGAGCGCGCCGTCGCGGCGGTGCCCGGCGTCGAGCGCGCCGAGGTCAACTTGCCGCTGTCGCGCGCGCGGCTCGTCGTCGATCCGGCGGAGCTCGCCGCCGCCGTCGATGCGATCCGCGGCGCCGGCTACGAAGTGCCCGCCGACGTGCTCGATCCCGAGGCTCCGCCATCGCTGCGACTCGAAGCCGCGGAACGCGCACGGCGCGACGACGCGCGCTCGCCGCGCCGCGACGCGATCCTCGCGATCGCGCTTGCGGTGCCGACCGTCGCGCTCGCGATGACGGGCGTGAGCCCGATCGCGCAGCTCGTGCTCGCCACGGTCGTCGTGCTCGGCGCCGGCCGTCGCTTCTTCAGCGCCGGCGCGATCGCCGTGCGCCACGGCTCGCCCGACATGAATACGTTGATCGCGCTCGGCGCCGGCGCTGCGTGGCTCGCATCGACGGTCGCCATCGTGCGCGGCGAGCCGGCCCTCTACTTCGACGCCGCGGCCGCGATCATCGGGTTCGTGATGATCGGCAAGCTGCTCGAGGCGCGGGCGCGTGCGCGCGTCGCCGACGCCGTTCGCGGCTTGCTCGAGCTCGCGCCGGCCCGCGCACGCGTGCTCGACGAGGCCGGAGTCGAGCGCGAAGTTGACGCCGCCGAGCTCGCGCCCGGCGATCGGCTCGCCGTCAGGCCCGGCGAGCGGCTCGCCGCCGACGGCACGATCGTCGAGGGCGCCTCGGCGCTCGACGAGTCGCTGCTCACGGGCGAGTCGTTGCCGGTCGACAAGGCCGAGGGCGCGCCGGTGTACGCGGGCACGCTCAACCATAACGGCGCGCTCGTCGTGCGCGTCGCGCGGGCCGGCGCGCAAACGTCGCTGGCGAGGATCGCGCGCGCCGTCGAAGATGCGCAGGGCAACAAGGCGCCGATCGCGCGGCTCGCCGATCGCGTTTCGGCGTGGTTCGTGCCGGCGGTGCTCGCGATCGCGGCGGTCACCGCCGTCGGCTGCATCGCCGCCGGTCACGCCGATGCGGCGATCACGCGGGCGGTCGCGGTGCTCGTGATCGCGTGCCCGTGTGCCCTCGGCCTCGCAACGCCGGCCGCCGTCGCGGTGGGAACGTCGCGCGCCGCAGAGCTCGGCGTGTTGTATCGCGGCGGCGACGCGCTCGAGCGTGCGAGCGCGGTCACCGTCGCCTGCCTCGACAAGACCGGCACGTTGACCGCCGGTACGCCACGGCTCGTCGGCGACGTGACCGATGAGTTGCTCGCGCTCGCCGCGTCGGTCGAGCAGGTCAGCGAGCATCCGATCGCGCGTGCGATCGTCGGTGCCGCGAAGGCGCGCGAGCTCGCGCTCGTCCGGCCGGCGGACGTCGTGGTCACGCCCGGCGCCGGCATCGCGGCGCGCATCGGCGAGCGCGCGGTGAAGATCGGCACGCGCGAGTTTGTCGGCACGGACGGTGATGCCGCCGGCTACGCGACGATGTCATACATCTCGATCGACGGTCGCTACGCCGGCTCGCTCGCCATTGCCGATCCGCCGTCGCCCGCCGCCAAGCCCGCGATCGATGCGCTGCGTGCGCTCGGCGTCGAGCCCGTCATGATCACCGGCGATCGCGAGCCCGCCGCGCGCTGGATCGCCGACGCGGTCGGCATCACGCGCGTCCACGCCGGCGTCAAGCCGACCGCAAAAGCCGCGCTCGTCGTCACCGAACGTGTGAACGCGCGCGTCGCGATGATCGGCGACGGCATCAACGATGCCCCTGCGCTCGCCGCCGCCGACGTCGGCATCGCACTCGGCTCGGGCACCGACATCGCCGCCGCCGCGGCCGACGTCACGCTGCTGCGCGGCGGCATCGCGGCGGTCCCGATCGCGCTCGGCCTGGCGCGCGCGACGCTGCACGTGATCCGCCGGAACTTGCTCGCGGCGTTCGCCTACAACGCGGTCTGTATCCCGATCGCCGCGTTCGGCTTCGCGTCGCCGATGCTCGCCAGCGCCGCGATGTCGCTATCGAGCGTCTCCGTGCTGCTGTCGTCGTTGCGGCTCAAGCGCTATTCTCCAGCGCAGTGACCGCGCTGCTCGAGATCGACGATCTCGTCACGGAGTTCGGCGACGTCCGCGCGGTCGACGGCGTATCGCTCGAGCTCGCGCCGCGCTCGACGCTCGGCATCGTCGGCGAATCGGGATCCGGCAAGTCGACGCTCGCGCTCTCGATCATGCGGCTCGTCACGCCGCCGGGCCGCGTGCGCGCGAAGCGGCTCGCGCTTGCCGGCCGCGACGTGCTCGCGATGACGCCCGACGAGCTACGCGGGCTGCGCGGCGATCGCATCGCGATGATCTTTCAAGAGCCGATGACCTCGCTCAACCCGGTATTCACCGTCGGTGCGCAGATCGCCGAGGCCGTGCGGCTGCATCAAGGCGTGTCGCGCGACGCCGCGAACGCCGCGGCGACCGCGATGCTCGAGCTCGTCGGGATTCCCGCGCCGCGCGAGCGGGCTCGCGCGTATCCGCACCAGCTCTCGGGCGGCATGCGGCAGCGCGTGATGATCGCGATGGCACTCGCGTGCAAGCCGGATCTGCTGATCGCCGACGAGCCGACGACGGCACTCGACGTGACGATCCAGGCGCAGATCTTGGAGTTGCTCGGCTCGCTGCAGCGCGAGCTCGGCATGGCGCTCTTGCTCATCACCCACGACCTCGGCGTGGTCGCCGAGACCTGCGATGACGTGATCGTGATGTACGCCGGTCGCGTCGTCGAACGGGCGCCGACCGCCGCGCTGTTCGCGTCGCCGCGCCATCACTACACCGCGGGCCTGCTGCGCGCGATGACCGAGTTGCGCGAGATTCCGGGCGGTGTGCCGACGGAGTTGCCCGCCGGCTGCAAATTCGCGGACCGCTGCCCGGCCGCGCAGGCGAAGTGTCGCGCCGAAGAGCCCGCGCTCGTCCAGCTCGGGAGCTCGCTCGTTCGCTGCCATTTTCCGGTAGAGGCCGCCGCGTGACGGCCCTCGTTCGCGCGACCAACCTATCGACGCGCTATGGCGAGGTCCGCGCGGTCACCGAGGTCGATCTCGAGATCGCTCGAGGCGAGACGCTCGGGCTCGTCGGAGAATCCGGCTGCGGCAAGTCGACGCTCGGTCGCACACTGCTCCGGCTCGTCGAGCCGGCGAGCGGTACGATCGAAGTGAACGGTGTAAACATCACGGCGCTGGCGCGGCGAGAACTGCGTCCGCTGCGCCGGCAGATGCAGATGATCTTTCAGGACCCGTACGGCTCGTTCGATCCGCGGATGACGATCGGTGAGGCTGTCGCGGAGCCGCTCGTCATCCACGACCTCGACCGCGGGCGCGTGCCCGAGCTGCTCGCGAAAGTCGGCCTGCACGCCGAGCTCGCGGCGCGATTTCCGCACGAGCTCTCGGGCGGCCAGCGCCAGCGCGTCGGCATCGCGCGTGCGCTCGCGGTGAGCCCGCAGTTCGTCGTGTGCGACGAGCCGATCAGCGCACTCGACGTGTCGATCCAAGCACAGATCGTGAAGCTGCTCGACGAGCTCCAGGCGGCCGAGTCGCTGACGTATTTGTTCATCTCGCACGACCTGCGCGTCGTCGAGCACATCTGCGACCGCGTCGCCGTGATGTATCTGGGGCGAATCGTCGAGCTCGCCGAGACGAGCGCGCTGTATGCCGAGCCGCGACATCCGTATACGCGTGCGCTGCTCTCCGCCGTGCCGCGGATCGGTGCGAAGGACCGGGAGCGCATCGTTTTGCACGGCGACGTGCCGAACCCGAGCGCGCCGCCGACCGGCTGCGCGTTTCACCCCCGGTGCCCGGTCAAGGACAAACCGGCCGCTTGTTTCACGGACGTCCCGAAGCTGCGCGTGCTCGACAACGGGTCGCGCGCGGCCTGTCACGTCGCCTGACTCGCGTTACTATTCGACCGTTCATGCAGTCGCGCTCGGGTGAGCTCGCGATGCGGCCATTGCCCGCGGTCCTACTCGATCTTCACGAGGACCTCGCGACGGGCAAGCTCGTGCTGCGTCGCGGCCGCATCTCGAAGTCGGTCGAGCTCGTGAACGGCAATCCGGTCTCGACCGCATCGACGCCGCGCGACGAGACCCTCGGCCACTTCTTGGTGTCGAGTGGCACGATCACCGAGGACCAGCACTCGCAGGCGATCGCGCGCGCGGCCGCGGTCGGCGGCAAGCTCGGCGAAGCCCTCGTCGCGCTGCAGATCCTGACGGTCGAGCAGCTGATCGATCACCTCGGCCGCCAGGCGCGTCACAAGCTCGTCCAGGCGCTGCGCTGGCCGCAGGGCGCGTGGCGGTTCGACGAGGGCGCGCAGGCCGTCGAGGGCATGCAGCTGCGCATGCTCGACGTCGTGTTCGGCGGGTTGCGCGAGACCGCCGCGCTCGATCTGTCGCGGCTGTTGCGTCTCGACGGTCTGAGCTTCGAGCTCACCGAGCGCGGCCGGCGGTTGCGCCAAGAGCTGCGCAAGATGTTGGGCGAGCGGCCGTTCGCGGCGATGTCGGCGGGCGCGCCGATCAGCGAGATCGAGCGCGCGCACGGCGACCGCGTGCAAGCGCGCACGGTCGTCGATTCGCTGCTGCTCTGCGATGCGATCGTGACCAAGGGCGTCCCGCTCGGGCTCGGCGCGATGCACGCGGCGCCGGCCGAGCCCGACGAGCCGCTCGTCGCGACCGAGGATAGCGGGCTCTACGAGTTGCTGTTCGACGATGAAACGGCGGTCGAGCAGAAGACGGCGTCGGGCAGCTCGCCGCTCGATTTCTTGGAGCTTTCGGCGGAAGACTCCGGCGTGGTCTCGACCGCCGAGCTCGCGAAGGTGACCACCGAGCGCGATCACGCGAGCCAGGCGCGCCAGGCGATCGTCGCCGAGCACGCGCGCGTGCAGGGCGCCGATCACTACGCCGTGCTGCTCGTCGATCGCGACGCGAGCACCGACGACATCGATGCCGCGCATCAGATCAAGCTCGCGCTGTTCGAGCGCAAAGTCGGCGGCTCCGACGAGCCGAAGGCCGCCGAGGTCCGCAAAGCCTACGCGACCTCGTTCGCGATCCTCGCGGATCCGCGCAAGCGTGCCGCGTACGATCGCGAGCTCGCGGGTGGCGAGCTCGTCCAGGTGCCTCCGTCGATCGATACGGAGCTCATGTTCCGCATGGCCGAGGACTGTCTCGCCAAGGAGCAGTGGACGCAGGCGATCGGCCTGCTCAAGACCGTGATCGCGCGCGCGCCGAACGAGGCCGACTATCACGCGGCGCTCGGCTGGGCGGAGTGGCGCGCGGCCGGCGGGGTCTCGACGGAAGTGGCCGAGTCGGCACGCGCGCATCTCGACCTCGCGCTGTCGATCGATCCCGATCACGCCGCCGCCCACGACTACAAGGGTCGCATCGATGCCGTGCTGCGCGTCGACGAGACCAGCGCGCTGTTTCACCTCGAGCGCTCGCTCGATCTCGCGCCGACGCGCAGCGAGGCGATCGCCGCCGTGGAGTCGATGCTCGTCTCGCGCGGCGAGCTGCGCCGGCTCGAGCGCGTGCTCAAACGCCTGTTGTTCCGCCTGCGCGGCAAGAACAACGCGGTCGAAGGCCAGACCTGGCTCCGGCTCGCGCGGCTCTACCTCGATCACCTCGACGATCCGCAAGCGGCGGCCGGCGCGATCGCGAATGCGCGCAAGCTCGCGCCACGCGATCCCGAGCTCGCGGTGCTCGCGCAGCGTGCCGAACAGCGTGCGACGACCGTCTCGCTGCAGCGCGTAGGCTGGCACGAAGCGCTCGGCGATCCGCGGTCGGGCGCCGCGCTCGTGCAGAGCACCGTCGCCGCCGGTCACGCGGATGCCGCATTTCTCGCCGCCGCGACGATGGTCGCGCTCGGCACCGCGGACGAGTCGATGGCCGCGCTGTACGAGCGCCATCGCGTCACCGGCGTGCGGCTGCCGAGCGCGCCGGTCGCCGCCGACGATTGGGCGCTGCTGCGCCACCGCGACGACACCGCCGAGCTCGGCGCGCTGCTCGAGCTCGTCGCGCCCGCGGTGCACGCGCTCGCGCCGATGACGCTGCAAGACGCCGATCTCGATGCGAGCGCGCTCGTCGCAGAAACCCAGCTGCCGCCGGCATTTCATCGCCTGCGCGATCAGCTCGCGCAGGTGATCGGCGTCGCGCCGGCGCCGGTCTACGCGCGCGTCGAGCTCGGCGGCCAGATTCACGTGATGGCGTGCGATCCGCCGGTGCTCGTCGCCGGCGACGACGCGCTCACCGCGCCCGAGCGGCCCGAGCTCGTGTTCCGGCTCGCGCGCGCGCTGACGTTCTTGTGGCCGGGCCGCGCCGTCGGTGCTTCGCGGCCGGGCCGCGTGCTGCGCGCGGTCGTGCTCGCGGTCCTCCGCGAGACTACCAACAGCGAGCTCGGCAGCGACGACAAGCTGGCATCACAAGCCGATTTCGCCGTCGGTCAGCTGTCGCCGAGTGCGCGCGAGCACGCGCGTGGGTCGGTGCTGCGGCTGCTGTCGCGGACCGGCGGCGGCCTCAACTTGTCGGCCTGGGCCAAGAGCTTGACGCGCACCGCCGACCGCGCTGGCATGCTGCTGTGCGGCGATATTCCGGCGGGTTTTCTCGGCGCTCGCGAGGCCGGCGACCTCGATCGCGATCTCGTCGAGTTTGCCTATAGCGCGTCGCACGTGACACTTCGGGCGCGGCTGAAGCTAGCGACCTGAGCTATACACGGCTCGTGGATGATCACGAGCTGATCTACGACTGGAACTCGGTCGAAAAAGTCGCGAAGCTTTCGCCGAAACGGCGGATCCAGTTCCTCGACGAGACGCTGCGCGACGGCATCCAATCACCGTCGGTCGTCGATCCTGCGATCGCCGACAAGCTCCGGCTCGTCGACCTCGCGAACGAGCTCGGCATCGACACGATGGACATCGGCTTGCCCGGCGCCGGCAAGCGCGCGATCGAAGACGTCACGACGATCGCCGAGCACATCCGCGACGGCAAGTTGCGCGTCAAAGCGTCGTGCGCGGCCCGGACCCACGTCAACGACGTCCAGGCGATCGTCGACATCTCGCAGCAGGTCGGCATCGAGATCGAAGTGTTGTGCTTTATCGGCTCTTCGCCGATCCGCCAGTACGCCGAAGACTGGGACATCGCGCGGATGATGCAGCTGTCGGCCGACGCGATCGATCTCGGCCGCAAATACAACCTGCCGGTCGCGTACGTCACCGAGGACACCACTCGCAGCCGCCCCGACGTGCTCACGAAGCTGTTCACGAACGCGGTCGAGCACGGCGCGCAGCGGTTGATCGTGTGCGACACCGTCGGTCACGTCACGCCCGACGGCATCCGGAATCTGCTCAAGTTCACGCGCAACATGCTCGACGGCATGGGCCGCTCCGACGTCGGCATCGACTGGCACGGCCACAACGATCGCGGCCTCGGCGTGGTCAACTCGATCTTCGCCATCGAGTACGGCGCCGATCGCATTCACGGCACGGCGCTCGGCATCGGCGAACGCGTCGGCAACGCCGCGCTCGATCAGATCCTGCTCAACCTCAAGCTGCTCGGCGAGCTGCCCGATCACGACCTCACCAAGCTCGTGCTGTGGTGCAAGACGGCGTCGCAGGCGACGCGCGTGCCGATCCATCCGCAGTACCCGCTCGTCGGCGACGATGCGTTTCGCACCGCGACCGGCGTGCACGCCGCGGCGATCATCAAGGCCGAAAAAAAAGGCGACGCGTGGCTCGCCGACCGCATCTACTCGGGCGTGCCCGCCGGCACGTTCGGCAAAGAACAAGAGATCGAGATCGGCCACTACTCCGGCGAATCGAACGTCGTGTACTGGCTGAAGAAGCGCGGTTACGAGCCGACCAAAGAGCTGGTTGGCGCCGTGCTGGGTGCTGCGAAGCGCGGCAATCGCGTGCTGACGAACGACGAGATCGTCGCCGTGATCAAAGCGCAGTAATCACGCGAAGAACTTCGCGAACGGCTCCCAGTAGTTCGCGGTCCAGCCGGCCGCGAGGTGCTCCTCCTGCTCGGCGGGGAACCCCGTGTGGTCGAGCGTGACCTTCGTGCCCTTGCCCTCGGGCGCGAGCGTGAGGCGCACGAGCGAATACGAGCCCGGCTCCCACAGCTTCGTGCGCCATGCCTGGACGACGCGCGTGGCGGGCACGAGCTCGATGTGACGGCCATGGATCATGCCGCCGAACTGGCTGAACGCGCCGCCCTCGGTGGTCGCGATTTCCGCCGGCGCACCGCCGGTCGCTTTGCTGAACTGCGCGCCGGTCGTGAGCAACGCGTAGACGCGGTCGGGTGGAGCGGACAGCACGATCTCTTGATGAATAGCCATGAAAGCTCTCCTGGAAACGTTTAACCAGATGGTTTACATTTCGGAACCGTGAAGTCAACCGACGAACGCCTCGACGATGTATTCGGCGCGCTGGCCGATCGCACTCGGCGCCGCATGGTGCGCAGGCTCGCGCAAGCGCCGGCGACGATCGGCGAGCTCGCCGCGCCGTTCGAGATGTCGCTGCCCGCGGCATCGAAGCACGTGCGCGTGCTCGAGCGTGCCGGGCTCGTCAAGCGCACGATCGAAGGTCGCGAGCACCACTGCGCGCTCGTGCGCCGGCGACTGCGCGACGCGAATGCTTGGATCGCCCGCTACACCGAGATGTGGGAGACCACACTCGACGCACTCGCGAAGTTCGCCGAGGACGAGCCGTGACGCAGATCCGCGTGACGCGCGTGATCGCCGCGCCTGCAGCGCGGTTGTTCGCGGCGTGGACACAGCCCGAGCTGCTCAGGCAGTGGTGGGGACCGGCCGGCGTGCATTGCATCGGCGCCGAGATCGATCTGCGCGTCGGTGGCGCCTATCGAATCGGCAACGCGATCCCGGATGGCAGCGTCGTGTGGATCGAGGGCGTGTTCGCGGTCGTCGAGCCGCCGCACAAGCTCGTCTACTCGTGGCGGATCGGGGGCGAGCCGGAGTCGCGCGTGACCGTCACGTTCGTCGCGCAGGACGACCGCTCGACCGAGGTCATCGTCGATCACGATCGCGTGCACTCGCGCGAGGCCGCCGAAGGCCACGAGCAAGGCTGGATCGGTTGCCTCGACGGGCTCGACCGATTCGCTTAGTCGTCGCCGCCCGGCGCGCAGCGGCTGCCGTTAAAATATTCGTAGCGGTACAGGTTCGGCAACGGACCATCCAGCTTCGTGAAGTTGCCGCCCTTGTCCTTGGTGACGCCGTGCTTCACGTTCCAGCTCTTGGCGAGCGAGTCGTTGCTCGCGCTCGGCACAGGGCAGCCGCTGCTCTCGCTGAGCTTGGCCGGGTTGTCGCCGGCGCCGCCGACGACTGTTGCGAGGAGATGTGCATCGATGTTCATCATGTTGATGAGCGCGCCGTAGTGCAGTCGCGATGCCGAGCGCGACCCTCGAGCGTTCGCGCAGATACGCGATCTATGCGACTTGCCTGGAAGCAGCTCGCGTCATGTCGCCACGAGGACGCAATTACATCAGCGATGGCGCGCCGTAGGCGAGCACGCCCCAATGCCAGCCGTCCGCTTCGCGAATCGCGCCGAGGTTGAGATGCAGCGGCGCCGCGCGTTGCGTACCTTTGATCGGAAACGCGACCTCGGCGTGAACGAAGCCGGCGTTGCCGCCGCGCGAGATCGGCGCTTCGATCGACGACGCGCGCAGGCCGAGCGCGTCCCAGCCTTTGACTAGCTTCGCGACGTCGGGTCGCTCGCGACCTCTCCCGGCGCCGAGCCGCTCGCGAGCGTGCCGGCGCTGGCGCCGTGGCCGGTAAAGCCGGTTGCGATCCAGCTCGCCGCAGCTTTCGCGAGCTCGGCATCACCGGTGAGCTCCGGTGGAGCGGTCGGCAGCTTGTCGGAGTTGAAGCGCGGCTGTTGTGTCGCGAGATCGTGATCGGAGGCGAGCTCGCCGTAGCCGGAGCCGATGATCGAGAGGCTGATCTTCGAGTCACTCGTCCACGCCGCGTCGATCTCTTCAAAGAAGTCGTGGATGAAGCTCATAGGGCTGACCGTAACGCTTGCACAAAGTCGTCAACGCCAATCGCCGTGACAATCCCCATTTCTTCGAGATGCGCGAAGAGCTGCGTTCCACTTCGTCGCGCGTCGCGTCGGTCCGGATGGTGATGTCGAGAACGTCGGGCCAATGCCGTGGTGACGCTTTCTCGGTGACGGTCTGGAATGCGACCGACGCACTTAGACCAAGCGCGAACCCCACGTGCAGGAGCAGTTTTTTTCACCGGGATTCGCCGCTACGGTTCGCCAACTCGTGCAGGGCGGTGACGGTGTTGTCGAGCTCTGCGACAGCTCGCGCTGTTTTGCCAGCTCGCCCTGTGTCCATTGTCGTCCACGCCGCAACTCGCGAACGCGTTCCGCGATGTGCTTGCGCAGTAACTCGAGCGTCGTCATATCGAGATACCGAGCAATATCGAAATCTCGATACCGAAATCTCGATATTCAGCTAGTCCAGCCGCAGCACGCAGACTTGCAGATACCGATCGCTCGGCTGCGCCGCCACCGTCGGATATTCGGGCGGTAACCCGCCTTGTTCCACGACGCTCGCGGTTCTGCGCGCCTGTTTGAGGCCTTTGGCCGCGAGCTTCGCGAGCGAGCCGAGCTCGTACGTGTTGGCCGCGAGCCACAGGATCCCGCCGCTCGGGATCACGGTCGCGGCTTGTGCGATCAAGTCGGGATAATCGCGCCCGGTCGTCCACGACGTGCCCCGCGCGCTCGAGCTCGACGGCGGATCGATCACGACGAGGTCGTAGCGCTCCTTGTCGCGATCGGCGCGCGCGAGAAACCGCACGGCGTCGCCGGTCTCGAAGTTGGCTTTGCAGCCGTTGCGCGTGAAGTTGCCGCTCGCCCACGCCTGCACGCCGCTCGACGTATCGACGTTCGTGACCGCCGTCGCGCCGGCGCGTGCGCACGCGAGCCCGAGCGCGCCGGTGTACGAGAACAAGTTCAGCACGCGCTTGCCGCCGGCGTAGCGCGCGAGCTGCGCGCGATGCTCGCGCATGTCGGTGAACAGCCCGTGGTTGAGCCCGCCGAGCGGATGGATCTCGTACTTCGCGCCGGCCTCGTCGGCGAGCAACGTCTCCGGCACGCTGCCGATCACCGCTTGAACGACTTCGTCCGCGCCGCCTTTCGCGCGCAGCTTGACGACCGCGCCGCCGAGCCGCGCGAACCCGATGATCGATTCGGCGAGCTGCTTGCCGAGCGCGCGCAGGCACTCCGCGTAGACGTAGACCACGGCGACGTCGCCGAGCACGTCGCACGAGAAGCCGGGCAGGCCATCTCCCGCGCCGTGGAGTAGCCGGAAGGCGCCCGACAAGCCGAGCTGGCGCCGCCACGCGAGGGCGCGCTCGACGCGCACGCCGAGCAGCGAGCCGTCGATCTTCGCCAAGCCGTCGGCGGGCGTGATCATCACGCGCAGCCGTGCGTTTTCGGCATCGACGATCGCGATGCCGAGCTCGTCGCTCGTGGTCGGATCGACGAGCTGGACGTGCTCGCCGGCCGCAGCGTCGATCGCGAGCCGCGTGGTGTCGATGTCGCGACCGCCGCCCGCGACGAACGCCGCCGCGAACGCCGGCAGCTCGACGAGCTTCACTCGTCGCGCTTGCGCGGGCGCGCGATGCCGTATTCGTCGAGCCGATTGATCAGCGTGCGGCGCGAGATGCCGAGCAGCTCGGCGGCGCGCGTCTGGTTGCCGGCGCACTTGTCGAGCGCTTCGAGAATGCGTTGCTTTTCGAGCTCGGCGACGGTCGCGCGAACCTGGCTCGGCATGTCAGAGCTCACCATCGCGCCCGGCGGCGTGGTCGGCGAGCGGAAGCGACCGCCCGGCGGCGGCTTCGCCTCGTCGATCGTCAGGTGTTGGCGCTCGATCACCGAGCCGGTCGCGAGCAGCACCGCGCGTTCGCACGCGTTGCGCAGCTCGCGGATGTTGCCGGACCAGTCGTGCGCGAGCAGCCACGTCTTGGCGTCCTCGCCGATCATGAAGCTGCGGCCTAGCGGGCCGGCGGCCGATTGCACGAACTGCTCGGCGAGCGGCAGGATCTCGTCCTTGCGCGCGCGCAGCGGCGGGATCGTGAACGTCGCGCCGGCGAGCCGGAAGTACAGATCGCGGCGGAACCGGCCGGCGTCGATCTCGGCTTGCAGATCTTTGCTGCTCGACGCGACGAAGCGCACGTCGATCGTGCGCGGCGTGCCCGAGCCGATCCGGCGGATCGCGTTGTCTTCGAGCACGCGCAGCAGCTTGATCTGCAGCGTGGTCGGAAGCTCGGAGACATCGTTCAAGAATGCGGTGCCGCCCTCGGCGTGCTCGATCGCGCCGGCCTTGTGCTGGGCTTCGT
Source organism: Kofleriaceae bacterium (assembly GCA_036271395.1). Taxonomy (GTDB): domain Bacteria; phylum Myxococcota_A; class Polyangia; order Haliangiales; family Haliangiaceae; genus JABFXX01. The sequence goes on from DATBAS010000257.1 coordinate 39,315, forward strand.
TGCCGAAGATCTCGGCTTCGAGCAACGGCTCGCTGATCGCGGCGCAGTTGATGCGCACGAACGGCGCGGCGCGGCGCGGCGACATCTCGTGCACGCGCTCGGCGAAACGCTCTTTGCCGACGCCGGTCTCGCCGAGCACGAGCACCGCCAGCTTGCCGACCGCGATACGGGCGGCGGATTGCTCGAGCGCGGCCAGCTGGCTCGCTTTCGGCGTGCTCTCGCGGCGCGAGCCGGCGCGCGTCTGGACCATCAGCGTGACGCCGCCGACCAAGAACGGGATGCCGATGCCGAGCCGCTGGCGCGAGTTCGGCGCGATCCGCTGGCCGTCGACCCACGTCCCGTTCGAGCTGCCGATGTCTTCGATCTCGACATCGTTCGCGAGCACGAGGTTCGCGTGGTGGCGCGACACGGAGCCGGAGTCGATCGCGACGTCGCAGCCCTGCGAGCGGCCGACCGTCAGCGTGCCGACGCCGGGTAGCGGCACGACCTGCAGCGAGGCGCCGTCGATCACCAGCAGGACGCGATCGCCGAACGGCGCCTGGCGATCGATCTGCTCGGTAGTTGCGCCAACGTCGTCGTCGATCACTGGCCGTAGCGTACGGGAAATCCGAACATTTGCGCAACCGCTAGGCGCGCAATGCCACGGCCCGCGACTGCTGGGCTTTGAGCACGACGTAAGCCGTCATGTTGACGATGTCGTCGACGGTGACCTCGTTCTGGAGCGCGGCGCATGGCCTCGCGAGACCGAGCAGGATCGGCCCGACGGCAGATGCGCCGCCGAGCACTTTGAGGCTCTGATACGCCGCATTCGCCGCCGCGAGCGAGCCGAACACAAGTGTGTTCGCGCTGCGCGTCAAGCGCGAGAACGGGAAGTACTGGTTGCGGCGCTCGACGTCGATCGCCATCTCGGGCTGCATCTCGCCGTCGAGCTCGAGCTCGGGCCGCTTGCGCCGCACGAGCTTGATCGCATCTTGGATCTTCGTGACCTCGGCGTGCTTGACCGAGCCGAAGTTCGAATACGAGATCATCGCGATGCGCGGCGTGACGCCGAAGCCTTGCACCGCGTCGGCCATCTGCAGCGTGATATCGGCGAGCGCTTCGGCGTCGGGATCGATGTTGAACACGGTATCGCCGAAAAACTTCACCGCGTTCTGCATCACCATCATGTACATGCCGACGGCGACCTTCGTGCCTGGCAGCATGCCGAAGATCTCGAGCGGCGGCCGCACGGTGTCGGGATAGCTGAGGCGCAGCCCCGACACCATGCCGTCGGCATCGCCGCGATCGACCATCAACGCGCCGTAGTAGTCGCTCTTTTGCAGCAGCGCCGCCGCGGCGAACGACGTCAAACCCTTGCGCTGGCGCAATTGATAGAGCCGATCGATGTACGCGACGTTGTTCTCGGTGCGCGGATCGAGGATCTGCGCGCCGCGGTCGAGGATGTCGAGCGACATCTCGTGGCACAGCGTCGAGATCTCGCTCGGCCGGCCGAGCAAGATCGGCCGCGCGATGTTCTCGTCGACGATCTGCTGGATCGCGCGCAACAGCCGCGGGCTCGCCGCGTGCGGAAACACGATGCGCTTGGGATCGCGACGCGCTTCGCGGCCGATCGTGCGCATGATCGAGTACGCCGCGTTCGAGCCTTTCGACATCAGCTTCTCGCGGTACTCGGGGATGTCGAATTGGATGCGCGCGACCCCCGATTCCATCGCCGCCTTCGCGACCGCCGGTGCGACCCACCACAACACGCGCGGATCGAACGGTTTAGGAATGAAGTAATCCGGTCCCATCTTGATCGACTTGCCGCCGTACGCATGGATCACGGTGTCGGGCACCGGCTCGCGCGTCAGCTGCGCGAGCGCGTGCGCGGCGGCGAGCTTCATGGCTTCGGAGACGCCGGTCGCGCGGCAATCGAGCGCGCCGCGAAAGATGTACGGGAAGCCGAGCACGTTGTTGACCTGGTTCGGATAGTCGGAGCGCCCGGTGGCGACGAGCGCGTCGGGTCGCGCCGCGATCGCGTCGGGATATGAGATCTCCGGATCGGGGTTCGCGAGCGCGAAGATGATCGGCCGATCCGTCATCGTCTCGAGCATGTCCGGCGTGACGGTGCCGGCGACCGACAGGCCCATGAACATGTCGGCGCCCCGCATGGCGTCGGTCAAGGTCCGGCGGCCGTCGTCGGCGATCGCGAACTTCAGCTTGTGGCGGTTGAGATCGGTGCGGCCTTTGTGAACGACGCCTTTGCTATCGACGAGCACGACGTGCTCGGCCTTCATGCCGAGGCTGCAGAAGAACTCGACGCATGCGATCGCACCGGCGCCGGCGCCCGACACCACGAGCTTGATGTCGGCGAGCTGCTTCTGTGCGAGCTCCGCAGCGTTGAGCAGGCCGGCGCCCGTGATGATCGCGGTGCCGTGCTGATCGTCGTGGAACACCGGAATGTGCATGCGCTTGCGGAGCTGCTCTTCGATCTCGAAGCACGCGGGCGCCGAAATATCCTCGAGGTTGATCCCGCCGAACGTCGGCTCGAGCGCGGCGACGATGTCGCAGAACTTGTCGACGTTCTTCTCGGCGATCTCGAGATCGAACACGTCGATGTCGGCAAACTTCTTGAACAGGCACGCCTTGCCCTCCATCACCGGCTTGCCGGCGGCGGGCCCGATGTCGCCCAAGCCGAGCACGGCCGTGCCGTTCGAGATCACGGCGACGAGGTTGCCGCGCGCGGTGTACTCCCAGCTCGCATCTTCGTTCTTCGCGATCTCGAGGCACGGTTCGGCGACGCCCGGCGTGTACGCCAGCGACAGATCGATCTGGCTGACCAGCGGTTTCGTGGGGACGACCTCGAGCTTTCCCTTGCGTCCGCGGCGGTGGTACTCGAGCGCGTCTTCCTTCCGACTCATGCTCGGAAAGTTACCACGCGCCTCGTCGTCAGCCGTCGATCAGGATCGTCGTGTCGAGCCGCGCGGCGACCGCGAGCATTCGCAAGAATGCCGCCATCTGCTCGATCTCGGGATCGGGCTCCGGCGCGACGAACACGCTCGCGAGCACGCGCTTGCGCCCGGCATCGTCCTTGAGGTCGTGCAGGCTCGTCGTGTGCGGGATGACGCCCAAGAACAGCGCGAGCATCAGGCAGTGCGCGGGATTGAGCGCGCCGACCATGAACATCATGTGGAACAGCTGATCCGACGAGATCTCGATCGTGTCGGCATCACTCTGCCAGCGCACGCCGTACGCGACGCGGCTCTCGAAGTACGTGGTGCCGTCGGCGCGCAGCTTCGTGGTCGGCGCGCCATCCCAGCCGAGCTCGCCCATGCTGCGGACGAGCAGGGCGCCGGCGGTCGTCGCCAAGCTCTCGGGCAAGCGCGACATCAGCCACGCCTCGCTGCGCTCGGGAATCGGATAGCGAATGCGCTCGTGGCAGCCGTACGCGCGGGCGAGCTTCGCCGGGCACGTCGCGCACTCGCTCGCGTGCTCTTCGAGCGGCGTGGTTTCGGCGACCAGATCGGCGAGCGTGACGCCGCGGGCGGGCGCATCGCCGACGCCGCCGGGGTGATGCGTGGCGAGCTGGATCGTGATCTCGCTCGGCTCGCGCTCGTCGCCGTCGACGCGCAATTGCTCGAGGACCGCGCGACATTGGATCCGCGTACGGTCGAGCTCGACGAGCCGTTGGGCACCAAGCGTGCGCTGCGGCTCGCAATCGATCGCGAGCAGGTAGTCGATGGCCATTGCGGCGACGGTAGCAAGCGGGTATGAAAACGGCCGCGCACCCGTAGCTCAGCTGGATAGAGCGTTGGCCTCCGGAGCCAAAGGTCACAGGTTCGAATCTTGTCGGGTGCACCGTGAAGACGCTGGCAGAGATCGCGATCGAAGCCGGGCTGGTCACGAAAGACAGCGCGGTGAAGGCGGGGCGCATTGCAGCCCAACGCCAGGAACCGCTCGTGTCGGTGCTGATCCGCGAGCTCGGCGTCGACGAGCTCGCGCTGATCGGCGCGCTGCGCAAGCAGACCCGCGTGCCGCTGATCGATCCGGCCGACATTCAGGTCGATCCCGAGGCGCTCCGGCTGGTCGCGCGCGACGTTTGCCAGCGCCTGCGAACGCTGCCGCTGTCGGTCTCGCACGACGGCACGACCAAAGTCCTGCGCATCGCGATGGCCGATCCGACCGATACGTCGGCGATCCTCGAGCTCGAGCAGCTCGCGGCGTGCGAGATCGAGGTCACGGCGCTGCCGCTGTCCGCGATCGAAGAGCTCGTCGACAAAGGCTACAAGCACTTCTCGACCGCGGTCGTCAACCGCTCGTTGCTCGTTGCTCGGCGCACGCGGACCGGGCCGATCGACGTCACGCCCGGCGCCGAGTCCGAAGTCTCCGTGACCGCACAAATCCCGCTCATGGCGCTGATTCCCCCCGACCACGACGCGCGATTCACGGCGCTGTGCTCCCTGCTCGTGAAGAAGGGCCTGATTTCCGAGGCAGAGCTCGCCGAGGCGTTACAGAGCTTGCCGGGTCGGTCCAAATAGCTATTCGTAACGGGCTGGCTGGAGGACATGCGCTATGCTCGACGGGTCGTCCGTCAGGCGACCCATGCCCGCTCATGACATGACCACGGCCTCGATCACCTGCACCGGCTGCAAGCACGCATACGCGGACACCGCGCTGTTCTGTCCGAATTGCGGCAGGCCCAAGGTGCGCGAAGTGGTTAGCGATCCGCTGCTCGGCAAGCTGCTGGGCGAGCGGTTTCAAGTCCAGGAGCAAATCGGCCAGGGCGCATCCGGCACGATCTATCGCGCGGAGCACGTCACGCTTCGCCGTCGCGTCGCGATCAAGGTGCTCCACGCGGAGCTATCGCGCGACGACCTCGCGGTCGAACGATTCCGCCGCGAAGCGACCACGGTCGCCGAGATCGACAACGAGCACATCGTCGAGATCCACGACTTCGGCCGTACGCCCGACGGCCGGCTCTACCTCGCGATGGAGCTACTCGAAGGCGAGACGCTCGACACCGTGCTCGCGCATGACCCCGCTGGCCAGCTGAAGACGCTGTCGGTCGAGCGCGCGGCCGACGTGTTGATCCAGGTCGGCGAGGCGCTGATGGAAGCGCACGCGATCGGCTACGTCCATCGCGATCTGCGGCCGCGCAACGTCTACCTCGCCGTGCGCCGCGGCAAGGCGAACTTCGTCAAGCTGCTCGACTTCGGCCTCTCGAAGCTCGTCGAGACCGATTCGCAAGCCGCGTCGACGAGCCTCGGCATGACGTTCGGCGATCCGCGCTACATGTCGCCCGAGCAGGCGCGCGGCGATCGGATCGATCGGCGCGCCGACATCTATCAGCTCGGCTGCGTCGCGTACGAGATGTTGACCGGCGCGCCGCCGTTCACCGGCAATCGCGTGTTCGACATCCTGACCAAGCAGGTCACCGAGATCCCGGAGCCGCTGCCGACGAGACGGCCCGGCGTGCCGTTGTGGATGGAAGCGGCCGTCGCGAAGATGCTCGCCAAAGATCCCGAGAATCGCTTCGCCACGACCACGCGCATGGTCGAAGCGCTGCGCCGCGGGCTCGATACCGGCGAGGTGATGGAAGACGAGATCGCGCGCCGCCGCGAGAGCATTCCGCCGCCGTCGGTGTCGCGCGTGATGCAGAAGATGGGCATGACCGCGCCCGCCGAGTACGAGCGCCTGCCCGAGCGAGTGGCGATTCCGGTGCCGGCGCCACCGCCGCCGCCGCCGCAACATCCGCTGATCGCCGCACAGGTGCAGCCGGTCGCCGAGCGCCGCCGCACGAACACACCTGATCTCGGCGTTCCGATCATGCCGCCGGCCACCGCGCGCGGTCCAGCGCCGACCGTCGTCGGGCCCGCGCCGGGTCCGATTCCCGCCGAGGTCGCAGGCGCGATCGAGCGGCCGACCGCGCCGATCGCGGTGACGCCGGTCGTGCCGACGCACAGTGCACCGACGATCATCGAAGCGCCCGCGGTCAAGCTCGAGCCCGTCGTCGAGGCGAAGCTCGAGCCGAAGCCGCCCGTCGTCGAAGCGGCGGCAGCGCCGGCCGGTCGCGCTCGCCGCGAGAGTGCGCAAGGCGGACCGACCGAGAGCTCGACGTGGTTCGACGAAGGCGAGCAGGCGTCGAAGAATGCCGACGACCGAAAGTCGCTATCGACGAGCGTGATCGACTTACCCAACTTCGACGAGCCCGAGCCGCGCACGCGCCGGCTGTGGCCCGCCGCGATCGTCGTGCTCGGCTTGCTCGGCGCCGCCGGTGCCGCCGTCGCGATCTTCGCGGGTGGCAGCCGCGGCTCGGAATCGGCGAAGGTCGTGCAGATCGACACGCCGCCCGCGCCGGCGGCGCCGGTGATTCCCGCGAACGTTCCGGAGAGCACGATCATCGCCGCGCCCGGATCTGCAACGCCGGCACCCGCGCCAACCCCGCCGCCGGTGGTCGCGACGCCAACGCCAACGCCAACGCCAACGCCGGCGCCGGCGCCGGCGAAGCTCGCGCCGAAGGATCTCGTCGTCACGACGCCGACCAACACGCACTCGCACGATCACGATCGCACGAACAGCGGCCCCGATTTTAACCTCGGCGTCGACGACGATTCGCGCCGTCATCCGCAACCGACCGCGACGCCGAAGCCTCCGACGCCGACCGTCGCGATCACGCCGCCCGCGCCGAAAACCGGCGTGAGCGGCGGCGATGTGCCGGTCGATCCGTATAACTCGACGCCGGCGACGACCGACTCGGGCGACGGCGACAAGAAGGCCGAGTTCTACGCGAACATGGGCGAGCAGCAGCTCGCGTCGAGCGACACCGCCGGCGCGGCGGCGAGCTTCCAGAAAGCGGCGCAGCTCGATCCGAAGAACGTCGCGGCGGCGATGGGGATGGGCGAGATCGCGCTGCGCCAAGGCTTGTTCGGCGACGCGATCTCGCATCTCAAGCGCGCCGCGCGGCTGTCGCCGAAGAACAGCAAGGTCTACACGCTGCTCGGCGAGGCCTATCTCAACAGCGGTCAGAACGCGATCGCGGCCGACAACTTCAAGAAGGCGCTGCAGCTCGATCCCGACAACACTCGCGCGCGCGAAGGATACAACGACGCGTCGAGCAAAGTACCGCCGCCAAGCGACGACGAGTAAGCCGAGATCTCTCCCGCGTCACACGCCGCCGGAGAAACTTGCCCGCCAAGATCGCGGCCCCCTACGCTCGTTGCATGCACCTGCCGACCAAGCAACCCAAGATCGGAGTCTCGTGGTCGTCGCGCCGTCTCCGGCTCGGGGTCGCTCATCACGGATCGCCGTCCACGTGGACCGCTCCCCCGAAAGAGGTCAGCGAGCGCAAGCCCGCGAAGAAGCGTCGATGACGCGGCGCTAGCATGAGAAGATGAACGCGGGATGGCCGCGTTTCACGTGTTCGTCGAGGGTTCGGTCGACAGCTCGCAAGCCGGCGTCGAGCGGCTCGCCGCGGCGATCGCAGAGCACTACGGGTTGCCGGCCGCCGAGCTGCAGACGCGGCTCGCGAAGGGCCGGTTTCGCGTCAAAGGTAACTGCGATCGTGCGACCGCCGACTCCTACGTACGCGACCTGACGCAGCTCGGTGCGCGCTGCATCGTCGAAGATGCCGCTGCGCCGTCGCGCGGCGGGCCGACGGTGCCGGTGATCGCGACGCCTCCGCGCGGCACGCCGACCGCGCGCACGACCACACCGCCGACCAGCGCGCTCAAGAGCGGGCTCGCCGCGGCGTTCTCGACCGACAGCTCGTCGACCTCGCTCGGAGCGCTAGCCGGCGATGGCGCGCTCACCCTCGCATCCGTCGATGGCGGCAGCGATGCGGCACCTGCGCCGCCCGCGGCGTCGTTCGCACCGCCGGCCACAGCAGACGCGCCGAAGCCCGCGCCGAAACCCGCGCCGAAACCCGCGCCGGCGATCGACATGTTCGCGCCGCCCGATGCCGCCGAAGAGGCCGCGTTCAAGGTCGAGCTCGCCGACGACGAGGTCCAGCGCGCCGCGAACAAGCGCGTGAGCATTCCGCCCACGGAAGTCGCGGCGACACCGGTGGCCGAGCCGCCGCGGCAATCGCGTGTGTCGATCCAACCGGCCACGGTCGCGCCCTCGCCGCGCGGGATGGCCGATCCGAAGACGCGGCTCGTGCTCGGCGTGCTGATCGCGATCGTCGTCGGCTTCGTGCCGGCACACTTGCTGGCGTCGGTGCGCGAAAGGTCCGCGTACGCCGAGATCGATCGCGCGGTCGATCAAACGCAGGGCGAAGCCGATACGCAAGACACCTACGACGCGCTCGACGGGTTTCGCCAGCGCGAGCTCGTGCGCAAGTACGACGCGCGGCGCAGCGCGGCCATCCTCGCGTTCCTCGTGTGGGGCGTGATCGGCGGCGGCGTCGGCTACGTGTGGTTTCGCCGGATCCGCTGGCCGGACGCGTAGATCCGCGGCGTGCATCCAAATCGCGCTCGGCGACGAATCGTCCGAGCATGCACACCAACATCGTCGCCGCCATCGCGCTCGTCTGCGTTGCAGCCTGCAATCCGCCGCTGGTCGCGGCCGGCGATCGCGCCGACGCCGGAACCGCGCCGCGCAGCGATGCGGCGACCGAGACCGCGATCGATGCGGCGATCTCGATCGACGCGCCGGCCGCCGTGATCGGCTGCGCGACCGCGCCGGTGATCGAAGGCAGCGGCCAGGTCACATCATGGACGCGTCAGACCGGCACCATCACCGTCAACTACTACGGCGACGGCAACTACAACGTCGACATCACCGACTTCGACCAGGTGTGGGATCCGATCGTGCCGACCGCGCCGTGGCCGGGCCGCTACGGCCAGCTCGCCGACATCCCGCTCACGATCGACAAGTACGTGTCGGCGGAGTTCACCGTGCCGGTCGGCTACTTCGAGACCCAAGCACAGCCGTTGTACGGCAACTACAGCGTCGGAGAATCGAATGCGTCGGCGGCGGTCGCGATGACGATCAGCGAGCACTGCGGCGATTTCGGTCAGCTCGCGCCGACGACGATCGTGCCGGCGTGCATCAAGAACGAGCTGGATCCCGATGGCGCCTTGTGGTGGACCGGCGGCGCCGGCGCGACGGGCTGCGTGCTCGAAGAAGGCAAGACGTACTACTTGAACATCATCGACGCCGACATCTCGGCGTTTCCTGCGACGACGACCCTGCGCACGAAGTTGTGCCAAGGCGATGTCTGCACGACGCCGATCCTCAACGGCTTCGGCACGTGGACGAACCCGGGCGCGTGATCAGACGAGCTCGTCGATCGTGTAGAGCGGGCCGCTCGGTCGCCGATCGCCGGTCGCGGTCGCGAGCAGGCGATTGAGAAATTCGTAGCGCGGTGTCGCCGTCTCGAACCGCGGCGTGGTGCGAAAGTAGTAGCTCGCCGGATCGACGCGCTCGCCGCGACCGAGCGCCGCGATCACGTCGGCCGGACCGTGACGCAGTCCGAACGAGCGCAGGTAGATCAGCGCGCCGTCGTCGGTCTCGAGCGTGAGCCGCAGGTCGAGCTCGAGCACGCCGTCGCCGCGCAGCAGCAACCAGTCCGCGCCGCCGAGCACCTTGCCGCGCAACCGCTCGCCTTCGAACGTGCCGCCGGTGACCGGCGCGATCGTGCGCGTGCCGTGCGGCGCCGCGCCGACGCGTTGGGGCGCGGCCACGACGACCTCGAGCGACATCAGCGGCCGCGTCGTCACGCGATCACTCGATCACTCACCCGCGACGCGTTGCGCTTCGGCGGCGGCCTTGCGCTCGCGGCGAAGCGTCACGCGCCACGCGAACAGGATCGAGATGTTGTAGAGCAGGATCATCGGCGTCGCCATCAGGAACTGCGACACGACATCGGGGCCCGGCGTCAGGATCGCGCCGATGATGAACGACAGCACGATCCAGTAGCGGCTGAACTTCCACAGGCTGCGATGCGTGACGAGCCCGACCATCGCCAAGAAGTAGATGAACAACGGCAGCTCGAAGATCGCGCCGAACGCGAGCATCGAGTCGCGCGTCAGGTCGAGGTACTGCGTGATGTGCGGCAGCGAGACGACCGTCGCCGAGTTGTACGACAGCATGTAATTGAACAGCTGTGGCAGCGCGAAATAGAAGCAGAACAGCGCGCCGCACACGAAGAACGCTCCCGAAAACACCGCGAACGCGATCGACATCCGGCGCTCGCGCTTGTAGAGCCCGGGCGCGATGAACTTCCACAGCTGGTAGAACACGATCGGCGACGACACGAACAGGCCGGCCCACAGGGCGAGCGACATGTCCGTCCAGAACACGTCCGTCAGGCCGGTGTAGATCAGCTTCGGCGGGCCCCAATTATCGTCGGGTTTGAGGGCGTGGCCCAAGCAGTTGGGAAACCCGCTGATCGGCTCGCAGTGCTGGTACCAGATGTTGAACAGCGGCTCGGTCATCCAGTCGAAGATGTCTTTGGCGTAGTACCAGCACACGAGAAACGCGGCGACGAACGCGAACGCGGCGTACGTCAGGCGGGTGCGCAGCTCCGCGAGGTGCTGCAAGAACGGCATGCGGCCGCCGGCGAGGTCGGCCTCGCGCGCGGCTGCTTCCGCGACTTCGGGATCGACCGATTCAGCCATGCTTGGTATCGGCGGCGTCGCGCGCGACCACCCCGGCCGCGGGCTTGACGAGCTTGGCGAGCTCTTCGTGATCGTCGCGTTCGGGAACGTCCGGATCGGCTTCGCCGGCGGTCGGCGGCAACGTCACGGCCGGCAGATCCGGCTTGGCGGCTTCAGCGGCCTCTGCCTTGGCCTCGACGTTGGCCTCGGCGATCACGTCTTCGGTGCTGGCCTTGGCTTCGGCGGCCTCGATCTTCACGAGGTCCTCGGGCTTGGCGATCGTCGGTGATGCCGCGAGCTTCTTCGGCGGCGGCCGGGTCACGATCTCGTCGCCGCGCAGCGCGCTCTTGAGGTCGCGGATCGCCCCGCCGATGTGCTCGTCGTTCTCGATCGTCTGCTGGAGAATCCGGCCCTGTTTCTTGAGGTCGCGGACCGTCTTGCTGATCGTCTTGGCGGCCTCGGGCAGCTTGTCGGGCCCCAGAAACAGGAGCGCGATCACCAAGATCACGAGGATCTCGCTTCCGCCGATGCCGAACACGCTCGAAGCATAGCACCCCAGCGGTCGCTAGAACTCTCGCGCAGTACTGTCAAAGTCCGACGCTGACGCCCCCGGCTGCCCCGAGACGTCGGTCGGCGCAGTGCCGTCACGAAACCATAATTCGACGCCTCCAGCGTGAGGCGCCGCGAGCAGGCCGGTTTCGCGGTCGATCGCCCTGCGGACCATGCCGGCCGGTGGCTCGCCGGGGACCGCGACAACGGGTCGCGCACCTTCCGCCGCGCGGATCGCCGTCATCCACAGCGGCAACGCCGCGTGTGCGCCATCGCCGTGCTCGCCGAGCTTGGTGCGCGGATCGTCGAAGCCGATCCAGACCGCGGCGAGCTCGCGCGCGGTGAAGCCGACGAACCACGCATCGGTGTTGTCGTTCGTCGTGCCGGTCTTGCCGGCGGCCGGCCGGCCGAGCGCTGACGCCGCGCTCGCGGTGCCGCGCTCGACGACCGCGCTCATCATGTCTTGCAGCTGGAACGCGGTGCGCTCGTCGAGCAGGTGGCCGCCGTCGGCGCTGATGCGGCCCGCGGGATCATCGCCGGCGATCGCCGCGATGCGATCGAAGCGGCGCGCGGCATCGAGCTCGGGATCTTCCGGAACCGACGCGTCGAACAGCACGTCGTTGCCGCGCCGCACGCGGACCGCGAGCCGCGGCGAGATCGACCAGCCGCGCCGCGCGATGATCGCGAACACGCGCGCGAGCTCGATCGGCTTGACGCACGACGCGCCGAGCGCGAGCGGCCGCACGTCTTGCAGCTTGGTCGTGATGCCGAGCTTGTGGGCGAGCGCGATGATCGCCGGGCCGCCGACGCGGTCGAACACGTCGATCGCCGGCGCGTTGAGCGAGCTCGCGAACGCATCTTGCGCGAGCACGATGCCGGAGAAGTGGCCGCTCGATTTCGGCTTCCAGCTCGTGCGCGTGACGTCGTCGTAGTCGGCGATCGGCGCGTCGCGCAGCACGGTGCCCGGCGTGATCGCGCCTTGGTCGAGCGCGGCACCGTATACGATCGGCTTCCACGCCGAGCCGGGTTGGCGGCAAGCCTGGGTCATGCGATCGAACTGGCCGCCGCGATCGCTGCGGCTCCATTGCAGCCCGCCGAGCAGCGCTTCGACGTAACCCGTCTCGTGATCCCACAAGATCGCGCCGATCTCCGGCGTGACGTTTTGCTGCTTCCAATTCGCGGCGTGCACGCGTGCATCGCGCGCGAGCTGCGTGCCGAGCGCAGGCAATGCCGCGGTCTCGACCACGAGCCCACCGCGCGCGAGCTCGTCGGGGATCGCGTCGTGGAGCAGCTTGCGAACTTGCTCGGCGTACCACGGCACGATGGTGCCGTAGCTCTTGTGCGGGCGATGCAACGCGAGCGGCGCGGCCGCGGCGCGCGTGTGCGTGGCCTCGTCGATCAGGCCGGCGCGCAGCATGCGCGCGAGCACTTCGTCGCGACGCGCCTTCGCGCGATCTGGGTGATGAAACGGATCGAGCCGCCCGGGCGCTTGGATCAGCCCGGCGAGCAGCGCGGACTCGGGCAAGTCGAGCGCGCCGACGTCCTTGTCGAAGTACGCACGCGCGGCCGCGACCATGCCGTACGCGCCTTCGCCGAGAAACACGAAGTCGAGGTACGTCTCGAGCACGTCGCGCTTGCTCCAGCGCTTCTCGAGCGCTCGGGCGAGCAGGGCCTCGCGGACCTTGCGGCGCAGCGTGCGCGCGGTGCCGATGTCTTCGGGCAACAAGTTGCGCGCGACTTGCTGCGTGATCGTCGACGCGCCTTCGACGACCCGGCCGGCCTGATAGTTGATCCAACCGGCGCGCGCGATCGCCGTGTAGTCGACGCCTTTGTGATCGAGAAAGCGCACGTCTTCGGCGGCGAGCACGGCGAGCACGAGGTTTCGCGGCATCGCCGACAGCGGCGCGAGCGAACGATGCCCGACGGTGCGGCCGTCGCGAAACGGCAACTCGGCGAGGTGCGTGCCGTCGGCGGCGAGCACGAGCGTCGTCTGGTTTGCGCCGGCGCGCCACGCGTCGAGATCGGGCACGTCGGGCAGCTCGCGGGCCCACGAGCGCAGCGTGGTCACGACGATCAACGCGGCGATCGCCGGAAGCGCGAAGCAAAGCCAGATGATCGCGACGAGCGGCAACCGCCACCACCAACCGCCGTCGCGGGCGTTGGCGACGACGATCTCGGTGCGGATCGTCAACGCGCTGCCTCGAACAACGTCATCTGCGTCGGCGGACCGAGCACGCGCGCGCGCTGCGCCTCGCTCCTCCCGCGCGCGTTGAGCTTGGCGACGATCGCCTCGGCGCACGGCCCGGTGACGAAAATCTCTTTCGCGCGCGTGTGCTCGATCCACGCCAGGAGCTCGGCGCGACCTGCCGCGAACGGCCACGCAAAGCCGAGCGCGTACGCGTGTCGGTCGATCGCGCGGCCCGCGATCAATGCCGTCGGCGCGGAGCTCTTGATGCGATCGCGTTCGGTGCGCACGATCACGTCGGCGTCTTTCGCGACGAGGCGCGCGCCGACTTCCGGAAGACGGGCGGCGGCATCGCGGATCGACTTGCCGGCAGCCACGGCGAAGCCGGCGTCGGCGAGCATGCCGGCGACCTCGAGCCCGTCGAGGGGCGTGTCGACGACCGCGATCGGTACGTGCTTCGCGACGCGTTCGGCGCGCACCCACGCGACGACGCGCTCGGCAACTTCGGCGCGCGGCCGAAACACGTGATGCGCTTCGCCGAACGGCGCCGCGACGACGAGCGCGTCGCACGCGCGTACATCGGCCTCGGGTACGCGGATCGGCCCGGCGTAGAGCGCGGTGCGGCCGCGCGCATCGACGTGCAGCATCGCGGCGCCGATGCAGCGGCCCGACGCGAGCAACTCGAGCCGCAGCGTGCCGAGCGTGAACGGCTTGCGCAGCGGCACCGCGAGGTTGCCGGCATCGGCGGCTGCGTCGACGAGCGCGAGCGTGGTCGGCGTCGCGATCAGCTTGCCGTGACCGGTCGTGGCGACGCGATCGGCGGACGATGCGAAGCACACGTCGCGGCGGCGTCGCGCATCGCACCAGATCGGCGTCCCCGTCAGGTGAACGCCGTCGCGCCATGCGACGGGCGCGGCAGGTGCCGCGCGCGAGCTTCTTGCCACCGACGCACGGTGCCATCCGCGGGGTGACTTCGCAACTACGCGAGACCGGCCGGTGTCATGCTCGAACGATGCGGAGATCACTCTGGTGCGTGCTCGTCGCCGCGGCGTGCCGAAACCCACCGCCGCAGACTCCGGCGCCGATCGCGCCGTCGAACGTGGCCGACCCTGCGGTCGCGCGGCCATTCCGGATCGATCGCGCGTCGTTGCCGGATTGTTCGGCGCTCTCCGTGCTGAAGCAGTCGAGTGCGGGGCTCTCGGTCGCGCGTTGCGGCGAGCTCGGCGCCGATGCGACTCCGGCGCAAGTCGCCGAGGCGCTCCGCTGCGTCACCGACGCGGTCGCGACCAACCAGCCGTTCGTGTTTCACCAATGGGTGCGCGGCATCGATAGCCTGGTCGGCATCGGCGCCCTCGGCCGGATCAGCGGCGGCGCGTTCGTGGTCGACGAGCTCGACTACGACAGCGATCCGTGCGGCGGCAGTTGCCCCGAGCGCGGCCATACGGATGTCACGGAGTGCGCCAAATACACGCGGAAGAGCCAGAGCGACTGCGCCCGCAACATGCTCGCCGAATGTTTCGCCTGTGACGGCAAGCACGACGCCGGCTCGTGCGTGCAGGGCGGTAGTGCCGTCAGTCGGTGACCGGCGTCGGCAGCGCACCGCGCTCGAGTGCTTCTTCGAGCTCTTTGATCACGCCGGCGAGTGACTCGCGCTGCGCGTCGTCGAGGTCGAACACCACGCCCATCCCGGGCGGTTCGTCGTCGTGATCGGTGATCGTGTGCGAGACCTTGCCGACGAGCGACAGCGGCTGATTCTTGCCGGGCACGTTGACGAGCATGTGGATCTGCGACGTCTCCGGCAGCGGGTTATCGGTGAACAGGAACAAACCCTCTTCGTTGATGTCCTTGGTGAACGTATTCGCCGGACCTTCGACGGCGCCGTACGTCACCTGCAGCTTGATCGGTAGCCGGCGTTTTTCGCGCAGGTTGAGCAGGCCGCCGCGGACGAAGCCGTTGAGGTAGTTGATCTTGTCGCGCTCGGTCGCACCGATCGCGATGACGACGCCGTTGGGCTCTTCGCGCTGGCCGACGACGGTGCCGCGCAGCGTGACCGACCAGCCGCCGACGTCGAGATCGATCCGCAGCGTGGAGCCGGTATCGATCGCGGTCTCGGTGGGGACGAAGATCGTCCAATCGCGCGGATCGAAGATTCGGATCCACTCCGATTGGTTGTTCAGCCGTAGCTCGAGCCTCACCGGCCGCAATCGTAGCCGAGCTAGGGGGCTACTGGATAGTTACGCGCAGAGTCAGCGGCTTTCCGGCTCGAATCACGGCGAGCGTCAGGCTCTTCACGCCGCCGGCGCGGGCGTAAAGCGACGCGGCGTCGTCCAACGAGCGCAGCGGCTGGCCATCGACCGACGCGATCAGGTCGCCGGCGCGAAGCCCGGCTTTAGCGAACAGTGAATCCGGCGCGATCGCATCGAGCCTGGCGCCATCGGGCGTGAGCTCGCCATGCAGCGACGCCGCGAGCTTGCCGAAGTTCGACAGCGCAGCATTGACGTCGGCGCGCGCGAGCACAGGCGCCGTCGTCGCGGTCGGAGTAGCCGTCGCGGTCGGAGTCGCCGTCGCGGTCGGAGTCGCGGTCGGAGTCGGAGTCGGAGTCGGCGTCGTCGCAGTCGGCGTCGGCGTCGGCGTCGGCGTCGGAGTCGTGGTCGTCGGCGCAGCGGCAGCCGCGGTGGTCGTCGTCGGCGGCGCAGCCGCGGAAACCGCCGGAACGTTGGTCGGCGCCGGCGCGGTCGCCGCCGTCGCGTTCGGCGCCTCGACCACGCGAACAGCCGGCTCGCCGTACGGATCTTGCGGAGCATCGGCGGCATACGGATCCTGCGGAGCCGACGGCCTTTCAGCCGGCTTCGTGGACTCGTGGTGATGCCAGTCGGGCGCGGCGAGCACGACCTCGCCGCCCGAGTCGGTCGTCAGCGTGACCTCATCCTCATCGATGTCCGAGACGACGTAGCCATCGATCGACTTGCCGAGCTCGACAAGCACGTGGGTACCTTGGGTCTTGTCGTAGAGCAGCGCCTGGTTCGTGTCGGGCATCACGCGCACGACGCGCAGGGGAACTTTCGAGCCGGCGAACGCGGTTCCGCTGGCTAGCGCGACGAACAACACCAGGCGCATCAACCGCATGCGCGCGATGCAGTGCAAGGGTCGATCCTCGTCGGAGACCACGCGCGATCGAGCAGCTGCGCGGCTTTACGCGCACGCTGTCCACGCCGCTTCACAGTCGCTGTGGCGCCCTCTGACAGCGGCGCCAGTGCAGCTAGGGCGACTTCTTGTCTTTGTCGAGCTCGGACAGGTCGAGGTCTTCGAGCTCTTTCAAGTCTTCGGCCGTCAGCGACGAGCCGAGCTCCTTGTCGGAGCTGGCCTTGTGCTCGTCTTTACCGCCCGGGCTCGCCGCTCCAGCCGCGCCTGCCGAAAGCTGCTTCGCCGAGTCGCCCTTCGGCGCCTCGAGCAGCCCCATCTTTGCCTTGAGCTCGTTGAGGGCTTCGTCGTCGGTGCCACCATGCCCCGACTCGAGCTGGCGGAACTGCGATTCGAGCGTGTCGCCCGACAGCTCGCCGGCAAGCTCGGCGCCCGCTTCGGCCTCGGCCTCCATCAGCTGGATCCGCTCGGCCATGCGATCGAAGGTGTCGAACGCGCTGGTATCGCCGAGGCCCTGCATCGTGTTGGCGATTTGCTGCTGAGCTTCCGCGCGCTTCTTGCGCGCGATCAGGATGTTCTTCTTGCGCTTCGCTTCTTCGATCTTGTTGTTGAGCAGGCGCAGAGCGTCCTTCAGCTTCTCGACCGCCTGTTTCTGGCTGATCCACTGCTGTTGGAACTGAGTTGCGATCGTCTCGTGCTCCTGCTTGCGTGCGAGCGCCTGACGCGCGAGGTTGTCGTCGCCCGCGCGCACCGCGACCATCGCCTTGCGCTCCCACTCTTTCGACTTATCGGTCTCTGCCGTGTACTGCTTTTGGAGCTTCTTCTCGTCGGCGATCGCGATCGCGACGGCCTTCTTGGCCTCGACGAGCTGCTGCTGCATCTCCAGCAGCACCTGCCCCAACATCTTCTCCGGATCCTCGGCTTTCGTGATGAGGTCGTTGATGTTCGACTTGATCAGCGTCCCGAGTCTGGAAAAAATCCCCATGGCTTCCATCGAGCGTACGAGATCAATGGGGCACCCGCAACGATGACCGCCATCGACCTGCCCCGGCACATCGGCATCATCATGGACGGTAACGGGCGTTGGGCGCAGCTGCGCGGACAGCCTCGGCTCGACGGTCATCGCGCGGGTGCGGAGAGCGTTCGCGACATCACGCGCGCGTGTCGCGAGCGCGGCGTCGAAGCGCTGACGCTGTATGCGTTCTCGTCGCAGAACTGGGCGCGGCCGGTCGCCGAAGTGCACGGCTTGATGGAGCTGTTGCGCGACTACCTGCGCGACGAGCGCGCCGAAATCCTCGACAACGGCATCCGGCTCGAAGCGCTCGGCGACGTCGAGCGGCTGCCACCGCTCGTGCGCGATCCGCTGGAAGAATTGCGAGCCGTTTCACGTTCTAACTCCAAGATGGTGTTGACGCTCGCGCTGTCGTACAGCGGGCGCGAATCGATCGCACGTGCGGCACGTGCGGCAGCCCGCGACATCATCGACGGTACGCTTCGCGTCGAAGACCTCGGTGCGGATCGGCTCGGCGGCTACCTGCCGACCGCCGGCTTGCCGCCACTCGATCTGCTCATCCGCACGTCGGGCGAACAGCGGGTGTCGAACTTCATGCTGTGGGAGCTCGCGTACGCCGAGCTGATCTTCGTCGACGTGCTGTGGCCCGAGTTTCGACGCGAGCATCTCGCGCAGTGTCTCGATCTCTACGCCGCGCGCGAGCGGCGCTTCGGGCTGACGTCCGCGCAGCTTGCCGATTCGTCCGACGTGTAGTTAGCTGCGGCCCTCTTGGCACTCGGCAATCTCGCGCAGCGTTTCCTGGTCGCGGTCATCGCCGTGCCGATCTTGCTGGTGGTGCTCTACTTCCACCGCCCGGAGCCGACGTGGGCGCTGATGTTCGCGGCGTCGTTGCTCGCGATGCGCGAGTTCTTCGGCATGACGTTGCCCAAAACAGATCGCGGCGCGGCGCTCGTGCTCGGTGGCTTCGCCACGCTCGCATTTTACTGGACCGACCCGCTGACGCTCCTGGCCGAGAACCACGGGCATCTCGGCCACTTTCGGTGGCTGTCGATGGAAGCGCCGGGGCTCGTCGCCGCGTTCGTCGTGATCGCGCCGGGCCTGTATTACCTGTTCCGATTTCGCGACATTCCGAGCGTCGCCAGTCGGTTCGCGGCGACCGTCGCCGGCACGGTGTACTGCGGCTTTCTCGCGATGTATCTCGCGAAGCTCAAGCTGATCGATCCGAAGCAAGGCGGCGATACCGTGCTGCTCGTGCTGATCGTCGCGTGGCTCGCCGACACCGGTGGCTACTTCGCGGGACGGTTCTTGGGCAAAGCGAAGCTCTACGAAGCGGTGAGCCCGAAGAAGACGTGGGCCGGCGCGTACGGCGGCATCGCCGGCTCGGTCGTCGGTGTCGTCGTGCTCAAGCTCGTCCACGCCGATTGGCTCGAGTGGTACGACGTCGCGCTGATCGCGATTCCGGGCGGCATCCTCGGCCAGCTCGGCGATCTCGCCGAGTCGCTGATCAAGCGCTCGGTCGGCGTCAAAGACTCGGGCGCGTTGTTGCCGGGCCACGGCGGCATCCTCGATCGGATCGATGCGGTGCTGTTCATCGCGCCGTACGTCTACGGCTACTTGATGCTGCGCGGGCTCGGCACGATGGTTCTCCCGGCGAGCTGATTTAGTCGCGCTTCACGACTCTGGCTTTCGGCATGCCTTCGCCGCGCAGCCGCCAGAACAGCGGCGTCGGCAGCCGCGTCGCGCTCTTGTCGCGCTCGAGCAGATCCTCGACGAGCGTCTCGTTGTCGGTGTCGAGCAGCGTCGCGCCGGTCGACAGCCCCAACGCGAGGCCGGGATGATGACCGCCGACCCGCGCCGCCTTGCGCCGCTTGCTCGACGCGCGCATCCACGCGATCGCGATCACGACGAGGCCGACGCCGACGACCATCATCCACTTCAGAAACGAATCGCCGGGCCGCTCGGCCGCGTACAAGCCGCCGAGCGCGGTCGCGGCGATGCCAATGCAAAGCAACGACGCCTGCATCATCGGCGCGAACGGCGTGTCGAGCGCGTGGTCCTTGCACGCGAAGCACACCGGCATCGGAATCGGATCTGCCTTCACGCGATCGGTGCTCGGATCGAAGTCTTGCGTGCGGCCGAGCGTGTCGGCGTTGCAGCACACGCATTGCTTGCCGAATGCCGGCACGACGTACGTCAGCTTGCCGCCGGTCGCGCCGCGCAACGCGACGCTGCCGAGCGATACCGCGCGACCGAACCGGAGCCGCTGTTTCACGCACGTAGGGTAGCAGCCGGCACGAGCGTCGACATCTACAGCCGGTGTCCTGCGCGGTCAGCTCGCCCCGCGCGGCAAAGTGCGCGGCCGGGCCGACATGCTGATCGCGGCGACCGCGACGATCAACGGTCTGCTGTCGGCGACGCGCAACGTGCGCGATTTCGACGGTTGCGGGATCACCGTCGTCAACCCGCTCGCGTGATCAGGCCGCGAGCTGATCGAGATACGACCGCGCGTGGTCGGCCCAATCGGAGCCGGTATCGAGCTCGAGGTAGCGCTCGAGGTGCTTCTTCGCCTGTGCCGCACCGCCGATGCTCGCGAGCATGAGCCCGAGGTTGTAGTGCGCGTCGGCGAACTCGGGGCTCGCGGCGCACACGCGGCGCAGCTCCGAGATCGCGAGCTCGGTCTCGCCGGCATCGGCGAGCAAGTTGGCGAGGTTGTAGCGAGCCTCGGACTGCAGCGGATCGTGATCGAGCGCGCGCTCGTAGAGCCGGCGCGCTTCGTCGTGCTCGCCCTGGCGATAGACGAGGTTGCCGAGGTTGGTCAGCGCCGCGGCCATGTTCGGCTCGAGATCGATGGCTTGGCGGAACAAGTGCTCGGCCGTCTGCAGCTCGCCGCGATCCATCACCGCGCACGCCTCGATGAAATGGCGATACGCGGTCGTGCCGCCGTTGGCCTCGGTCGGACTATCTTCGACCGGCACCGGTGCGTTGACGTTCGGATCGACGCGCGGCATCGCGAGCACTTCGGTGACGTGCTCGCCGAAGCTCGCGAGCGAGAACGCCATCACGATCTGGCCGCCGATCGGCTCGAACGCGATGTCGTCGGCGAGCGCGACGATCGTCTGGCCATCGCTGCACACCCGCAGCTTCGACGCCGGATGCGTGTCGCCCGGCAGCGCCTTCTTCAGCGCCGCGACCGCCTTGCGCGCGGCTTGCAGCGAGACGTTCGCGGCGAGCAAGTCCTTCGCCGACTTCACCGCGACGAGATCGGTGAACGTGTAATAGAAGCGACCGCCTTTACGCACGGTCGGCCCGACGAAGCCGGTTTGCATCCAGTAGCGCAGGCGCGCTTCCTGGACGGCGAGAATGCGGGACACATCGCGGATGCTGTACAGCTCGATCATACGGACCTCTTGGCTTCGACGTTCAGGCTCAAGTGCAGCTCGGAACCGCGCGCGCGACTCTCGACGTCGACGTGCGGCATGCTCAGATCGCACCCCGCGGCGCGACGCGCTTCGGCGATCGCGATGCGGCGCGCGTGCTCGCGACACCGATCGTCGGCGGCGTACAGGAACGCGATGCGCTGCGCGGTCGAGGCGTCGGGCGGGTCGCTGATCAGATTGGCGGTACGCGACAGATCGACGGTCATCATCGTCGAGCCGGCGTAGAGATCGCCGACCAGCTCGCCTTCGTGCATCACGCGGGCGGCGTCGTGGAGCAGCCCGACCGCGACCGGCGCGAGCCGAACGGAGACTTCGCGTGCAAACAGCGAGACGCGGCGCGCGACCGCCATCGGTTTACGCGGCGGTGGCTTGGGACGGCGGATACGACGAGCGAGCGGCATTCCCGAAATGCTAGAGGACGCCGGTTTCGGCCGCCAATTTCCGACATGCTCGTGGTACGAAGAAGCGTTCCAGTGACGCTCGACACGAAGCGCTACCCGATCCTCGTGGTCGACGACGAGCAGGACAACCTCGACGCGTTCCGCTTCAACTTCCGGAAGACGTTCGACATCTTGACCGCGACGTCGGGCCCGGAAGCGCTGCAGATCCTGGCCGAGAAGCCTGTGGCGGTGATCGTCACCGACCAGCGCATGCCGAAAATGACCGGCGTCGAGCTGCTGCGCGAGGTCCGCGCGAAGATGCCGGAGACCGTCGGCATTATCTTGACCGCGTTCACCGACGTCGATGTGCTGATCGAAGCGATCAACCTCGGGCAGGTCTATCGCTACATCACCAAGCCGTGGGACGCCCAGGAAGTGCGCGGGGTTCTGCAGTACGCGATCGAGCGCTATCACCTGCAGGAAGAGAACAAGCGGCTATCGGCGCAGCTCGCCGAGTACACCGGCTACCTCAACCAGCAGCTCCACGGCGAGTTCGATTTCGGCAACATCATCGGCGAGAGCTCGGCACTTAAAGAAGTGCTCGCGAAGGTCGAGCAGGTCGCGCCAACGAGCTCGACGACGTTGTTGCGCGGCGAGACCGGCACCGGCAAGGAGCTGGTCGCGCACGCGATCCACATCAACTCGCCGCGCGAGTCCAAGCCGTTCGTGCGCGTCAACTGCGCCGCGCTCGCGCCCGGCGTGCTCGAGAGCGAGCTGTTCGGCCACGAGAAGGGCAGCTTCACCGGCGCGATCGAGCGCCGGCGCGGCCGTTTCGAGCTCGCCGACGGCGGCACGCTGTTCCTCGACGAGGTCGGCGACTTGCCGATGGAAGTGCAGATCAAGCTGCTGCGCACGCTGCAAGAGCGCGAGCTCGAGCGCGTCGGCGGCAACGAGACGATCAAGGTCGACGTGCGCGTGGTCAGCGCGACCAACCGCAACCTCGAGAAGATGATCGAGGACGGCGAGTTCCGCGAGGACCTCTACTACCGGCTCAACGTGTTTCCGATCAACCTGCCACCGCTGCGCGACCGGCTCGAGGATCTGCCCGTGCTCGTCAGTCACTTCGTCGCGAAGTTCGCGCGCCAGATGGGCCAGTCGCCGATGGGCGCGACGGCCGACGCGCTCGCGAAGCTGCGCGAGTACAACTGGCCGGGCAACGTGCGCGAGCTCGAGAACATCGTCGAGCGCGGGATGATCCTCGCGAAGGGCGCGGCGCTCGGAGCCGCCCATCTCGATTTCGGCCGCCGCGTGGTGACGCCGGTCGCATCGACCGGCAGCGGACCGGTCGCAGTCCCGCTCGCGCCGGCGCTTGCGTCTCACGCCGACGACGGCAGGAGCCTTGCCGAGCGCTTGCTCGACAGCGAGCGCAAGGAGATCGTCGCCGCGGTCGAGAAATCGCGCGGCAACATCGCGAGCGCCGCGCGCATGCTCGGCATCAATCGCTCCACGCTGTACTACCGGTTGCGCAAGCACGGCCTCGAGCATCTGTTGCCGACCAAGGTCCAGGTCGGCGGCGACGAGCCCGGCGAGCCCCCGGCGGCGTAGCCCGCCGATGAGCGTCTCGCTCAACTGCAAGTGAGCTGGAGCAGCTCGCGGCCTCGGACGCGATAGCCGAGCTCGGCGGCGAGCGCGAGCATCGCGAGAACGTTCGGCACGGCGGCGAGCGCGAGCTTTGCGTACGGCCACGCGCGGTGCTTCGCGTGCACGAACAGCTGCACCGGCGTCGTGTCGACGAGCGAGATCTGGTCGACCGCCTCGAACGCGATCGGATCGCGCGTCTCCCACTGCACGCCGTGCCGCGCAAGCGCGAGCCGGCCGAACGTCGCGACGCGGTCGCGGCCGAGCTGGTCGCGTGCGCTCGCGAGCAGGCGCGGCCCGATGCGGTGCAAGATCTCGTCGATCGCGAAGCAGTCGTCGAGCGTCACGCGCTGGTGCTCGCCGATCAACTCGCAGCTGAGTCGGATCTCCGAGCGATCGCCGCGCAGCGCGTGCCAGAAATCGATGATCGACGACACGTCGATGATTCCGCCCGCGACACCGTGCGTTGCGGGGAGCAACCGCGCGCTCAATCGATAGCTGCGAATTTCGTCCCGCGCGATGTGCTGGCCCCCGATCATGCGTAAACAACGCGGGCGCCACGTGGTTCATTCATCAGAAGCGGCCGGCGACGCCAAACGTCATGCCGTCGTGCGCGGTCGGCGTGATCGCAGGCGCGAGACGCGGCAAACCGCCGTCGCCCTTCGCGAACACGCCGATGTCGATCGCGCTTGCCGCAACCGCGCCGGCGACCACACCCACGATCGCACCGCCGGCGCCGCCCTCGAGTGCCGGCTCGCCGCCGCCGTTGCTCGTCGTCCCCGCCGTCAGCGCGTAACCGAGCACACCGCCGAGCAACGGCAGCGCGGCGCGCATGAACAACGACCCGGCGGCTGTTCCGTAGCGGCCGTGTACGGCGTGGATGATCGGCCCGGCGAGCGCATAGGTCGCGATCGAGAGCTCGATGACGGCGTCGCTATTGTGGCCGAGTGCGAGTGCGCCGACGACGGCGGCATCCGCGCCCGCGACCTCGAGGCGATACGAATCGACCGGTGCGTCGGCAAATGCGGGCTTCGCAGCAACGAGACCGGCGACGACGAGGCAGCGCGCGAGCATGTGCCGGCATTCAGCAACCGACGTGCCGCGTCGAACTCGCTGACTCGCCGCGCTGCGAGTGGTGGATCTGACGAATCCTCGACACCGCGGCGTTCATTCGCGCAGCGGCAGCATGCCGAGCGCACCGAGAATCGGGATCGGCACGAGCGTGCACGATCCGGGCGCATAAAGTCGGCCGAACTCGGCGCCAAACGGCTGCTCGACGCCGCCGATCGTCACGCGGCCGGTGATCGACGTGCGCATCTCGGTGTCGAGCTCGCGATGGATCGCGAGCGCGGTGCCGGGCGGGATCGCGCCGAAGCTCGTGCCGACGCGCTCGGAGGTCGCGTTGTCGCCCCATTCGTAGCTCATCGTGTCGACGGCGCCCGATTCGATCGGCTCGTCATCGTCGTTGATCAGATAGAACTGCCACGCGTACGTGCCGTCGGGCGGAACGATCGGAGCGACGGCGACGATCACGTCGCGATTGTACGTTACAGTTCGAGCGTGCAGGCGCTCTTCATCCTCGACCCGCTCGAACGGCTCGGGCTCGCCGGCGACACGTCGTACGCGCTGATGCTCGAAGCGGTCGCGCGCGGATGGAGCGTGTGGACCGCGCAGCTCGAGCACCTCGGGCTGGTCGGCAACGACGCCGTCGTCGACGCCGTGCCGACCGAGGTCGTCGAAGCCGAGATGCCCGCGCGGGCGTTTCGGATCGGCGAGCGCGCCGCGCGCCGCCTCGGCGATTTCGACATCGTGCTGATGCGCAAGGATCCGCCGGTCGACGTCGCGTATCTGCACGCGACGTGGATCCTCGATCACGCGCGCGGCAAGACGTTGCTCGTCAACGATCCGCGCGGGCTGCGCGAGCTCAACGAGCACCTCGCGGTGCTGAATTTCCCGCACCTGACGCCGCCGACGATCGTCACGCGCTCGGTCGAACGCCTCCGCGCATTTCAAGCCGAGCAGGGCGGCACGATCGTCGTCAAGCCGGTCGACGGGTTCGGCGGCTTGGGCATCTTTGTCGTCAAGCAGGGCGATCCGAACGCGAGCTCGATCATCGAAACCTCGACGGGCGGCGGCACGCGCTGGACGATCGCGCAGCGGTTTCTGCCCGAGGTCGTCGACGGCGACAAGCGCATCGTGCTGTGCGACGGCGAGCCGATGGGCGCGGTGCTGCGCGTCCCAGCAGCCGCCGAAGCGCGCGGCAACCTCCACGTCGGCGGCCGCGCGGTGCAGGCCGATCTCGACGCGCGCGATCACCAGATCGTCGCCGAGCTCGCGCCGTTCCTGAAATCGCACGGCCAAGTCTTCGTCGGCCTCGACGTGATCGGCGGCATGCTCACCGAGCTCAACATCACGTCGCCGACCGGCATCCGTCACATCGCGCGGCTCGAGCACCGCAACGTCGCGGCGGCCGTGCTCGAGAAATTCGAGCAGCTTGCGCGGCGCAGCTAGCCTCGTCCTGCTCGCGCTCGCCGCGTGCCGCCCCGCACCGGCGATCACGGTGCCGCGCGATGTCCACGGCATGTCGGTCGGCACGGTCGCGCTGTCGCTGTCGAACGTCCACGTGATCATCGGCGGCCACGTCGTGTTGATCGACACCGGCTCGCCCGGCGATCTCGACGATCTCGAAGCCGGGCTCGCGAAGCTCGGCGTGCGGCTCGCCGATGTCAGCTGTGCCGTCGTCACGCACGTCCACGCCGATCACGCCGGTAACGCGCGCGCGCTACAGCAGCGCGGCATCTCGATCATCGCCGGCAGCGGCGACTTGATGCGCGCGATCAACGGCGATCACGGCGAGCTCCATCCGACGAGCTTCTTCGCGCGCTTCATCCTCAAGCCGCTGATCCCGCATCGCTTCGACGCGTTCTGGCCCGACGTTCGCGTGCCCGAGACCGGCCAGTACGATTTACATGCGTGCGGCATCGACGCCGAAGTCGTCGCGATGCCGGGCCACACCGCCGGCTCGCTCGTCGTGATCGCGAAGGGCGGCAAGCTCGCGTTCGTCGGCGACTTGTTTCGCGGCGGCGCGCTCGCGGGTTACGTGCATCGCAGCGAGCCGGAAGAGCACTTCTATCAAGACGATCTCGTCGAGGTGCACGAGCGAATCCATCAATTGCTCGCCGCCGGCGTCGAGACGTTCATGCTCGGCCACGGTGGCCCGTCGACGCGCGCCGACGTCGAGCGCGTGTTCGGACGCTAACGAATTTCGCAGGCGATCGTGTCGCCGAGGTCGACGCACGTGTCGGCACGGCCGTCGCCGTCGAGATCGCCGAGCCACACCGCGACCGGTGCCGATGGCGCGGTCATGATGGTCACGAGCGGCCCGAACCCGCGGCCCTGGCTGCGCGCGCACTGCACGTCGTTGCCGATCACCGCGCATAGATCCGCGTTGCCGTCGCCGTCGATGTCGGCGACCGCGGTGAGCGCGGGATCGCCGGGCACCGATTCGGCCGTGCCGCCGTTCGAGTACATCCACGGCACGCCGTCGGTCGTCACGCCGGTCTCGGCCGCGACGCCGCACGCGAGCCCGGCGCTGCCGGTCGAGCACCAATCGGCCGAGCCATCGCCGTCGAGGTCGCCGGGCCACACGATCGCGTCGGCGGCTGGCCACGTCGAGAGCAGCGCCGACTGGAAGCTGAGCTTGGCGGTCGCGCACGTCACGCCGGTCGCGTCGGCGCCGCACACGCTCGTCGCGGCGACCTGCAGCGACGCCGCGGTATCGGGGCGCGAATCACTCGCGCCGAACGTCGTGGTGAGCTGCTCGCTCGCGAACCCGGTCGCGGCGAGCGCGCAGATCGTACCGGCATCGGAGCGGCCGCACGCATCGGGCATGCCGTCGCCGTCGATGTCGCCGATCGCGAGGCTGTCCGGATCGATCGCGAGCGTGGCGACCGTCACCGCGGCGCCGAAATGGCCGGCGCCGTCGCCGGGCGCGCACGCGAGCGTGCCGCCGACGTCGACGCTGCACAGATCCGCGAGCCCATCGCCGGTGAGATCGCCGAGCCGCACCGCGCGCCCGCTCGCGGTGATGGCGATGCTCGCGCGGCTCGTCGTCGCGAGCAGCGGCAACAGCTGCCACGTCGGCGCGTTGCCCATCCCGCACAGCGACACGCCGGTCGCGGTCAAACAGTTCAGGTGCGCGAACTCCATGTTTGCCTGCGGCACCGGCGGAACCGCCGACCACACGTGGCCCTCGTCGTCGAAGAACCAGTGCTGTTCGGGTGCACCGTCGCAGTCGAGCACGCCGACCGTGCCGTCGCGCAGCGCGGCCAAGCAGCTGCCGCCGGCGGTCAGCTCGCCCGCGCGATCGAGCGACCACACCGGCGCGCCGGTGCAATCGCCGAGCTGGCCGTTCTCGTACAAGCACGCGCCAGCTTGCGCGAGCAGGCCGCTACCATCGCGGCGAAACCCGAACGCGTAGCGCCGGCCGAGCCAATCGTTATGCGACTTGTCGAACGTCGTGCACGACGTGCCGCACGCTCCGCACTTCGACGTGCACGCCTCGTAGCGGCCGAGGATCGCGTGGATCTCGTCGAAGATCGGGCCGATCTTGTTGATCGGCTCGCCGACGCTGTCGTAGCCGCGGTAATCGACGATGTCTGGATGCTGTGCCGTCGTCGCGACCGCGAGCAGCGCGAGCGCGCCGACGATCATGTGATCGACGTGATCGTGGCCGTGGTTCGACGTGACGTCGAGCGTGCGGATCACGCGCGGCTGCACGTCGCCGATGATCTCGGCGATCGTCGCGATCAGGCCGGGTTGGTCGTAGACCGCGGTACGATCGGCGACGGTCGTCGATGATTTGATCGTGCCGTTCCACAGCTGCAGCAAGCTGCCCGCGAACTGGCCCTCTTCGCCGCCGTCGGGATACGCCAAGAACAGCAGCGACATGTTTTCGGCGGCGAGCCGGCAGTGCTGCGCGACGTGGCCGGCGATCTCGATCCAGCCGCAGTCCCAATTCATGTCGCCGGCGGCGGCCCCGTACGCCTCTTTGAGGCCTTGATAGCGCGGGTCGGCGGCGCCTGGCCCTTTGTTGTCGTTGCCGGCGGTGACATAGACGTTGGTCACGCCGGTGCCGCGCCGCACGGCCTCGATCACGTCGGGCTGCATGAACAACAGATCGTCGTCTTGATGCGCGATCAACACGAGGTCGCGGCCGGGTGCGAGCGGCTCGCCGATGCCGAGCTCGTTATCGCCGCACGCCGCGGCGGCGATGCAGAGCGCAGCAACGATCAGACGGCGCACGACGCGCGACTCTACCCCGGGTTTGCGCCGCCGCGTGGCGCGAAGGTTACGGTGTCAAGACACGGCCGCTTTTGCCACCGCGCCGGCGCGCGCACCGGCGTTCGGTCCGGTGAAGAATCGCACGCGCACGTCATCGAGCTCGATCAGCTCACCGTCGGCGAGCGTGCCGCGCGGCGCGTAACGAGCTTCGCGTCCGGTCGCGGTCGATAAGATGTGTGCCGTCTCGTGCCACGTGATCGACGCATCGGCGCCGATGTCGCGCAGCATGCCGATGCCGAAGCCGACGTAGTCGTGCTCGCCGATCTCGATGACGCGGCCGGTGTGTGGCCCGCTGATCACGGCGAGCCACGCTTCGCGCCCCGGCGGCAACGACGACGATTCCGGCGCGACGCGCCACTCGCCGCGCATCGCCGGGTGCACGTGCAACAGCTCGTGGACGACCGGCTCGTCGACCATGACGTCGCCGCCGCACGCGCTGCCGTCGATCGCGCGGGATGCCCGCCGGAGGTCGAGCAGATCGAGCGCGGCGATCGGCGTGACGAGCGAACGCGCGCCGTCGACGTATAGCTCGCGCAGTTGCGGCGGCTGCTCGAGCTCGAGCTCGTCGACCGTGCCGATCTCGAGCACGCGGAGCTTCGACAGCTCGCGCAGCGGTGCGAGGTCGGCGCTCGCGAGCGCGATCGTGCGCGTGCGAATGCTGAGCCGCTCGAGCCGGTCCCGCAGCGGGCGCAAGCCGTCGAGTGCGCGCGGCGCCGCGTCGCGCAGCACGAGCTCGGTCAGCGCCGTGAAGCCGGTCGCGAACTGGCGCGCTTCGCCGCCGAGCAGCGACGTCGCGTCGAGCGCGCGCAGTGACGTCGCCGCCTCGCCGATCGCCTGGAACAACTCGCCGCGCGGCGTCGAGTCGCGCAGCCACAGTCGCTCCAACGAGCCGATCCCCGCCTGAACCAGCGCGGCGGTCTCCACGTAATCGAGCTCGCCGAACCCGAGGGCGGTCAGACGAGGGAGCACCCCGGTATCGACGAGCACGCGGATCGTGCCGGCGACGCGCCGGTCGACCAGATCGAGCCCGCGGATCTGATCGAAGATGGGCTTGGTCACCACGCGCCGCAGGTCGACGTTGCGGCGCACGGTCAGCGACGTGATCAACGGTGCGATCCGGCGGATCTCGTCGCTGCGGCTCGCGACGGCTTCGGCATCGCAGTCGGCCGCGTCGACGAAGCCGCGCCGAAACCGCACGCGATGCGCCAGGTGCGCGAGCCCGGAGAGCGCGAGGCTCTTGCGCGAGAGCTCGCGCTCGCGGCGGTTCAGCGACGCGAGCTCCGCAGCCGAGAGCTGCTCGCGCGGCGCACATTGAATCGCGACGAGCTCGCCGCGTTCACCGCCGATCGCGTCGGCCCACACCAGCCGCGGCGCATCGTCGCCGGGGTGCGCGATGCATTCTGCGAGCAGCTCGTCGGCGGCGGTGCTCACCTATGCGAGCGTAGCGCGCCTTCTCGATAGCGCAGCACGAACAGCCGGATCGCAGCAATGATCGTCGCGACGACCATCCAGTGCACGTATCGGTAATCGAGCGCCGGCGTCACCCAAAACAGGCCGAGCTCGTACAGCAGCGCACTCGCGACCAAGACTCCGGCGACGCGGTCGCGACGACACAGCGGAATCAGCACGATGCCGACGATGAAGTAGACCCAGCCGCTGAACAGCGGCGTGTCGGCGACCT
The DNA here is from genome assembly GCA_036271395.1 of Kofleriaceae bacterium. GTDB lineage: Bacteria > Myxococcota_A > Polyangia > Haliangiales > Haliangiaceae > JABFXX01. The sequence goes on from DATBAS010000257.1 coordinate 69,258, forward strand.
TCTCCATCTCACCGACCCACGCCGCCTGGATCGCGGAGTGCGTTGTCTTGTAGCCGAGATCGTCGATGGCCCACTGGGCATTGACGAACCCACTCCACACGCCCGCGTATTGCGTGAGCAGCGCGCGAAACACCGCGAAGCGGTGGCGAAGAAACGCGCGCGGATGTGCGAGCACCATCCGCTTCCACGCAGACGCGATCGCGTCACGCTGCTCATCGGTCGTCGGATACTTAAAGACCGCATTGGGGCCGTCGCTGAGCGTGAGGATGTTGCCGTCGGGCCGGTACCCCATACGCACGCGAATCTGGATCTTGTCGGTGTGGGCCCAGGGCACGCCTTCGGTATCTGCGAGCAGATGTGCGTCGTCGAGCTTGTGCGCGTAGCGGACCACTCCGGCGATATCGAAGGGCGCGGCGGCGGTCTGCCATGGATACGTTTTCTGCTCGACAAGCATGGCGTCGGCGGCCAACGCCCCGGCGGTGATCGCGAGCCACGCCGCGATCGAGAGCACGTAGTGCCGCCAGCGTCGCCGACCGGGGCGTGAGGCGAACAACGCGAGGACGATCGGCAGCGTTGCCGCCGCGGCGTTGTAGCGAACGCCGGTCGCGGCAAACAACAGCACGTAGCCGACGACGCGCCAGCCGCGTTTCGGCGACAGCAGTGCCGCGATCGCCGCCAGCAGGAAGCCCGCCATCTGAGCGTCTTTCCAGATCACGCCCATCACGATGATCGTCTGCGGAGCGAGCAACACGACCACCGTCACGATCGCGGCGACGCGATTCGAAACCAGGCGGCGCATGATCGTATCGAGCCCGATCACGAACGTGCCGCTCTGCAGCACGAGCATCAGGAATGGCCCGGCGACCACGTGATCGAGCACACGCCAGATCGCGACCATCAGCGGCGGTTGCCACTCGTTGATCGGCGCGAGGTGGCGCGCCTGGACGAGCTGCCACACCGAGTCGTAGCTCATGTAGCCGGGAAACGCGTAGATCACGAACAGCGCCCACCCCACGACGAGGATCGCGCGAGGCGTGATGACGCGATCGAACGAGGCGCGCATCGGTTACCGCGTGAAGCGATGCTGGAAGAACGCGAGGTACGACGGAATCGCATCGCGCCAGAATCGGATCTTCTTGCCCTCGGCAAAGCCGCGCGCGACGTAGTTGACCGGCACTTCCATCGGCGAAGCGCCGTTGAGCGCGAGCTTGCACGCGAGCTCGATGTCGAGCTCGAAACCGTTCGATCGCAGATCGAGCCCGTCGAGATGCTCGGCGCGGAACACCTTGAACATCGTGTTCACGTCGGTGACGCGCTGCTGGTACAGCGCGTTGTAGGTCTTCGCGAACACGACCTGCGCGAAGTTGAGTAGCGCGCCACGCAGCGGCGTCGCGTCGTAGCGCCGCACTTTCCAATCGTCGAGCCCGAGGCTGCGCGAGCCGAGCACGAACGTGGCCTGGCGCGCGAGGATCGGTTCGAGCAGCGCGTCGTAGTCGTCGATGTCGTACTCGAAATCGGCATCTTGAATCAGCACGATCGTGCCGGTCACGTGGCCGAGCCCGGTGCGCACCGCGTGGCCTTTGCCGCGCGGACGGTCCTCGAAGACCACGCTCACGCCGGGCCGGCCTTCGTAGCGCTGAACGATCTCGTGCGTGCCGTCGGTCGAGCTCGACTCCACGATGATGAGCTCGCGCTCGATCGGTAGCTGCTTCGCGAGCACCGCGTCGATCACGTCGGCTGCGTAACGCGCCTCGTTGAACACCGGCAGCACGATCGACAGCTTCTCGCGCGACGTATCGCGCTCGGCACGATCGAACACGGCGACGCGCGCCCCGACGCGCAGCGGCACCGCGACCTCTTGCGGCACGATCCGCGAATGCACCGCGAGCTTCTTGCCGATGTATCCGGTGGTGCGCGTCATCGGCTCGGCGTACTGGCGCCTGAGCACCAGGCCGGAGCGCGCACACAGCTCGGTGAGGTTACCGGTCGCGAGAAACACCTGCTTGTAGTCGAAGAACGACTGCCAGTAGCGTCGCATCATGCGCGCGGGCAGCGAATCGGAGTTGGTGTACGTGATCGCGAACAGCGTCGTTTCCGGCAGCGCCTTCACCAACTTGTCGATGACGGCGCCGGGATCGCTGCACGCCTCCAGCAGCTCGTGCAGGATCACGAGCTGGGGAGTCGGCGAGAACATCGGCTCGAGCCAGTCGACGTCACCTTCACTCGCGAGCGCTTCGAACGCGGCGTCGTCGACGTCGGCGATACGGAGCCCGATGGCCTTCGCGGCCGGCAACGTCGCGAGCTCGGGCAGATACCGCCCGACGAGCAACGCGCACGCGGGACGCCGACCGCGCAGCTGCTCGTGATCGAGCGCGAGATGGTCGACGAGCTTCGCGAAGTCGGCGCACATCAACTCGCGGTCGCGCGCGCCGAGGGTGACCGGCGAACGTTCGATCGCGAGATAATTGACGGGATGCTCGCGCGCCGGATTGACGTAGACCGCGCCACAGCTCGCGCAGCGCACGAACCGCACGCCGGCGCGATGGAACAAGTAGTGCGGCGTATCGCGCCGGCACGACGGGCAGCGCACGAAGCGGTTATGTGCGCGCGCGGACGTGACCGCGGCGGTCGCCGTGAACTCGAAGCTGTGCGGCGGAATGACGGCCACGTCACGCTCCTTTGCGATGCGCCTCGAACAACATGCCCGCGGCGCCGAGTCGCCAGCGCGCGAACAATCGAGACTCGCGGTACGCGATCGCGTTGCCGAGCTCGAGGAGACGATTGAGCGCGCCGGCGAACCGACCGGTTTGCTCGTCGGCGGGCGCGTAATAGCGATTTTCGCGCCACCAGAATTCTTGCAGACGCGGCAGCGCGGTGGCGGCGAAGAATGTCGCGTCCATGATCTGGCCGAGCGGGTGATATGCATGCTCGAGGTGGACGATGTCGAAGAACGGTGCCAGTAGCTCCTCGACCTGCGCGAACGTGAACGCGTGCATGTGCTCTTTCGTGCGTACGTAGAGATCGGCGCCGAAGATCCACCGGTACAACGAGTACGCCGACCGAGGCTCGCCCTCGAGTGGCACGAACGCGACGAATCGGCCCCCAGGCCGGAGCACGCGCGCGAGCTCGGCGACGAGATGTTCGGGGTCGTCGACGTGTTCGAGCACGTCGGCGATCATCGCCGCGTCGAGCGACCGATCCGCGTACGGCAGATCGTTACTCGTCAGCCGGCGAAAATCGATCGTCGGATCGCGCTCGGACCACTCGCGCACGTCGCAGCCGTGGAGCACGAGGTCCGGCCGCTGTCGTGCGAACGTCCGCAGGATCTTGCCGTCGCCCGAGCCGACCTCGAGCAGATGACCGCGGTCGGGCGTGTGGTCGAGCAAGAAGTTCACCTTGAGCGCAGGTAGGCTGTGCTCGTCGAGATCGACCGGCTGGCTGCCCCAACGTGGCGTCCCGGCAGCCGCCATCAGCCCATCCGCTTCGAGACGAATGGGTGCTCGTCGAGAAAGCGCAGCGTGTCGATCACGCTCGCCTCGATCGTGCGCGTCGGCGCCCAGCCGAGCGCGCGAATCCGAGCGGTGTCGAGCAAGATGCGCGGCGAATCGCCGACCCAGCCACGCTCGCCGCCAGCGTACTCGCAGCGCGGGTTCACGTTCATCGCACGCGTGATGATCGCGATCGATTCCTCGACCGCGAGCCAATCGGCGTGACCGAGGTTGAAGATGTTGATGGGCTCGACGGCGCGCTCGATCGCGACGAACATCGCGGCGATGCAGTCGGCGATGTGCAAGTAGCTCTTTTTCTGCTTGCCGTTGCCGAGGACAGCAAGCCGCGTCGGATCGGCGCGCAGCTTGTGCCAGAAATCGATCACGTGGCCGTGGCTGTAACGCGGACCGAGCAGCGACACGAACCGGAAGATCCACGTGCGAAACTCGAAGCCGTACGCGTATGACGAGCACAGGCCTTCGGCGGCGATCTTCGAGGTCGCGTAGAGCGATGTCTGGACCGGAAACGGCGCGTCTTCGCATGTCGGCAGCACGCTAGCTTCGCCGTACACCGAACCGGTCGACGAGAACGCGATCTCGCGAATGCCAGCCGCGCGCATTGCTTCGAGCACGTTCTGCGTCGCGACGATGTTCTGATCGATGCACTTGCGCGGTTCTTTGAGGTTGTCCTTGATGTCGGCATTGGCCGCGAGGTGGAACACGAAGTCGGTGCCTCGCACCGCGTCTGCGACGGCGCGGACGTCGAGCAGGTCACCCTCGACGACGCGCAATCGTTCGCGCGGCGACACCAGCTCGCGAAAGCCGGTCGAGAAGTTGTCGATGACCGTTACGCGTGCGCCGCGTTCGATCAGGGCGTCGACGACGTGGCTGCCGATGAACCCGGCACCACCGGTCACGAGGACCCGGCGTCTAGCCCAATCCATGGCGGCTCCGAGGCGGCGACACGCCTTCGCATAGCACGAAGTGCGCGACTAGCTGGCCATGGCAGAGCCATCTCGTGCGCCCGAGGCAGGTCCTGCGTGACATATGACTCGAACTGCCCGTACAACCCGCGACGATTGCGGCGGCGTAGGTGACTCGGTGGGAAC